>NZ_SSNA01000140.1 GCF_004799445.1 Bradyrhizobium sp.
CTGATTGAATCAGAACCGACGCTCTAATCTTTTGTTTTGACGCGTTTTCTTCACGCGAACCGGTATCCACCCCGCATCAAGTGCGGGGCAGGCTTTCGCTCGAAAACGCTCTAAAGCGGAATCCTGCGATATTCGCGGTTGGCGAGGCTTGCTTCCTCCAGATCGAGATCGCGTTCGATCCGCCGCCTCGTCTCGTCGGTGATCTTGCCGTCGCGCAGCAGGACGTGGATGAATTTCCGCTCGGTTGCGATCAATTCCCGCGTCAGCCCGGTTCCCGCCGCCGATGCGTCGTGGGCATCGGGATCGAGCGAATCCGGCAGCTGGTTGGCACGGATATCGTGCCGTGCGCGCAACAGCCTGACCACTTCGTCGGATAAGTCGCGATCGTCGGTCATGGCTTCGAGCGACTTGAGCGCGACGCCGAGCGCCTCGCGCCGCGCCGCGATTTCCGATTCGTGTTCCGCCAGATGCTCGGCGCGGCCGGCTTGGGCGACGCCGAGCCACCGGACCACCGGCGGCAACCCAAGTCCCAATCCGACCAGCGTGATGAAGATGACGCCAAACGAAACGAACAGGATCAGATCGCGATCGGGAAATGTCTCGCCGTTGGGAAGCGCGAACGGCAGCGCCAGTGCCGCCGCCAGCGACACCGCGCCGCGGACCCCGGTGAATGAGAGCACGAACACCCACTGCCACGGCGGTGACGGATCGCGGCTGCGGATGCGCTCGAGCAGCCGTGGCAGGTAGGTGGCGGGAAACACCCAGGCGAAACGCGCGACGACGATCATGACGGTGACCAGCGCGGTCGCGATCAGGATGTCGTCGAGCGGAAACGCCTTCGATTTCTCGAACAACAACCGCATCTGGAATCCGGTCAGCAGGAACAGCAGGCCCTCGATCAGATAGATCACAAGGTCCCAGAAGAAGATGCCCTGCAGCCGTGTCGCCGAAGAGATCAGCAGCGGTCCGTTCCAGCTCATATAGAGCCCGCAGGCGACGGTCGCGATCACGCCGGAGCCGCCGAAATGCTCGGGTACCCAGTAGGCTACATAGGGCGTGATCAGCGACAGCGTGATCTCGATCTGCGGATCGCGCGCGCGGTGACGCGCCCGCAACGAGAGCCAGCCCATCGCGGCGCCAAACAGCATTTCGCCGCCGACGATAGTGGCGAACTCGCCCATCGCCTTGGGCAGTGAAAACATCCCCGTCGAGATCGCCGCCACCGCGAAACGATACAGGATCAGCGCAGTGGCGTCGTTCGCCAGTCCCTCGCCCTCCAGCACGACCATGATCCGGCGCGGGATGCCGAGCTTGCGGGCGATCGCCAGCGGCGCCACCACGTCCGGCGGCGCGACAATGGCCCCTAACAGGAAGCCGATATTCCAGGGCAGTCCGATCAGATAGTGGGTGGCGGCGGCGACCGCGAAGGCCGTGAAAATCACACAGCCGACCGACAGCAGGATGATCGGGCGCAGGTTGTATTTGAATTCGCGCCAGCTCATGGCGACGCTGGCCGAATAGATCAGCGGCGGCAATACCAACAGCAGCACCAGCTCCGGCGGCAATTCCAGCGACGGCATTCCCGGCACGAAGGCGAGCGCGATGCCGGCGAGCAGCAGCAGGATCGCCGGCGCGACATTGATCCGCCGCGCCAGCAGCGCCGTGCCCGCCAGCACCGCGAGCAAGATCAGGAATATCTGGAATTTGGCTTCCACGGTCTTTCAAATCCTCACCCTCCAGTTTGCCCGGAAGGCGACCGAGGTCAACGGGGCGGTCGCTATTCCCGCAGATCGTAGCGGTACGACTTCGACACGATCTGCCAGCCGTCTTTGAGTTTCATCGCCACCAGGTAGTCGGTGAAATAGCGCGGCGGCAGTTGGCAGCGCACCTTGATGAAGGCGGTGGAATCGTCGGAGCGGTCGATGGTGACGACAAAATCCTCGCGCGGCTTGCCTTCCGCCTTGGCGGAAGGCCGCTTCCTGACCCAGCCCATCCAGTCTGGCACGGTGAGGACCTTCAACTCGCCCTTTTCCACCCAGCGCAAATCAGCGGAGGGGTGGAAGATCTCGCCGAGCTTTTCGGCATCGCCTTCATAGAGCGCGTCGAAATAGTGCTGGACGACGGCTTCGACGGTGGAACGGTCGTGAGTCACGGTTTTGCTCCTGCTGAGGAAAGCGAAACGAAAACAATTCTACAAGACGCAATCCCCAAATAATACATTCCTGGCTCCTGGCCACTCAGATTCTTGAAACGGTCTCTCAGCGGCCATGCCGACGAGGCGCGGCTGATGGTTTCAAGCTCGCGAAGCGTGAAAAACCCGGGTATATTTGAGGCCGAGGGCAGATGGTGATGGACGAGACAGCACAAGTTTCGGAGTTGATCGGCGACATCTACGACGCCGCGCTCGACCCCTCGCTATGGCCGCTTGTTCTTGGAAAAGCCAAGGGATTTGTCGGCGGCGTGGCCGCTTCGCTGTATTCCAAGGATGCCGTCAACAAGTGCGGCAACATGTTTTACCAGAACGCCGACGGCATCGATCCTCACTACCGGCACCTTTATTTCGACACCTACGTCAAGCTCGATCCGACGACGACGGGTCATTTTTTTGCCGAGCTGGATGCCCCGGTTGCCACCAATGACATCATTCCCTACCAGGAGTTCCTTGAAACCCGCTTCTACCTGGAATGGGCACGGCCGCAGGGTTTGGTGGATCACGTCGCCGCGGTGATCGAGAAGTCGAACACCAGCGCCGCTTTGTTCGGCATCTTTCGCCACGAACGGGATGGTCTCGTCGACGACGAAGCACGCCGGCGCATGGCGCTCATCACACCGCACGTACGCCGTGCGGTGCTCATCGGCAAGGCGATCGATCTCAAGACCGCCGAGGCAGCGACCTTCGCCGACACCCTTGATGGTCTCACCGCCGGCATGTTTCTGGTCGACGCGACCGGCCGTATCATCCACGCCAATACCACCGGCCATGCGATTTTTCGCGAGGGTGATTTCCTTTGCGCTATCGGCGACAGGCTAACGGCGAGCGATCCGCAAATCGATCGGCTGTTCCGCGATATTTTCGCAGCCGCCGGCAACGGTGATGCGGCGATCGGCATCAAGGGCATCGCGGTGCCGCTGATCTCGCGCGGCGGCGAGCACCATGTCGCCCACGTGCTGCCGCTGACGTCGGGCGCGCGGCGCCGCGCCGGCATTGCCACTTCGGCGGTTGCCGCGCTGTTCGTTCAAAAGGCGGCGCTGGACACGCCCTCGCCCCCGGAGGCGATCGCCAAAGCCTACAAGCTGACGCCGACCGAACTGCGCGTTCTGCTCGCCGTCATCGAGGTCGGCGGCGGCCCCGAGGTCGCCGAGGCGCTCGGGGTTTCGACTGAGACTGTCAAAGGTCATCTCGGCCAACTTTATGTGAAGACCGGCGCCCGACGCCAGGCCGATCTCGTCAAGCTTGTCGCCGGGTTTTCGAGCCCTCTGCAAAGCTGATCCTCCCGACGCCTCCGACATCGCCGCCGCGCGACGGCATCCCCCCGATCGGGGGGCGCGAAGCCCTGTCGGGGCGATATTCTGTTTCAACAAGCGGTTGAACTGGCAGGCCGACATGCTTCCAGGCTTACCACTGCTGCGAGGTCCGCCCTTCGCGGTGATCGGGAAGTCGAGCCGCAGCGGCGCCGCCGTAATCAAGGAGATCCCAATGCGTATCACGCCCCTGACGGTCACCGCTCCGCTACTGTTCGTAGTTGCAGCGACGCCGGCTGCGCCAGCTTTCGCCACTGACACACAACAGGCACTTACTATGTGTAATGCGCGAGGCTCGGAGTGCAAGGCAACCCATGACTCAGATGGAGGCTACACGCTTTGGGTCAACGACGGCGCGAACGGAAATCACATCGTCAATTGTCCCCCAGCAGGGGGCGGGGCGTGCGGAGTCATACAAGTTAAAGGAGTCGGCACGGGTAGCGGTGCTACGGTCGGCACGGTGTTGCGGCCGACCCTTGGAGCAGTACCGCTGAAGCCGGGAACCGATTCTCCGCCCAAGCGAGCGGCTCTTCCCGTCCGCGTCAATCAGCAACCGGTCGAAGCCAGCGGCACGGGCGGCAGCAAACCGACTGGCGGCACGATCTTGGTCGAGCACCCGCATCATGGCCGATGAAGCGTTGCGCTCTTGGCCATGGAGGTTGCGATGTGCATCCCAGGGTCTGATTCGCATCGCGAGTATATCGCGACGAGGGGAAGCGTCATGAGCGGACGGTTGATTGGCATTCCGCTGAAGCTCTCTGTTTTGCTTGCGGTTTTCGTCGCGGTCGCGATCCCTCAAGCTACCACGGCATATGCGGACGCTGTTTCTACTGCGACCATATGCGCTCAAGCCGCAGCCCGCTGCACAGGTAACTGTGAGCCTAACTCTCAGGAAACCTATCACGGTTGTTATACCGCCTGCATGCATCGTTATGACTACTGCATGAAGAAGTGGGGCGGGGCTCTTAACGTCGGACCGGGCGGCCCGCCCGGTCATCCAGTTACGCCTATTTTTCCTACAAGAACCAAGCCGCCTCCGCTGAAGGGGACCAACCCGCCGTCCAAACCGCTGCGTCCCGTCAGCACCAAGCCACCGCCGTCCGCGGTCAGCAACAACCCCGGCGGCGGCTCACCGGCCGGCGGTACGATCTTTGTCGACCACCCGCATCACGGCCGATGAGGCGGTCCGCGCGCTGCAGCCTCAGTTACGGCTCGCTTGGGCGAAGCGCAAGTCGAACATGGAAGTGGCTAAGCGCATCCCACATGCCACTGACGCTCTTTGTTTCGATGTTGATTTTGCTCGTTGGAGGAAATGCGTCGTTCGCGGCTGTTGGCAAGTGTGTCGCCATTCATGACGCGTGTCGCGCCAGTTGCAGCCGGGCCGGCGATGAGACTGCTGCTGGGTGTTATCAAGAATGTCGCGAAAATTACCAACGCTGTCTTGGATCAGCCAACCGCTCCGTCAACGAGCTGGCGCCGAGTCACCCGCAGCCTCCGCCAAAATTGCCGCGGCCGGGCCGCGTCAAGCCAATTCCCCCGCTGAAGGGGACCAACCTGCCGTCCAAGCCGCTGCGCCCCGTCAGCACCAGGCCGCCGCCGTCCACGGTCAGCAACAGCCCCGGCGGCAGCTCACCGGCAGGCGGCACGATCTTTGTCGACCACCCGCATCACGGCCGATGAAGTGTTGCGCGCCGATCGATCGAAGCAAGGTCCCGGCGTCGGCGCGCAATCCGTCAAAACGCGATGACCGCACCTACGCGGCACCGAAGACGAAGGAGACGAAGATGACCACGACGATGAAGTCTCTGTCAGCCTCCGCGATGGCGGCGACGCTTATCATCGCCAGTCTGGTCGCCAGCAGCGATGCCTCCGCTGGCGGCGGCCGCCGCGCCTCGGTCGTCGTGGCCGAGCCAACTCCTGTCAGCAGAAATCTGCCGCGGTCGGGGAGCCCGAGGCCCGTGCCTCCGCGCTACTGCTATTACCCCTATTACCAATGCCATCACTACTAGCGGCAGCCAAGGCAATGGCACCCCCACCTCACCCCCAAGGCTGGAGTCCCCAATGCTAGCCAGCCGACGTGCCATGGACCGCATCGGGGTCCGCAAGGCGTCATGATTCAGCATGATTGATACTCGAATCAAGAAGGAAACAGCGATGAAAGCAATGTTGAAAACGGTGTCGTGCCTCGCCATCGTAGCGGCGTTGAGCCTGAGCGGGAGCCACGTCTTTTCGAAAGGTGGCGGCGGCGGCGCAAGTCCCCCGAGTCAGGTGAAAACATCCGGCAGTTCCGCTGCCCCCTCGGGTGGCAGCGGCGGAAGCGCAAGACCTACGCATTTGTGCTCAAAAAACCCTCAACCCGGCTGCAGCAACTATGTGCCCGGTCACACTCAGCCGGCCTGCCGTGGAGGACACATGGGTCCGAACGGCGTCATGGTTCAGTGCGACTGATCCGGCGACCGAAGCCAGGCGCGAGTTGGTAACGGCAGGCGGGAAACGCATTCCCGTTACATACGAAAGGGGGCCCCGCCGGGACGAGGGATCAAATGGCGCTCGCGGCGATGTTGACCATCAACGCGAGCAGCGCGGTGTTGAACACGAAAGAAATGATGCCGTGCGCGGTCGCAGTGCGGCGGATGGTCTTGTCGGTGATGCCGACGTCGGAGACCTGCGCGGTCATGCCGATCACGAACGAGAAATAGACGAAGTCCCAGTAGTCGGCGTGATCGTGCTGGTCGCCGCTGGGAAACTGCAGGCCGCCGGGTTTGGCGCCGCGATAATAATCATGGGCGTAATGCAGCGCGAACGCGGTGTGCACCGCCGCCCACGACAGCGCGATGGTCAAGGTCACGAATATAAGTTGCGGCGGGTTGCGGTGCGCTTCGCCGAGCTCGGACACGATCGCAGCGAGGCTCGCGAAGGCGCCGAGCGCGGTCAAGAGTGGAATCAGAAAGCGGCCATCGTCCTGCAGCACGGCGTTGCGGCGGATATGGGCCAGACCGCAGCGAAACATCATGATGTAGGCAAGCACCAGGTAGGCCGCAACGAAAATATCCCAGCTGATCAGGAGACGAGTGACGAGCCGCAGCGCGCCTGGCAGCAGGAAGAAAGCCGTGATGCCGATCAGGATTGAAATGAAAGTGCGCGGCCGTCCGTAGACCACGCGAACCGGCTTCGACATCTTCCGGAAGCGGGCGAGAACGGGATCGTCGGCTTCCCTGTCCGCCATCGACGCCTTCAGTTCTTGCGTTCGGCGACGAAGCGCGCGGCGGCGCGCAGCACGTCGCCTTTGGCGCCGAAGATCGACAACGCCGAATCGGCCTTCGCCAGCAGGTCGCGCACGCGCTTTTTGGCCCCTTCGATCCCGAGTCGGGTGACGAAAGTAGTCTTGCCCAGCGCCGCGTCCTGCCCGGTCTGCTTGCCGAGCGCCGCCGCGTCGCCCTCGACGTCGAGCAGGTCATCGGCAATCTGGAAGGCTTCGCCGAGCGCCCGGCCGTAATCGTCCAGCGCCTGATATTCCTTTTGCGAGGACTTGCCGAGGATCGCGCCGGCAATGCAGCCATAGCGCAATAGCGCGCCGGTCTTCATCTGCTGCAGCCGCGCGACATCGACCGGCTCGCGGTCGCCGAACCGGCCCTCGCCGGCGAGGTCGAGCATCTGGCCGCCGACCATGCCGCCGATTCCCGAGGCGCGCGCCAGCGCGCGGGTCAATAGCAGGCGTACGGACGGGTCCTTGTGGATCTCATCGCGGGTGACGATGTCGAAGGCGAGCGTCAACAGGCCATCGCCGGCCAGGATCGCCGTGGCGTCATCGGTCTTCTTGTGCAGCGTTGGGCGGCCGCGGCGCAAATCGCTGTTGTCCATCGCCGGCAGATCGTCGTGAACCAGCGAATAACAGTGGATGCATTCGAGCGCGGCTCCCGCCAACAGCGCTGCCTCGCGCGCGACGCCGAACACGGCCGAACTCTCGACCACCAGGAACGGCCTCAAGCGCTTGCCGCCGCCGAGGCTGGAATAGCGCATGGCGTCCATCAGCCGTTTCGGCCGCGCGATCTCGTCGGGCAAAACGGTGTCGGACAGAAGCTTCGCAAGCAGCGCTTCGGTATCCTCCGCGGTCTGGTCCAAACGCTTCGCAAAGTCAGAATGTGCCGTGCCAGTCGTCATCAAGAAAAGCTCCCCATCGAATTGGCCGGACAATCGGTTATGGCGCAGGCTTCGTCAATTCCACTCCGTCGGGTTAGGGCGCCTTGCAACGGCTGAAAAAAGCCGGAACTATCAGAGAGATATCGGTCGAGCCCGCTGACTTGAGCCAGAAATCATCAAATTTGCGCATTGCCCGGAATTTGTCGCTGATTGTGCTGCTCGTGCTGTTGCTGCCGTATCTGCTGGCGCCGCTGTATCGCGCCGGCCATCCGGTCTCGGCACTGATGGCCTGGCGCTATCTGACCGGCGCGCCGATGTCGCGGCAGTGGATCGATCTTGCCGCGATGTCGCCGTCGCTGCCGCGTTCGGTGGTCGCCTCGGAGGATGCGAAATTCTGCAGCCACCATGGTATCGACTGGGGCGCGCTGCGCGAGGTGATCGACGACGCCGGGGACGGCGAGGTCGCCCGCGGCGGCTCGACCATCACCCAGCAGGTGGCGAAGAACCTGTTCCTGTGGCCGGGCCGCAGCGTGGTCCGCAAGGCGCTGGAGTTCCCGCTCGCGCTGTGGATCGACCTGGTGCTGCCGAAGCCGCGGATCCTGGAAATCTATCTCAACATCGCCGAACTCGGTCCAAGCGGCCAGTTCGGTGCGCAGACTGGCGCCATCTATGCGTTCGGCCATCCGGCCTCGGGCCTGGCACCGCGCGAGGCGGCGCTGTTGGCGGCGATCCTGCCCAATCCGGTCCGGCGCAGCGCCCGCAATCCCGGCCCTGGCGTGCGCCGTCTGGCCGGGACCTATATGGCCCGGGCGCAGGCGTCGGAGTTGCAGCGATGCTGGAACGAAAATCGAGGTTTTTGAGCCATTTTGGCGTATTTTGAACCTAGCTTTGCGGCATTCCATCCTTTATAAGCGCGGCCTTACCGGCATCTCAGCTTGCGCCAACAACGCTCCAGCCGTCCGCTTTGGGACGATGCCTAACGACAACACCCCTAGAGGACACCGAAATGGCCGTTCCCCGTAGAAAAACATCGCCCTCGCGGCGTGGCATGCGCCGCTCGGCGGACGCGCTGAAGAAGCCGACCTATGCCGAGGACAAGGATTCCGGCGAACTGCGCCGCCCGCATCACCTCGACCTGAAGACCGGCATGTACAAGGGCCGGCAGGTCCTGAAGGCCAAGAAAGAATCCTGATCGAGCATCGGGCAGGGCGCTGTGTTCCATGGCCTCTGCCTGAATTCGGCCCATGAGTGAGGTAAGACGGTCTCCGCCGGTGAAGCGAGGTGCGCTTTCCCGGCGAATATTCCGGTTTTCCCCAAGAAGGCCTCGCCGATGTCAATGGTCGGTTTTCCGCTTCTTCTGATTCCGCTTGCGATCTACAACATCATCGTCTTCCTGATGCCCGGTGTTTCGCTGGCCGAGCCGATCGTGAAGCTGACGCTGATGTCGGGTGCGGAATGGCCGCTGACGCTTAGCGACATGCTGCTGGCGCTGGGCATTGTTTTGCTGCTGTTCGAGGTCATCAGGGGCGCGCGCCCCGGCGCGAAATACCTCACCGATCATCTGTTGTCGCTGATCATATTCGGCGGCGCCGTCGCCGAATTTCTGCTATGGCCGCGGTTCGGCAGTTCGACCTATTTCCTGCTCGCGTTGTTGGCGCTGGTGGATTTCCTGTCGGGGATTGCGCTGCGCGCCCGGCGCGGGGCGCAGGGGGCGTCCGCCGCTCCGCGAGGAGCCCGGCGGCCCGCCATCGTCACGCCCGAAGCCAAGCCCGAACCTCAATTCGCCGATCCCCCACCCGTGCGGGAGGTGCCGGCAGCCGCTTCGGTCGCTGAATCGGTGCTGCTGGATCACCCTCAACCGAAAACGGTCGATCCCGACATTGCGGCAGCTTCGCCGTCGCCGGAGGTGTCGTCCCCTGAGCTCCAGCCTGGCAGTGGACCGCCGCGGCCGGCCGACGGGCCGCACTAACGCTCGCGTTCAGATGGTTTGCCGGGTCCGGCTGCCGGCCCTGCGGACCTGGCTCTGGCTGGCACTGTAGGCGGTGCGTGCATCCGCGAGCGTCGCCCGCCGGAAGCCGCGCGCCTGCGGAACCGCATCGGCGGTCGCGATCAATTGCGTGATAAAGATTGAATTGGGTGACCACTGCCGGCCGGAGCTCTTCGACCATTGCGCCGACGGGATTACCGGGACCAGCGCGACGCAGGCGGGCTTTGCCTCCAAAACGACGCCGTCCTCTACCGCGGGCTCTGGTCGATCGGTGCTTGGCATCGGAGTCACGATCCCGCTGAATTGTCACGTTTTGGGACATTCGGTCCCTTGCTACATCCATCCTCGCAAAGTCTATGCCGGTTCGGCCCGGTTGGTTCCGGGACACCGCATCGCATGGTTTCCGGAATATTTATGATCTTTTCATAAGGTCCGGCACAAAACTGGCTTTATGCTTGGGTCCGAGAATCATCCGGCTCTGTCCCGAAACGAGGCGATCTTGACACCCGTTGTTCCCGCGCTTTCGACCATCCTTGCTTCGCTCGGCCAGGCGGCCTTCGTATGGGACGTCGCGACTGACGAGATTGTCTGGAGCGATCAGGTGGCCTCGGTCTTCCCGGATATTCCAACGACGGCGCTGGCGAGCGGCGCGGAGTTTTCAAACCTGATCGAGCCGGTGCGCTCGGTTCGGACTGACGCGCTGGGCCATTCGCCGCCCTCGCATGGCGCCGATGGCGTGCCCTACCGCATAGAGTATGGCGTGTGCGCCAGCACCTCGGCCCCCGTGCAGTGGATCGAGGAATCCGGCTGTTGGTTTGCCGGCGCCGATGGCAAGCCGGCGCGCGTCCAGGGCATCGTTCGCGTCAACAACGAACGTCATGCCCGCGACGAGCAGCTCTTGAAATTGTCGCGGCACGACCCTTTGACCGGCGAACTCAACCGCACCCACCTCATCGCATCACTGGCCGAAACCATCGAGGAAGCCGTCCGCTTCCGCACCTCCTGCGCGTTCATGTTGATCGGCATCGATCACCTGGCGCGGATCAACGACGCCTTCGGCTTCGATGTCGCGGACGCCGTGATCTCGGAAGTGGCCGCACGGGTTCGCACCCGCTTGCGCGGCGGCGACGTGCTCGGCCGGTTCTCCGGCAACAAGTTCGGGCTGATCCTGAAGAACTGCACCGTCGACGACATGAACGTCGCCGCCGAGCGGTTTCTGGCCGGCATTCGCGACGAAGTGATACCGACCAAATCCGGCCCGGTCTCGGTTACCGCATCGATCGGCGCGGTCAGCGTGCCGCGCCATGCGCGTAGTGCCGACGAGGCGATCAACCGCGCCCAGGAAACGCTCGACATGTCGAAGCGCCGCCGCGCCGGATCGTTTTCGCTGTGGCGTCCGAATGTCGAGCGCGACGCCCAGCGCCGGGTCAATATTCGCGTCACCGACGAAATCGTCACCGCGCTGAATGAGCGCCGCATCGCGATGGCGTTCGAGCCGGTGGTGGACGCGCGCTCGCGCCAGGCGTCGTTTTACGAATGTCTGGTTCGCATGGAGCAGAATGACGGGCAGGTCCTGCTGGCGCCGGACATTGTCCCCGTCGCCGAGAAGCTCGGCCTGATCCGCCTGGTCGATCACCGCGTGCTCGAGCTCGTGGTGGCCGAACTGGCGGCCTCGCCGGACGTGCGGCTCAGCCTCAACATTTCCCCCGACACCACCATGGATCCGGACTGGTGGGCTTCCATCGAATCGCTGATGCGCGCGCATCCCGGCGTCGCCGAGCGTCTGATCGTTGAAATCACCGAAACCGTGGCGATCCAGGACATCGATGATGTCCGCGGCTTCGTCACGCGGCTGAAGAACTTCGGCAGCCAGATCGCGATCGACGATTTCGGCGCCGGTTACACCTCGTTTCGAAACCTGCGCAAGCTCGGCGTCGATATCGTGAAAATCGACGGCGAATTCGTCCAGAATATCGCACGCTCGGCCGATGACCGCGCCTTCGTGCAAACGCTGATCGATCTGGCGCGCCGACTGCAAATCAAGACTGTCGCCGAATGGGTCCAGGATGAAGAGTCGGCGCTGATGCTGCGCGACTGGGGCTGCGACTACATCCAGGGGCGCCTGATCGGGCTCGCGTCTTCCGAGCGGCCGTGGGGTGCGGCGGTTGCCGGCGTGCTTCCCGTGGCGAGCTGATACAATCGGTCGTCCCTGCGCGAAGTGGACCCGTATGCAGCGCCCTGTCTCGATAGAGCGATAGACCAGGCGCCTGCGGAGGCCAAATAGCGGTGGTGGTTAGTGGTTCCTGCCATCGCAGGGGCGATGGACGAGAAAGCTACTCTTCCTTTTTCGGCTCTTTCGACATCCGATCGAGGCGGTCCTGCATGTCCTTCATCTGACGGCGCAGATCATCGATGTTGTCATCTTCGGGGACCGGCTCAGGGGCCTTTTCGGGTTCGGTGGCAGCCGCTGCTCCCATTCGCGGCGGCACGAAAGGCTTGAACATCGAGAAGGTCTGCTGAAATAATTCCATGTTGCGCCGGACATGCTCTTCGAGGGGAGCAAAGGGTGTCCCGCTGAACGTGTTGGTGAGCTGCTTGCGGAATTTTTCCTGCTCGCGCGTCAGCGTGTCGATGGATTGCTCGAGATATTTCGGTACCACCATCTGCATGCTGTCGCCGTAAAATCGGATCAACTGCCGCAGGAAGGTGGTCGGCAGCAGATTCTGGCCGGCCTTGTTTTCCTGTTCGAAGATGATCTGCGCCAGCACCGAACGGGTGATGTCGTCACCGGTCTTGGCGTCGTAGACGAGGAAATCCTCGCCCTCCTTGACCATCGCCGCGAGGTCCTCGAGCGTCACATAGGTGCTGGTGCCGGTATTATAGAGCCGTCGATTCGCGTATTTCTTGATCGTGGTGGGTTGGTCTGATTTCGCCATGGGCTCACACATGCACACCGAGGACGGGAACCCGACGGCTTCGCCGGCGGGCTGACGAGCAACGCATCGCAGCAAAGGTAAGCATTTTCAATGCCGTTCGGCTACCGTTTTGTGCGGCACGGTTAATTCCAAAGCATAGGGACTGCTCAGGAAACTGCCAAGAGGATGATTTTGAATGCGCCGCGGTGTAATTTCATCCTCCGGCCAATTGACATGCCTCAACGACGTTAACAGGATGCGGCGAGAGACTGGCCAGCCGTCCGGCCGCCCGCCGTCCAAGGGCTCAAGCCCAAAGAACTCAAACTCAGGAGATGTCCATGTCAGACGATGTCGTCATCGTCAGCGCCGCCCGCACCCCGGTCGGAAGTTTCAACGGCGTGTTCGCGACCATGCCGGCCCACGATCTCGGTGCCATCGCCATCAAGGCCGCGCTGGAGCGCGCCGGTATCGAGCCGGGCCGCGTCTCGGAAGTGATTATGGGTCAGATCCTGACCGCGGCCCAGGGCCAGAACCCGGCCCGTCAGGCCTCGATCGCCGCCGGTATCCCGGTGGAGAGCCCGGCCTGGGGCGTCAATCAATTATGCGGCTCGGGCCTGCGCACGGTGGCGCTGGGCTATCAGGCCCTGCTCAACGGCGATTCCGAAATCGTCGTCGCCGGCGGCCAGGAATCCATGAGCATGGCCCCGCACGCGCAGTACCTGCGCGGCGGCGTCAAGATGGGCGGGATCGAGTTCATCGACACCATGATCAAGGACGGATTGTGGGACGCCTTCAACGGCTACCACATGGGCAACACCGCCGAGAACGTCGCAAGGCAATATCAGATCACGCGCGTCCAGCAGGATGAATTCGCGGTGCATTCGCAGAACAAGGCCGAGGCCGCGCAAAAGGCCGGCAGGTTCAAGGACGAGATTGTTCCGGTCACCATCAAGTCCCGCAAGGGCGACATCGTCGTGGATAGCGATGAATATCCGCGTCACGGCGCCACGCTGGAAGCGATGGCCAAGCTCAGGCCGGCCTTCGAGAAGGACGGCACCGTCACCGCCGGCAGCGCCTCCGGCATCAATGATGGCGCGGCCGCCGTGGTGCTGATGACCGCCAAACAGGCCGCCAAGGAAGGCAAGAAAGTACTGGCGCGGATCGTTTCGTGGGGCCAGGCCGGCGTCGATCCCAAGATCATGGGCACCGGGCCGATCCCGGCCTCGCGCGCCGCCCTGAAGAAAGCCGGCTGGAGCGTCGGCGATCTCGACCTGATCGAGGCCAATGAAGCCTTCGCGGCGCAGGCCTGCGCGGTCAACAAGGACCTCGGCTGGGATACGTCCAAGGTCAACGTCAATGGCGGCGCGATCGCGATCGGCCACCCCGTCGGCGCCTCCGGCGCGCGCGTGCTGGTGACGCTGCTGCATGAAATGCAGAAGCGTGATGCCAAGAAGGGGCTTGCCACGCTGTGCATCGGCGGCGGCATGGGCATCGCGATGTGCATTGCACGCGACTAATCCTGCGGCGCAGCGTGATGAAAAGATCATCTCGCCACTGCACGCTTTATACTTAAGATGAAACGCCCGGCTCCCCGCCGGGCGTTTTGTTCTTGATGTTCGTCAAACGGCCCGCTTAATTCGAAGCTACATAAAAAGCGTAGTTCAAAAAAGCCGAGGGAGGAGTTCGACATGGCGCGTGTTGCATTGGTGACGGGAGGGACGCGGGGTATCGGGGCTTCGATCAGCAAGGCGCTGAAGGCCGCCGGCTACAAGGTTGCCGCCAGTTATGCCGGTAACGACGCGGCGGCGGAGAAATTCAAGGCCGACACCGGCATTCCCGTTTACAAATGGGACGTGAGTTCGTTTGACGCCTGCGCTGCCGGCGTCAAGCAGGTCGAGGCCGATCTCGGCCCCGTCGATGTCCTCGTCAATAATGCCGGCATCACCCGCGACGGTGCGTTCCACAAGATGACGCTCGAGCAGTGGAACGCGGTCATCAACACCAATCTCGGTTCGCTGTTCAATATGACGCGCCAGGTGATCGAAGGCATGCGCGCCCGCAAATTCGGCCGCGTCATCAACATCTCATCGATCAACGGCCAGAAGGGCCAGTTCGGACAGGTCAATTATTCGGCGGCGAAAGCCGGCGATATCGGCTTCACCAAGGCGCTCGCGCTGGAGAATGCCAAGGGCGGCATCACCGTGAATGCGATCTGTCCCGGCTATATCAACACCGAGATGGTGCAGGCCGTGCCGAAGGATGTGCTGGAGAAGAGCATCCTGCCGCTGATCCCGATCAACCGCCTGGGCGAACCGGACGAGATCGCCCGCGCCGTGGTGTTTCTGGCCGCTGACGAGGCGGGGGCCATCACCGGCTCGACACTCTCGATCAATGGCGGGCAATATATGGTGTGATTCCGAAGACGTCATTCCGGGATGGTGCATTAGCACCAGACCCGGAATCTCGGGATTCCGGGTTCGCTCGGTCCCCTCGCGCCCCGGAATGACGACGCATAACATGACCCCGCGCACCGCCACCCTGATAGGACTGACCGCGATCCTGATGTGGTCGCTGCTGGCGGCGCTGACCGTGGCGACGGGAAAAATCCCGGCCTTTCAGCTGGCGGCGATGACGTTCGCGATCGGCGCGCTGGTCGGGTCGCTGACCTGGATCGGGCGGCCGGATGCCATCCGTGCGCTGCGGCAGGCGCCGCTGGCATGGATCGTCGGGGTCGGCGGGTTGTTCGGCTATCACGCGCTGTATTTCCTCGCCTTGCGCTTCGCGCCGCCGGCCGAAGCCGGCCTTCTGAACTATCTCTGGCCGTTGTTGATCGTGCTGTTTTCCTCAGTTCTGCCGGGCGAGCGGCTGGCGCCGCACCACATCATCGGCGCGCTCTTGGGACTTGCCGGTACCGTGCTGCTGTTTGCCGGCAACAGCCTCAGCGGCTTTGCGTCCGGCCAGTTGCCCGGCCTGTTCGCGGCGTTCGTGGCAGCCTTCGTCTGGGCGGCCTATTCGGTGATGTCGCGCAAGCTCAAATCGGTGCCGACGGATGCGGTGGCAGGATTTTGCCTCGCCACCGCGTTGCTCGCCGCGCTCGTTCACGGGCTGGTGGAGGACACCGTATGGCCCGAGACCACCGCACAATGGCTGGCGATCGCGGCGCTCGGCGTCGGGCCGGTCGGCGCCGCCTTCTACGCCTGGGATGTCGGGATGAAGCGCGGCGACATCCGCGTGCTGGGAGCGGCGTCCTACGCGACGCCGCTGCTCTCGACCTCGTTTCTGATTCTGGCCGGCTTTGCCAGGCCGAGCGCCAATATCGCGATCGCCGCCGTGCTGATCGCCGGCGGCGGATTGATCGCGGCCAGGGATATGTTTTTGAGGCGCTGAGTTGTTCGTTAGCCGTCATTCCGGGTTCGCGCTTTGCGCGTCCCGGAATGACGAACTGAGTTAATCCGGCGCCCATCCATTCGGCGCCAGTTCGAACCTTGCAAATTCGAACCCGGGCGCGACGGTGCAGCCGACCAAGGTCCAATCGCCCACACTTTCCGCGGCCTGCCAGGCCAACGCCGGCACGATCGCCTGTGGTCGCTCGCCCGCGGCGACGTCAGGTCCGAGCGTGACCGTGTGCTGCGTGCCCCCGTCGTGGGCAATCTGCAAGGTCAGCGCGTGGCCAGCGTAATAGTGCCAGATTTCCACCGCGTCGATGCGATGCCAGTGCGAGCGCTCGCCGCGCGCCAGCAGGAAATAGATCGCGGTAGAGCGCGCGCGCCCCTTCGCGTCGGGGCGGGCGTCGCGAAACGTTTCGCGATAGTGCCCGCCTTCCGGATGCGGCTTCAATTCAAGCCGGGCGATGATGTCGGCAGCGGAAGGCGGCTTGGCCATCTGGATTGTTCCTGCATCAGGATTTGTTCTTGCGTTCGCGCAGTTCGCCGAACACTTCGGCTGCGCTCTTGCCTTTCATCCGCACGCTGGCTGCAACCGATGGCTCGTCGGCGCGCAGGAACACATTTGCCTTCTTTTCCTCACCGAGCAGCGTCGGAATCGTCGGCTTGTTCTCCGCCCGCAGGCGCCTCACTTGCTCGGCGCGCGCTTTGAGCGCGGCATTGTCCGGCTCGATGGTCAGCGCGAATTTGATATTGGCGGCGGTGTATTCATGCCCGCAATAGAGTTTGAAATCGTCCGGCAGCGCCCGCAGCTTGAGCAGCGAGTCCCACATCATCGGATAGCTGCCCTCGAACACCCGTCCGCAGCCGATCGAGAACAGCGTGTCGGAGGCAAACAGCGTCTTGTCGTTGTCGAAGACATAGCTGACGTGGTCGAGGGTGTGGCCCGGGGTTTCCAGCACCCGCGCCAACAGGCTCCCCACCTTCACGATATCGCCCTGGCCGGTGCGCAGGTCGACATTGGCAATTTTGGTGGACTTATCGTGGGGCGCGACCACGCGGCATTTGTATTTCTGCTTCAGCTCGGCGACGCCGCCGATATGGTCGTGGTGATGATGGGTGATGAGAATATCGGTCAGGGTCCAGCCCTCGCGCTCCAGCGCCTCGATGATGGGAGCTGCTTCCGGCGCATCGATCGAGGCGGTCGCCTTGGTCTCGGGATCGTGAATCAGATAGCCGAAATTATCGGACAGGCAGGGGAACAGGCGAATTTCGGCAGTCATGATAACTCCGTCGATTGGGTGAGGCGGGGGACCTGGATCGCGGGCTCATCTGTTTTTGAGCATGAACTTCCCCAAACCGGTTCCCGCTTTTCGCTCACGCGGCCCTCCGGGTCGGGATCATGCTCTAGCATGCCCCCCTATGGGCTTGAAATATGGCGTTAACGCCGAATGAGCAATGCGCTATTGGCCGCTTATATCGGGGCGGCACCGTGTTAGATTGGATCCCATGACCATCGATGTGATCGATCTCCGCGATTTCTATTCGCAGCGCCTCGGCATCGTAGCGCGGCGCCTGATCAATCGCGGCATTCATGCGCGCTGGCCGAATGCCGGGGGTCAACGGGTACTCGGCCTCGGCTATCCGACGCCCTATCTCGGCCTGTTTCGCGAGGACTCGGAGCGCTGCATCGCCTTCATGCCGGCGGCACAGGGCGTGTTGAAATGGCCGACCGCGCGGCCGACGCTCGCTACCCTGGTCGATGAATTTTCGCTGCCGCTGCCGGATGCCGCCGTCGACCGCATCCTCCTGGTGCATGCGCTGGAAATGTCCGACGATCCGGAAGGGCTGTTGCGCGAGGTGTGGCGGGTGCTGGCGCCGTCCGGCCGCATGATGGCGATCATTCCGAATCGGCGCGGGGTGTGGACACGTACCGACCATACGCCGTTCGGTCACGGCCGGCCCTATTCGCGCTCGCAGATCACGCAATTGCTGCGGCAGACCTGGTTCACGCCGACGGGATGGGGCGAGGCCTTGTTCATGCCGCCGGTCGCCGGCGGCTGGTTCCTGCGCTCGGCGATGGCGTGGGAGCGCGTCGGCGCCGCGCTGTCGCTGCCGTTCGCCGGCGTTCACATCGTCGAAGCCACCAAGCAGGTCTACCGTGCGATCCCGGCGCACCGCGAGCGCACCCGGCTTATTCCCGCGCTGCCGCCGGTGCTGGTACCGTCGTCATTCCAGCGCGACGATGGGTAGGTAGATGTCGTCCCTGCGCGTGCGCGGGAACGACCATTGGAGAGAGTCTGGAACGGCCTTACTCGTTCCCCGGATTGAAATCATCGCCCGGCGTTACCGGCGCGGCCATGCCTTCGGGGCGCGGGCCGTGCGGCCGGCGGCGGCGGCGCGGCGGGAAACGCTCGCCGCCATTGCCCTCGAAACCGCCCGGGCCGCCGCTGATCTGCGGCTGCGGTCCGGTGATGAACGACGGCAGACGGTCGACGCTGACATTGTCGGGGATCACCGGTTGCGGCTGCGGCTGCGGCTGGGGTTGAAACTGCGGCTGCGGGCGATGCTCGCGATGGCTGTTGTGCTCGCGGGGCGGATGCTGGTCGCGCGGCTGGTAGGATTGTCCATCGCGTTGCTGGTCGCGCTGATTGTTGTCGCGCGGCACGAACGGCTGCTGCTGCACCGGGACAAAGCCGGGCTCCTGCCCGAAATTGGAAAAACTCTCGCTTTCGTCGTCGCCGTCCTCCGAGGCCATTTCATTCTCGGTGCGCGGCTGCGGCTGGTTCTGACGGAATTGTTCCTGGGCCGCGGCGATCAGCCGGAAATAATGTTCGGCATGTTGATAGTAATTTTCGGCGGCGACCGGGTCGCCGGAGGAGCGGGCGTCGCGCGCCAGTTGCACATATTTTTCCGCGACGTGGGATGCGGTGCCGCGGATCTTGATGTCCGGCCCGTTGGACTCGAACACCCGGGTCATCGGGTTCTGGCCGCGCCGGTTGCCATCGTTCCTGTTATTGTTGTTATTCCGGTTACGCATCCGCTTGTTTTGATTCTGACCGTTTCTCATGTCGTGCCTTTATTCCAGCCCTGAAGTTACTAGCCTTGGATCGCCATTGTGATGGTTCGCCCACCATGGTTCGCCCGCCGGCACGCGTGCCAAGCGCACCGAATCACCGGGCGGTTCAATTCCACACAGATTTGCCGTACGTCGCAGTCAACAAAGACGCGTTCCCCACCAGCCCGGCGTGCGCCGCCAGCCGCATCAAATCATTCCGCCTGCCAAAACAAGCACAGGTTTCTCGCGTGAGTTTTCAAGCGCAATATCAGGCTTTCGTTCGCTTTGCGGTCGGAAGCGGCGAAGCTCTAAAGCCGTCGCGCTCAAAGGGACCTGCGTTTTGGAACCTTTCACTCGGGGCGGGCTCTCGCTTTGAGAACTCTGGCCTCCACCCGCTATATCCCTTCGGGGTATCTGCGGGGCCAGCAACCCTGGACCGATGTTGTACATGGAACGTAGTCGCTCCGGGGGAATATTCCAAGTAGTTTTTTCGCGTTCCAATCAGGCTTTATCGGGGCGCTTTCCGGCCCGCGACCGCTCGCGGGACGCCGGCCAAATCGGCCTTGGGAGGCCGTTCGGGCATTAACCCTGCTGCCGTCATCAATCCTTGGATAGGGCCGCTTTGGCCAAGCCCGGCCTCCACGATGAGCCTGCCTCGGGGCGCAAGCAGTCCTGCAGCTTGCGGAATCAGTGCACGATAGGCGTCAAGGCCATCGGCGCCGCCGTCGAGCGCGGCAGGCGGGTCATATTCGCGCACCTCGCTGGCGAGACCGGCAATATCCGCTGAGCGGATATAGGGCGGGTTCGACACGATCAGATCGAAGTCGCCCGACAGCGCCGCCGCATAGTCACAGGCGATGAAAGCCGCGCGCGGAGTGAACCCGAGACGAGCGGCATTGCTGCGCGCGGTTTGCAACGCCGCCAGGCTGATGTCGGTGCCGACGCCGCAAGCTTCGGGCAATTCGGACAACAGCGCCAACAGAATAGCACCTGATCCGGTGCCGATGTCGGCGATGCGAAGCCGGTGCAGGGGAGGGAGTTCGGCACGTCCCAATTCGAGGGCCAGTTCGACCACCGTTTCCGTATCCGGTCTCGGCACCAGCGTTGCGGCCGAGAGTTGCAACGGCAAGCCCCAGAACTCCTTGAAGCCGAGAATGCGCGCGACCGGCTCTGCGGCGAGACGCCGCCGCGCGAAATCCTCAAGGCACATCGACTCGTCCGGGTTGACCGGCCGCGCGGCGGCCGCGATCAGCCCGGTGAGATCGAGGCCCAGCGCCGCGCCGACCAGTATCCGCGCGTCGAGCTCGGCGGAATCGATGGCTGCGGCTTTGAGTCGTGCGGTGAGCGCGCGCCGCGCGGTGTCGACGGTCTGTCCGGTGAAGGAATCGGTCACGCGAGGTACCCGATATTGTCGAGGCGCCACGACCATTTCGGTGTCGCCCCTGCGAAAGCAGGGACCCATAGCCACAGGAAGTCGTTGCTGCAGAAAGAAGTGACCCCCACCGCCCACTTCGAGAGGTCGCGGCGTATGGGTGCCCGCTTTCGCGGGGACGACGGAGGATGACTTGGCCGTGCCGATGACTTGCTCACGCCGCGGCGCCCTGGGCGGCGAGTTGCGCCGCCTGATGCTCCGTCGTCAGCGCATCGACCAACTCGCCGAGCGCCTCGCCCGCGATCACCTGCGGCAGCTTGTAGAGCGTCAGGTTGATACGATGATCGGTGACGCGGCCCTGCGGAAAATTGTAGGTGCGGATGCGCTCGGAGCGGTCGCCCGAACCGACCTTCTCGCGGCGGTCGGCCGAGCGCACCGCGTCGATGCGCTGACGTTCGGCGTCGTAGATACGTGAGCGCAGGATATTCATCGCCGAGGCGCGGTTCTTGTGCTGGGAGCGGCTGTCCTGCATCATCACCACGATGCCGGTCGGAATGTGGGTGATGCGGATCGCCGATTCGGTCTTGTTGACGTGCTGGCCGCCGGCGCCCTGCGCACGCATGGTGTCGATCCGCAGATCATCCTGCTTGATGTCGACATCGACGTCCTCGACCTCCGGCAGCACCGCCACCGTCGCCGCCGAGGTGTGAATGCGGCCCTGCGTCTCGGTGTCGGGCACGCGCTGTACCCGGTGCACGCCGGATTCGAATTTCAGCTTGGCGAATGCGCCGCGGCCCTGCACTTCGGCGATGATCTCCTTGTAGCCGCCCATGGTGCCTTCGCTGGCCGAGATCACCTCGACCTTCCAGCCCTGCAAGGCGGCGAAACGCTCATACATCCGGAACAGGTCGCCGGCAAAAAGCGCGGCCTCGTCGCCGCCGGTGCCGGCGCGGATTTCCAGCACGACGTTGCGATCGTCCATCGCGTCCTTGGGCAGCAGCGCCACGCGGATCTGCTGCGCCAGTTCGACGCTGCGCGCGCCAAGCGTTTCGCGCTCGGCTTCCGCCATGGCGCGCATGTCGGGTTCGGTCGCGGGGTCGGCGATCAGCGCATCGATTCCGGCGATCTCGGCATTGGTGGCGCGATAGGCTTTGACGGCGTCGATGAGCGGATTGAGCTCGGCGAGCTCGCGGGTGATCCGCACATAGTCCTCGGAGTTCACCTGGCCCAGCAATTGGGCCTCGAGGGAGGCGTGGTGCGCCAGCAGAATGTCAAGTTTGGCTTCGGGGAGGATCGACATGGTTTGGTCTCGAATACACGCGCATTCAGCAGAAGTGGATAGCGGTCTTGCGAATAAAATGCGCGTCAGCTCATGAAAGGCCGGGGCGCGTTATGCGAGGCGGCGGCGCTACAACGACAGTCCCTCGGCTTCGGCGAATTCGGTCAGCTTCTGCCGGATCGACACGCTGCCGGACGGCGCGTCGAGCAGCGGCATCATGACGGCTTCGGCCTTGCTGGCGTCGAGGTCGAGAATCATCGCCTTGACCGGACCGTGCCCGGTCGCCGACAGCGACAGCGAGCGGTACCCGAGCGCAATGAGCGCCAGCGCGCCGAGCGGCTTTGACGCCATCTCGCCGCATAGCGATGCGGACTTTTTTGCCGCATTCGCCTTCTGCACGATCTCGCGCAGCGCCCGCAGGATCGGGGCGGACATGGTGTCGAACCGTTCGGAAACCTTGGCGTTGCCGCGATCGACCGCGAACAGGAACTGAAACAGATCGTTGGATCCCACCGAAACGAAATCGACCCTCTTCAAGAGTTCATCGAGCTGATAGAGCAGCGCCGGAACTTCGACCATGGTGCCGACGTCGATGCGCTCCGGCAAGGGATGGCCGTGCTGACGCAGATAGGTCAGTTCGCGCTCGACGATCGCCTTGGCGGCATCGAACTCGGCGACTTCGGAGATCATCGGAAACATGATGCGCAGCGCCCGCCCGCCGCCGGCCCGCAGCAGCGCGCGGATCTGGCCGCGCAACAGGCCGGGCCGGTCGAGCCCGAGCCGGATCGCGCGCCAGCCAAGCGCCGGGTTTTCCTCGACCACGGTCTCCATATAGGGCAGCGCCTTGTCGCCGCCAATGTCGAGCGTGCGGAACGTCACCGGCTTGGGGCCCGCGGCATCCAGCACCGTGCGGTACAGCGCCAGCTGGTCGCTGGTGCGCGGCAGGCTCTGGCCGACCATGAACTGCAGTTCGGTGCGGAACAGGCCGATGCCGGCGCTGCCGGTGTCGTCGATATGGGGCAGATCGATGGTCAGGCCGGCATTGATCATCAATTCGACGGGCTGGCCATCCTTGGTGACGCAGGGCTTGTCGCGCAGCGCCGAATATTGTGCCTGCCGCCGCGCGCGAAACCGCACCCGTTCCGCATAGGCCTGCTCGATCTCCGCCGATGGGCGGACATAGATCGAGCCCGAGGTGCCGTCGACGATGATGGCGTCGCCGGGATCGGCGATCCCCGGCGCGTTCGGTATTTCGCCGACCGCGGGGATACCGAGCGCGCGCGCCACGATCGAGACGTGGGAATTGGCGGTGCCTTCCTCCAGCACCAGCCCGCGCAGGCGCTTGCGATCATAATCGAGCAGCGCCGCAGGTCCCATCGCGCGCGCGATCAGGATGGCGTTGTCGGGCAGCTGCTCGCGCGAAGGCGCGTGATCCTGTCCCACCAGTTGCCGCATCAACCGATGGCCGAGATCCTCGAGGTCGTGCAGGCGATCACGCAAGTAAGGGTCGGTGGAGCGCAGCATGCGCGCACGGGTGTCGGATTGCACGCGCTCGACGGCGGCCTCCGCGGTGAGGCCGGTGGCGACCGCCTCGTGCAATTTGTGCGACCAGCCGTGGTCGTTGGCGAACATCCGGTAGGCTTCCAGCACGTCGCGGTGCTCGCCGCCATCGGCGACGTCGCCGCGCTCCAGCATGCGGTCGAGATCGGCCCGCAGCTTGGTCAATGCCGCGTCGAGGCGCTTGATTTCCTTGGGCAGGTCTTCGGCAATGTAATTGGTGATGACGACGCGCGGTTCATGCAGCACGACATGGCCGAGCGCGATGCCGTCGGAGAGGACCGCGCCGGTCTTGTGCAGCGAATGCCGCGCGGCGGGTTCGGCGCCGGGCTGCGCCAGCGCCGACAACTCACCCGAGGCGATCATCTCCGCCAGCACCATGGCGGTGGTCTGCAGTGCCTCGACCTCTTCCTCGACATAGGTGCGCTTGGCGCGGTTCTGCACCACCAGCACGCCGAGTGTATTGCCGGCGCGCAGGATCGGAACGCCGAGGAACGAGTGATAGATTTCCTCGCCGGTTTCCGGGCGGAACGAGAAGGCCGGATGGCTTTGCGCGTCGCTCAGATTGAGCGGCGTCGCCTCGCTCGCCACCAGGCCGACGAGGCCCTCATGCGCGCTCAGGACGGTTCGGTGCACCGCGTTGCGGTTGAGGCCTTCGGTGGCGTAGAGTTCCAGCGTGTTATCGACGCGCAGCACGTAGGTCGAGCAGACTTCGGCCACCATGTTGGCCGCGATCAGCACCACGATCTTGTCCAATCGTTCCTGGGCTGAGACTTGCTCCGCCATGGTTTCGCGAAGCCGTCTCAGCAAGACGCGGGGGCCCCCCGAAGCGCTCCGCATGTGCTAAAATCCTCCCCCGCAGGGCCAGCCCGCCGGGTGGCCGGCGGCTGGCATTGAATCCACGAAAAACAACAATTTTATCCATTCGGCGCCGCCGCAAGCCCAGGATACTGGCCGAATCAGCACCGCCAAACAGTGACACAGTTTGCGGCGGCTCACCCATCAGGCCGTATAGCGAATTGAGGCTTGTTTTGCCAAGCAAAACGCCTGCCAAGGCGGTCACGTCTCCGCCAAGCCAATGCTGCGGCCGCTAAGGGAAGATCTTTCCAGAGATCGTCGACCGAACAGGGATTCCGTATGCGGCAAACGCGGCCGCAACTCTCCTGCCGGTCAAAGCCGTTCAGGCCTGATCGAGCCCATAAAGCGTGTGCAGCGTGCGCACCGCAAGCTCGGTATAGGCGGTGTCGATCAGCACCGAAAATTTGATTTCGGAGGTGGTGATGGCGCGGATGTTGATATTGCGCGCGGCAAGCGCCGCGAAGGCCTGGGCGGCGACGCCGGCATGGCTGCGCATGCCGCTGCCGATGACCGAAACCTTGGCGACGTCGGTGGCGCTGTCGAGCCGGGCATAGCCG
Organism: Bradyrhizobium sp.; assembly: GCF_004799445.1. Classification (GTDB taxonomy): domain Bacteria; phylum Pseudomonadota; class Alphaproteobacteria; order Rhizobiales; family Xanthobacteraceae; genus Bradyrhizobium. The sequence goes on from NZ_SSNA01000140.1 coordinate 24,629, forward strand.
ATTCTGGCCTTGGCCGAGGCAATGGTATCGCGGGCGCGGGTGTAGTCCGAGGCCGGAACGGTGAAGGTGAGGTCGGTGGTGGCGCCGTCCTCCGAGACGTTCTGCACGATCATGTCGACGTTGATATTGGCGTCGGCGAGCGGACCGAAGATCGAGGCGGCGACGCCCGGCTTGTCCTCGATCTGGCGGACGGAAATCTGGGCTTCATCCTTGGAAAAGGCGATGCCGGTGACGACGTGGTTTTCCATGATTTCCTCCTCGCTGCAGATCAGCGTGCCCGGCGGCTGGTTGGCGTGCGGGTCGATATCTTCAGGCTTGTCAAAGCTGGAACGGACGAAAATCGGCATATTGTGCACCATGCCGAGTTCCACCGAGCGGACCTGCAGTACCTTGGCGCCCTGCGAGGCCAGTTCCAGCATGTCCTCGAAGGCGATCTTGTCGAGCCGCCGCGCCTTGGGAACCACCCGCGGATCGGTGGTATAGACGCCGTCGACATCGGTATAGATGTCGCAACGATCGGCGTGAATGGCGGCGGCGATCGCCACCGCCGATGTGTCGGACCCGCCGCGCCCGAGCGTGGTGATTCGCTGGGTTTGCGGACAGATGCCCTGAAAGCCGGCGATAACGGCGACTTCCTTGCGTTCCCTGAACCGGTTGATCAGCTCGGCGCCGTCGATCTCGAGAATCCGCGCGGAGGCGTGGGCGTCGCTGGTCAGAATCGGGATTTGCCAGCCCTGCCAGGAGCGCGCCTGAATGCCGATCGCCTGCAGCGCGATCGCGAGCAGCCCGGCGGTGACCTGTTCGCCGGATGCCACCACGGCGTCATATTCGCGCGCGTCATGCATGGCTGAGGCCTCGCGGCACCATTCCACCAGCTCATTGGTCTTGCCGGCCATGGCCGAGACGACCACGGCGACGTCATGGCCGGCATCGACCTCGCGCTTGACGTGCCGCGCGACGTTGCGGATGCGGTCGATATTGGCGACGGACGTGCCGCCGAATTTCATCACGAGGCGGCTCATGACGGCTGCTGCATTCCCCTGCGTGGATAAGTAGGGTGGCCCGTCCACAAAACCGGAAGCGCACGGGCCAAAAGGCGCGTATACATAGCGGTGCGGTCGGGAGCAAGCAACCGGGTTCCGGCTTTCCCCGTAACGGTGCCGGACCACTTGTGTCGGGGCAATTGAGGCTGAATGTATGGGGCGTTATATCGACGATATCCTGCAGCCGGGCGAGAAGGTGCTGTATTCGACCAACGTGCACTGGATATTCTATTGGCGGGCGATCGCGGCCTGGATTGTGGCCGTGATTCTCCTGATTCTGTCGCGGGCCACCATCACCGAGGGCATTATTCTGCTCTGCCTGTCGGCCTCCGCCGTGGTGGCGCTCGCCGCGCTATACTGGTCCGCCAAGGCCTGGTTCTATCGCTGGACGACCGAGACCGACGTCACCAATCTGCGCGTCGTGCACAAGACCGGGTTCATCAAGCGCCGCACCTTTGAGATGAGCCTCGACAAGGTCGAGAGCGTCGACGTCAACCAGAGCATTCCCGGCCGTATCCTCAACTATGGCGACGTGACGGTCCAGGGCGTCGGCGAGGGCAAGGAAACCATTGCCACCATCGCTTCGCCGCTGGCGTTTCGCAATTTCATCACCGCGCGATAGGAGCGGCGCGCACCCATGACCGTGCAACAAGATTCTCCAGCGGATTTTTCCCGCGCCCCCGCCTCCACCGTCGATCCCGCCGAGATCGCGAAATTCTCCAGGCTGTCGGAGCAGTGGTGGGATCCCAAGGGCAAGATGGCGCCGCTGCACAAGATCAATCCGCTGCGGCTGACCTATATCCGCGACGCCGCCTGCCGCAAGTTCGAGCGCAACGTCAAAAGCCTGAATTGCCTCTCCGGCCTGCGCATCCTCGATATCGGCTGCGGCGCCGGCCTGTTGTGCGAGCCGTTTACGCGGCTCGGCGCCCAGGTGATCGGGGTTGATCCGTCCGCCAGCAATATCGCGGCGGCGAAGCTGCATGCCGACAAGGGTCATCTGTCGATTGATTACCGCTGCACAACGGTCGAAGAGATGGACGTGCGCGAGCGCTTCGACGTCGTGCTGGCGATGGAAGTGGTCGAGCATGTCAGCGATGTCGGCGTGTTCCTCGATCGCTGCGCGGCGATGCTGAAGCCGGGCGGGTTGATGGTGATTTCGACACTGAACCGCAACTGGAAGAGCTTCGCGCTGGCCATCGTCGGCGCGGAATATGTCCTGCGCTGGCTGCCGCGCGGCACCCATCTATGGGACAAGTTCGTCACCCCCGACGAGCTCGCGCATCATCTGCACAACAACAAGCTGGCGATCACCGAGCAGACCGGGGTGGTCTATTCGCCGTTCGCCGACCGCTGGGGCCTCTCCTCCGACATGGATGTCAACTACATGGTGGTGGCGGAAGGCGTGTAGCTCTTCACCTCGCCCTAATTATTTTGGTCGTCCCTGCGTTCGCAGGGACGACGCCGAGGTGGATGTCGCATGCAATAACGTAGGTTGACCGCGCTGGACCCACCCTTCACGGTGGCCGCGATTCTCCTCCGGCTATCCAAACTCCCCATGTTCTCCATCGCCTCGCTCTGGATTCCCTTCACCATCATTGCCGCGATGGGGCAGGTCGCGCGCAATGCGATGCAGCGGCAATTGACCGGGCCGCTCGGCACCTGGGGCGCCACCAATATCCGCTTCCTGTTCGGTTTTCCGTTCTCGCTCGTGTTCCTGGCGGTGGTGCTCGCGGCAACCGGCGACCATTTGCCATGGCCCAGCGCTTCGTTTTGGCCGTGGCTCCTGCTCGGCGCGCTCGCCCAGATCGCCGGCACCGGCATGATGCTGCTTGCCATGAACGAACGCTCGTTCGTGGTGACGACCGCGTATCTGAAGACCGAAGCGATCCAGACCGCGATCTTCGGCTTTGTCTTTCTCGGCGATCATCTGACGGTATTGAAAGTGACCGCGATCCTGATCGCGACCGCCGGCGTTGTGATCGCCGCGTTGCGGCCGGGCGCCGAGAAGGGCTTCACCGACCTGAAGCCGACCCTGCTGGGCCTCGGCGCCGCCGCGGCGTTCGCGCTGGCCGCCGTCGGCGTTCGCGGCGCGGTGATCGTGGTGCCCGGCGTGTCGTTTGTGACGGCGGCGTCATACACGCTGGTGCTCACGCTGTTCGTGCAGACGCTGGTGCTGACGATCTATCTGTTGTGGCGCGCGCCAAAGATCGTCGCGGCGATCCTCGGTCTGTGGAAGCCGTCGATGTTCGCGGGCTTCATGGGCGCGTTCGCCTCGCAATTCTGGTTCCTGGCGTTTGCGCTGACGGCGGCCGCCAATGTGCGCACGCTGGCGCTGGTCGAGGTCCTGTTTGCACAAGGCGTGGCATATTATTCGTTCAAGCAGCCGGTCGCGGCGCGGGAGCTCTTCGGGATCGTGCTGATCGTGATCGGCGTGGCGTTATTGGTCGCGGTTTAGCGCTTGAACGCAATTAGCACCGCGCCGGCGGCGATCAGGGCAATTCCGAGCCAGCCGTTGAGCGAGGGCCGCTCGCCGAGAAACACCACGCCGAACAGCGCCACCAGCACCACGCTCAATTTGTCGATCGGCGCCACCAGCGTTGCCGGCCCGAGTTTTAGCGCACGAAAGTAACATAGCCAGGAAGCTCCGGTGCCGAGCCCGGAAAGCATCAGAAAGATCCAGCTCCTCGGCGAGATCGGCCCGGGATTGGCGAATTGCCCGGTCGAAAACAGGATCAAGGACAAACTGATCAGCACGATGATGGTGCGAATGAAGGTGGCGAGGTCGGGATTGATATCCTCGACGCCGACCTTTGCGAAGATCGCGGTCAATGCCGCGAACACAGCGGACAGCACGGCCCAGGCTTGCCAGGAGGAGAAGGTTTCCGGGTTCATGGGCGATTCCTCAAGTGAAGCGACTGCGGTCCTCATCCTGAGGAGCGACCTCTTGGTCGCGTCTCGAAGGATGAGCTGTGCCATCCTCATGGTTCGAGACGCGCGAAGTCGCGCTCCTCACCATGAGGTAACGGAAATCAGTTCCTGTCGTTCGGCAGCACCGGCAGCGGCGCCACGTCGACGCCTTCCTCGATCAACGCGCGCGCTTCATCCGGCGAGGCCTCGCCGTAGATCGGGCGGTGCTCGATATCGCCGTAATGCATCTTGCGGGCTTCGTTGGCAAAGCGCTCGCCGACATTGTCGGCGTTCTTGACGATATGGTCGCGCAACTCCTTGAGCTTGGCGCGCAGCTCGCGTTCCTGCGCCATCAATAGCGGCGTGGACGCGGGGGTTGCGGCTTCGGTGGCGGGTGCTGCAGGCGCGGGAGGCAGGGTTTCGCGGCCCTTCTTGCTGACGATCCGCGGCGCCATGATGGCGCGCTCGACCTTGGCGGAGCCGCAGGTAGGGCAGTTCACCAGCTTGCGTTTTTCCTGGGCCTCATAGGCCGAAGAGCTCTGGAACCAGCTTTCGAACGCGTGGCCGCGCTCGCAGCGCAGATGGTAATGGATCATGCCGATCCCCGCACCACGTGCAGATGTTCGGGACCAGCCTTGGGATCGGCGACGCTGAAGCGCCTTCCGTGCTGCAGCGACGGCACGGCCTTGCGCGCGGTCTCGACCCTCGAGGGATCGATCTTTGCCATGAACACACCGGGCTCGATGCCGCCCTCGGCCAGCACCTCGCCCCAGGGGGCGATGATCAGCGAATGCCCAAAGGTCTCGCGCTTGTTCTCGTGCATGCCGCCCTGGGCCGCGGCGAACACGAAGCAGCCGTTTTCGATGGCGCGGGCGCGCAGCAGCGTATGCCAATGGGCCTCCCCGGTCTTCTTGGTGAAGGCGGAGGGTACCGTGAGGAACGAGGCGCCGCTTTCGGCGAGCGCGCGATACAGCGCCGGAAAACGTACGTCGTAACAGATCGTCAGCCCGATGCGGCCCCACGGCAAGTCCGAGATCACGGCCGTCTCGCCCGGCTGATAATTGGCGGACTCCCGATAGCTCTCGCCGCCGGGCAGATCGATATCGAACATGTGGATCTTGTCGTAGCTCGCAATCACAGTGCCGTCAGGTCCGATCAGGAACGAGCGGTTGACGGCGCGCTCGGGCGAGGCGCGCAGCGCCAGCGAGCCGATATGGAGATGAATTTTCAGTTCCGCCGCCAGCGCACGATAGGCTTTCAGCGAAAGATCATCCGCCTCCGCCGCGAGATGCTCGAACAGCGCCTTTCGATTGAGCTGCATCATGTTGCTCACCTCCGGCGTGAGCACATAGTCGGCGCCTTCTGCGGCCGCCTGCCGGATCAGCTTGGTGCCCTGTTCGAGGCTTGGCTCCGGCAACAGCCCGGTGCGCATCTGCACCATGGCGGCGGTAAACGTGAGGTCAGCGCTCATGAATCGGCCTTTTCGCCCATCAGCAATGCGTCGAGCTTGCCGGCGCGGTCCAGCGCATAAAGCTCGTCGCAGCCGCCGACATGGGTTGGGCCGATGAAAATCTGCGGGAAGGTCGAGCCGGCGCCGGCGCGGTCCCACATTTTCTGGCGAAGCGTCGGGTCTGTGGCGATATCGAATTCGGTGAACGCGGCATTCTTGCGCGTCAGCAGCGATTTGGCGGCGCTGCAATAGCCGCAGCCCGGACGGGTGTAGATTTCAATGGCAGCGGTCATGACGCGCTCTGTTGCGGTGAGATGGCCGATTATATGGGAGTTTTATGGCTATCCACAACCCGGGCGAACACCAGTACGTCGACTGATGCTGCCTTGGCGCGCAAAAGCGCGCGTGCGCAGGCGTCCACCGTCGCGCCCGACGTCAGGACATCGTCGATCAGGACCACGCGGCGTCCGGCAATCAGGAACTGCCTGTCGGCAGCGACCTTGAAGGCGCCCTGCACGTTGCTCGCCCGCTGGGTTCGGGACAGGCCGATCTGCTGCTCGGTCGGCCGGATGCGCCGGAGCGCCTCGGGCGCCACCTTGGCGCCGGTTTGCCGCTCGATCACCCGCGCCAGCGCACCCGATTGATTGTAGCGGCGGCGCCACGCCCGCCGCCAGTGCAGCGGCACCGGGACCAGCACGTCGGCCTCGCCGAGCAGTTCGTGTCCGGCCCGCGCCATCCAGCGGCCCATCGCCGGCGCCAGATCGGTGCGGTCCTGGTATTTCAATGCATGCACCAGCGTGCGCGCGACATCGTCATAGCGTACCGCGGCGCGGGCCCGCGCATAGGCCGGCGGGTTGGAGATCGCCTCCATCGAAAGCATGTCGGGCCCGGGATCGTAGACAAAGGGGATGCCGAGCCGCGGGCAATAAGGCTGAGCGATGAACGACAATTTGGCCCAGCACTCGGCGCAGACGCCCTCGCCATCGACCGGTTCGCGGCAGGCCACGCACAGCGTCGGCAGCGCGACGTCGAGCGCCAGTCTTGCCGCATGCGACCACGCCCCCCGCCACGCGCCGAGCGCGCTGCGCCAATGGGTAGCGATGGAACGGGATGGTGATGCTTCGGCGTCCATGGGCGAGAAGCTAGCGCCAGGTCGCGTAGGGCTCAAGGTTGCTGGATTGCTGGATATGCCGAACTACCGGGTGGTTTCCACAGGGCCTCCTCACCCCCGCGCGACGCGGGGGCGCGAGCCCGGCCGGTAGGCAAGCCTGGTATGGCCTGCGCAATAGGGCAGGCCCTTGAGCGGACTGTTGCCGCAAAAACAGAAATCCTCAGTGCCCGGAGTGTTGATCGGCCAGCGGCACTTCTCCGCGCTCAGCTCGAGCAGGGAGCAGCGATGCTCGCTGTTGATCGTCTCTTCGGCGGGTTGCGCCTCGGCGTACAATTTCCGCAGCAGCTGATATTGCTGCCTCGGCACGGATCTTGGCCGGTTTTCCTGCGCCTTTTCATTTCGCGCGGCGGCTCGAGCCTCACCGCTTTTTTCGCGCGCCAGGTTGAGACGGGAGAGTTTGCCGATCACGGCGTTGCGGCTCACCCCGATGTCATTGGCAATTTCGCGACAGGACAGCCCGGCCGCAAAGCGGCTTTTCAGGAGTTCCACGCGTTCGTCAGTCCATGTGGGTTCTTTGGCGAGCATGGTGTTGTCCCGAGCTACGAGCCGTCACTCCGACTCCCGTCGGCCAATGAATTCGTCCAAACCGCCGCGCGTCCCCGAAGGCTGCCTCAGGACGCCTTGCCGTTGTCGCGGATCGAAAGCAGCCCGTCCTTGATGGCGAGCCGAATGCCTTCCTCGATCAAGGTTCGCGCGACGCCGGGTACGCTGGTGCCGTGGGTGCCCTGTCTCACCAGCTTTTCGAGATAGCCGATGGTGGAGAGCGCCAAGGTAATCGGAACACGGTCGGTTTCGGCTTTTTCTGTGGCCATGGCCGAAAAGCTAGCCTTTAATGGGTGTACTGAAAAGTATCTTTTTAGAGTCTATTTGGACCTCACGGCTGCCAAGATTTGTCAGCCAATGGTGAGCGGCGTACCAACCGGCATGGCTCCCAACCCGCTTCCCGCTCCCATCCTGTTCGACCGCGCGCTCTTGCGCGCGCGGCAGAATCGCGCGCTGCGCTTGGGGCCTGCAAGCTTCCTGCTCGACCGCGTCGCCGAAGATATGGCTGAGCGGCTGAACGCGGTGCTTCGGGAATTCAAGAATGCGGCCGACGTCGGCACGGCGGGCGACCAGGTCCGCAACGCGTTGGCCGCGCGCGTGGATCAACTCGCGCGCGTCGGACTGCCGGAGCAGGAATCAGAGCCGCTTGCCGTCCAGCCGGAATCGCTCGACCTCGTCGTCTCCGCGCTCGCGCTTCACTTCGTCAACGATCTTCCCGGCGTGCTCGCGCAGATCCGCCGCGCGCTGCGGCCCGACGGTCTGTTGCTGGCGGCGGTGATCGGCGGCGATACGCTGACCGAGCTGCGGCAATCCTTCGCGGCCGCGGAAGCCGAACTCGAAGGCGGGCTGTCGCCGCGGGTCGCGCCATTTGCCGATCTGCGCGACTTAGGTAGCCTGTTGCAGCGCGCCGGGCTGGCGCTGCCGGTGACCGACGTCGATCGCGTCGTCGTGCGCTACGACAGCGCATTCGCGTTGATGCAGGATTTGCGGCGCATGGGCGCGACCAACATCCTGGTCGAGCGGCGGCGGACGCCGACCCGCCGCGCCACGCTGCTGCGGATGGCGCAGCTCTACGGCGAGCGCTTTGCCGACGACGACGGGCGCATCCGCGCCACCTTCGATGTGATCTGGCTGTCGGGCTGGGCGCCGCATCAAAGCCAGCAGCAGCCGCTCAAGCCGGGGTCGGCGAAGACCGGACTCGCGGAGGCGGTAAAGCGAAGTTCCCCCTCCAGGGGAGGGTAAGAGTCAGAGCTCGCCCTCACGTCAACAAATCGATCAGATGCGGGATCAGTGGAATGTCGGCCGGCGGCATCGGGTAGTCGCGCAATTTGTTGGCGCGGACCCAGGCGAGTTTCTGGCCCTCGCGCGCGATCACGTCGCCCTCCCAGCGCCGGCAGATATAGAGCGGCATCAGCAGGTGGAAATCATCATAGGCGTGGCTGGCGAAGGTGAGCGGCGCGAGGCAGGCCTCCTGCACGGTGATGCCGATTTCCTCGTGCAGTTCGCGGATCAGCGTCACCTCCGGCCGCTCGCCGGGCTCGAGCTTGCCGCCGGGAAATTCCCACAGCCCCGCGAGCGCCTTGCCTGGCGGCCGTTGCGCGATCAGCACCCGCTTGTCGGCGTCGACCAGCGCGCAGGCCACCACGAGGGTCAGTTTGATGTCAGTCATGCGCCGCCAATGTGTCCGCGAACCCACCGAGAGAATTCGTTAACTCTATCAGAACGGGTTCTCGTCATGCGACATGTTTGGTGCGGCTGGCCCGATGTCCGCTGTTGTTCCGATCGCTGCCACCCAAGCAGCCTGTTCCCATACAATTCGCCCAAGCGTGTTGAGGCTTCCTTAATGGTGCCGCCTCATCTCACAGCGGCCGATTTTGGGCCGCCCATGTTCACGCAATCCGAGTAAGCATTGCTTAACAGGTCATCTTCAGAGTTCCACTCTGCCGAAAGATCGGCGGAGGCTACTCGATCGCCTTCTCCCGTCCGATCCTTGAAACGCCAGAGAATTGCCTCTGCAGGGACCAACGGCAACCAGGATGAAGGTCATGCTCCGCGCTCAGTCGTATCGTTTCGCAAAAGATCGCAAGGCCAACGTCGCCGTGATCTTTGCGCTGATGATGGTGCCGACGGTCTATCTGCTGGGCATGGCGATGGATTACACGCAGGCCTTGCGCAAGCGATCGCAGTTGGACGCGGCTGCCGACGCAGCCGCAATCGCGGCTGTCAGGCCCGCGATGCTGCAGCAAACCGATGCTGTTGCCCAGGCGACCGCGTTGGCGGTCTTCCAATCGACCGCGAACAGTCTTCCCGGCCTGACCTCGGTCCCGACGCCGACGATCACCATCACCGACGTCGGACTCGCGCGCACCGTCTCGGTTTCATATAACACCAGCTCCATCAATAATTTTCCTGCTTTGCTTCGCAGCCCGGCCTGGCCGATCGGTGGCTCGGCGACGTCGAAGGCATCGAGCGCGCCCAACATGAATTTCTATCTGTTGCTGGACGACTCGCCGTCGATGGCGATTGGAGCGACTCTGCCCGACATCAACAATCTCATCACGGCCACCGCCCCATCGAAACAGCCAGCCGGATCCTCGCAGAATTGCGGTTTTGCCTGTCACGAAACCAATATCAGTCACGACGGCGGGACCAAGGACAACCTCACGATCGCACGCAACAACAATATCACCTTGCGTATCGATCTCGTGACAAGTGCGGTCAACCAGCTGCTCAATTCATGGTCGCTCTGCCCGCAGTCCGGCGTGTCGGGTGGCGTCATGCAGTGCATGTCGGCCCTGAACAACACCGTCTACAAAGCGGCCCTCTATACGTTCGACATAGGCCTGAACACCCTACAGACGCTGACCACCCCGACGACTGCCGGAACCCAGGTTTCCAACATCCAGCTGATGCCGGTCGCCTACCAGAACTGCGTCGTTTCGGGGAGCTGCAACACCGACTACGGCACGTATATCGAAGGCGCGCTTTCAAGCCTCAACACCATCATGCCTGCCCCCGGCCTTGGCAGCAATACCGCGGGAGATACGCCACAGGAGGTGATCTTCCTTGTCACCGACGGGGTCGACGACTGGCTCCTCACGGGCTCCCAGACGTGCATCAATTCCCTCTCCTCTTACAAGCGATGCATGCAGCCGATCGATCCAACCATCTGCACGACGATCAAGAACCGCGGCATTCGTATCGCGGTTCTCTACACGGAGTATCTGCAACTCATCAACCTCGGCCCTAACAGCAACATCACGGACAGCTGGTATATGAGCTGGGTAGACAAGTACGACGAGCCTGGTTCCTCAACCGGCACCATTGCAACAAATCTAAAAGCGTGCGCCTCGCCCGGCTTGTTCGCCGACGTTCAGACCGGCGGCGACATCTCGGACGCGCTGACGAAGCTGTTCATCAAAGTCGCCTCAAGTACCGGCAGCCTCACGCAGTAAGAAAGCACCATGGCCGAAGTGGAAGTTGCATCAGCAAAAGGGTTCCGCAATCGTTGCGCCGCCTTTATCAGGGACAGAAGGGGCGCCACGGCGGTCGAGTTCGCACTCGTGGCCGCGCCATTTATCGGACTTCTCGCCGCGCTCATTCAGACGTTTCTCGTCTTCTTTGCGCAACAACTGCTCGAATCGGTGGTGCAGCAATCGAGCCGCCAAATTCTGACCGGGCAGGTGCAGTCACAGCAGATGACCGCGGCGCAATTTCAAACAGTTGTCTGCAACCAGGTCGCCATCCTTTTCAACTGCAGTGGTTTGATGGTCGACGTGCAGGTCGCCAGTTCCTGGTCGTCAGCAACTACATCCGCGCCTACGTTGACCTACAACGCCCAGGGGCAAGTCACGAATACCTGGCAATTCGTTCCCGGGAACGCGGGCGATATTGTCGTCGTCCGCGTGATGTATCTGTGGCCGATCTTCATGTTCTCAAGCCAAGGCAGTCAGACGATCATGGCGACTGCCGCTTTCCAGAATGAGCCGTCCTCCTAGAAGGTTTTCCTATGACCAGCCTGTCATTTCGCGTGCGGGAACTATGGATCGACGCCAAAGCCGTGGCAGCGGTGGAGTTCGCCATCGTGCTGCCGTTCATGTTGCTGCTCTACGTCGGCGGCTTCGAACTCAGCAGGGCGATGGGGATCAACGTCAAGGTCAGCGCAACTGCACACTCTGTCGCTGATATGGTTTCGCAGAACACGCAGATCAGCGTGGCCCGGATGCAAACCATTCTTGGCGCTTCGGCGGCAATCATGGCACCGTATCCGACGACTGACAGCGGCGGTAACTCGCTGGTCACGGTCACGGTGTCCGAAGTCTCCACCGACGCCGGCGGCAACGCCACGGTTCAATGGAGCCAATCGTATAATGGAACGAGCTTTGGAACGGGAAGGACAGTCGGTCAACCGATGACACTACCCTCGTCGATCGCCGGAAGCCCAAGCAATAGCAATCCAAACAATAATATCTCGTTCATTCTGGGTGAAGTGTCCTACGCCTACACACCCAATCTCGGTTACGCGATCAGCGGGACCGTAACGCTCCGAGATAGCTATTACCTGTTCCCGCGCTGTTCAACGGACAGCCCCGCCAACTCGAGCGGTCCTGCGTACTATGACGTCAAATACACGTCCTCGACGACAACGTGTACCTGCATACAGCATTTGCAGCAGAAGACCTGTTAGCTTCGCGCAGTAGCGATGCGGCAACTGCAGCCTCTCGTTGAGGGGCGGGCAGAATTGGCCGCCTCGTGGCCGATTTGGTTTCGCCGAACAAGGGCGTGACAAGTGAGCCGGGCGAATGACGTCAGCCGGTCGTGACGTTCACGACCGGTAGTCGCCGTTGATCGCGACATATTCCTTGGTGAGGTCGCAGGTCAGCACCCGGTCGCGGCCCTTGCCGAGGCCCAGCGCGATCCTGATCTGGATCGTCGGATTCTTCATCGCGTTTGAGACTTCCGCCTCGTCATAGGATGGATCGCGCGCGCCGCTTCTGGCGACGCGGATGCCGTTGAACGAGATCGACAGCCTGTCGCGGTCGGCGGGTTCGCCGGCCTTGC
>NZ_SSNA01000141.1 GCF_004799445.1 Bradyrhizobium sp.
CCTATGTCACGCCGGCGATGGAGAATGTCGTGCTGTGGCATGAGCGCGACATCTCGCACTCCTCGGCCGAGCGCATGATAGCGCCCGACGCCACGGTGACGCTGGATTTTGCGCTTAACCGCCTCGCCGGCCTGATCGACAAGCTCCTGATCTACCCTGCGAACATGATGAAGAACCTCGACCGGCTCGGCGGGCTCATTCATTCGCAACGGGTTCTGATCGCGCTGACTCAGAAGGGCGCCAGCCGCGAGGACGCCTACAAGCTCGTGCAGCGCAACGCGATGCCGGTATGGCGCGGCGAAGGCGACTTCCAGTCACTCCTGAAAAAGGACGCCGACGTGAGGAAGTATCTCACCGACGCCGAGATATCCGAGCAATTCGACCTCGGCTATCACTTCAAGCACGTCGATACGATCTTCCGGCGCGTGTTCGGGCAAGCGTAGAGCGAAACGGTCAGCGCGCCGGGAGCTTTGGCAGTTTTTCCAATTTGACCTCGGCCGTGCCGTGGTTATTCCGGTAGAACCAATCGTAGATCCACGGCAGGCTGATGACGGCATCGTTGACATAGAGGAATACCTCGCCGCTGCTTCGAGGTTTGAAGGTCGTGGTCCATGCCCCTTCTTTCTCCTCAAACTGCAGCAGATGCTCTTCCAGCCCCGGGCCGCCGACGCGAAGAATGGTGGCAAGCCAGTTCGACCATATCAACCGCCGGTAAGGCACGCCCGGCAACTGCAGCCAGGCGGCCTGGCGGTGATCGAAGCCGTTGGGGCTGGTCGCGATGTCAGCATCCATCCAGGGCTCTCCGATCACCAGCCTGATGCGATAGGTCTCGCCCTGCGTCACCTTCAGGCCGGTCGCGTTGCAGGCCATCGCGGTATTCATGACCGAAGCGGCGGCGGCCGAATTTTCCACTTCGACGCCGTCGGTCGCCTTGCAGATCAGGCCGAGTGTGTTGGCCGCTCCGAACGCGAGCCACCAGAACAGCCACCACATGATGACCGTGGGAAGGATCCAGTGTGTCAGGACATAAAACGTCGCCGGATAGACGCCAAACCTGCGCAGCCGATACACCGCGGCCCGCCACCCCGCCAGCTTGATGTGACTGCCCGGCGCGTGCCAGGCGACGCGCGCGACGTCGCGAACGGTCTGTTGAAGATTCTTGCCAACCAGCAGCAACACGCCGATTGCGACCACGCCGATCAGCACAAAGCCCGGTGCGTTGCGAAACGCGACAAACCAGGGCTCCAGCGCTCCGGGAAGGAATGATGCGGCCGCGTTGACGATCGGATTGACGAATCCACCGACGCTGCCAAGACCAAAGCCGAGAGCGTAGATCACAAAGAACGGAATCGAGACGACGAACAGCGTGAAGAACACGGTGAGGAAATAGACGATGCGGCGCAGCCAGATCCAGTTCCAGACATCGTCCTGGACACTGGACCGCCCCGGCGGATCCACGCGGTGCGGCCCGTCAAACAGCGTTCCGGCGCTGTCGGTGAACCTGTAACGGTCGGGGGCGGGAATTACGACGGGCGCATAGCGGTCGCACCCCTGCTCAATACGTTTGAAGACGGCATCGTGAATGGTGGGCTTCGGCACCGGCAACACGCTCTGCGGCATGCTGGGATGCAGATCCTGAAGGATTTGCGCCTGCGGGTCGGGCTGCCTCCACAGCAAGCGCCGGATCGTGCGGGCGTCGGCGCGGATCGAAAGCTTGTACGGCGGCTCCTTGTAAATATCCGCAAGGTTGCGCGGCTTGTAACGATAATAGCTCGCCAGTCCCTTGCGGGAATCATTGAGCTTGTCGTTGGGGTCGGTCTGGGGACTGAGCAGCAAATCCCGCTGCTCGTCGAGATAATGCAGGCCGTAGACCTTTGCCCGATCCATCATCCAGTCCAGCGTCACGAAGGAGAGCCCGTTCCGTGGATAGCCGCCGCCGATATCCGAATGCACGCCGGTGAACCACACCTGGCTGATGCGCTCGCGATCAATCGGCAGCACGTCCCTGCGGGCGTGCGGCGCGGGGTCCGTGGCCTTCGCGGCATCGCTGCGCGGATCGTAGTCGATGCCGAACAGCCATTGCGTCTTTTCCTGACCGTCCACCCGGGCCGTGCCGCGGACGTAACGTTCGTCCCAGATCACCGGGGTGAAGGCGTCGCGCTCGTCCTCCAGCGCCAGCGCGTGGCAGGCGCGGTGCACCTTCGCGTTCATAAAATGATCCGGCATCGACAGCGGCCAGATCCAGTAATCGATCGCGCGGGTCATCTCCTGGATCGGTCCGCCATACGCGTCGACGGTGTCCCATATCCCGACGAAATGAATGCTCTCGATCTGCGTTATCGCCGGCGCGCTCACCTTCTGGCCGCGAACCCGCAGCCACCACGAAATCACCTGGTCGCGCATGCCGCGCAAGTCGATATGGGCATAGCCGAGATATTTGAGGATGCCGCCGTTGAACCGGCGCCGGTAAAGACGATAGGCATCGGCGGCGAAACGCGCGAGATCGGCTTCATTGTTGTCGTAGTCGACAAGACCCTGCGACGCGATCATCCCGGTCACGATACGGATGGTGAAGGCGCCGCGGCTAAAGCCGAAACAATAGATGCGGTCGCCGGGCCGGTAATTGCGGCAACAAAAACTGTAGATGTCGATCACATTGCGCTTCAGGCCGAAGCCGAAGACGCCGCCGAGAATGGCAAACAGCTTGAACGACGAGGTGCCGACGCCGTCATCGTAATAGGCGACCTGGCTGGCGGGATCGGCGAGGTCGAGCGTCTGAAACAGACGCCAGACGTTGGTCTTGAACAATTTTGCCGAGCTATTGCCGGTACCGTCCGACAGCAGGACAATATTTTTTGGCGCAGCCTTCGGTTTGGTATTTTCCGGCATGGATCCCCCCACCCCAAAAAAAGCGCCTGTCGGGCAAGTTTGCCCGTAATTGTGGATGATGCAAGGCACAAGCAAAGGGCGAACGGACATATTCCCGCCTGCTCCGCGCCGCACACAGCCGAGCAAAAGCTACGGAACGGTAACCCCGGATCGGCTAGGATTGCCTTCGTGTCAGTACCCCCGACGATTCTTGTTTTCGATTCCGGCCTCGGCGGCCTCACGGTCTTGCGCGAGATCGTCAGGGCGCGGCCCGACGCGCATTATGTTTACGTCGCCGATGACGCGTTCTTTCCCTATGGCCACCACGGCGAGGACCAGATCATCGCCCGCGTGGTGCCGCTGATCGGCGAATTGATCGCAGCGCATCGCCCCGATCTGGTCGTGATCGCCTGCAACACCGCTTCCACGCTGGTGATGTCGCATCTTCGCGAGCGCTACGAGGTGCCGTTCGTCGGCACCGTGCCCGCGATCAAGCCGGCCTGCGCGGGTTCAACAACAAGGCGCGTGTCGGTGCTCGGCACCAGGGGCACCGTCAAGCGCGAATACACCAGGGCGCTGATCCGCGATTTCGCGCAAGGCTGCGAAGTCACGCTGGTCGGCTCAGCTGATCTGGCCGCGCTAGCGGAAGCGGCGCTGAGCGGCGAAGACGTCAGCGACGACCTGATCGCGGCGGAACTGGCGCCATGTTTTGTCGGCGCCGGCGCAAGCACCGCCATGCGCACCGACACGATCGTGCTGGCCTGCACCCATTATCCGTTGCTGATGGACCGGCTGGTGAAGCTTGCGCCGTGGCCAGTCGCCTGGATCGACCCGGCGCCCGCGATCGCCAGGCGGGTTGCGGATTTGCTCAAAGGTCCCGGCCGCAGAGCCGATCATGCCGGGGCCGAAATAGTTTTCACTTCCCGAAAGCCCCATACCCTCAGCGAGGCCTTGATGCCGTTTTTCGGCGGCCGCATTCCGGCCTGAAGCTACTGGAATCACTTGCGATTTATCTGACCGCCGTTCCCTTTCTACAACCGCTAGGTAGAACCATCTGGAGTCACACCCGCCGGTCCGTGCTAGATCAGGGCGGCGGCTGGGTGAAACCACCCGCGGATGGCAGTAGCGGGAACTTGAGCGGAACGATGCGCGGAACAGTTCGAAAAATCTCACTGCCGCGCCGTTTCATCGCCGACCTCATGCATGCGTCGATGCGCGTGCCGTTCGTGTCGCTCTCGCGAACGCTCGACATTCACCAATTGGTCGAGGCCCGCGCGCAGGCTACCCAACGGCCCGGCTGGGCGGCGATCTTCGTCAAGGCTTTCGCGCTGGTGGCCAGGGACGAACCTGTCCTGCGCACGCTCTACGTCAAATTGCCGTGGCCGCATTTCTTTGAACTGCCGCACAGCGTCGCCATGGTTGCGATCGCGCGGGTCGAGGAAGGCCGGGATTGCATCCTGCCCGAAAAGATCCCTGCACCGGATCAGCGGTCGCTGACCGATATCGACGCCCAGATCAGGCGCGCCAAGAATGCGCCGCTGATGGAAATCCCGTCTTTTCGGAAAATCCTGATGGCGACCAGGCTGCCGCTGCCGCTGCGCCGCCTGAGCTGGTTCATCGGCCTCAACGTCGGACGGATGTCCGCCAACAATTTTGGCAGCTTCGGGGTGACGTCGGTCGCCGCTTACGGTCCAGGCGAGCTTCACGCGCTAAGTCCCGGCCCCTTCATCGTAACCTACGGCGTGGTGAGGCCCGACCAAGGCATCGACGTCGTCATCCGCTGGGACCACCGGGTTACCGACGCCGCCTTGATCGCCCGGGTTCTGACCCGGCTGGAACAGGTGCTGAACGCCGGAATATCGGCCGAATTGCGCGGAAATCCGCAGCCGGCTGAGGTGAAGGCAGCCCGGGCAGCCGTGACCTGACGACCAGTAGGCCATCATTCCGGGGCGTCGCGGCAGCGACAAATCCGGAATCTCGAGATTCCGGGCCCAATGCTGCGCATCGCCCCGGAATGACGGTGTAACGCGGCGTTCTAATTGACAGGACAGCGGTTTCTGCCTAGAAACCGCTTGCTCGCGGGCCGTTTTCGGCCCGCGAAGCGTTTCGCGACCCGTGGTCCGTCCCTTACCTCAAGCTTTAGGGCTGGACCTGTCGGCACCGGGAAATTCCCGGTGCACAGGAGGGCGCGTTTCCTCAACACTCAAACTTACGAAGAGGACGCGATGACAAAGCGCAGTGAGGCGAAATACAAGATCGATCGCCGTATGGGCCAGAACATCTGGGGCCGCCCGAAGAGCCCGGTGAACCGCAGGGAATACGGCCCCGGCCAGCACGGCCAGCGCCGCAAGGGCAAGCTCTCCGACTTCGGCGTGCAGTTGCGCGCCAAGCAGAAGCTCAAGGGCTATTACGCCAACATTAGCGAACGCCAGTTCCACGGCATCTATGTCGAGGCCGGCCGGATGAAGGGCGATACCGGTGAAAACCTGATCGGCCTGCTGGAGCGCCGTCTCGACACCGTGGTCTACCGCTCCAAGTTCGTCGCCACCATGTTCGCCGCGCGCCAGTTCATCAATCACGGCCACGTCAAGGTCAACGGCCGCCGCGTCAACATCTCAAGCTACAAGCTGAAGGTCGGCGATCTGGTCGAGGTCAAGGAATCCTCAAAGCAGCTCACCGTCGTCCTCGAGGCGAGCCAGCTCGGCGAGCGCGACGTGCCGGACTTCCTTGAAGTCGATCACTCCAAGATGACGGCGAAGTTCGCCCGTATCCCCGCGCTGTCCGACGTGCCGTTCGCCGTGCAGATGGAGCCGCATCTGATCGTCGAATTCTATTCGCGCTGATTGATATCGGTCGCATTTGCGAAAGATCGAAGGCCCCGGTTTTGCCGGGGCCTTTTGTTTGGGTAAGATCAGTCGCCTAATGCACCGTCATTCCGGGATGGTCCGAAGGACCAGACCCGGAATGACGTGATCGAGACCAATCCAGCCAAGGCTTTGAGAACCCGCCATGACCTACACCCCTGCCCGTCCCGATCCCAGGGCGCCAGCCGTCCGCATCAACCTGTTGTCGGACACCCAGACCCGTCCGACGCCCGCGATGCGCGAGGCGATGGCGCGCGCCGAAGTGGGCGACGAGCAGGTCGGCGACGATCCGTCAGTAAATGTGCTGTGCGACCGGGTGGCCGATCTGCTCGGCAAGCAAGCCGCCGTGTTCCTGCCGTCAGGCACGATGTGCAACGTCGCGGCGACGCTGGTCCATTGCCGGCCCGGCGATGAAATCCTCGCGCATGCCTCGGCGCATATCATCGCCCGCGAAGGTGGCGCCCACGCTGCCCTCGGCGGATTCCAGATCACGGCGCTGCCCGGCGCCGACGGCCAGTTCACGCCTGATGCCTTTCGCACCGCACTTCATCCGCGCACCCGCTACCAGCCGCCGCAGACCCTGGTCAGCGCCGAACAGACCGCCAATATCGGCGGCGGCACCATCTGGAAGAGAGCCGATCTCGACGAGGTCGTGAAGATCGCGAAGGGCCACGGACTTGCCACCCACATGGACGGTGCGCGGCTGATGAACGCCTGCGTCGCCACCGGCTCCCCCGCGCGCGACATGGCGGAAGGATGGGATTCCGCCTGGATCGATTTCTCGAAGGGACTGGGTGCACCGATCGGCGCCGTGATCGCCGGCACGCGCGACTTCATCGATGAGGTCTGGCGCTGGAAGCAGCGGCTGGGCGGCTCGATGCGCCAGGCCGGTATTTGCGCCGCGGCCTGCACTTACACGCTCGATCACCATGTCGAGCGGCTAGCGGAGGACCACGCCAACGCCCGCGCGCTGGCACGCGGCTTGGCGCAGATTGCCGGCATTGAGGTGCAGCAGCCCGAGACCAATCTGGTTTTCTTCAGGCCTGACGGCGCCGGTGTCAGCGGCGATGCCATGGTCGGCGCGCTGCGCCAGCGCGGCGTGCTGCTCGCCATGATGGACGGCCGGATCCGCGCCTGCACCCATCTCGATGTCACGGCCGGGATGGTCGAAGAAACGGTCGGACTGGTGCGGGAGATCGTGCGGGGGGCCTGAGACAGGCTGTCCTCAGCGATCGGCGGCGTCGGTCGCAAGCCGCAGCGCCGCAAGCACCGATGTGAACACCATCGTGAACAGCAGGATCACGACGGTGGTTTCGCGCAGATCGGCGACGCGCCAGACATGGTTGGCGGCGTCGACGACTTCGCCGCTTTGGCCGATGAGAAACGGCGTCACATGGGTGAGGCCGGAGCAAAGATACAGCAAGATCGCCACCAGCCTGAGCGCGCGCGCCTGTTCGGCTGACTGCGCTAACACATAGCGCCGGCGGCTCAGATAAAGGGCGAACGCCTGATAGAACAGCCACGAAGTCAGCAGCCAGCCGAGATAGTTCGAAAGCGGAACACCGAAATGCGCCCCGCCGTCATGCCATATCCAGGCTTTTGAAATGGTCGCCTCGGGTGGGTCGATCACCACGTCCCATTGCGTCATCACGAATGCGGCGACCACGGGCAAAGCGATCAATTCGAGTGTCCGATGCGGCCGCGCCTGTGCCCCAAGCAAAGTCCCGGCCACGACCCACGAGAAATATCCCATGCCGAACCAGAGCGACCGACGATCACCGGAATGGCCCCGACATGCGGCAGGTTCGTTCCGACTTCGAAATGATAATGGCCGAAAGGAAATCCCGTAGCCGCGCCGAGGTTCTCTATCGCGAAGGTGATGACGAGGCAGATCGCGAACAGGGCGAGCGCATCCTTCCAACCATAGGATAAAGCCGCGTGGGCGCAGGCCGCCACGATTCCGACGGTCGCCAGACCTTGCGCGAACGGCGTCGGATTCCAGGAAAAACCAACGACCAGGGCCAGATAGACGGCGAGGACAATCCAGAAAGCTGTCTCAAGTGGCGGAGAGAAGCGGCCGCCGATGGCCTTTACGGTGTCTTGCACGGACATGGCTTGCTCCGGATGGCGGCGATGCCGATCACTTCTTCAGCGCCTGATAGATCAGCGCCTTGAGCTCGTTCAGAATGCGTTCGCGCTGCGACGGCGACTGCATCATGAGAATAGCGAACATATCGTCCTTTGGATCGATGAAAAAGAAGGTGCCGCCGACGCCGCCCCAGCGGTATTCGCCCAACGGCCACGACGTATTCGGAGGCACCGCGGTGCGCACGGCAAAGCCGAGACCGAAGCCGCTGGTTTCGCCCGGAAAGTAGTCATGATCGCGGGCGATTTTCGTCTCCGGCCCGATATGATCCGACGCCATCAGCGCGACGGTCTCGGGCTTGAGGTAGCGCCTGCCATCCAGCGTGCCGCCATTGAGCAGCATTTGCGCAAAGCGCCCGTAGTCCCCTGTTGTCCCGACCATGCCCGCCCCGCCGGACTCCCAGCGCCGCGGCACGATCGGATCCTTGATGCCGGCGATCGGACCGGTGAAGCGATCGGCGGGCAGCGGCTCGGCGACCCGCGGCCGCTTGGCGTCATCGGCGACGTAGAATGCGGTCTCGGTCATGCCGAGCGGATCGAGCAGCCGCTGTTTCTCGAATTGAAAGAGCGACTGTCCCGATACGATCTCGATGACGCGGCCGAGAACATCGGTGGAGTGACCGTAATCCCACAGCGTTCCCGGCTGTTCGGCGAGCGGAAGCTTTGCGATGCGCCCGGCGAACTGGGCGTTGTCGAAATCGCCGTCGAACAAATCCGAGTTCGCATAGAGTTTTCGCACCGGGCTGTCGCCGTAGAATCCGTAAGTCAGACCCGAGGTGTGGCGCAGCAGGTCCTCGATCCGGATTGGGCGATCGACCGGCTCGCTCACGAGCGGAGGCTTGCCATTTTCGTCGCGCTTCTCGACGGCGACCTTCACGTCGGCAAAGGCCGGAATATATTTCGAGACGGGATCGTCGAGCCGCAGCTCGCCGTCATCGACCAGCATCATGGCGGCGACGGATGTGATCGCCTTTGACATCGAATAGAGCCGAAAGATCGTGTCGGCGGTCATCGGACGCTTGCTGTCGACGTCGCGCAGGCCAAAACTTTCGAACAGGACGGGTTGACCGTGCTGCTGGATCAATAGAACCGCGCCGGGAATCTTGCCGCTCGTGATCTCGTTGCGGACGTAGTCTTCGACGCGCGCCAGCCCTTCCCGCGTAAAACCGGGGGAAACGGCGGGCGGCGATTCCGCGCGGCCGGTCTCGATCGCGATCGCGGCGAGGAGAAGCGCAAGGGCCGCTGCGACGTTGCGTCGCGTCGGACCGTCGGTCCTCGATCGCCTTGTCATCTGCATCACCGCCCGCTGGATCGGTCGAGTTTAGCGGCCGGCTCGGTCCGCACAAGGGTCGCCAAAGGCGGCCATCGCCTGCGCATGCAACCGGGCGCTCTCGTCCGAAAAGCAGCAGAAGATCACCCGGCGGATCGCGGGCACCGATTGCAGCGCGTCCACCGTGGCCGTTACCGCGATCCGCGCCGCGCGCTCGGCGGGAAAGCGGTAGATGCCGGTGGAGATGGCGGGAAAGGCAACCGAAGCAAGGCCGTGGCTCTGGCACAGCTCGATCGCGCGGGCGTAGCACGAGGCCAGCGCCTCGTCTTCGCCGCGGCGCCCCTGGTTCCAGACCGGACCGACGGCATGAATCACATGCCGGGCGGGCAGCCGATAGCCGGAGGTGATTTTGGCGCCGCCGGTCTCGCAGCCACGGAGCGTGCGGCATTCGTCGAGCAGCCCGGGCCCTGCGGCACGATGGATCGCACCATCGACACCGCCCCCGCCGAGCAGCGACGAATTGGCCGCGTTGACGATGGCATCAACGCGCAACGTCGTGATGTCGGCGACGATGACTTCCAGCCGCGCCGGACCCAGCTGGCGCGAAGCCAGGCTCAGAGGAAAAGCTCAGGCAGAGGCAGGCGCGCTGACCGTCACGCCCTTGTCGGCAAACAGCTGCTGCAGTTCGCCGGCCTGGAACATCTCGCGGATGATGTCGCAGCCGCCGACGAATTCGCCCTTGACGTAGAGCTGCGGAATGGTCGGCCAATTGGAGTAGGTCTTGATGCCGTTCCGCAAGTCGGCGGACTCAAGGACATTGAGCCCCTTGTAGCCGACGCCGACGTGGTCGAGAATTTGCACCACCTGTCCGGAGAAGCCGCACTGCGGAAACTGCGGCGTTCCCTTCATGAACAGCACGACGTCGTTCGACTTCACTTCGTTGTCAATGAATTGCTCGATGCTCATATTCAATTCCTCTTGGGGCGCGCGCGCGTCCGCATGGCGCCCTTGCGGCTAGACCTTCGGGCCATCGGACCCGCGACTACCATATATGTACCCCAAACGATTGTGCATCCAAAGCAAAATGCCGGGGAGCTGGCATGCACGTCCCTGCGCGGCACCACACCCCCGGGGCAAATCGCCCCGGCAGGTAACAAGGTCCTGACCCTGAGCGTACCCCCGAACATACCCTTGGGGAGGCTTTTTTCCCGGGCGGGAACCCCTATCTAGGACAGGCTGTTCTCGGGGAACCCCTCCGCCAGACCAACGTTCTCTTCCGAACCGGAGACGACAGTGACGAAACCAGCATCCGCCGCGCTCGCCGCCCCTTGCCCGTCACTATTCTCCGATTCCGGAAGCCCCGCCCACAACCTGGCGGAAGCGTTCCTTGCAGTGCGAAACGAAACCGAGCGCCGCGCCGGCCCTCTGACCCCGGAGGATCAGCTGATTCAGTCGATGCCGGACGCAAGCCCGGCGAAATGGCACCGTGCCCATACCACCTGGTTTTTCGAACAATTCCTGCTCGGCGAGCACTGCCGGGGATACCAGCGCTTTCATCCCGATTATGCGTTCCTGTTCAATTCCTACTATGTCAGCGCTGGCCCCCGGCATGCCCGTCACCAGCGCGGCCACCTGACCCGGCCCGGCGCCGATGACATCACGGCCTACCGGGCGCATGTCGACGCGGCGACCGTGAAGTTCTTTCATGAGGCCTCGGAGGACACGCTGGCTGCGATCGCGCCGCTGGTGGAAGTCGGCCTCCACCACGAGCAGCAGCATCAGGAATTGATGCTGACCGACATACTGCACGCCTTCGCGCAGAACCCGATTCCGCCGGCCTATGATCCGTCATGGCGCTTCCCCGCTTCAACGCGGAGCGGCGACGCGTCGCGCGCCGGCGGCGAATGGGTTGACCTCAACGAGGGCATCCACAGCATCGGGCATGCCGGCGAAACCTTCCATTTCGACAATGAGAAGCCGGTCCACCGCGCGCTGGTGGGGCCGGTCAGGCTGGCGCGCAACCTCGTCACCAACGCCGAATGGCTCGCCTTCATGGCAGATGGCGGCTATTCGACGCCGACGCTCTGGCTGATGGACGGTTTTGCCACCGTCGGCAACGAAGGATGGCAGGCGCCCGGTCACTGGCGCCAGATCGATGGCGAGTGGCAGGTCATGACGCTGGCGGGCGTAAGGCCGATCGATCCTTTGGCCCCGGTCTGCCACCTCAGCTATTACGAGGCCGACGCGTTCGCGCGCTGGAGCGGCAAGCATTTGCCCACCGAAATGGAATGGGAGGTCGCAGCGCGCGCCGGCCATCTCAACGATGCCTTTGGCATCGTGTGGCAGTGGACCCGCAGCGCCTATGCTCCCTATCCCGGCTACCGGGCGATCGAGGGCGCGCTCGGCGAATACAACGGCAAGTTCATGGTCAACCAACTGGTGCTGCGCGGTTCATCGCTTGCGACTCCCATCGGACATAGCCGTATCAGCTATCGCAATTTCTTCTATCCCCATCACCGCTGGCAATTCACGGGGTTGCGGCTCGCCGATTACGCCGGCTGAATTTTTCGAATTCAAACCGCGCCGGAAGGCGCGCTTTCGGAGACTGTCATGAATTTGCACGCCCCCGCTTTGACCAAAGCGCAGCATTTCGACGAGCATGCTTCGGTATTTGCCCGCGACGTGATCGACGATCTGTCGCAGCAGCCGAAACGGCTGTCGCCGAAATATTTCTACGACGCCGCGGGCTCGGAGCTGTTCGAGCAGATTACGCTGTTGCCGGAATATTATCCGACCCGCACCGAACTGACGATCCTGCGGGACCGCGGCCGGGCGATATCGGCGATCGTGCCCGACGGCGCGGCGCTGGTGGAATTCGGCGCGGGCGCCACCACCAAAGTGCGGCTGCTGCTGAATGAATGCTCATTCAGCGCCTACGTTCCCGTCGACATTTCCGGCGACTTCCTGACAGCCCAGGCCAACGCCTTGCGCGCGGATTTCCCCGGGCTCGATGTTCATCCGGTCACGGCGGATTTCACCACGCCGTTCGTATTGCCCGAGGCCGTCAGCAAGATGCCGAAGGTCGGATTTTTCCCGGGGTCCACGCTTGGCAATTTCGAGCCGCATGAAGCTAGCGCCTTCCTGCGCAGCGCCCGCGGCATTCTGGGGAACGGCGCGCGGATGGTCATCGGCGTCGATCTCGAGAAGGACGAGCGCGTACTGTACAAGGCCTATAACGATGCCGCGGGCGTCACCGCGCGCTTCAACCTGAATGTGCTCCATCGCATCAACCGCGAATTGGGCGGTAATTTCGACATCAGCGCGTTCATGCATCGTGCCATCTATAACCGCGATCGCCATCGCATCGAAATGCATCTGATCAGCAAGAAAGCGTTGACCGCGCGGGTACTGGGGCGGAATTTTTCATTTCGCCCCGGCGAAAGCATCCACACCGAGAGCAGCTACAAATACAGCCTCGAGCGTTTCACCGCGCTTGCCAGAGGTTCGGGCTGGACGCCGCTGGAATCATGGACGGACCCGGCCGGCATGTTTTCGGTTCACGCGCTGGTGGCCTCGGAGTGAGGTTTTTCAGCGCCTGATTCTGCCGATCGGGATTCGGCGGCGGTGGACCGCAGCGAGATCGATTCCCAGGCGGCGACGATGATCATCAGCGCCGACGTCACGATCGACAGCATCAGCGGCGACAGATCGCCGGCAAACCAGCCCAGCGCGCATAGCGCGATGATGCCGGCGCCGTGGGAGAGCTGCAGCCAGCCGCGAATGGTGTGCTTGAAGAGGATGGTTCCGATCAGAAACAGCAGCGGGCCGCCGACCGCGCTCAGCACGGTTCGGAGGTCGGCGTGGCCTTCGGGATGCTGCAGCACGAGTTCATCGGCCACCGCGGAGAGAATGATGCCGGCGACAATGGGCATATGCAGATAGGTGTAGGCCAGCCGCGCCAGCCGTCCCGGCTCGCTCGAATTTGAAATCAGTTCCGACCCCGCTTCGGCGCCCTTGTGGAAATAGATCCACCACATCGCGAGACTGCCTGCAAAGGCCGAGACGAACGCCACGACCGTCTCGGTGGTCCAGGTCAGTTCGGCGAACGTCGCACCGGTCACGACAATGGATTCCCCGAGTGCGATGATGATGAACCCGGCGCAGCGCTCGGCCATATGGCCGCCCTCGACCGCCCAGTCCTCGATCGAGGACGCACCATATTTCGGGATCCAGAACCGCGCCGCCGGCGAGAGGTATTCGATCGCCAGCGCCACGGCCCAAAGCGCCAGCCGCGTCTCTCCCTCACGCAGGCCGCCGATGATCCAGAACACCGCCGACGCGGTCAGCCAAACCAAGATGCGGATCGCATTCATCCGGATCGACGGTCGCCTGCGCGGGACCGACGCCAGCAGGAAGAGGGTGCGGCCAACCTGCATCGCGGCATAAGCGAGCGCGAACCACAATCCCCTGTTCTCAAAGGCTGTTGGAATGGAAGTGGAGAGCACGAGCCCGCCGAGCATCAGCAGGAACAGCAGCATCCGAACCGGGGTGAGTTCAGGATTGAGCCAGTTGGTGATCCAGGAGGTGTAGACCCACACCCACCAGACGGCCAGGAAAAGCAGCGTCGTCTGCAACGCCCCGAGCGGGGTGAAGCGGCCCAGCAACGTGTGCGATATCTGCGTCACCGCGAAAACGAACACCAGATCGAACAGCAGTTCGGCATAGGTCACGCGGCTATGCTGTTTCGGCAGGATGGGACGAAACAACGCGCCGCGTTCAGTGTCCGACGCCATGGCGCCCCCCGCCCCGGTTGTCAGGTCTCGGGCACCCCGGTCCGTCAGGTGCCCCCGGGACCGTCAGGTACCCCCGTCTGCAGCGCCAGCGCGTGAAGCACGCCGCCCATCTGTCCTTGCAGCGATTGATAGACGATCTGATGCTGCTGGACACGGGATTTGCCACGGAATGACGCCGAGATCACGGTCGCCGCATAGTGGTCACCATCGCCCGCCAGATCGCGGATCGTCACCTCGGCGTCGGGTATAGCTGCCTTGATCATCGATTCGATGTCGTGGGCGTCCATCGGCATCCCAAATCTCTCCAATCCGGCGTTTCGAGTCGCCCCCGGCTTCGTTGCCGCGGCACCTCAACTTAGCGTCCAGACCCTTCTAGGTCACGCGTTGTCGCACTATATTCCCCATCTGATGATTGCAAAGCCGAAAGGATCGTACCGTACGATCACAACGGGCTGACCAAGAGGCTGACAACCATGAAGCTCCCCGGTCCCGACCACCCCATCACCATTACCACAAACCCGAAGCGCGTCCGCGTCTCCGCCGGCGGCGTCGTGATCGCCGATACCACCGCTGCCCTGACGCTGAAGGAAGCGAGCTACCCGGCGGTGAATTATGTGCCGCGCAAGGATGCCAACATGGCGCTATTGGCGCGCACCGAGCGGGTGACGCACTGCCCCTACAAGGGGGATGCGAGCTATTTCAGCATCGTCGCCGACGGCAAGACCATCGAGAATGCGATCTGGATCTACGAGACGCCATTCCCGGCGATGGCGGAAATCTCCGGCCATCTGGCGTTCTATCCCGACAGGGTCACCATCGAGGAAGTGGTCTGAGGGGACCATATTGTAGCCCGGATGAGCGAAGCGACATCCGGGGCGGCGTCACATTCGTTCCCGGATGTCGCTTCGCTCATCCGGGCTACACTCGTTTCAGGCCGCGCTACCGTTCATGTAAGCCGGCAACCAGCTCTCGAAGCCGGCTTTCAGGGACGCTACCGAAACCGGCTGCTCGCCGGCAACCGCGACCGCATCGCCGCCGGTGGTGCCGATCCGCGTGCACGGCACGCCGGCGCCCTTCATCTTCGCCAGCACCAGGCCGGCCTGCTCGGCGGACACCGTGACGACGTAGCGCGCCTGATCTTCGCCGAACCAGTACGCATGCGGCACGATCGATCCTGGTGCAGCCAATAGCTGTGCGCCGATCCCACTTGCGATCGCCATCTCGGCCAACGCAATCAGGAGCCCGCCGTCGGAAACGTCATGCGCCGCGGTCGCGGTGCCGGCATGGATCATGCCGCGCACCACATCGCCGTTGCGTTTTTCAGCCGCAAGATCGACCGGCGGCGGCGCGCCCTCTTCGCGGCCGCAGATGTCGCGCAGATAGACGGACTGGCCGAGCCAGCCGTGAGTCTCGCCGATCAAAAGGATCGCCTCGCCTTCGGCCTTGAACGACAGCGTCGCGGATTTGGTGAAATCATCGAGCAATCCGACGCCGCCGATCGAGGGCGTCGGCAGGATGCCGCGACCGTTGGTCTCGTTGTAGAGCGAGACATTGCCGGAGACGACGGGAAAGTCGAGCGCGCGGCAGGCTTCCGAAATGCCCTTCAGGCAGCCGACGAACTGGCCCATGATTTCGGGGCGCTCCGGATTGCCGAAATTGAGATTGTCGGTAATCGCCAGCGGCCGGCCGCCGACGGCGGTGATGTTGCGCCAGGCTTCCGCCACCGCCTGCTTGCCGCCTTCGACCGGGTCAGCTTCGCAATAACGCGGCGTGACGTCGACGGTGAGCGCGAGCCCCTTCGGGCCATCCTGCACCCGCACCACCGCGGCATCGCCGCCGGGCCGTTGCACGGTATTGCCCAGAATGACGTGATCGTATTGCTCCCACACCCAGCGCTTCGAGCACAGCTCGGGCTTGGCGATCAATTTTTCCAGCGCCGGCATGATGCCGACCGGCGGCTTCACGTCGCGCGCGTGGATCACCGGCAACGGCGGCGGAGCCAGGTGCGGCCGGTCGTACAGCGGCGCCTCGTCGCCGAGTTCCTTGATCGGCAGGTCGGCCATCACATCGCCGCCGTGCTTCACCACAAACCGCTTGCTCGGCGTGGTATAGCCGATGACGGCAAAATCCAGTCCCCATTTCCGGAAGATCGCCTCGGCCTGTTTTTCCTTCTCGGGCTTGAGCACCATGAGCATGCGCTCCTGGCTCTCCGAGAGCATCATCTCGTAGGCGCTCATGCCGGTTTCGCGCGTCGGCACCGCGTCGAGATTGAGATCGACGCCGAGATCGCCCTTGGCCCCCATCTCGACCGCCGAGCAGGTCAGGCCCGCCGCACCCATGTCCTGGATCGCGATCACGCAATCGGCCGCCATGATTTCAAGACATGCTTCCAGCAGAAGCTTCTCGGCAAAGGGATCGCCGACCTGCACGGTCGGGCGCTTCTCGGCCGAATCGTCGTCGAATTCGGCCGATGCCATCGAGGCGCCGTGGATGCCGTCGCGGCCGGTCTTGGAGCCGAGATAGACGATCGGCATGTTCACGCCGGAGGCCGCCGCATAGAAGATCTTGTCGGTGTCGGCGAGGCCCACCGCCATCGCATTGACGAGGATGTTGCCGTCATAGCGGGTGTGGAAACGGACCTGGCCGCCGACGGTCGGCACGCCGAACGAGTTGCCGTAGCCGCCGACGCCGGCGACGACGCCCGAGACGAGATGGCGGGTCTTGGGATGTTCCGGCGCGCCGAAGGAGAGCGCATTGAGGCAGGCGATCGGCCGCGCCCCCATCGTGAACACATCGCGCAGGATGCCGCCGACGCCGGTGGTCGCGCCCTGATAGGGCTCGATATAGCTCGGGTGGTTGTGGCTCTCCATCTTGAACACCACCGCCTGGCCATCGCCGATGTCGATGACGCCCGCGTTCTCGCCCGGCCCCTGGATCACCCAGGGCGCCTTGGTCGGTAGGCCGCGCAGATGGATGCGCGAGGACTTGTAGGAGCAGTGCTCGTTCCACATCGCCGAGAAAATCCCGAGCTCTGTGAAACTCGGCACCCGGCCGATCAGTTTCAGGATGCGCTCATACTCGTCCGGCTTCAGCCCGTGGCTGGCGACAATTTCGGGGGTGATTTGCGGCTGGTTAGATTGCATATGCTGAAGCTCTCGCCCGGATCGCGTCTCCGTTCCCTCCCCCCTTGCGGGGGAGGGCTAGGGAGGGGGGTGAGCCCCAAGCGCCGGCATTCGTGGTACCCCCCTCTCCAACTCTCCCCCGCAAGGGGGGAGAGAGCACAGGGTACTGCGCGGATAGATTGTTGCCGAATATCAGGAAACTCACTTCAGCAGCGCTCACGCCGCGTGCTCCAGATGCGCGACCAGGCCTGCGAACAGACCGCGGCCGTCTGTGCAGCCCATGATGTCTTCGACGTGGTTTTCCGGATGCGGCATCATGCCGAGTACGTTGCCACGCTCGTTGACGATGCCGGCGATCGAATGCGCCGCGCCGTTGATATTGGCGGGCTCGTCGACCACGCCTTGGGGCGAGCAATAACGGTAGAGCACCCGCCCCTCACCCTCCAGCCGCTTCAGCGTCTCTTCATCCGCCTCGTAATTGCCCTCGCCATGGGCGACCGGCACACGAATGATCTGCCCGGCATTGTAGCCGCGCGTGAAAGCCGTGTCGGATCGCTCCACCCGCATATGCACGTCACGGCAGATGAATTTCAGCCGCGCATTGCGCATCAGGACGCCGGGCAAGAGGCCTGCCTCACAGAGAATCTGAAAGCCGTTGCAGACGCCGAGCACGAGACCGCCATCGGCCGCAAAGGCCCGCACCGCGTCCATCACCGGCGCCCGCGCGGCGATGGCGCCACAGCGCAAATAATCGCCGTAGGAAAATCCGCCGGGCACCACCACGAGATCGGTCCCCTTCGGCAGCGACGTCTCGGCATGCCAGACCATCGCGGCTTGGTGGCCGGATGCGAGCTTGAGCGCGCGCGCCATGTCGCGCTCGCGATTGATTCCGGGAAAGACGAGGACGGCGGATTTCATCGGCGGCTAGCTCAACACCTCGACCCGGTAATTCTCGATCACCGTGTTGGCCAACAGCTTATCGGCGGCGTCCTTCAACGCCGCCTCGGCCTTGGCCTTGTCGGAGCCCGACAGCTCGATGTCGAACACCTTGCCCTGGCGCACGCTGGCAACGCCATCGACACCGAGCGATTTCAGCGCGCCTTCGATGGCCTTGCCCTGCGGGTCAAGGATGCCTGATTTCAGGGTGACGGTGACACGTGCTTTCACGAGAACAACCTTTAGCTCTTCACCAGCACCGGACCGGAGCCCGCGGGCCGTTCGTTTTCGATCAGAATTCCCAATCGCTTGGCAACCTCGGTGTAGGCCTCCAGAAGGCCGCCGAGATCGCGGCGAAAGCGATCCTTGTCGAGCTTCTCGTTCGACTTGATATCCCATAGCCGGCACGAATCGGGCGAGATCTCGTCGGCGACGATGATCCGCATCATCTCGTTCTCGAACAGCCGGCCGCATTCCATCTTGAAATCGACCAGGCGGATGCCGATGCCGAGAAACAGCCCGGTGAGGAAGTCGTTGACGCGGATCGCCAACGCCATGATGTCGTCGATCTCCTGCGGCGTGGCCCAGCCGAACGCCGTGATATGCTCCTCGGAGACCATGGGGTCGTTGAGCTGGTCGTTCTTGTAGTAGAACTCGATAATCGAGCGCGGCAGCTGGGTACCTTCCTCGATTCCGAGGCGCTGCGACAGCGATCCCGCCGCCACATTGCGCACCACCACCTCGAGCGGCACGATCTCGACCTCGCGAATCAGCTGCTCGCGCATGTTGAGGCGGCGGATGAAATGGGTCGGCACCCCGATGTCGTTGAGGTGCTGAAACAGGTATTCTGAAATCCGGTTGTTGAGGACGCCCTTGCCCTCGATCACCTGGTGTTTTTGCTTGTTGAACGCGGTCGCATCGTCCTTGAAGTGCTGGATCAGGGTTCCCGGCTCCGGCCCTTCGTAAAGCACCTTGGCCTTGCCTTCATAAATGCGGCGTCGACGGCTCATTGGGATGTACCGTGTGTTGTTGAAATCCATGAATTTGGTGTGCTCCGGATGACAAGAATTGAGACCCACGACGGAGCTGCCGCGAAGGCCAGGGACCAAGAAACAGAACGAGAACCGAGCCTGGAATCCAACCTATCTGATTGGCCTATCCAGCACAATCGATCCGGTCTCCCCCGGACAGGGTTTTACCCCTTTAGCTGCGGCTTTAAGGCTCGTTGCCTTAACCATTCGCTCTACTATCTAGGCATACAGACGCCCTGCCGCAATGAGGCCGCCAGCGGCCCAAATCAGCGCCAGAAGGAACTTTGATCATGACCACGTTCGACAAGCGCGAGGAAGGTTTTGAGAAGAAGTTCGCGCTCGACGAGGAGCAGAAGTTCAAGGCAGCCGCCCGTCGCAACAAGCTGCTCGGATTGTGGGCGGCCGATAAACTCGGCCTGTCGCCCGATGCCGCCAACACCTATGCCAGGGAAGTGGTCGCGGCCGAATTCGAAGGCACCGGCGACGCCGGCGTGGTCGGCAAGGTGACGGGCGATCTCGCCGCCAGAAACGTCGCGATCACGGAAGCGCAGGTCCGGGTGAAAATGGACGAGCTGATGGCGCAGGCCATCCTCGAGGTGAAGGCGGGGACGTGAGGCACAGCCGCTCTCTCCACCGTCATTGCGAGGAGCGCGAGCGACGAAGCAATCCACCTTTCGTGTCGCTATGGATTGCTTCGCGGAGCCTGTCATCGGGCGCGCATTCGCGCGACCCGTTGGCTCGCAATGACGAGAAATTCCCGCGTAGTCGCGCTGCTCACCCCTCCTTGAAGCCATATTCCGGCACATTGCCGCTGGCGCCGTAATATT
This sequence comes from Bradyrhizobium sp., assembly GCF_004799445.1. GTDB lineage: Bacteria > Pseudomonadota > Alphaproteobacteria > Rhizobiales > Xanthobacteraceae > Bradyrhizobium. The sequence continues at coordinate 19,857 of NZ_SSNA01000141.1, forward strand.
TGTACGGCAGGAATTTGCCCGACATCGTGATCTTGACCCGATCGCCCTTCGGATTGGGCAGCCGCTCCATCACCATGTCGAAATCGATCGCCGACATGATGCCGTCGCCATATTCCTCCTCGATCAGCGCCTTCCAGGCCGGGCCGTTGACCATCACCAGTTCATAGAACCGGTAGATCAAGGGATCGGACGGCGGCATCGGAATGCCGCGCATCGGCGTTTCGTTGAGCATCGCGGTTTCGGATTTGGAGAGCCCGAACAGCTCGGCGGCGTTCGCGGCCTGCGGCTTGGTCAGCTTCATCTGGCCGAGGCAGGCGCCGACGATCAGGACTTCGGAATAGCCGCCGATCTTTTCGCAGATGTATTTCCAGCTCCAGCCCTTCTCGCGCTTGATATCGAGCAGCTTTTCGGTGAGGTCGGATCGCTTCATGTCTCTCTCCCTTGTTTAGGTCTCGTCATGCCTGGGTTTGATTTGTGCAATCTGTCCCGGCCATCCACGTTTGGCTCTCTCAGTTTAGGAAGACGTGGACGGCCGGGACAAGCCCGGCCATGACGCCTGCTTTGTTTCCTGCAGCGGCCCATCCGCCACCGATGCGATGACCAGTTCGGGCTTTCCGATCCGCACCACCGGCACGTTGCGCGGATCGTGGCCGGGCGTATCGGTCGCAAAGCTCTTGCTGCGGCTGACCAGGAAATCAACGATGTGATTTCGTACCGCGTAGTAATAGGGATGGCGGTGCAGATCGGTGCGGCCGCGGTCCTTCGGCAGCGGGTTCTCGACGATCTCGGCCAGCACGGCGGCGGGCCCGTTGGTCATCAGGAAAATCCTGTCGGCGAGATAGATCGCCTCGTCGACATCATGGGTGATCATGAATGCGGTCTGCCCGGTCTCCAGGCAGATGCGGCGGACCTCGTCCTGCAGCGTGCCGCGCGTCAGCGCATCCAGCGCCGAGAACGGCTCGTCCATCAGCATGATCTTCGGCGTGATCGACAGCGCGCGCGCAATGCCGACGCGCTGCTTCATGCCGCCGGAGAGTTCCGACGGACGCTTATGCTCGGCGCCGGTGAGGCCTACGAGATCGATAAACGTCTGCGCGTGCGCCCTGACCCTGGCGCGATCCCAGTCGCGCCATTTCGACGTCACGGCATAGGCAACGTTGCCGAGCACGGTGCGCCACGGCAGCAGCGCGTGGCTCTGGAAAATCACCGCGCGGTCGAGGCTGGTGCCCTCGATCGCCTGCCCGTCCACGATCACGGCGCCTGCGCTTGGCGCATCCAACCCCGCAAGGATGTTGAGCACCGTGGTCTTGCCGCAGCCGGAGTGACCGATCACGCAGCCGAATTCGCCGCGCTGCATCGATAGCCAGAGATTCTCGAATACCGCGATTTCGCCGCCGCCGGCGCCCGGGTAGCGCTTTGCGATGGCTTCGATGGAGATGAATTTTTCGGTCATGGGTTAGTCTCGTGTCCCGCGGGCGGTGCGACACGCAGTGATGCACCGCAGACGCGGGACCCACGTTGCTGTGGGTCCCGGTTCTGCACGGCGGCACGGAGCCTGTGCTCGGGCCGCGCCAGGCGCGGACCCGAGTGCGCCGCAGTGCGCCCGGAACACGACAAAGGTCGGGTTTACGGTCATCGCATCATTCCGGGAACGTGACCATGCGGGTGAAGCGCGCCAGAATCTGGTCGAGCAGCATGCCGACCATGCCGATCAGGAGAATGGCGATGATGACATTGGTGATCGAGAGGTTGTTCCACTCGTTCCAGACGAAGTAGCCGATGCCGGTGCCGCCGACCAGCATTTCGGCGGCGACGATCACCAGCCACGCGATGCCGATCGAGATCCGCATCCCCGTCAGAATGGTCGGCGCGGCCGCCGGCAGGATGACGGTGAAGGCGCGCCGGAGCGTGCCGACTTCGAGCGTGCGCGCGACGTTGATCCATTCCTTGCGCACGGCGGCGACGCCGAACGCGGTATTGAGCAGCATCGGCCATACCGAACAGATGAAGATCACGAAGATCGCGGACAGTCCGGAATCCTTGATGGTGTAGAGCGCCAGCGGCATCCAGGCGAGCGGCGAGATCGGCTTCAGAATCTGGATGAATGGATCGAGCGCCCGGTTGATCAGGGGCGACATCCCGATCAGGAAGCCGAGCGGGATGGCGACGATGACGGCAAGAAGATACCCGAGCCCGACGCGCGCGATCGAGTAGCCGAGCTGGATGCCCAGTCCCTTGTCGTTCGGCCCATTGTCGTAGAAGGGCCGCTGCAGGTGCTCCCACAATTTGGCGCCGACATCGAGCGGACCCGGCATCGCCGATTTGCCGGCCGTCGCTGTCAGGCCCATCAGCCTGGCGTATTCCGGACTCATGCTGGCGACCGCGCCGGTGCCGCGCGTGGCGATGTGCCAGACCCCGATGAAGGCTGCGAACAGCGCGATCGAAACGATTGCCGCGCGAAGGCGGAGGGATGAGGTCATCGCACTCTCCCCGCTTGCGGGGAGAGGGTTGGGGTGAGGGGGAATCGCCAGGAACTCAACTCGTGGAGAGTCCCCCTCACCCGGATCGCGCGCTGACGCGCGCCATCCGACCTCTCCCCGCACGCGGGGAGGGGTGAACAAGCGGAAGTCGTCGCCTTATTCTTCACGACGACTTCCTGATCTTGAAGCTGTTGAGATAATCCTCTGGAGCAGCCGGATCGAAGGTCTTGCCCATCACCGCGAACGACTTGTAGGAAGATGCCGGCGGCGCCAGCCCCATCTCGGCCATGGTTTTGCGCGTGTCGGTCGCGAGATAGACCTGCTCGGCGATCGACTTGTAATCCACATCGCCCTTGACCTGACCCCAGCGCTTCATCTGCGTGAGCATCCAGACCGCGAAGGATTGCCAGGGGAACGGGTCGAAGTCGACGCGCTTGGCGTCGGTTTTGACGCCGCCCAGCCCGTCGGCATAGGTCCCGGTCAGCACCTGCTCCAGCACGGTGACCGGCGCGTTGATGTAATTCGCCGGCGCGATCGCCTCGGCGATCTGTTTGCGATGCTCCGCCTTCGAGGCGTAGGCCGTCGCATCGAGAATCGCCCGGGTCAGAGCCGCAAAACTGTTGGGCGAGCCCGTGATGAACTCCCGGCTCGCCGCGAAGCTGCAGCAGGGATGCCCGTCCCAGATCTCCTTGGACAAAAGGTGCATGAAGCCGACGCCGTCATAGATCGCGCGCTGGCAGATATTGTCCGGCGCGAGGAAGCCGTCGATGTTCTCGGCGCGAAGATTGGCGACCATCTCCGGCGGCGGCACCGAGCGCAGTTGCACATCGGTATCGGGATCGAGACCGTGTTCGGCGAGGTAGTAGCGCAACAAATAGTTGTGCATGGAATAGTCGAACGGAATGGCGAACTTCATGCCTTTCCAGTCTTTGGGATCGCGCTTGTCCTTGTGCTTCATCGCCAGCGTGATGCCCTGCCCGTTGATGTTCTCGATCGCCGGCACCGCAAACGGGATCGCCTGCGCGCCGAGGCCGAGCGAAATCGCGATCGGCATCGGCGCCAGCATGTGGGCGGCGTCGTATTCCTTGTTGATGGTCTTGTCGCGGATCACGGCCCAGCCGGCGGTCTTGACCACCTCGACGTTGAGGCCGTGCCTGGCATAGAAGCCGAGCGGCGCCGCCATGATGATCGGCGTCGCGCAGGTGATCGGGATGAAGCCGACTTTCAGGTCCTTTTTCTCCGGCGCGCCGCTTTCGGCAAACGCCTCGGTCGCCGTCTTCAGCGGAAAGAATTGCGAGATCGCGGCGAGTGCGGTCGAGGCCCCGACCGATTTCAGGAACGCCCGGCGCGCGGCATCCTTGGGAAACATCGCGCGCATCACCGCCGAAGCAACGACGCCCTCGTACCGCGCCTCGGTACTCGCCACCGGTTCGCAGCGCAGCGCCAAAGCGGCCTGATCGTGTTCGGTCGCGGACCGATGCTGGCCGCACGCACAGCCCGCCCGCGAAAGCTTGCGGCCGGCATCGAAGGGGTCGTCGAAGGTGGACATGCTTCATTCCCTCACGTGGTGCCGATCGAACAGGGGGCAAATCCCGCCACGCGCGGGGGGATTCACCGTCCGGCCGCTAACAATTCGGCCGGGCGGTGAAAAAACATGCAGGTTCTATGCCGCTTTTTCGGTCAGCTTGGCCTCGGTGGGCAGGCCTTCCTCGATCGGCAGCGACGGATCGCGCGACCATTCGTTCCATGAGCCGAAATACATCCGGACATCCTTCACTCCGGCATTCTTCAGCGCGAGGAAGGTGTTCGACGCCCGCGCGCCCTTGAAGCAATAGAGGTAGACCGGGGTATTCTGCGAGATGCCGACGGTGGCGCATTCGGCCAGGATTTCATCCTTGGACTTGAAGCGAGGTCCCTCTGCCGTCGGCTTCATCATGCGGTACCATTCAAGCCAGACGGCGCCGGGGATGCGCCCCTTGCGCGGGCAGAAATCCTTGCCATAGGGCGAGGAACTGTCACCGATCCACTCATCGACGTCGCGCACGTCGAGCAGAGCGATGCCGGGCTTGCCGACGGCGGCCAGCATGGTCTTGGCGTCGATCAGGATGTCGGCGGCTTCGGGAACGATCGAGAACGAGGCCGGCGCAGGCTTCGGCACAGCGGTCGTGACCGGCAATCCCTTGGCCACCCAGGCGTCGTAGCCGCCATGCAAGACCTTGATCTTGGGATAGCCAAGCATGGTCAAGAGGAAATAGCCGCGGCAGGACTGGCCGAAACCCGAATTCATCGACTGTTCGTAAATGACCGCGGTTTCCTTGCCCGACAGTCCGGCCTTTCCGAAGGCGTCGGCGAACTTCGTCTTCAACTCGTGAATGCCTTCCGGCGTTGAGGTGGCGAGGTAAGTGAATATCTCGTGCACATTCACGGCATTCGGAATGTGTCCCGCGCCATAAGCATCCGGATTGCGGGTGTCGATGATGACACACGGCTCCCTGGATACGAGTTCGGCGAGTTCGCTGGCAGAAATCAGAATGTCCGTCATGGCAGCCTCTCCTTTCTTGGGTGGTTGGGGTCGATCCGAAGTCCTCTTAAGAAATTCACATGTCGGCCAGCATCTTGCGCAGTTGCTTGGTGGCGGGCGTGACGATGGCGACGAAATAGGCTTCGCGAAGCCGTCTCTGGGCGCGATGGCTCATGAGATAACCGCGCGCGCCGCAATGGAGCATCGCCGAATGGGCGGCCGCGACGCAGGCATCGCCGGCCTGCAAGCGCAGGTCGACGACGTCGCGCCAATAGGCGTCGTCTTCATTGAACGGATCGCGCGCCAATTCCATCGTCCGGGATTCGAGATCTGAAAGCAGATCCCGGAAATCGACCGGCTGTTGCGGCAGATAGCGATTGACGTGGCCGAGTGGCGCATCGACCTCGTTCATGATGTTGATGCAGTCCTTGATAAGCCCGGTGGCCATGCCAGCCTGCAGCAGGATGAAGCCTGCGCGGATTCTCCTGATGAAGGCGCCGGCCGGGTCGGCCAGGATGAGATCGTCGGGCACGAAGACGTCACGGAATTGGACGCCATAGGTGCCGGTGCCATCCATCGCAAGGAACGGCTTGCACGGCTGCAAGGTGACGCCCGGGTCGGAACAATCGGCCAGGAACATCACCATGCCGCCGGGCTCGTCCTCGCGCTCGAAAATGGTGCCGAAGAAATGCCCGGGCCCGAGATTGGACACCCAGGGCAGCGCGCCCCTGACGGTGTAGCCGCCATCGACCTTGCGGCCCCTGAGTTTCAGCTTCTCGATTCCGAAGAAGCTCTTCATCGGGTTGGAAAGGCCGGTGCCGCCGAGGATTTTTCCGGTCGCGAATTGGTCGCCGAATCTGGCAACGAGCTTGGGATTGCTGGAATTCGCGGCGTACCAGACCAGCGTATTCTGGCACCACGCCATGAAGGCGGTCGCGCCACAGACTTCGCCGAGGGCGGCGATCGACTGAATGGCGCAGCGCAGATCGGCTGCGCCATTCTTTGGTTGATGACTGGCCCACGCGCCGACATCGCCGAGGCGCCGGAGCAGTTCGTCCGGATAGACGGAGCCGGCGTCGATCGCGGCCGCCATCGGTGCCAGGTTTTTGCGGGCGATTGTCGCGACCTGATCGGCAATCGATGCCGAAGGCAGATCATCTTCGACCGCGCGCCTCGATACCGCCAATGAACCCATGACACCCTCCGCCATACGCCTGGTTTTGCAACGTGCGGCCTTTTTGGCCGTTAAGCGCTGACCTCGAGATTGACGGGGCGCGTGAAGGTGTTGGCGACCGGCGACCACTTCTTGACGTGGGCCACCAGTGCGTCGATCTCGCTTTGCGGGATGCCCTCGCATTCCATGTCGACCTTGACCCGCACATCGGTGAAGCCGACCGGTTTCTCGCTGACGTCGCCGGTGCCCCAGACCGCGGTGATGTTGAGGTCGCCCTCAAGCTGGAGCTCGAGCTTGTTGACGATCCAGCCGCGATGCACCGCGTTGGCGTGCAGCCCCACGGCAAGGCACGAGCCCAGCGCAGCGAGCGAAGCCTCGGAGGGATTCGGCGCGGTGTCGTCGCCGAGCAGGCCCGGGGGTTCGTCGACGATGTAGGGCGCGAGGTTACGGATGTAGTTGGCGTGGCGGAACTTGCCTTCGGCCACCGTCTTGCACTTCAAGGTCTTGATGACCTTCGGATTGGCCTTGCCGTTGGCGATGAGCTGTTCCAGCCCGTCCTTGTCGATCGGGGCAAGGCAGCCTGTGAGCACTGTTTTCTGAGCGACCGCGGTCATTGATTTTCTCCCTAGGGGCAGGATACCGAACGGTCTGTATCCTGCATGAAGCGTGCCAGATGCCGTCCGGGAGAAAACCCAAAGTCCCAAAGCCGCTTAGCCCGCGCTGCCTTCGAATCGACCAGCGACGGGCTGCTTAATCGTGATGCAATTGCTGACGAGCGCGATCATTTTGCGCGCAGCAAGATGCGACTTGATGATTGCGGCACAGTTGGATTAACTGGACACATGGGCAAAGCATCCTTGAAGGGACGTTCCGCCGTGGCCAATGTCGCCGCTGGCGACGATGAGTCCGCGCGCGGACGCCTGCTGAGCGCCGCGACGCGGCTGTTCTGCAAGAACGGCATCAATGCGACCGGCATCGACGCCATCATCAATGAAGCCGGCACCGCGAAGACAACCCTCTACAAGCTGTTCGGATCGAAAAATAACCTGGTGCATGCTGTGCTCGAGACCGAGGGCAAGCAGTGGCGCGAATGGTTCATCGCGGCCATCGAAACCGGCGGCGGCAGCGCGCAGGCCAAGCTTGCGCGGATTTTCCCTGCGCTGAAGGACTGGTTTCGCCAGGAGCGCTTTTACGGCTGCCCTTTCATCAACGCCGTCGGCGAGCACGACAAGGATCAGAAGCAGCTTCGCGCCATCGCGATGCGGCACAAGAAGGTGGTTCTCGCCTACATCGAGAAGCTCGCCGGCGAAATGGGCGCGGCCGAGCCGGAAGTGCTGGCCCATCAGTTGGCATTGCTGATGGACGGCGCGATCGTCGCGGCCATGGTGTCGCGCGATCCCGGCGTCGCAGACACGGCGGGTTTAGCGGCGTGCTCGCTGTTTGTGCCTTCGAAGCCAAAGAAGGCCAAGCGCGCGGGCAGCGCGCCGGAACAGCTGATGGCGGTCTGATCGGACGGACGGCGACGCCGTCCTTCCCCGCTTATTTGCCGAGATGCTTGTCGAAGAAGCCCGCGATCTCCTCGAACACTTCTTTCGACTCCGGCGCGGTATCGTCACGGATGTAATGGGCGTGCGACATCCCCTCATAGACCTGCAGGGTGGCCTCGACGCCCGCCTGACGAAGCTTGCGGTGAACGCGAACCGTATTGCTCAGCAGCAGGTCGCGGGTGCCGCTGGTCAGGATGGTCGGCGGAAAGCCCTTCATGTCGCCGTAAACCGGCGACAGCATCGGGTCCTTCATGTCGTGTCCGTTGGCATAGACTTTGGTGCCCGCGTCACAAAAGCCGTCTGGGGAAACCAGCACGTTGTCCAGCATCGCGTTGGTTTGGAAGGTGTCGCCGATCTTGGTGACATCCGACATCGGCGTTCCCGGCCCGATGGCCCCGGGCAACGGAAGCCCGAGCTCCCTCGCCTTCAGCACCATTTCGAGCGTCAATGAGCCGCCGGCCGAGGTCCCGAAGATCGCCATGTTCTTTGCGTCCATGGTCTTCAAGGCCGCTTTCCAGACCGTAATGCCGTCGTCCAGCGCGGCCGGGAAATAGGCTTCCGGCGGCATGCGGTAATCCACCGAGATCACCTTGATGTGCCCGAAACCGGCCATGAAGATGGCTTCCGGCAATCCGGCGTCGCCGGGATTGAGCACGTAACAGCCGCCATGCATGTGGATCAGCTGTCGGTTGCGGTTCTCGGGCGCGATCGTTTCGGGAGTGACGATGTAGGCCCGCACGCCGTCGATTGTGGTCTTCTCGACCTTCACCTTGAGGCGCTCGAGCATGCCGGGCACGTTCTTGACCAGCGCCGCCGCGCCCGCATCCGCGACCGGCTTCCATTCCTCGCCGGTCTTGGGCTGGATATTCCAGTTCGACCGCAGTGGCGCGCCGATGACCTTCTGCAACTGCGGGCTGACGTCGGTCGGCACGGGAATCGTCTTGGCCGGCACTTCGAGCGCGGCAGGAGCCGCGGTCTGCGCGGAAACCTGCGTCATCGTGGCGACGGACAACAGGGCCAGGCAGCCTACGGCCACGGCATGGTCAAGCGAACGCGGCGACTTCTTCATCGGTCGTCTCCAATTCCAGGGTTATATTGTTGCAAAGCCACGCTCTATTTGAGCGCGGCCTCAACCTTGGCGAGGCCGGCATTGGCGCAGACTTCGTCCTTTTCGCCGCCAGGCGCGCCCGATACGCCAACGCCGCCGATCACCTCATTGCCCGCCCGGATCGGAACGCCGCCACCGACACCGACCACGCCGGGGATCTGGCGGATGAAGGCGTTGGCGGGATCCTCGAGCAGCTTCATGGTCTGCAGCGAGGTCTGGTTGCGGGTGCGGGCGGTGTAGGCCTTCAGGCGGCTGAATTCCATGGTGTGCGGGCCGGTGCCGTCGCCGCGCAGCTGGGCCGCGACATTGCCGGACTTGTCCAGGATGGTGACGGAAACCTTGTAGCCGTCCTTGGTGCACTGTTCGATCGCGCCCTGGATGATGGCGAGCGACAGGCCCATCGAGACATTCTTTTCGACCTGAGGCGCCTGCGCCAAGGCAGGCGCGGCGGCGAAGATCGAAACCGAGGCGAGGAATGCTACTCTGACGGCACCCATCTGGGGTCTCCCTTTGGTTATTGATTGTTCTTGTTGAACCCTAATCCGTCCGACTTAATCCTGGCAACTGCAGAGAAATTCGCGCCCGGCCCGGTTGTCCCTGCCGTCAGGAAGATCCCGGCAGACAGGATTCGAGCCGATCGAGTTCGGCCGCAAGATCGCCCTCGACATCGGCGACGCCCATAGTGACGACCCGGTAGCCGCGCGTCTCCAGCCAGGCCTGCCGCGCGGCGCGATCCCTGACAATGAGGTCGGTCTCGCCGGGGTTGATCAGTTCGATCGCGATCCGGTGCACGAAGGAGACAAAATCCGGAATATGCCGGCCGACCGGGGTCTGGCGCTTGAACTGGCCGGCGAAGCGGCGGTCGCGGGTCAACGCCTGCCACATGATCCGCTCGGCGTCGGTCGGATTGCGCCGCAACAGCCGCGCCAGCCCGCGCACCGTGCCGCTTTCCGATGGCAGGGCGCCCTGCCCGTGCTCGGCCAGCAGCGCCCGCAACCGGGTGGCCTGCGCGCCATCGAGCACGCCGCCCTTGGCCGGCCCCTTGCGTCCCTCGGCAATCGCCATCACCACGCCGTGCAGGGTGTGCATGTCCTGTTTGGTCGAATCCATCCGGGTGAAGATGTTGCGCAAATTGACCAGCATGGTCTCGCGCTTCTCCGCCGGACGCAGGAATTCGACCTTGTCGAGTTCGCGAACCAGATTGTCGAAGAAGGCCTGCATCTGGTGCTGCGAGGCGGGCTCGGAGCGTTCGGGCATCGAAAACGGCAACGCGCCTTCGGTTGCGAGCTTGAACCATTCGTAGCCGATCAGCAGCACCGCCTGCGCCAGATTGAGTGAAGCAAAGCCGGGATTGACCGGAAAGGTGATGATGCGGTTGGCAAGCCCGACCTCCTCGTTCTGCAACCCGTAGCGCTCGCGGCCAAAAAGGATGCCGACCGTACCGCCGGCGGCGGTCTGGCCGGCCATCTCCCGCGCGGCGGCTTCCGGCCCGACCACCGGCTTGGCCTGATCATGGGCGCGGGCGGTCGTGGCGAACAACAGCGTGCAGTCGGCGACCGCCTGCTCGACCGTGTCGAACAGCTCCACATGATCCAGGATATGGTCGGCGCCCGAGGCGGCGCGCTGCGCGCTGATATTCGGCCAGCCGTCGCGCGGGTTGACGATGCGCAAGCGCGTCAGGGCGAAATTTCCCATCGCGCGGGCGGCCATGCCGATGTTCTCGCCGAGCTGGGGCTCGACCAGAATGACAATGGGGCCGGCGAGGTCAAAGCCCGATTTGGTCTTGTCGGTGCCCGAACCGGACATCTCACTTCACCCTCTGATTCAAGCTGATTGCAGGTGTCTGAAGGCCTTGAATCAACTTCTGAAGAAACTGATTCAAACTCCTCAGCCAACGAGCCCCTCGTTTGCCTGTCCGGGAGAATTTCTCAAGCAATATAATCGGCTTAGTGAAATTTTCTGGCATGGGGCCGAAACCCGAATGCGGCGTCACAACCGTCGCTTGCGCGCGCTCGCCTTTCGGATAGGCTATCAGTCAAAATTAAAACGAACCCGAAAGCTGGCTCAACGGCGCGGGGCACAGGGGAGGTTACCATGCATCGCAAATGGTCTCTGGCCATTGCCGGAGTGATTCTGATTTTGGCCGGCGCCGTGCTGGCTTATTTGACGCAAACCTCGGGCGGCATCCAGATCAGGGATGTCCGCTTTGCCGGCGCCAAGGGCAACACCATGAGCGCCCTGCTCTATATCCCGCCCAATGCGACCGCCAAGACCCCCGCCCCCGGCATTCTGGCCGTGCATGGCTACATCAATTCGCGCGAGACCCAGGATGGCTTCGCCATCGAGTTTGCCCGCAGGGGTTACGTGGTGCTGGCGCTCGACCAGACCGGCCACGGTTACAGCGATCCGCCGGCGTTCGCCAACGGCTTTGGCGGGCCCGATGGGCTCGCCCATCTGCGCAGCCTCGACATCGTCGACAAGAACAATATTGGGCTCGAGGGCCATTCGATGGGCGGCTGGACCGTGCTTGCGGCCGCGACCGCCATGCCGAACGACTACAAGTCGATGGTGCTGGAGGGATCCTCGACCGGCAAACCGTTCGCCGCCGAGGGCAGCGCAAGCTGGCCGCGCAACGTCGCGCTGGTGTTCGCGCAATACGAGGAATTTCCGGACCTGATGTGGGGCGTCGAGCGGGCGCGCGACGTCACCCAAAGCCCAAAACTCTGGGCGTTGTTTGGCACCCAAGGCGCCGTCGAACCCGGCAAGGTCTATGGCGACCTCGCGCAAGGCACGGCCAGAGTGCTGTACACGCCGGCGATCACCCATCCGGACGAGCATATCTCGCGTCAAGCCATCGGCTACAGCCTCGACTGGTTCGCCAAGACCTTGCAGGGCGGCACGCCGCTCCCCTCGGATGACCAAATCTGGTTCCGCAAGGAGATCGGCACCCTGATCGCACTGATCGGCTTTGTCGTGCTGCTGCTCGGGGTGTTCGACAGCCTGCTCGAATCGCCGGTGTTTTCGCACCTGAGACTGCCCGTGATCGCCGACGGTACCGCGCCGGCGCCGGTCGCGCCCAGCGGCGGCCGCTGGACCGCAGCCTTTGTGCTATCCGCCTTCATTCCCGCGCTGATCTACTATCCGGCATTCGCGCTGGGCGGCACCTTCGTGACGCCGTCGGCCTACCTGCCGCAAGGCATCACCAACCAGATCATGGTCTGGGCCGTCATCAATGCGCTGATCGCGCTCGCACTGATGCCGTTCGCGCCCAAACGCGCCAGCCGGACCGGGATCATCGGCCCGTCGATCCTGATCGCATTGGCCACCGTGATCGTCGGCTATGCCGCACTTTGGCTCGCCGACGTCGCCTTCAAGGTCGATTTCCGGTTCTGGATCGTCGCTTTGAAGCTGATGAGCGCAAAGCAATTCCTGATCTTCCTGATCTATCTCATTCCGTTCACGGCGTTTTTCGTAATCTCGCTGCGCGTGCTACACCGGAATTTTTCGACCATAAGCGCAGGCCGCGTCGCGCTTTATTCGACCAATATCCTGGCGTTGACGCTCGGTTTGATCGTGCTGCTGGCCTTGCAGTACGGCACGCTGTGGCTATCGGGAAAGCTGTTCAACCCGGTACCCGATCCCGGCTTCGTGCCGCTCTCCACCATCATCGCCATCCAGTTCGTACCGGTGTTTGCGACATGCGCCGTGATCGCCACCTTCACCTGGCGGCGTACCGGCTCCAGCCTGCCCGGCGCCTTGATCTGCGGCCTCGTCGTTACCTGGTACGTGGTGGCAGGCACCGCCACGCAGGCGGCGTTCTAGAGCGTTTTCGAGCGAAGTGGGCACCGGTTGGCATAGCAATCAAGTTTACGCAGATTGCGTGGACTTATCTGCGGTAGAGAACGCGTCAAGATTGAAGAGATAGAGCCCCGGTTCTGATCAATCAGAACCGGGGCTCTAGGCTAAAAGATCGGCTTAAACTGCATAACGCCTTGGCTTTCGCCAGGGCGTTTGCGGTGCTATAGCGCGCAGATCATCCCATCCACCCCGAAACGCGCTATTCCAAAAAGGCCCGATCTCCATGGCAAAAATCAAGGTGACCAACCCCGTCGTCGAACTCGATGGCGACGAGATGACCCGGATCATCTGGCAATACATCAAGGACAAGCTGATCAACCCGTTCCTCGATATCAACCTGATGTATTTCGACCTCGGGATGGAGTACCGCGACAAGACCAACGACCAGGTTACGATCGATGCCGCCAATGCCATCAAGAAGGTCGGCGTCGGCGTCAAATGCGCCACCATCACCCCGGACGAGGCCCGGGTGAAGGAATTCGGCCTGAAGGAAATGTGGAAATCGCCGAACGGCACCATCCGCAACATCCTTGGCGGCGTGGTGTTCCGCGAACCGATCATCTGCAAGAACGTGCCGCGGCTGGTTCCCGGCTGGACCAAGCCGATCATCATCGGCCGCCACGCCTTTGGCGACCAGTACAAAGCCACCGACTTCACGTTTCCGGGCAAAGGCACGCTGACGATGAAATTCGTCGGCGAGGACGGCAAGGTAATCGAGCGGGAAGTCTACAAGGCCCCCAGCGCCGGCGTGGCGCTGGCGATGTACAATCTTGACGATTCGATCGCCGATTTCGCCCGCGCCTCGTTAAATCAGGGCCTGTCGAAGGGTTACTCGGTCTATCTGTCGACCAAGAACACCATCCTCAAGGTCTATGACGGCCGGTTCAAGGATATCTTCCAGGACATTTTCGACAAGGAATTCAAGGCGAAATTCGACGCCAAGCACATCACCTACGAACACCGCCTGATCGACGACATGGTTGCGGCTGCGATGAAATGGTCGGGCGGCTATGTCTGGGCCTGCAAGAACTACGACGGCGACGTGCAGTCCGACACCATCGCGCAGGGCTACGGCTCGCTCGGCCTGATGACCTCGGTGCTGATGACGCCGGACGGCAAGACGGTGGAGGCCGAGGCCGCCCATGGCACCGTGACGCGGCATTACCGCGAGCATCAGAAGGGCAAGGAGACCTCGACCAATTCGATCGCCTCGATCTTCGCCTGGACCCGCGGGCTGTCGCATCGCGCCAAACTCGACAACAACGAGGCGCTCGACAATTTCGCGCTCACGCTGGAGAAGGTCTGCGTCGATACCGTCGAAGCCGGCTTCATGACCAAGGACCTCGCGCTCCTGGTCGGCGCCGACCAGCGCTGGCTGTCGACCACCGGCTTCCTCGACAAGGTCGCGGAAAACCTCACCAAGGCAATGGCGGCAAAATGAGCACGACACCCCTCAGGAGCGCCCTGCTCGCGTTGCCGTTGATGGCGGCGTCGCTGATCAACGCGTCCGCCGCCGAAACACCCCTCCCCGACGCCGTCGCTGCGCCGGGAGAGATCATCGTGCTCAGCGTGCACGCCGAAGGCGCGCAGGTGTACGAATGCAAGGCCGCCGCCGACGGCAAGCCGGCCTGGGCGTTCCGTGAACCGATCGCGACACTGATCGTCGATGGCAAAACCATCGGCCGGCACTATGCCGGGCCGAACTGGGAACACAGCGACGGCAGCGCCGTGGTCGGCAAATCGATCGGCAATGCCCCGGGCGCGACCGCGAACGATATCCCCTGGCTCAAGCTCGAGGTGACCTCCCGGCGCGGCAGCGGTGTCCTGACCGGGGTCACGACGGTGCAGCGGATCAACACCCAGGGCGGCAAGCTCGAAGGCGCCTGCGACAAAGTCGGCAGCTTCAAGAGCGCGCCTTACGCCGCGGAGTACGTGTTCCTGCGCAAGGGCTGAGCGTGTTCCGGCGGCTCTTGCAGGGATGAGTCCTGAACTGCCCCGGGGCTCGGCATCACCTTCGGATTCCAGATAGCCGGGACTATTTGTCGGCCGGCTGATCGTCATGCGCGACCTGCGAGAGTTCGCCCGTGGCGAGATCGCCGCTATCGGCGAGCCGCGCCTTCGCCGTCTTGCGCACATGCGCGGCGAGCGCGGGCACCCGTTCGATCAGTGCATGGAAATCCTGCGCGTCGAGCGCCAGCAGTCTCGTCTTGCGCATCGCCGTCACCGTGCCGCTTCGCTTGGTCCGGTGCAGCAACGCGATTTCTCCGAAGAACGTGCCGTCCGAAAGCCGAACGCGCCGGTTCGGCAATTCGATCTCGACCTCGCCCGCGGTGATGAAATACATCGAGGACGCGACATCGCCGCGCCGCACCATAATCTCGCCTGTTTCGATGGTCTGCGCCCGCAACAGCCGCATGATGTCGGCGATCTCGGTGGCGCTCAGATGCGAGAACAGCGGCACCCGCGCCAGCATCCCCCAAGTCACAACGAAATCACGCCGCCTTACCTCGTCGGCAAAGGCGGTGGAAATGATCGCCACCGGCAGCGCGATCATCGTCAGGCCGCCAATGATGGCGAATACCGACACCAGTTTGCCCAATGGCGTGACCGGGACGACGTCGCCATAGCCCACGGTGCCCAGCGTCACGATCGCCCACCACATCGCCTGCGGAATGGTACCCAGCTTGTCGGGCTGCACGTCGTGTTCGATCGCATAAAGCAGCGAGGCGAACACCAGCACCGCGCCGGCCAGAATCACGAGACAGCCGAACAGCGTTCGCCGCTCGGCGTGAAGGGCCGCCAGCAGCGAGCGCATCGCCGGCGAATAACGCACCAGCTTGAAAAACGGCAGCACGCCGAGCAACACCAGCGTCGAGCGGCTGCCGGCGACGAGCGCGATCGCTGCCGGCAGGAACGCCAGGAGATCGATGATGCCAAGGCTCGAGAGCGCATATTCGATGCGGTCCTGCGCCGGCGATTTCTTCCGCTGCGAATGGCCAACCACGCTCCAGAGCCGCGCCAGGTATTCCAGCGCAAACACCACCACCGCGGCGATCTTGATGACGGTAAAGGTCCAGCCGAAACGCGCATCGAACTCCGGCACCGACGCCAGGACCATCGCCAGCACGTCGATGATGATGATGGAGACAATCAGGCGGACGAAGCGCGAGCCGGCCGAGTAAGGCAAGTGATCGTGTTCGAGCAGTTCGTAGAACCGATCCCGCAGATCGGGAGCGTTCAACTTCTTGCTGCGCGGAAGGATCGCCAATGCCAGTGTCCCGGTTTTCGAAGTTCGCGCGTTTTCGTCGATGCCCCCCGACCCGAGCTTTGGAATCAAAGGAAACTCATATTAAGCTCCCATGCGGCAGCGGATTTGATGTTCCTCAACGCTCGCGCGGGTTGGCTGAAGGACGTTACGCGCCGGCCATGGCCTTCTCGATGGCCGAGAGCGCGGCGTTCGCCTTGGCGCCGTCGGGTCCCCCCGCCTGCGCCATGTCGGGCCGGCCGCCACCGCCCTTGCCGCCAAGCGCTTCGGACGCCACGCGCACCAGATCGACCGCGTTGTAGCGCGAGGTGAGATCCGAGGTGACGCCGACGACCACGCCGGCCTTGCCATCCCCGGTGACGCCGACGATCGCCACCACGCCGGAGCCGAGCTGCTTCTTGCCGTCATCGGCGAGGCTCTTGAGGTCCTTCATCTCGATGCCTTCGACCGCGCGCGCCATCAGCTTGACGTCGCCGACCTCGCGCACACCCGCAGGCCCCGCCGCCGATCCATTCGACGCCGCCGCACCACCGCCCATCGCAAGTTTCTTGCGCGCCTCCGACAGATCGCGCTCGAGCTTCTTGCGTTCCTCCATCAGCGACGCGATCCGTGCCGGCATCTCCTCGAGCGGGGTGCGCAGCTCCGAGGCCGCATGCTTGGCCAGTTGCATGGTGTCGTTGGCGTGCTTTCGCGCATGGCGTCCGGTCAGCGCCTCGATGCGGCGAACACCCGATGACACCGCGCTTTCGCCGGTCACCGAGATCAGGCCGATATCGCCGGTGCGGCGCACATGCGTGCCGCCGCACAATTCCACCGACCAACCGAGCGCATTGGCCCCGTGCTCGCGCGCGGTCTTGCCCATCGAAACCACGCGCACCTCGTCGCCATATTTTTCGCCGAACAGCGCGCGGGCGCCGGCCTCGCGCGCATCATCCACCGCCATCAACCGCGTGGTGACCTCGTCATTCTCCAGTACCACCTCGTTGGCGATATCCTCGATCCGGCTCAGCTCTTCCGGTGTGATCGGCTTCTGATGCACGAAGTCGAAGCGCAAGCGGTCCGGCGCCACCAGCGAGCCGCGCTGGGCGATGTGGTCGCCGAGCACCTGGCGCAGCGCCTCGTGCAGCAGGTGGGTCGCGGAGTGGTTTCGGCGGATAGCACTTCGCCGATCATGATCGACTTCGAGACGAAGTGCGTCGCCAACCTTAAGGCCGCCCTTCTCAACCCTGACGTTGTGCACAACAAGATCGCCAGCCTGCTTATGACAGGTGAGGACAGTCGCAACTATTTCCCTGTCGGAGGCTCGCATCAACCAACCGGTGTCACTGACCTGTCCGCCGGACTCGGCGTAAAAAGGGGTTTGATTAAGTATTATTTCGCCGCTTTCGCCGGGTCTTAGTTCGGTTACCGCTTCGCCTCCGCGAAAGATGGTTTGGACGACCCCTTCACTCACTTCGGTTTCGTAACCAAGAAATTCTGTGGCGCCGTATTTCTCGCGTAACGGAAACCAATAGGATTCGCTCTTGGTATCGCCGGACCCCGCCCAGGCCGCGCGCGCCTTGGCGCGCTGCCGGTCCATCGCGTCGGTGAAGGAGGCGATGTCGACGCCGATGCCGCGATTGCGCAGCGCATCCTGGGTCAGATCGAGCGGAAAGCCATAGGTGTCGTACAACGTGAACGCGGTATCGCCGTCGAACATGTCGCCCTTTTTCAAGGACGCACTCTTTTCGTCAAGGATCGAAAGCCCGCGTTCCAGCGTCTTGCGGAACCGGGTCTCCTCCAGCCGCAAGGTTTCCTCGATCAGGTTCTCGGCGCGGACCAATTCCGGATAGGCCTGGCCCATTTCGCGCACCAGCGCCCACACCAGCCGGTACATCAACGGATCCCTGGCGCCGAGCAATTGCGCATGGCGCATCGCGCGGCGCATGATCCGGCGCAGCACATAGCCGCGGCCCTCGTTCGAGGGCAGCACGCCGTCGGCGATCAGGAACGACGAGGCGCGCAAGTGGTCGGCGATGACGCGCAACGAGGCCTTCTGTTCGCCATGCGGATTGGCCCCGGTCAATTCGGAGATGGCGCGGATCAGCGCGACAAACAGGTCGATATCGTAATTGTCGTGCTTGCCCTGCAGCACCGCCGCGACCCGCTCCAGCCCCGCGCCGGTGTCGATCGACGGCCTCGGCAAGGGGTTGCGCACCCCCGGAGAGACCTGCTCGTACTGCATGAATACGAGATTCCAGATCTCGATGAAGCGGTCACCATCGGCCTCCGGCGACCCCGGCGGGCCGCCCCAGATCTTGTCGCCATGGTCGTAGAAGATTTCCGAGCACGGCCCGCACGGACCGGTGTCGCCCATCTGCCAGAAATTGTCGGAGCCCGCGATGCGGATGATCCGCGATTCCGGCAATCCGGCGATCTTCTTCCAGAGATCGAACGCCTCGTCGTCATCGATATAGACGGTGGCCGTGAGCTTGTCCTTCGGCAGGCCGAATTCCTTGGTCACCAGGTTCCACGCCAGTTCGATGGCGCGGTCCTTGAAATAGTCGCCAAACGAGAAATTGCCGAGCATCTCGAAAAACGTGTGATGCCGCGCGGTGTAGCCGACATTGTCGAGATCGTTATGCTTGCCGCCGGCGCGCACGCATTTCTGCGAGGTGGTGGCGCGCACATAGGGACGCTTCTCGACGCCGGTAAAGACGTTCTTGAACTGCACCATGCCGGCATTGGTGAACATCAGGGTCGGGTCGTTGCGCGGCACCAGCGGCGACGACGGCACGATCTCGTGGCCGTTGTCGGCAAAGAATTTGAGGAATGTCGACCTGATCTCGTTAACGCCGCTCATTTTGGTCCAATCGCAAAAATTCCCGGGATTCGCCGCAAAAGACGCATGTGTCCCGCGCACCGCTTTTAGACAAGGGGGCCAGCGCTGTCCAGAAAGTGTGCAGCGGATCAGGGGCTTGCCGCACAGCCGTTGATAGATGCTGCGAGCGCGTTGACAGCCCTGGCGTGGCCGTGTTTTCCTCCTATCTGTTCAAGACAGTCACGTCGGGAGAGATCGGCTTTGTTGCCGGCGCCGAAGGAGCAACCGCCCCGGAAACTCTCAGGCAAACGGACCGCGTGACCTGACAACATCTGGAAAGAGGCACCGAAGGGTTTTGACCCGGATGTGCCCGCCGACGGGATAATACTCTCAGGCACAGCGACAGATGGGGCTTTGCCGGTTTTTTGGGGAATCACCCCCGAAAAACCGCGAGGGCCCTGTGATGCTTGCGCGCGAACATCAACCTTCCCCGCCATCCGGCCTCAATCGCACCCCCTTGCATGCGCTGCATCTCGCAAGCGGCGGCAAGATGGTGCCGTTTGCCGGCTATGACATGCCGGTGCAATACGGAACAGGCGTGCTCAGGGAACACCTGCATACCCGAGCCTGCGCCGGCCTGTTCGACGTCTCGCATATGGGCCAGATCGCGCTGCGGCCGAAATCCGGCAAGCTCGAAGATGCGGCGCTGGCGCTGGAGCGGCTGGTGCCGCAGGACATCTTAGCGGTTGCGCCGGGACGGCAGCGCTACGCCCAGTTCACAAGTGAGTCGGGTGGCATTCTCGACGACCTGATGGTGGCGAATTTCGGCGACCACCTGTTTCTGGTCGTCAACGCCGCCTGCAAGGCTGCGGACGAAGCCCATCTGCGCGCCCATCTCTCGGATGTCTGCGTCATCGAGCCCCTCCCCGACCGCGCCCTGATCGCGCTGCAGGGACCAAAGGCGGAATCGGTGCTGACTAAATTTTGCGCCGATGCTCCCGCGATGCGATTCATGGACGCCGGTCCGCGCCGGGTTGGCGGCATCGAATGCTTCGTCTCGCGCTCGGGCTATACCGGGGAAGACGGCTTTGAGATCTCGGTCCCGGCCGAGGCGGCCGAGCGACTTGCCAAGCAGTTGCTTGACGGCACCGACGTGCTGCCGGTCGGGCTTGGCGCGCGGGATAGTCTCAGGCTCGAGGCCGGGCTTTGCCTCTATGGCCACGACATCGACGCCTCGACGACGCCGGTCGAGGGCGCGTTGGAATGGTCGATCCAGAAGAGCCGCCGCAGGGGCGGCGCGCGCGCTGGTGGATTCGGTGGCGCGGATTTGATCCTGGCCCAACTTGAACAGGGTGCACCACGCCGCCGCGTCGGCTTGCGTCCCGAGGGCCGCGCGCCCGTGCGCGAAGGCGCGCCGCTGTTCGCGGATGCGGATTCTTCGGAACAGATTGGCGCGGTGACCTCGGGCGGCTTTGGCCCCAGCCTCAACGCGCCGGTTGCGATGGGCTACCTGCCCGCGCCACGGGCTGCGCCCGGCGGGCTGGTGTTCGCCGAGCTGCGCGGCCAGCGCCTGCCGCTGCGGATCTCGCCGATGCCCTTCATTCCCAACACCTACAAACGCTGAGGATTTGTCATGACGACGCTTTACACCGCCGATCACGAATGGCTCCGCATCGAGGGCGACGTCGCCACCATCGGCGTAACCGACTACGCGCAGTCGCAGCTCGGCGACGTCGTGTTCGTCGAATTGCCGAAGGTCGGCCGCAGCCTGAAGAAGGCGGAAGCCGCCGCGGTGGTCGAATCCGTCAAGGCCGCCTCGGACGTCTACGCGCCGATTTCGGGCGAAGTGACGGAAGCCAACGACGCGCTGTCGGCCGAGCCGGCGCTGATTAATTCCGACGCCGCCGGCAAGGCCTGGTTCTTCAAACTGAGGATCGCCGACAAGAGCGAACTCGGCGGCCTGATGGATGAAGCCGCGTACCAGAAACATATCGCCTGAGATGATGACCATGAAGAAGCCCGTCATGCCCCGCGAAGGCGGGGCATCCAGTAATCCCCGGCCTGTAACTGAACCGAGACGTCACGGCGTACTGGATCGTCCGCCTTCGCGGACGATGACACCGAATTTGAACTTTCCAGCGAGGCACCCATGAACGCGCCGCTCCGACACACCGACGAAGCCGCCACCAGCTTCGTGCGCCGCCATATCGGCCCCTCCCCCCGCGACATCACGGCGATGCTCGATACCGTGGGCGCCGCAAGCCTCAGGGCGCTGATGGCCGAGACCTTGCCCTCCTCGATCCGGCAGAAGGCGCCGCTCGATCTCGGCGTTGCCCTGAGCGAGACCGAAGCGCTGACGCATATGCGCGAACTGGCGTCGCAAAATCAGGTCTTCACCTCGCTGATCGGCCAAGGCTATTCCGGCACGATTCTGCCGGCGGTGATCCAGCGCAACATCCTGGAGAATCCGGCCTGGTATACGGCCTATACGCCGTACCAGCCGGAGATCAGCCAGGGCCGGCTGGAAGCCCTGTTCAACTTCCAGACCATGATCTGCGATCTCACCGGGCTCGATGTCGCCAACGCCTCGCTGCTCGACGAGGCCACCGCTGCGGCCGAAGCGATGGCGCTGGCGGAACGCGCTTCCCAGGCGAAGACAAATTCGTTCTTCGTCGACGCCGAGGTGCATCCGCAGACGCTGGCCGTGCTGCGCACCCGGGCCGAGCCATTGGGATGGAATCTGGTCGTTGGCGATCCCTTGAGCGATCTCGACCAGGCGGACGTGTTCGGCGGCCTGCTGCAATATCCGGCTTGCTCGGGCGCGGTTCGCGACCTGCGCCCGGCGATCGCGGCGCTGCGCGCCAAGGGCGCGCTCGCCATCGTCGCGGCGGATCTGTTGGGCCTGACGCTGCTGGCCTCGCCGGGTGAACTCGGCGCCGACATCGCGATCGGATCGGCGCAGCGTTTTGGGGTGCCCATGGGATATGGCGGGCCGCACGCGGCCTATATGGCGGTGCGCGATGCGCTGAAGCGCTCGCTGCCAGGGCGTATCGTCGGCCTGTCGATCGATTCGCGCGGGCAGCCGGCGTATCGGCTGGCGCTGCAGACCCGCGAGCAGCATATCCGGCGCGAGAAGGCGACTTCCAACATCTGCACCGCGCAGGTGCTGCTGGCGATCATCGCCTCGATGTACGCCGTCTATCACGGCCCGGAGGGGCTGACCCAGATCGCCCGTACCGTGCATCGCCGCACCGCCGTGCTGGCGGCCGGATTGCGCCGGCTTGGATTTGCGCCGCGGTCGGAAACGTTTTTCGATACGGTGACGGTGAATACCGGCGAGCAGCAGGACGAAATCCTCGCCCGGGCACGCGCCGGGAAGATCAACCTGCGCATCTGTCAAGGCACGCTCGGCATCGCGCTCGACGAGACCACGACGCCGGCCATTGTCGAGGCGGTGTGGCGCGCCTTCGGCGGCAAGCTGGCTTATGCCGAGGTCGAAGCCGAAAGCAGCGAGGCGCTGCCCGCGGAACTAAGGCGGGCAACCGCCTTCCTCACCCATCCGGTGTTTCACGCCCACCGCTCGGAGACTGAACTGCTGCGCTACATGCGCAAGCTCAGCGACCGCGATCTCGCGCTCGACCGCGCGATGATTCCGCTCGGCTCCTGCACCATGAAGCTCAACGCGACATCGGAAATGATCCCGCTGACCTGGCCCGAATTCGGCGATCTGCATCCGTTCGCGCCGCGCCAGCAGGCGGCCGGCTATCACGCGCTGTTTGCGCGGCTGGAACGATGGCTGTGCGACATCACCGGCTATGACGTGATCTCGCTGCAGCCGAATTCCGGCGCACAGGGCGAATATGCCGGGCTGCTGGCGATCCGCGGCTATCATGCCGCGCGCCATGAGCCGCATCGCAAGGTGTGCCTGATCCCGTCCTCGGCGCACGGCACCAATCCGGCGTCCGCTCACATGGCCGGCATGGAGGTCGTGGTGGTGGCGTGTGACGCGCGCGGCGACGTCGATGTCGGTGATTTGCGCGCCAAAGCCGAACAGCACGCCAACGACCTCGCGGCCGTGATGATCACCTATCCCTCCACCCACGGCGTGTTCGAGGAGCATATCCGGGAAATCTGCGACATCGTGCACGGCCATGGCGGACAGGTCTATCTCGACGGCGCCAACCTGAATGCGCAGGTCGGGCTGTCGCGGCCCGGCGATTATGGCGCCGATGTCAGCCATCTCAACCTGCACAAGACCTTCTGCATCCCGCATGGCGGCGGCGGCCCCGGCATGGGACCGATCGGCGTAAGGGCGCATCTGGCGCCGTTCCTGCCAGGGCATCCCTCGACCGGCGGCCAAACCACAGTCGGTTCGGTATCGGCCGCGCCGTTCGGTTCGGCCTCGATCCTGACGATCTCCTATATCTATATTCTGATGATGGGAGGCGAAGGTCTGACCCGCGCCACCGAAATCGCGATCCTCAACGCCAATTACATCGCGGCCAGATTAAACCCGCATTTTCCGGTACTCTACCGGAATGCAAAAGGCCGCGTCGCGCATGAGTGCATCGTCGATCCCCGTCCGCTGAAGGCATCAAGCGGCGTCACCGTGGACGATATCGCCAAACGGCTGATCGATTACGGTTTCCATGCGCCGACCATGAGCTTTCCGGTGCCGGGCACGCTGATGATCGAGCCGACCGAATCCGAATCCAAGGCCGAGCTTGACCGTTTTTGTGATGCGATGATCGCGATCCGGCGCGAAATCGCCGAGATCGAGGACGGACGCTGGAAGGTCGAAGCCTCGCCGCTGCGTCACGCGCCGCACACGGTGCACGATATCGCGGACGAGGCGTGGGCGCGGCCCTACCCCCGCGCCGAGGGCTGTTTCCCCGCCGGCACCTCGCGCATCGACAAATACTGGTGCCCGGTGGGACGGGTCGACAATGTCTATGGCGACCGCCATCTGGTGTGTTCGTGCCCGCCGGTCACCGAATACGCAGAGGCGGCGGAGTGACATAATTCGAAGGTAAGCAAGTCCCGCATTTTAGTGCGGCTCTGTTCTTGCAGCCATCGTCGCGCGCGCGTGCATCTGCGCCGGCGAGCATTCCTGTCAGTGGTGACCACGCAAAACAAAGCGGGCGCTGCGAACGTCGGCAACTCAACGTCCGCAGCGCCCGCTGATGTCAAAATTCAGGTCACGCGACCTGAATCGACCAAACCTCAATCCTCCGCAGCCTCCGGCTCGTCGCCCTCCGCGTCGCGCTCGGGGCTGCCTGCCAGAATCTGCTCGGCGATCAGGCCGGAATTCTGGCGGATCGCCGCTTCGATCTTCGCCGTCATGTCGGGATTGGCTTTCAGGAAGGCCTTTGAATTCTCGCGGCCCTGGCCGAGCCGCTGGCTGTCATAGGAGAACCAGGCGCCGGATTTCTCGACGATGCCGGCCTTGACGCCGAGATCGAGGATTTCACCCATCTTGGAGACGCCCTCGCCATACATGATGTCGAACTCGACCTGCTTGAACGGCGGCGCCAGCTTGTTCTTCACCACCTTGACGCGAGTCTGGTTGCCGACCACTTCGTCGCGCTCCTTGATCGCGCCGATGCGGCGGATGTCGAGGCGGACGGAGGCATAGAATTTCAGCGCATTGCCGCCGGTGGTGGTTTCCGGCGAGCCGTACATCACGCCGATCTTCATCCGGATCTGGTTGATGAAGATCACCATGGTGTTGGATTTGTTGATCGAGGCGGTGAGCTTGCGCAGCGCCTGGCTCATCAGCCGCGCCTGCAGGCCGGGCAGCGCGTCGCCCATCTCGCCTTCGAGTTCGGCCTTCGGCACCAGCGCCGCCACCGAATCGATCACCAGCACGTCGACCGCGCCGGAGCGCACCAGCGTGTCGCAGATTTCCAGCGCCTGTTCGCCGGTGTCGGGCTGCGAAATCAGGAGATCGTCGATGTTGACGCCGAGCTTTCTGGCATAGACCGGATCAAGCGCATGTTCGGCGTCGATGAAGGCGCAGATGCCGCCCTTCTTCTGACCCTCGGCCACCGTGTGCAGCGCCAGCGTGGTTTTGCCCGAGGATTCCGGCCCGTAGATTTCCACCACCCGGCCCCGCGGCAGGCCGCCGACGCCAAGCGCGATGTCGAGCCCCAGCGAGCCCGAGGAAATGGTCTCGATATCCATCGAGCGGTCGTTCTTGCCCAGCCGCATCACCGAGCCCTTGCCGAACTGACGCTCGATCTGGGAGAGCGCGGCGGACAGGGCCTTGGTCTTGTCCATGGAGGATCCTTCGACGATACGCAGCGCAGTGGCGGACATGGGTGGTGCTCCTTATGGCGGGGATTCGCTAGCGGGACAAACGGGCGGCAACGGGTTGAATCAGCGATTGATGGAACACTGTACCCTATTTGTTCCAGGTTCGCAATA
Organism: Bradyrhizobium sp.; assembly: GCF_004799445.1. Lineage (GTDB taxonomy): Bacteria > Pseudomonadota > Alphaproteobacteria > Rhizobiales > Xanthobacteraceae > Bradyrhizobium. Next base: position 45,036 of record NZ_SSNA01000141.1, read on the forward strand.
TGTTCTTTTCTGGGGCCTGGTACTGGCCTAGTTCGACCCTCAGTGGCCTAGTTTGAAATCAGCAGTGGCCTGTTTTTGAAGTGTGATTTCTGTGTGATGTGCAGCACAGCGTCCAACCTGATCCCCGCGTACACCCGCATCACGGCTGGCGGGAATGGTCTCGCCCCAAAGGACAAACGGGAGACGACTATGACCAACTTGAACAATCTCAGCGATGGTGACCTGGACCAGGTTTCCGGCGGAATGAGCTGCGGAGACGCAATTACACTTGCCGGTTTCTATAATGGCCTCGCTAAGGTCTTGGGCGCGCTGGGCGACGCCGCAGGTAGCTCAAACGCCTCCGGCAAAAGTCAGGGTGTTCTGACAGGCGCTTGCCCTAGCCATTAAGTTAACAAGGCTTATTGTGCACCAATTAGAAGAGGCCGCCTCAGTTGGCGGCCTCTTTCAATCTGGAATGTCGTCGCGATCAGTATGGCGGCGCGCGGCTTCGGCATCAGTGCGGCGCTTAAGACCGCGCAGGAAAATTTGGTGCTGGCCTCGGCCAGTACCTGGGGCCTGGTACTGTCCGTATTTGACCCCCGGTGTCCTAGTTTGTGGTTAGCAGTGTCCTAATTTGCCGGAGCGTGTACCCTCTTCCTGTTTCAACAGGGGGAATACCGATGGTTAGATTTCCAGTCGCACTTCTTATTCTTACAGCGATGTTGATGCTGTCGTTAGCAGGAAGCATGACCGATGCGAGGGCTGCGCCGAAACAGTGCTACAAAGGAGACGAAGCATGCATGAAGGAATGTTTCACGACCGGCGGAATCAACTGTGTACGATTGTGTGACAAGCATCGGAATAACCGGCCGCCTTGCTAAGCCGTTCAAGAGGCCGCCTCAGTTGGCGGCCTCTTCGTCATCATCCTTGAACATATTGGCGAGGCGGTTGTGAGCCTCTGCCCGCCGCTTTACGCCGCGAAGAAAGATCGACAACCGATCTTCCAAATCCTTATAGCTTTCCGGTGAAAGCCTGCTTGGGATCGTCAGAGAAACCTCGCCTTCATCAAGGGAGAATTTCTCCTGCACCGGACGCGTCAAGTGCTCCGGCATCGGACAGCACCTGGGGCCTGGTAATGGCCTGTTTTGATGGTTAGTGGCCGGTTATGAAATCGGCAGTGGCCTAATTTGAAGTGTGACATCCATCACATCATCAATGAACGATGCCACGTACTCCTGCGACCACCGATTGAGAGGGAATGATCCCTCCGACCAACAGGAGAGTGAAATGAGCGCGGAAATTCGTAAATTGAGCTTGGACGAACTTGATCAAGTTTCGGGTGGATCTCCGATTCCTGGGGGCGAGGTCATCCAAAACAACATGGGAACCTTGGCGACCTTCAACAACGGTGCGTCGATCTGGATCAAGAATGATGGGACTATTCAGACTCAGACATCCCCCAATGGCCCGATAACGACGACGCGCCCCCCGGCGTAACCGACGGTTACATCCAGCCTGATCATCAAGCGACGTAATACTCCCCGGCTTCACCGCCGGGGCTTCTGCTTGCGGGCCGCCTCAGTTGGCGGCCTCTTCGTTTGGTGGCGCAAGCCTTAGGCGCTCAATCTCATCGGCCATAAATAGGTCAGGCTGAGCGGGGGGAAACGCCTGTTTGAAAAGCGTTTCAAAAAACTTCCATTGCCCGTTCGGCGTTGCCCTAAGTAGCGTTGTAACCGCAGTTATTTGCTTATCGACATGCGGATTGCCAACATCCTCAGTCAGAAATTGAAAGTGTTTTCGTTTGCGTCGTTTTGTTGCTGGGTCGGTAGGGTTTTTCCGGCGCAGGTCATCCAGCACCCCCGGGGGCAATTGCTCATAGATCAAGCTATTCGTTAGTTTGCCAACATACGCGGTGCGAGCAGTTGAGGCTGCATCGAATGGCCATCCCATCACGCGATAGATTTGCTCATAGAATGAAATCGGAAATTTGGGAGTAGTCCTAATTTGATCCAGGTCCACTCTTCGCCGTTGCCGCACTGACACCCGAAATCTGCTATGCTTTGAGTATGTTAGGAGTGCTGTTGGTAATTTTAGGTAGTTTTATTATCGGATTTACTGTCGGCTTCGGCGTTAGAGACGTGATCTCACGCCGCCGGCGACGGCGACATAGTAGTATTGCCTTGTGGTAGGCCGCCTCAGTTGGCGGCCTCTTTCATTCGTCGCCGGTTTTTCCAACCATCTCATCGAACTGCCGGATAGCATCCGCGTGGCGCTTTGCCTTACGCAAGAACAAGCTCGGATAGTCCGACAAGTCTTGATAACTATCAGTCGACAAAGATGCTGGGAATGTCAGCGCCACCGGCGCCCTCTTCCAAATTGAAGAGAATGGCCAAAGAAACGGCCCCAGCTCGGGGGAGGGCTGAGACCGTTCTGGCTCGGCAGCGCTCAGCGGCGGCGAGCGCACCCGACTATTCCAAGGTTCCACCACCATATTTGTTCCGAAAATAGTGGCCTATTTTGATCTGGCGAGTGGCCTATTTCGGCCAGCACCCGCATCCTGCATAAACCCATGGCCAATGGGCCGCGTCAGTTGGCGGCCTCGTCACCTTCCCCAACAACCCGCCGCACCTCCCGCAAGGAAAGGTCAAGCTGATGGACGGCGAACGCGTCGTTTTGCCAGTAGCTGGGCACGGTACTGGCCTGTTTCGACCCTCAATGGCCTAATTTGACCCCCAGTCAGATTGCCCGCAAAATCGGGAACGTCCCGCAGCTTCGAGTGTTGGTTCGATATCACCGCGATTTTTGGGCAGTTATCGGTGACTGAGGGCGTTGTGCTCCCGCCGTAACGTGGAGCATCACGATGACCAATATCCCCGAAAAATACCGGCACAAGGCGCTTGCCTGCGAAGGATTTGCGCGGAACGCGACCGACCATGCCACCCGCGATGCGTGGGTCGAGATCGCCATTGAATGGCACGCACTCGCCCATCGGGCCTCGAATGAATCCCAGTCGGTGTCGAAGCCGAACAGTTGAAGCGTTCCAAATCATCACTGAAACCAAATAGCGCCCCGCCGTCGTCGTTGCGGGTGTCCGACTTGGGGCGCAGCACCCTGCGCCGGCGTCAACGTCATCAGGCGAAAAATCGCCTGCGCGAGCGGGCCTCTTGATCTCACTCAATACGACCCGTGGTGATCGGCTCCATGATGGTTTTGTCATTGCCGAACTGCCCCACAAGGAAGCTGCGACGTTGACATGGAGCCTTCGGATTCCCGGATCCGGAGGCTCTTTCGCGAGGTCGCCCAGGATGCGGCTCGGCGCTGGCTCGCGCGGGCGCGCGGCCTGTGTTGATTTTTCCGGATTTTTTTGAAAGCGGCGGTCAAAATTGAACAGAGGCCATTTTGCGTCTGTGCTCATCATGAAAGGGTGAATCGCAATGGGAGTTTTCCCATGAATTACAGGGGTATCGAATATTCGATTGCCGTGACCCCGACGCCGGGTGTCTGGAAATGGCAGTTCCGAATCGGCGAAGAGGTCAAGACCGGCAAGACCGAAACGCGGATCGGCCTCCTGGCCGTCCGCCGGGTCCAGATGCGGATCGACCGCGCCCTCAAGCTGGCGGAGAGCGCGCCAACTACTTGAGTTCCGTGATTCCTGAGTTCCATGGCGAGCCGGCCGCCGGTCCGCGATCGCATCAACGAACCCCCGGTCGTTCGGCGACAGCAACCGTGGAGCGCGTTTTCGCCACCGCCTTTTGCGCATCCGCACCGGCCGAACGCCGCTGCGTATCGGCAACGCCCGCGGGCCATTTTTTTCCGAGCCTGCCGCCGGCCAAACTTATTGTTTCAGCCTGTCAAATCTACCGAAATAGATGATATGGTTTTTGCAGCACCGTAGTTCGTCGATGCGGCATTCCGAGATGACGGGCCCGGCCCGATTTGATCGCGAGTTGAAGATGACTGTCCATGCACCAAAGCTTTTGACGCCCGAAGAGTTCGCCTCGCTGATCGAGATCGCGATCACCTCTCCCCACCCGACGATACCGGCGCTTCACCTGGCAAAGCTGATCAGCCTTGGCTACGTCGTCGTGACCGCCAAAGGTCCCGTCGTCACCGGCGACGGCCTGATCCGCATTACCGAGAGCGAATAGCCGCGAACGCGGCTCGCCCGGGGGCGAGACAGATGGCCGCGCCCAACCCGTAGATTCCCGGAATTGATCCATCCCGGATTCGGGAATCCACTGACTGACAATCTTGCGGGGTCTCACGCGCCCTGAGCGGTCCCAACGTATCGGGAGAGTATCATGCCGCTCTATTTTTTTCGTATCCGGAATGGCCGCTATTCCGGCGCCTCCAGCCGAGGCGCCGAGTTTGCCGATCGCGATGCCGCCTGGCACGAACTGACCAGCGTTTGCGCCAATATCGTTGGCGGAATCTCCCGCAAACTCAAACTGGATTCCGAATGGGAAATGGAACTTCTGGACGAGTCCAAGCACCCGGTCTTTCGAATCCGCCTCGTGGCGGAGTCGATGGATAGAGCGGATTCGAACCAAGGCTTCCCCCGGCCGCGACCCGGGTCGGATATCTTTTAGCGTCGCGAAAATCCTTCAAAATAATACATCAGGGGTCTTTGGCTCAGAACCCGGGCGGCGGAGCGGCTGGCTCGGGCCGCTGCGTCGGCCTGAGCTCGACCGCATTGATTTGGATCAAGGGCGAAAAGGCCGCCGAGCCGTAAGAGTTCCCCGGTCATATGAGCCACATCATCTTCAAATGTCCCCGGACCGGAATGAACGTGCAGCACCGGCTGGCGGATCAAGTCGCACCGGACGATCCCCAGGGCGGCTACGAAACCGTGGTCTGCCAAGCCTGTAGCCGGCTTCATTTCATCAATCGATCGAACGGCAAACTGCTCGGCGAACAACCACAGCAGCGATAATCCGCGCCGCAGTTTCACAGGCCGTCTCAGCCGGCGGGAGCCTTCCGGCCCTCGATATCGGCGTCGGCAAATGCCAAGCCCTGCCGGAGCTCCTTGGCTGACACGAAGCGGGCGCCGATCAGTTCGCCCCTGCGCCAGACCAGCCAGCACACCCGAAACACTCCGCCGTCCGCCGTGAATGCGAGGCCGAAAATCTTCGGCACCGCCAGCGCACCCACCTCCAGACACGTGCCCTGGTCGGAAACATCCAGGATCTGGCACTCGATCCAGGGCGCTTCCGGCGCCGGGATCAGGAATCCCGGCTTGTGCAGTTCAACCCGGACATGCTTTCGCGCGCCGAGGTCTTTGCGATGTCTCGCCATCGTTTTCCTCACACCGGACCGGGTGGAGCCAGGCAGACAGCTATGATCGAAAAATGTTAACAATTATATGGGGTTGGGAGCGACGCAAGGTTCCATGATCCGTCAAGAGAGCCCTAGTCGGCGCTGCGCAGCCTGCGCATCGTGAATTCGATGTCGCCATCCGGCAGCTCACGCCAGCTTTCGACGCCGCTCATATAGGCCTGCTTGGGATAGCGGACGAGGAAATCGCGTGCCCTGGTCCGCGCCTTGTCGCGTGGCAGGGTGAACGTCTCGCGCAAAAACCCATCCTCCTGCCTGCTCCGGCCAGCCATCCGGTCTGCGAGATCGCGCGGGCGAGAGACCATGTCGCAACTCCGACAAATAACGACCGCTTCAATATAGCGCTCCGGTCCGCCAAACCGAGTCCCCCCGCCGCCCAAGCCAGGGGCGGAATTGAGTCGCCTACCGAACATAAAGCGAATAGGATTTGAAAATTGCCAGCTCCCTCGGCGCCGGCGACCGGGAGCCCCCGAAGGGACTGCCGCCTGTCGCGAGTGAGCCCGGTGGTGCAGTCAGTTTACCTTCGCCAACAGGCCGGGCGATCCGCCGTCTCGCCCGCGATTCCACCGATCCTGCCTTGCGTGATAGTCTTCTCAAACTGGCCGATGAATACGCGGCACGCGCCAGCGCCCAGGAAACCGACACCGCAGCCGGGCAAGCCGGTCCGCTCGATCAGGACGGTGCCTGACCGGGGCAGCCCTTGGCGCTCGATGCGTCTTCAACCACTGGAATAGCAGGGCATGTCCTTTCGACGAACCAACCGGCTCCTCTCGCTCCTGTCGGATGACAACTACGAGCGGTTGCGCCCGCATTTGTCGCATGTGGTTTTCGACTACAAGAAAAGCCTCTACGAGGCCTCGCGTCCGATCGAACATGTGTACTTCCCGGTCGACGGCGTCGCTTCGCTGGTCATCACGACGTCAGATGGCAGCAGCGCGGAGGTCGGCACGATCGGCAACGAGGGAATGGTGGGGTTGCCGATCTGTCTCGGCGACCACGATGCGCCCTCGGCGGCTTACGTCCAGGTTCCGGGCACCGCCCTGCAGATGGACGCCCGCGTTTTCCGTGACGAACTCGAACGAAACCGGCCGCTGAACCTGGTCATGCTGCGCTATGCCCATGCCTTCTTCAACCAGGTCGCCCAATCGGCCGCCTGCGCCCATCTGCACAGGGTCGAGCAGCGCTGTTGCCGCTGGCTCCTGATGACGCGCGACCGGATGCCTTCAGGCGATTTCCTGCTGACCCATGAATTCCTCGGAATGATGCTCGGCGTGCGGCGAACAACGGTTACCGATGTCATGGGAAGCTTGCAAAAAGCAGGGCTTATCCGATATCGGCGCGGCCACGTCTCGATCCTCGATCAGGAGGCTTTGCGGTCCCGCGCCTGCGAATGTTACGACATATCGCGACTGGAATTTGACCGGCTGCTCGGCGATTCCCCGCTCGCTCCGAGGACCGACAAGAAGCATCGGTTGGTCGGCGAAGTCGGATAGACCATAGCGCCTGCTCCGCTGCGTCCGATTTCCGACACGGAATTCGCTCGCCGGAAACCCTCCATCCCCGGATTATTGCGCTAGCTGCCCGGCGTGGAATGCACACTATGACGGCTACCGGACCGACAGCGCCTCGATGTTTTCTCTATACATGAGCTTTCCGCGGACCGCCCTCTCGGAGCGATCTACAATCCCCCTGCGGTAAATCGGCCCGACCGACCGGGCAGGATATCGTAGTGGCATTGCCCATTTCCAACGCCGGTCTTCCCTTGGACAACAAACTGCTCGCCTCGCTTCCACGCGATCATTTCGATCGGCTGCTTCCGCATCTTTCGACGGTTTCCCTGCCGCAGGGAGACGTGCTGGTTGAAGCCGGTGACGAGGTCGACCAGATCTACTTTCCGCATTACGGCATGCTGTCGCTGCTCGCGGTGCTGCGCGACGGCAAGGCGATCGAAACCGCCACCGTCGGGCGCGAAGGCGTGGTCGGCGCGATGGCTGGCCTTGGCCTCTACAAATCGCTGGTTCGCGTCGTGGTGCAGATGCCGTTGGCCTGCAGCAAGATCGCTGCACCACATTTCCGCACCGTGGCCGCCGCCAGCGATCCCGTTCGCAATCTCTGCATCCGCTACAACGAGGTATTGTTGTCGCAGGCGCGGGTCACTGCCGCCTGCAACGCGCTGCATTCGATCGAGGCGCGATTCTGCCGCTGGCTGCTGCAAAGCGCGGACCGGGCGGGCGGCGATACCGTGGCGCTGACGCAGGAATTTCTCGCCGAGATGCTCGGGGTGAGACGCACCTCGGTGACGGAGGTCGCGACCAAGGTGCAAAACGCCGGCGCGATCACCTATTCGCGCGGCGTGATCAGGATCCTGGATCGTCCCGCGCTGCTGCGGATGTCCTGCGAGTGCTACGAAACGCTGGTCGATCAATCGGTCATGCTGGCCTGACCGCGCGCCGCGCCCGGTTCAGCGCTCATCCCGGAAGTTGGCGGAAACAACAATATCCGCAAGCCCACCACATCCTCGGCGGCCCGGGCCGCCGCCCCTAATTTGCGGTGCTGCCGGTCTTTGTCTTCGGTTTGGCGGATGCAGCCGCCTTGGCGGGGGCCTTGGGCGTATCGGTGCTGCGCACGTTGCCCCAGGGATCGGCCGGGGGCTTGGCGTCCGGTATTTTCTTCAGCGAATCCTGGTAGGCCTTGTCTCGCGCCGCCTCGGCGTCCTTTTCATCCTGCGTCTTGCCAGGCTTGTCCTGCAGCAAATTCATTGGGGGCATCTGGGCAAATGCGGGCGAGGCCAGCAGCATGATCAGGGCCGCGACGCGGAAAACTCTCATGGGATATCCCCCTGTATTTTGCCAATATATCACCGCGCCGACGGCGTCGCCAAGCGCGCCTGGTGACGCCAAACGCTTCGACTGGCGCGCTAAAAATGGTCCGACTTGCAGGATTTCGGCAGCCAATCGTCCCAGATCGGACCGCATTTGGTGCAGCCGTTGAGGAGCAGGCCGACAGCGACAACGCTGAAAATCAGTGCCAATCGCCTGAACATGGTCCACACACTCCCGAACATCGCCTATCATAGGGTCCAAAGTCTGGCATTTTCAAGCCGCCCGGGCGAACGCCTGTTTGCACCGGGAACGCCGCGGATTAAGCATCCACGATCCCACGACCAGGAACCAGCCTGCATGCAGAATCAGCCAACGCCAGCGGAATTCGACATCGAGGAAGCCAGGCGCGTGCTTGGCGATGTATTCGCCCCCTGGGTACAGGATCTCGGGCTGTCGATCGGCAACATCGAATCCGCGCCACCGCCGGGCGCCGCGGCCGACTGGCAGCCGGGCGCGGTGCTGCGCATGGCTTTCTCGGAACGTCTATGCCGGCACGGCGGCATCGTCTGCGGCCAGGCGCTGATGGCGCTCGCCGACACCTCCATGGTGATCGCGATCCTTGCCGCCAACCGCGGCTATCGGCCGATGACGACCGTCGATCAGACCACCCACTTCATGCGCGCCGTCACCCAGTCGGACGTGCTGGCCGATGCCCGGGTGGTCCGGCTCGGGCGAACCATGAGCTTCGGCCGCGTGACGCTGTCGAGCGCCGCCGACAACAAGCCGGTGGCGATGGTATCGAGCGCTTTTGCGATGCTGTGAGCATGCAAGCGACGGCGCGCCTGCAGTCAATCATCGCTAACGAAAGCTGAATCAGGAATCAAATACAGCGGACATTCGATTCAATTGCCGGTAATTCCGGATTGCTATCCTGAACCCGGAACGATCGGCAATATTCGGGATTCACGGCAATGATCGAGAAACGAACAGCGGCCAGACACAGAGTGCTCAAACACGGCACCCTCGCCTTTAACGGTGGCGGCGGCGTCGACTGCATGGTCCGGAACATTTCCTCAGGTGGCGCGCGGCTCGACGTCGCCAATCCCGTCGGCCTGCCGCAATCCTTCACGCTGGTGATCCAGACCGATCAGTTCATGCGGCACTGCCATCCGGTCTGGAGCAACGACACCCGGATCGGCGTCGCATTCGATTAGAGCGTTTTCGAACGACGCACGCCCTCGGACTCGATCCGGGGTGGATACCGGTTCGCGTGAAGAAAACGCGTCAAGACAAAAGAGCGTGGTCCATCAATCCGGATCGGTGGCAGGTCGCCGTTTCGAAGACCGATTTCAGCGATTGTTGATGGTTCAAACCGAAAAAATCGGCGATAACCCGCGCATTCCCAACCGGCCCCGGGATAAGATCGGCGGATGCTGCGGATCGTTGTTCTTTTGGCCTTCATGGCAGGCGGCGCGCTGGCGCTGGCCGGCTGCGGCATTGCCGACAGCCGCTCGTCGGTGCCGGAGTTCATGCGCGCCAAAGCCGATGATCCGCCACCGCCCGAGCCAACTCCCGATGTCAAGCAACTGGTCCGCGAGCGACTGGATTCGGTATTCGTCACCTCGTCTTCCCCGCAGCAGGTGCAGGTCTCGCCGCCGCGTCACGACCTTCGCGGATTGGGCTGGACGGCATGCGTCAGGGCCGAGCTTACCAACACGATGGGAAAACCGCTGGGTCTGGAAACCTATCGCATCACGATCAGCGGGGGCGTCATCATCGACCGCCGGCGCGCCGAACCCGAGGACACCTGCGCCTCCGAAACCTACCAGCCGATCTGAGGCCTGCACGCGGACGCCTGATCCGGGACTGAGGAGGGCTTGCGCCGCGCCAACGGCTAAGCCCAACTTCCAAGCTTCAGCGCGATCGCCATCGTGGCTTCACGGAGCTCATCGGCAAGCGCCCGGTCTTCGATCGCGCGTGCGATGACCATGCCGCCGATGCAAAGCGACGTGAGGGCTATGGCGCATTGCCTTGCCGGCTGCGCGGACGCCGTCATACCCCGCTCGAACGTTTCGATCATCATCCTGAGCGCCGCCTCCTGCGCCTCTCTGACCGATTGGTCGCTTCGGGAAAGATCATTGGGCAGGCCGATCAGGGGACAGCTCGCCGCGACATCCTCGAAGTGTTGGCAAGAGAGATAGTCGCGGATGATCTGAGCCGAACGAACCGATGCTTTGTCAGCGAAATCCGCACCTTCCAGTTTGCCGCTTACGAAGCAGCTTATAACCTCGGCGTAGAGGTCGCTCTTGCTTTGAAAATAACTGTAGAAACCGCCGCGCGTCAGCCCGGCGCCGGCCATGATGTCGTCGATCGAGGCGGCGCTGAATCCGTGGCGGTTGAACAGCTGATGCGCGCTCCGGATGATGCGTTGCCTGACCTGCTCACGGTGATGAGGCGGATTGGGCATCCTCATCCTCGTGCCCGTGCTGAATTGCGACTGAGCGAAATTTGTTCTGAAACATATCGCCTGACGTTCTTGATCATCATTTTCCCGATGGCTTCTGTTCGCGCATTCCAGGGCGGCGGCAGAATTGCCCGTCCAATTCATGCAAGACGCCCGGGCAAGGCGATCATTCCGCAATCACGAAAATGTAATCGACCCCGCTCCGCAGCGGCGCAGGGCGACAGAGGGGCAGCCGTCCGAAGCGGCGCCATGGCAGCGGGAAGCGGACACTCCGACCGCTTGCGGGAGCCTTGTACTTCGAGGGCGGGTTCTCCGACGTCGTCCACAGTTGCGCCGGCAAGGGCGTCGTGCGCGACCGCCGGTAGCGGCGCCTGATTCAGGCCGCTACGTTCATCTTCTTCTCGAACTGCTCATACGCGGAGATGGCGTCCGCCGCATACATCAGCGATGGACCGCCGCCCATGTAGATGGCCATGCCAAGCGTCTCCTCCACCTCCTGGCGCGTGGCGCCGAGCTTGACCAGGGTCTCGGTATGGAAGCCGATGCAGCCGTCGCAGCGGGTCGCAATGCCGATCGCCAGCGCGATCAGTTCCTTGGTCTTCTTGTCCAGCGCGCCCTCGCGGGTGGCGGCCTGCGCCAGCGCCGAAAAGGCTTTCATGGTGTCGGGAATGTCCTGGCGCAATTTCCGCAAGTCGCCGGAAATGCGGCTGGTGATATCGGAATAGTTCTTTTCCATGAAGGGACTCCCTAGCTGCCTGAGGATGGTTGCGGCGGCGGTTGCCGCAGCGCGATATAAATGGCGGGGATGACGAGCACCGTGAGCAGCGTTGAGGACGCGAGACCAAACAGCAGCGAAATCGCCAGCCCCTGGAAGATCGGATCGAGCAGAATGGTCGCCGCGCCGATCATGGCCGCGAGCGCGGTGAGCAGGATCGGCTTGAAGCGCACGGCGCCGGCTTCCAGCACCACCTCATGCAGCGACTTGCCCTGTCCGCCGCTGTGACGAATAAAGTCCACCAGCAGGATCGAATTGCGCACGATGATGCCGGCGAGCGCGATGAAACCAATCATCGACGTCGCGGTGAAGGGCGCGCCCAACAGCCAGTGGCCGATCAGAATCCCGATCAGCGTCAGCGGGATCGGCGTCAGGATGACGAGCGGCAGCTTGAAACTTCGGAACTGGGCCACGACCAGCACATAGATGCCGAGGATCGCTGCGCCGAAGGCGGCGCCCATGTCGCGGAATGTTACGTAGGTGATTTCCCATTCGCCGTCCCACAACAGCGTCGGACGCGACTCGTCGGCCGGCTGGCCGTGCAGGCTGATGACGGGCTTTGGCAGCGCGCCCCAGTCATGGGCGTCGACGCGCTTTGCCACTTCGAGCATGCCGTAGAGCGGCGCCTCGAAGCGGCCTGCGAGTTCGGCCATCACCATATCGGCAAACCGGCCATCGCGCCGAAAGATCATCGGCGAGCCCTCCTCGACCGTCGCCTTGACGACCTGGCCCAGTTCAACAATCGTCTTGCTTCCGGGAAGCGTATTGGCCGGCACCGGCGTCGAAGCCAGCGCCTCGGTCCAGGCAAGATCGCGCTTCGGCAGCCTGACGGCGATCTCGATCGGATTGCGGTCTTCGCCGCGATGGGAATAGCCGATCGATACACCTCCGAACAGCGTCTGGATGCTGTCGTAGACGTCACGCTGCTCGACGCCAAAAAACTCCAGCCGGTCCTGGTCGATCGACAGCCGCAGCCGCGGCCGCCTCTCGCCGATTGAATCGTCGATATCGACGATGAACGGCACCTCGGCGAAGACCTTTTTGAGCTCGAAGGTGACCGCCCGTCGCGTCGCCGCATCCGGCCCATAGACTTCGGCCAGCAGGGTAGCCAGCACGGGCGGCCCGGGTGGTACCTCGACGACCTTGATACTGGTGCCGGGGGGAACGCTGATGGCCTTGAGGCGCTGCCGCAGATCGAGCGCGATATCGTGGCTCGCCCGCTTGCGATCCCCGCGCGCCGCAAGATTGACCTGCAGCTCACCCAGTTCGGGGCGTTCGCGAACATAATAGTGACGCACCAGGCCGTTGAAATTAAACGGCGCCGGCGTGCCGGCATAGGATTGCACCGAAGTGATTTCGGGAAGTCCGCGGGCGATATCCGCCGCGGCAAACAACGTTCGCTCGGTGTCTTCGAGGCTTGCACCCTCGGGCAGATCGACCATGACCGCGATCTCGGATTTGTTGTCGAACGGCAACAATTTGACGGTCACGGATTTGGTCGCGAACAGCACCATCGACAGCAACGTCGCGACGCCGACGCCGATCAGGAATATCCAGGCCGAGCGCTTGTTGCGGACGATCGGGGTCGCGATGCGGCGGTAGATACGCCCGAGCACGCCTTCGTCATGCGCCGCGTGAGCGGCAACCACGCCATCCTTCGGCGCCAGCCGCAGCATCAGCCAGGGCGCCACCACCATCGCGACAAAGAACGAAAACAGCATGGCCGCGGAGGCATTGGCCGGGATCGGCGCCATATAGGGGCCCATCAGCCCCGACACGAACAGCATCGGCAGCAGCGCGGCAACCACGGTCAGCGTCGCCACGACGGTCGGATTGCCGACTTCGGCGACCGCCTCGATCGTGGCCTGCAGACGGGGCCGTCCGTCCTTCATCGCCCAATGGCGGGCGATGTTCTCGACCACCACGATGGCATCGTCGACCAGAATGCCGATCGAAAAAATCAGCGCGAACAGGCTGACGCGATTGATGGTGTAGCCCATCAGATTGGCGGCGAACAACGTCAGCAATATCGTGGTCGGGATCACGACGAGAGTGACCAGCGCCTCGCGCCAGCCGATTGCAATCGCGATCAGAACGACGATCGAGATCGTTGCGAGACCGAGGTGAAACAATAGTTCGTTGGCTTTTTCGTTGGCGGTCTCGCCGTAGTCGCGGGTCACGGTGACCTCGACGTCATCCGGGATCAGGCGGGCCTTCAGCCCATCGAGCCGGCGCGCAATTTCCTCGGAGACGACCACCGCGTTGGCGCCGGCCCGCTTGGCCAGCGCCAGGCTGACCGCGGGAACGCGCTCCCAGTTGCCCTTGCCGTCCGACGCATCGTTCCAGACGCGGTGCTCAGCCGCGTTCGGTCCGATCACCACCACGGCCACGTCCTTGACATAGACCGGTCGTCCGTCTCGCGTCGAAATCAAGAGCAAGCCGATATCGGGAATTCCCGCCAGGGTCTGGCCTGCCGAGACGCTGCGAACGGTGCCGGCGTCGCGGACCTGTCCCGCCAGGAACGAGCGATTGGCGTCCTTCACCTTGGCGACGAGTTGCTGAAGCGTGACGCCAAACAGCGACAGCTTTTCCGGATCGGGCTCGACCCTGATCTGCTGGGGGCCGCCGCCGGAAATGTAGGTCAGGCCGATACTGTCGACCTTCATCAATTCGGCGCGCAATTTGTCGGCGAGCTCGTAGAGGTCCTTGTCCGACCAGCGGCCGGCAGCGAACGGCTTCGGCGAAAGCGTGAGTACGGTCACGGCGACGTCGTTGATGCCGCGGCCGACAATCAATGGCTCCGCAATGCCGACGGGAATCCGGTCGAGATTGGCGCGAATCTTCTCATGCACCCGCAGGATCGCATCGTCGGACTTGGTTCCGACCAGAAAGCGCGCGGTGACCATGACGCGGTCGTCTTCGGTCTGGCTGTAGACATGCTCCACACCATCAATGCCCTTGACGATGGCCTCGAGCGGCTTGGTGACGAGTTCAACCGCATCGGGCGCACGCAGTCCGTCCGCGCTGATGCGGATATCGACCATGGGGACGCTGATCTGCGGCTCCTCCTCGCGCGGAATGACGGCGACCGCGATCAGGCCGACGACCAGCGATGCGAGCAGAAACAACGGCGTCAGCGGCGAATTGATGGTCGCCCGGGTGAGCCGTCCCGACAAACCGAGATTCACGGCTGCACCAATTCGTCACCAACACGAATCCCCGACAGGATTTCCAGGCCGTCGGGAAGATCCGGAGAGGGCAGATCGCGGCCGCGCTGTATCGGCGTCTCGATGGTTCGCTCGGCCTGACGGATGCGGACGTAGTCGATCCCAAATCGGGTCGTCACATAGCTCGACGGGATCACGAAGGCCGTCCGCGCACCGCCCGAGATCCAGACCCTGAGGCGATCACCGACGAAATACTCCCCGAGCCCCTCAACGGTGGCATCGGCGATGACGCGGCCATCCTCGATCAGGGGATAGACCAGGTCGATCACCCCCGATTTGGAGGCATGGTCACCGAATTCGCCGCCATCAACGCGGATCTTGTCGCCGGCTTTCAAGAAGCGGGCATGGCGTTCCGGCACCCGCAGGCGCAGCTTGAAATTCTGCTGCGCGATCGTCGCAACGGGGTCGCCCGGCAGCACGACCGAACCTACCGCCACGAGCTTCTTCAGCACGCGCCCACTGGCGGGAGCAAGCACCTGCCCTTCATTGAACTGTTGCTGGACCACCGCGCGTTCGGCGGTTCTGGCCCGCATCCCGTTTTCGGCGACGTTGAGCGCGGTGCGGGCTTCGTCGAGCTTGACGCGCGGGAGTATGCCGCGATCCACCAGCCCCTGGATTCGATCGAAATCGATCTGCGCCTGGTCCGACTGCGCGCGCAAGGCTTCGATCTGCGCGTCCAGCGACTTCATCTGCAGCGCAAGCTTCTCATCGCCGATGGCCGCGATCGCCTGGCCGCTCGTGACCGCGTCGCCTTCCCGGACGTTGAGCTGAACGACGGTGCCGCCGATACGGCCGCGCGCCGGCACCACACTGATGCTCTCGACGGTGGCAAACACCGCCTTCTCGTCGGCCACCGAGCGCGAGGCGACGGTGAGGACTTCCGCGTCCACGGAAGCCGCGCCCAATACCGCAATCGCAACCAATAAAATCAATCTGCGCATCGCCATGCTCATTCCACGCCACACCCGCGGCGTTTGTTGTGACATCTCATTGAAGTTCTCTTCGAGGGCATTGACCTGCCTCAAGGCGCGGCCGCGCACGACCTCATAACTTACGCTTGGCCTTCACGACCTTCGGGGGCGCGCAATACACTTGATAGAGCGTCTTCAGAAGCTCGCGGGCGGGATCGCTGGCGATCGAGTAGTAGATCGTCTGAGCATCGCGTCGCGCGGACACCAGGCCATCCTTGCGAAGGAGAGCCAGATGCTGGGACACCGTGGAATCGCGAAGCTTCAGGAACTCGGCGAGATCGCCGACCGACCGCTCGCCGTCGATCAGCTGGCAGATGATCAGCAATCGATGCCGGTTGGATAGCGCCTTCAACAGGTCACTCGCCTGATCGGCCGCAGCTTCCATGACTTTACTGTCTATTTTCATACTTGCGTATATACGATAATATGAATATATAGTCAACACGCGCGGTAGAACAAGCCAAGGCAGATTGGCGCGGCCGCCCCAAAGCAACGCAGGAAAACGGAGGAGAACATGGCGGAAGTTGTTGTTATCGGAGCCGGTCTCAGCGGAACGCTGATGGCCTATGAATTACTGCCGCAATTGAGCAAGGACGATCACCTGACCGTGGTCTCCCAGGGACCCGTCTATCATTTCGTCCCCTCCAACCCCTGGGTGGCGGTCGGCTGGCGCAAGCGCGGAGATATCGAAGTCGACCTTGTTGACATCATGAATCGAAAGGGTATCCGCCTGCTGACGCAGGGCGCGCAACGCGTCAATCCATCGGAAAACCGCGTCGAACTCGCAGACGGGACGTCGATCGACTACGACTATCTGGTGGTCGCTACCGGGCCGGAGCTTGCCTTCGACGAGATACCGGGGCTCGGGCCGGACGGCCATACCCAGTCGATCTGCCACGTCGACCACGCTTCCAATGCCAGGCAGGCTTTCGAACAGCTCGCCGCCAATCCGGGGCCGGTCGTCATCGGCGCCGTGCAGGGCGCCTCCTGCTTCGGCCCGGCCTACGAGTTCCTGTTCATCCTGGAAACCGAGTTGCGGCGGCGCAAGCTCCGCGACCGCGTGCCGATGACCTTCGTCACTTCCGAACCCTATATCGGGCATCTCGGGCTCGACGGGGTCGGCGATACCAAGGGGCTGCTCGAAAGCGAGATGCGCGAGAAGCACATCAAGTGGATCACCAACGCCCGCGTCACGAATGTCGAGCCGGGAAAGATGTCGGTGGAAGAGCTCTCCGACGACGGCTCAATCCGCAAGACCCACGCGTTGCCGTTCAGCTATTCGATGATGCTGCCCGCCTTTCGCGGGGTTGCCGCTGTTCGCGGCATCGAGAAGCTCGCCAATCCCCGTGGTTTTGTCATCGTCGACAAGTATCAGCGTAATCCGGCGTTTCCAAACATCTTTGCGATCGGCGTCTGCGTGGCGATTGCTCCTGTCGGCCCGACCCCGGTTCCGGTCGGCGTGCCAAAAACGGGCTTCATGATCGAATCGATGGTGACTGCGACAGCCCGGAATATCGGCTCGCTGCTGAGGGGCGAGAGGCCGACGGCGCAGGCAACGTGGAACGCGATCTGCCTGGCGGATTTCGGCGATTCCGGTGTCGCCTTCCTGGCGCAACCGCAAATTCCGCCGCGCAACGTCAATTGGTCCTCGAAGGGCGAATGGGTTCACTATGCCAAGGTCGCTTTCGAAAAATACTTCCTTCGCAAGATCCGCCGCGGCGAGAGCGAACCCTTCTACGAGCGCTTCCTGCTCGACAAGCTCAACATCGCAAAGGTCAGGGAGGTCGAGCCGGCAGAATGAGTACAGGCCAACAAATCGTCTGCGGACACTGCGGCAAGATCAACCGGCTGCCGGCCGACCGGAGGCCGGCCGCCGCGCGTTGCGGATCTTGCCACCAGCCGATCTTCAGCGGCCATCCGATCGAGGTCGACGAGGCAGGGTTCGGCCGCCATATGGCGCACAGCGATATCCCCCTTCTCGTCGACGTCTGGGCGCCGTGGTGTGGCCCCTGTCGCGCCATGGCGCCGATGTTCGAACGCGCCGCCATGGAGCTTGAGCCCAGGGTTCGTCTGCTGAAACTCAACGCCGATACCGCGCCTGCGGTCTCGTCGCGCCTGGGAATCAGCGGCATCCCTACTCTTCTGTTGATGCAGGGTGGCCGCGAAGTCTCGCGGACGTCAGGCGCGATGGATGCGCAGAACATTGTCGCATGGACGATGGCCGGGCTCGCCAAGTCCCCATGATTTTTCGAACTGAAAGGAACACGTGATGAATATCGATAAAGCCGTTCTCGCTTTCGCTGGATGTGTGGTGCTGCTCGGCCTTGTGCTCGGCTGGCTGGTCAATCCGTACTGGTACCTGCTGACGGCGTTCGCCGGGCTGAACATGATCCAGTCGTCGTTCACCGGATTCTGCCCCGCCGCGATCGTGTTCAGGAAACTGGGCCTGCGGGGCGGCAACGCCTTTTCGTGATCGGCCGCGTCCGGCGTCCAGTCCGATTTGAGCTACCGCAAGGCGACGGCTTCGAGCGAGGGGATACTGAGGAAGAGTAACTCTCTCGCCGGCCGAGCCGCCGGCCTTATTCGCGTGCGAAACTTATTCTGGACGGCCGGCCACCATGAACGAAACCATCATCGAGGGCCCGCTCTACGAAGCCCGCAGAAAGGTCTATCCGCAGGCCGTTCACGGCCGGTTTCGCCGGATCAAGTGGACGATCCTCGCCGTCGCGCTCGCGGTTTATTATCTGCTGCCATTCGTCCGCTGGAATCGCGGACCCGGCCTGCCCAGCCAGGCCGTCCTCGTCGATTTCCCGCATCGCCGGTTCTATTTCTTCTTCATCGAGCTGTGGCCGCAGGAGGTCTATTATTTCACCGGCCTCTTGATCATTGCGGCCATGACGCTGTTTCTGATGAATGCCGTGGCCGGCAGGGTTTGGTGCGGCTACATGTGTCCGCAGACCATCTGGACCGATCTGTTCTATGCGGTGGAGCGTTTCGCCGAAGGCGACCGCCGCGAACGGATCCTGAGCGACAAGCGCGGATGGACGTTGACCCACATTCGCCAGGCCGTCACCAAGCATTTCATCTGGCTGATGATCGCGTGGTGGACCGGCGGCGCGTGGGTGCTGTATTTTGCGGATGCGCCGACGCTGGTGAAGGATCTCGCGACGCTTCAGGCGCCGTTCGTTGCCTATCTGTGGATCGGTATCCTGACCGTCACCACTTACACCTTCGCCGGCCACGCCCGCGAGCAGGTCTGCATCTACATGTGCCCGTGGCCGCGGATTCAGGCCGCACTCACCGATGAATGGGCGCTCAACGTCACCTATCGCCGTGACCGCGGCGAGCCGCGCGTGTCCGTCAAGAAGGCGGAACAACTGCGCCGGCATGGCGAGCCCGCCGGCGACTGCATCGATTGCCACCAATGCATCAATGTCTGCCCGACGGGGGTGGATATTCGCGATGGAATCCAGCTCGGTTGCATCCAATGCGGGCTGTGCATCGATGCCTGCGACACCATCATGAGCGAGATCGGTCGCCCGACCGGTTTGATCGCCTACGACACCGACATCAACGGCCAGCGCCGGCAGGCCGGCAAGCCGCCGGTCTATCGGCTGGTCCGGGCGCGGACCGTCCTTTACGCCGCCATCATCGCGCTGGTCGGCAGCATCATGCTGTATGCGCTGGCAACCCGAAGCTCCGTGAGCCTCAATGCGCTCCATGACCGCAATCCGCTTTATGTCCTGCTGGCGGATGGCGGCGTCCGCAACGATTACACCGTGCATATTCTCAACAAGGGTACCCAGCGCAGCTTCGCGCTGGACGTATCCGGTCTTCCCGGCGCGGACCTGCACATCCCGGGCACGGCGCGCGGCGCGGATGGCAGGCTCACCGTCGAAGTCGAACAGGACCAGACCCGCGAAATCCGCCTGTCAGTGCAGGTCAAAAGCGCCATGGTGCCTCACAGCCCTGTCGGTATCGAGATCAAGGCGACCGACACTGCCACCGGACAGACCGTGGGCGTCGAGGACCATTTCGTTCCGCCCAACCAGTGATCGTTGCGGCTTGGGCCTTCGCAGCGTAAACGCCGGATTAACATTACCGCTCAAATTGAATCCCCGCGCCAACGGCATTTTCCAATCTTTACGCTAGCATTTCCCCGAGAACGCGGGTGGAGCGCGACTTAAGGCCGCGCGACGCTCGCGAGCGGGGAAACGGGGTCGTGGTCAATATTGCGGATACAGCGGTAGCCCGCCGCGCATCGGTCAACGATGCCACGCGCACGCGCGCACAGATCACAGCCGCGACGCCGGACCGCATGGCATTCGCGCCGCTGGTCGAGATTTCCCCGATTGAATGGCAAGCACTGGCCGAACGCGCCGTCGAGCCGAACGGCTATTACCTGCCGGCGTGGGAACTGGCGGTGAACGCTTCCGCGCGCGGCCGGACCGGCGTGTCGGCGCTGACCGCGTGGAGTGACGCCTCGTCGGCGCAGGACGGCGCGGCGCGACTGATCGGCCTATTGCCTGTCATTTCGATGTGGCGCGCCTATAAAATCCCCCTGCCCGCCTTGGTCAGCGCCAGCCCCTATGGCACGCTGTGCACGCCCTTGCTCGACCGCAACATCGCCGGCGCCGCCGTCAGGCAATTGATGGCGCAGGCGCGCGAGAGCGGCGCGCATGCGCTGATCCTGCGCGACGTCTCGCTCAACGGCGCCGCCATGAAGGCCTTTACCGACGTGTTGCGGCAGGACGGCCTGCATCCGCGGCTCCTGAACTCGCATTTTCGCGCCTGTCTTGACGCACGGCGCGAGGCGGACGAATTGCTGCGCGACGCGCTCGGCGGAAAGAAGCTGAAGGAACTACGCCGGCAACGCAACCGGCTCGCCGAGCATGGCGCGGTCCGTTTTGACGTGGCGCGGACGCCGGAAGCGATCGCTGCGGCAATCGAGACATTTCTGGCGCTCGAAGCCAGCGGCTGGAAAGCCAGGCGCGGCACCGCGCTCAGGCAGGACGAAGGCGATGCCGGCTTTATCCGGCGCGCGACCAAAGGGCTTGCCGAGACCGGCCAATGCGAGATCGTGACGCTCCACGCCGGCGCCACGCCGGTCGCAGCCGCGATCGTGCTCCGGCATCAGGACCGCGCATTCTATTTCAAGCTCGGCATCGACGAGCGTTTTTCAAAATTTTCCCCCGGCGTGCAGCTGACGCTCGAGCTGACGCGGCATCTGTGCGCCGACGCGGTGCTTGCCACCGCCGACTCCACCGCGAGCGCCGATCATCCGATGATCAATCCGATCTGGCGCGGACGTCTCAAGATCGGCGACGTTCTGATTCCGCTGCGCCGGCACGACCCCGTGGTGCCGCTGATCCGTTCCGCGATAACCGCGCATCGGAGGATCCGTGAACTCGCGCGCCGCGCCGTGCATTTGATCCGCGGCCGTTAAAGCACACCCTACTCCGCCGCCTGCGCGTTCACTTCCACCGACACCTGACGAATGGCGCGGGCGAGTTGTTCGGCCGGCTGTGCGCCCGACACCGCGTATTTCTGCGCGAACACATAGGTCGGCACCCCCGAGATGCCCTTGTCGGAAGCGTCCTTGGCCTGCGCCGAGATCAGCGCGACGTCTTCATCAGTCGCCAGACGCCGGCGCACGTCCTCGGCATCGAGCCCGCAATCGGCCGCCGCCTGCACCAGCACGCTAGTATCGGTGAGATCGCCGCCATCCCTGAAATACAGTTCCATCAGCCGCTGTTTCATGTCGGCGGCCTTGCCGTGCGCGTCGGCCCAATGAATCAGCCGGTGGCAGTCGATGGTGTTGGGCTGCCGCTTGACGAGGTCGGGCCGGTAGGTGAGCCCCTCTTCGCCCGCGGCGGCGACGACGCGTCCGGCCATGCCCTTATAGGCCTCGACCGAGCCGAATTTGGTGGTGAGATATTCCTCACGGCCGATGCCCTCGTGCGGCACCCAGGGATTGAGAAAGAACGGGCGCCAGTGAACCTCGACCGGAATGTCCACCGCCAGCGCCAGCGCGTTCTCGATCCGGCGCTTGCCGATATAGCACCACGGGCACACCACGTCGGAGACGATGTCGATCTGAAGCGGCTTTAGCGTGCTCATCGGGGCCTCCTCGCTTGCGGAGATCCAGAAATAAGCCGCAAGCCGGGCCCCGACAAGGACCTATCGCAGATCAGCCACCATCGCCCGCATCCGCTCGGCGGTGAGCTCGTCGGCCGGAAAGAACGTCTCCAGCGCCAGTTCCGACAGCGTGATATCGACCGGCGTGCCGAAAATCATCGTGGCCGACATGAAACTCAAGACGTCGCTGCCAAACCGCAGCTTGAAGGGGATCGCGACATTGTCGGCCGGCAGCGGCGCCGAGCGCGCCGGGATCGGATAGGACTTCAGCTCGTGATAGAGTTGTATCAGCCCGGGATCGGCGGTCGCCTCGCACTGGCGATGCAACCGCTCCAGCAGATGCCCGCACCATTCGGCGAGGTTGACGGTGCGCGCCGCCAGCGCCTCCGGGTGGAAGGCCAGCCGCAAAATATTGATGGGCTGGCCGAGCAGCCGCGCCGGCACGCCCTGCAATAGCGGCATCACCATGCGGTTGGCCGATACCAGATTCCAGTGCCGGTCATAGGCCAGCGCTGGATTGGGTTCATGCGCGCGCAGCACCAGATCGATCGCAGCCCGCGCCGATTTCAGCGCGGGATCGTCGAGCGATCGCTGCGGAAACGCCGGCGCGAACCCCGCCGCCACCAGCAGCACATTGCGCTCGCGCAGCGGCACGTTGAGCCGTTCCGCGAGCTTCAGCACCATGTCGCGCGACGGCGCCGCCCGACCGGTTTCCACGAAGCTGAGGTGGCGCGCCGAGATCTCGGCGTCACCGGCGAGATCAAGCTGGCTGAGATGGCGACGCTGGCGCCATTCGCGCAGGTGGTCGCCGACGTGGGCGGGCTTGGGCTGGTCGGCTCGCGCCGTGGCGGTGTGTGCGCTCATGGTAGAAACCTACCATGCGAATTTCGCGGCTTCCATTACCTCGGACGTAATGGAATTGCGCTGCTGCGCGGATCATCTTTGCGAGCACAGGAGATGACGCGTCGGCTCGACGCGCTGATCCATCTCCGCCCCGCATCTATGGAGAGCCCACCATGATCCAACCATCGCCGTTTCTGCGCCGCGTCTTCCTGCTCGATGCCGTCGTCAGCGGCATGATGGCATTGCTGCTCACTTTGGACGCCGGCGCGCTCGCGTCCTGGCTCGAGCTGCCTGAAGCGCTGCTGCGCGAGACCGGCCTGTTCCTGATCGCCTATACCGCGCTGGTCGGCTGGCTCGCCACGCGGCAGTCGATGCCGAAGGCATTGGCGATCATCGTCATTGCCGGCAACGCGGCGTGGACCGTTGCCAGCATCGCGCTGTTGTTCTCCAGCGCCGTGACGCCGAACCTGCTCGGCCAGGTCTTTATCGCCGCGCAAGCCATCGTGCCCGGCGCCCTGGCCGAGCTGCAATATATCGGATTGCGCAGGAGCAAGGACGCGCTGGCGGCCTAAGCCGAGGCCCGCTGGTCCCGAGCCTCCGCCGTCGCGGTGGCCCCGAGCTTCATGGGAGCCCTGGGCCTCGCGGCGGCCAATTTTTGGGCTGCGGCCTTGGGCCGGTCGTGCCCGTTTGAAAGACCACCGTTAAAGTGCTTGCCGTTGGCGAGCTTGCCGTTTTGCTTGACGCCGGCGCCGTTCAGCTTTTGCTTCAGTTCCAGCTTCAGCTTTTTCAACTTTTCCTTTACGGCCTTCGCCGCCTGCTTTTCGGCTTTCTTCAAGGCCTTCCGCTCTGCTTTGGCCTTCAGGCGCAACCGTTCGGCCCGCGCCTCGGCGCGCTTTTTCTTGCGCTTCTTCTCGCAGGCGTCGCATTTGCATCCGATCGGCTTCAGATACGCCTTGAAATAATCGGTGCCGTAATCGTAGTTGATCTCTTCGCCGGGTGAGATGTTCTTGATCGCGCGGATCACGACCTTGCGCTTGCGCGGACTGACGTCGGATTCCGCATTCGGCTTGCAGGCGTGATTGATGTAACGCGCGATGTTCTTGCGCACCGAGCCGTCGATGGTCCAGCGGCCGTTGAGCTCGAACAGATATTTGTTCTCGATCGCGTCGTCCTTCTTCTTCTTCGAATCCAGCAGCGGACCAAAATAGCGGACGATTTTGGTGCCCTTTTTGATCGGTTTGGTGGCGAAGAGGCCGAGTCCGGTGCGGGAACGGCCGACGCGATAGGGTTTCTTCGACGAAATGGCAGGCATGAGATGAGGTAACTGACACACGAGTGAAGGCGACGGATCGCGAAGCCAGTGTTCTAGGACGATTCCGCGCAAATGTCAGGCCCTTCGCGGCGTTTGCCTGATCCTTCCCCAGATTGCGCAGGCCGAAGACGTGGTTTTCGCAATGGAGCGCCATTTGCCGGTTGAGACGATGACTTATGACCCCGCCGGCCGGACCACGGTTGCTCTGAGCATGGCATCCAGCAGGGTTTCGGCGTCGGTTCCCTCGGGCAGGCGCCGAAGAATGTCGGCGAGCCGGCCATCGAGCAGCAGCATGGTGAAACCGTGGACCAGCGACCAGGCGCGCGCGATCGCGGCGGCCTGATCGAGCGACAGCGCGTCCGCGGCAATCGACTCCTGCCGCTGCGCGCCGATCGCGCCGGCCAGACCCGCGAATGATGCCTGTGCGGCCTCGCGCAGCGAGGGGCGCGACGTATCGAGCCGCTCGGTGCGGAACATCAGACCGTACATGCCGGGGTGGGCCTGCGCATAGGCGATGTAGGCCTTGGCCCGCGCCATCGCCCGCTGCGCCGGCGTGTCACCGTCGGCGTCCGCCACCACCATGGCGGCGTTGAATTGCCGGAACCCGATCGCGGCGAGTTCGCTGACCAGACCGGTGAGGTCGCCGAAATGATGGGCGGGCGCGGCGTGAGAGACGCCGGCTTCGCGCGCCACCGCTCTCAATGTCAGCCCGGCCAGCCCTTCGCGCTCGAGCACCCTTTCGGCCGCCGCGAGCAAACCTTCGCGCAGCGCGCCGTGATGGTAAGGCGCGTCCTTGCCGACGGGGCCGGCACGGCGCCCGCCCGCCTTCCGGGCGATCCGTGCGGGGGTGACGCCCGCTACCGCGCGCCGGGCAATTTTCGGTGTTCTGGCCATCGGTGGTATATAGATCACGATTTTGACACTGTAAAGATTTGGCTTGACCTGTGCCATGTTCGGGGTTTAGTTTATCTTGACGCTGTAAAGATTGGATACACGAGGCTGCCATGGCGACCCTGCTGATCCTTGCGCCCTATGGCGTATTTGCGAGCCTGATGCTGGTCAGTTCCGCGACGGTGAGCCTGTTCGCGGCGGCGGCGGTGAGCCTCGCGGTGATCGCCCACGACGTGCTCTGTGGCCGCTCGGTCAAGATGCTCGGCGCGGGCTCCGCGATCCTGTTTGCGGGCCTCGGCGCCTGCCTCGCACTGACGCATCACGTCTGGAGCAGTTCGGCCGTCAAACTCGCGGTCGATGCCGGCATCCTTGCGATCGCGCTGGCTTCGCTGGCGATCGGCAAACCGTTCACGTTGCAATATGCCCGCGAAATGTCCGATGCAAAGACGGCCCAATTGCCGGATTTCCTGACCGCCAATTATGTGATCACCTGGGCCTGGGCGCTGGCCATCGTTCTGATGATGACGGCGAACGCGCTGGTGATCTATGTTCCGGGCCTGCCGCTGTGGACCGGGCTTGCGATCGCGTTCGCAGCCCGAACGACCGCGATCTATTTCACCAGATGGTACCCGGAATACCGCAAGGCCAAATCCGCGGCGGCAGGCATATCATGAGACCGTCATTGCGAGCGGAGCGAAGCAATCCAGCTTTCTTAAGAATTTGGATTGCTTCGTCGCTTCGCTCCTCGCAATGACGGGAATATTATCGAGAGCACCAAGATGAAGGACGTGTTCGTCAGACTCGGCACCGACTTCCTTTCCACGATCGTGTTCCTGGCGCTGTACCTGATCACCGGCAACGTCATGCTGGCGACGGGCGTGGCGATCGCGGGCGCGGTGATCCAGGTCATCCATGCCCGCGTCAAGCGCGAGTCGCTTGGCTTCATGACCTATGCCAGCCTGGCGCTGGTGATCGTGCTCGGCGGCGCCACGCTGCTGACCAGCGATCCGCGCTTCGTGCTGGCCAAACCCTCGATCGCGCATTTTGCGATCGGCGCGATCATGCTCAAGCGCGGCTGGATGCTGCGCTACGTGCCGCCGCTGGTGGCGCAGACCATTCCGGAATATGTCACCCTCGCCGGCTACGCCTGGGCGGCGTTGATGTTTGCGCTCGGGCTCGGCACCATCGCGGTGGCGCTGACCGGCGACATGAGACTGTGGGCGATCTATGTGTCGGTGGTCGCGGTCGGGGCCAAGGTTGCGGCCTTCGCCGTGCAATACGTCGCGTTCCGGATCCTCGTCACCAGCCGCCTTCGCGCCGCCAGCGCCTGACCAAGCGGTTTCGCGCAAAACCTGCGACGATGCGCGAAGCCAACCCGTCCGGCAAAAAGCCGCAGGGTTCGCCATTGGGCATCGGCCGCAAGATGCGCTATACCGCCGCCGGAAGCTTGCGCGGACCCCAGAACCATTCCCGGTTTTGCGAAGTCGATACGAGGAGATGCGAGAATGGCCGTGGACGGAAACTGGAACATCACCATGTCGACGCCGATGGGCGATCGCAACGCGACGCTGACCCTGAAGAGCGCCGGTGGCGCGCTGACGGGCACGCAGGCCGCCGAAGGCAATTCGATCGAGATATTCGACGGCAAGGCCAATGGCGACGACGTCGCCTGGAAGGTGTCGATCACCAATCCGATGCCGCTGACGCTCGAGTTCACCGGCAAGGTTTCCGGCGACAGCATTGCCGGCGAAATGGGCATCGGTCCGATGGGCAGTTTTCCGTTTACGGGGACGCGGGCCTAGGCAGACTGTCGTCCCTGCGAACGCAGGGAGTCATAATTATCGGCCATGGTTAGTTCGCAAAGAGGACTGAAACCAAGCGTCAACCACCATCCGTCATACCCCGCGAAAGCGGGGTATCCAGTACGCCGTGCCTTCTCGATTCAATCACTGCTGCCTCTGGAATACTGGATCACCCGCTTTCGCGGGTGATGACAACTGCACGAAACTTCAAACAGCCCCCGCGTGGTTCGCAGCCACAACTTCGCATTCTCGCGGCGCGATATGCCCGAGTTTTGCCAGTAAATTCCCGCCCTCTCCAATCAGAGGGCGCAGGGAATGCCGGGCGCCCGATGCGCCCGATAGCCGCGTGTGCGATGGTAGAAAAGCGAAAAGCACACGCGTTAGTCAGGTCACACCGGAATCACCCGGCATTCCCCGCGCAATGGTTTTACGGCCTATACGCGCTCTCCCCGGTGACCGGGCTTTCTTGCCACCGTCGCCCCCGAGAAGCTTGCTTCCCAGGAACTTGATGCCAGCGTCGGGACATCAGGACCACACGACTTCGCCGTCCGCCTTCTGCGCCATTCGTCAAAAGCGCCAAAACGTCCACCGCATCCCGTCCCGCGTCCGTGACGATCGCGAGCCGCCCCTCTGTTGGGACGGGATGCGAATCAAAATATTCCTGCGTCTACCCAGCCGTCAAGCATATTTTCGGAAAATCAGAAATTGAACCCGGGCGGGGGTTCGTTTCAGGCCGGCCGGCGCGGCACGATGGCGATCGGGTTGAAGGTGTAGACGGCCTCGCCGTGCTGGTTGTAGGCGGTCCATTTGATCCGGGCGACGCCTTGCGGCTTGCTCCGCGACGGGATCAGTTCGACCACCTCGCCCTCCAGGCGCAGGCTATCGCCGGGCCTGACCGGCTTCATCCAGCGCAGCTCATCGACGCCGGCTCCCATCAAGGGGTGAGGCCCGAACGGCCGCGCCTGAATGGCGAGATTCATGGCGATGGCGGCGGTGTGCCATCCCGAAGCGGCAAGCCCCTTGAACACCGTGTTCTCGGCAGCTTCCTCGTCGAGGTGAAACGGTTGCGGATCAAATTCAGACGCGAACCGCTTGATGTCTTCCCGGCTGACCGTCACCTCGCCGCTCTCAAAACGCATCCCCAGCTTCAGGTCGTCGAACCACTCGATCATCTTGTCCTCGGCTCAAAGGCTCGTCGCAAAAATCACAATCACCCCAAATTCAATTCCTTGAAGAAGTCGTTGCCCTTGTCGTCGATGATGATGAAGGCCGGGAAATCCTCGACCTCGATGCGCCAGATCGCTTCCATGCCGAGTTCGGGATAT
>NZ_SSNA01000142.1 GCF_004799445.1 Bradyrhizobium sp.
GCCCCCGACGCTGAAGGTAGGGACATCATTCAATATCGTTGCAGGCGGTGCGACAGAATTGAGCTTGTACGACTTTTCCGCCGAAATCGAGATGCCGTGGGCTGAAAGCGAAGGGAAAATGATCAAACCGAAACGGTCCGCCGAGCAACAAGTCGCGGACGAGGCTACCCATTTGGAAATACTCGCCTTGAAGGGCTGGAGCTGATCATGACCCAAGCCCAACCAGGCATGCAAGAATGCCTGGTTGTCTTTGCTCGCAGTATAGAGGCCTTGCACTAGCCCCCGAAGGCCAGCGCGATCGAAGTCCAGGAGCGCGGCCCTAACGTCGCTCCAAGTTGGCGAGACAATTTTGCTGCGAACCACAGCCACGAACCTTTCCCTGATGGCCTTTGAGCGACCTTTTCGACTCGCTCAAGATACACAACTTACGCAAAGTCCCATCAACGATGCCAGACCACTGGCACATGGTCTGCTCCCCCGTAACCGAGGAGTATGACCATGCAGGATCAAGTGAAAACGACCCCGGCGTCCCAAAGGCGAGTGCCGTGGAACAAGGGAAAGCTGACCGGGGCAAAGCCACCGCTGCGCCCCAAACACGTCTGGTCGATCCGGACGAAGCTCCAGATCGAAGGCCGCACTCGCGACCTCGCCATGTTCAATCTGGCGATCGATAGCAAGTTGCGTGGCTGTGACGTCGTTGCTATCCGGGTCGAGGATGTCGCAGCCGGCGGCTACACGGCGGATCGCGCGACGGTCCGACAAAAGAACACCGGGCGGCCTGTCAGATTTGAATTGAGCGAGCAGACTCGCCAGGCGGTCGATGACTATCTAAAGGTCGCCAACAAACGGCCCGGTGAGTTCTTGTTCACCGGCCGTCGCGGTCCTGACCGCTATATGACAACGCGCCAATATGCCCGGCTCGTGTCGGAGTGGATCGGAAGCGTCGGGCTGGACCCAAGGCTGTTCGGGACGCATTCACTGCGACGCACAAAAGCTACCCTGATCTATCGACGCACGGGCAATCTCAGGGCCGTCCAGCTTCTGCTCGGACATACAAAGATCGAAAGCACGGTCAGATATCTCGGCATCGAAGTAGACGATGCCCTCGCAATAGCGGAACAAGTTGATGTCTGAAATACCCGGGCAGAGCGGACATGCTCTGCCCGATCTCTAACCGCCGGTTTGTGCCAATAAGCAACATCGAGGATGCAAACCACACAGACGAGTCCAAAAGAATGCCGCCCGCTCTTATTTCTACACCGATCAGCATAGATAAGACGGCCATCAGAGCTGGCGTCGATTTCGGACGATAGTGTCGCTATCAACACTGCCGAAACTGCAATCGGCTATGCCCTGGTGATCACGGCCTCCAAATATTCGCCCGGGATGATCAGCGTGTCGTTTCCGCCTCGGTTGAAGCTGCCGAGCAGATCAAGGATGTCGGCTTGCAGATCCGCCTGCTTCGGCGGATCGAGTGACGCAAACGCGCGGTTGGTCGGCCCGTAGTAGGTCTTGAACACTTCAATCCAATGCTCGGAAGACTCGTAGCGAAACGTGAAGATCTGCTGCGAGACCTTAACTTCATGGCCAGCAAACAACTCCAGTAGGCGCGCCTCAGTGCCCCAGAGTGTGGGTGACTTGATGCCGGCTGGAGGCGGCATGTGCTTTCCGATTCTCTTGAGGAGCTGGCCGATGAAGCCGTCGGGCGTCCAGTTAGCAAGTCCGATGTGGCCGCCTTTGCGCACCACGCGCGTCAGCTCCGTTGTCGCTTTCTCCTGGTTCGGCGTAAACATCACGCCGAACGTCGAAAGTGCCACGTCGAAACTGCCGTTCGCGAAGGGTAGAGCCTCGGCGTCAGCCTCCTGGAACATCACGGCCAAACGCTCGGCTGCGGCGCGCTCCTTGCCGTGTTCGAGAAGGGCGCCGACGTAGTCGGTCGACGTCACGCGTGCAAAGCGGCGGGCCGCAGCGAGTGTCGCGTTGCCATTTCCTGCGGCCACGTCGAGAACGCGGTCTCCGGCGTGCAGGTCGATCGCCTCGCATAGGCGCTCACCGACGATCTGAAGTGTGGTGCCGATGACCGCATAATCGCCGGCGGCCCAAGTCGCCTGCTGGCGCTGTTTGATGACGGCAAAGTCGGGGCTGAGTGTAGCAACGGTCATAGAGGTCTCCTTTCCCGAG
>NZ_SSNA01000143.1 GCF_004799445.1 Bradyrhizobium sp.
CGTTCGCGACCTGGCGCAGGATTTCCATAATCTCCAGCGCAGCGACGTGGCGAGCGGTGTTGGTAGTGCCCTTGAGCAGAAACGCCATCGCAGCGCGAAGCTTAGCCTTGGCATCGTCGGCACCGGCAAAATCCGAATCGAACTCGTCTGACATGACAATGCCTCGTGTCTGCGCGCACTCTATATACGGTCATTGACGGCTCAGTTCCACGCTGCGGGGAGGCCGGCAACGCATTTGCAGACACAGTGCAGACACGCGGGTTTTTCGGGAATTGGCGGATTTGCGAGAAGTGGCTGATTTGATTGGCTCCCCGGGCTGGATTCGAACCAGCGACCATTCGATTAACAGTCGAATGCTCTACCGCTGAGCTACCGAGGAATAGGCGAAACCGAGGGTTCGCACGCCGCAGCGTATAACAAAGCCTCCGAGCCTTGCAAAGGACGAAATAGGCCTCTGTGGCGCATCATCGGTCGGGAGACAGAAGACGGCCGACGCAGCGAATCGTGGCAGATTTGGACGGCGACACGGCGGATCGAAGGCCCTGGCCTCTGCCCGTAGCCGAGTTGCCTTTTGACAGGGCTTGTATCAATGATGACGCGGTTCTCGTTACCTTCCGCGGCCACGCCCGCACTCTTCTGAGGTTCTCCTATGTCCGGTTTTTCAACCGCGCGCCAGAAAATGGTCGATGGTCAGGTGCGTCCCAGCGACGTTACTGATGCCGGGATTATCGATGCGATGCTCACCGTGCCTCGCGAAGCTTTTGTTCCGCAGAATCAGCGTGCGCTGGCCTATCTCGACCTCGACCTCGATGTCAGCGAAGGCGGGCCGGCCAAGCGGTTCCTGATCAAGCCTGTGGTGATAGCGAAGATGGTGCAAGCCGCGGACATCAAGGACACCGACAACGTATTGGTCGTCGGTTGCGCATCCGGTTATTTGGCGGCACTGGTTGCAAAATTGGCTCGACAGGTGACGGCTACGGAGTGCGATCCGTCGCTGGTGGCGAAGGCGAGGGGGGTGTTGGGCGAACTCGGGATTGAGAATGTCACGGTCAAGGCCGCCGCGGTCGCCGCAGGTGATTCGGCAAATGCGCCCTATGATGTGATTATCCTCAATGGAGCGACCGAGATTGTGCCCGACGGGCTCTACCGGCAGCTCAGGGAAGGCGGTCGCCTGGTCGGGGTCTTTGCCATGACCCAGCCGCAGCGGGCCACGATCGTGACGCGATCGCATGGCGATTTCGGGAACCGGGCCCTTTTCGATGCCGCAATCCCGGTTTTGCCTGGGCTTGAGCGGCCTCCGGCGTTCGTTTTCTAGTCGCCGGCTTGGTAATCGCGTTCGAAACCAAAAGTGTGGCCCGGACGCCCCATGTCGGGAGTTTCCCACTGCTCCGGCTCTCGGGGGGTTCCTTAGCTCTTGCGCGCGGAATAAGGTGGGATGGGTATCTGTTTGGAATGACGTGACAACCTGGTTCAAAGGGGCGCGAACCGGCCAAGGCTTGAATGGAACATCGGGGATGAATGGGGTGAAGCTCGTTACCGGGGCTGCGGCTGCGGTGCTTCTGTTATCGTTTGTGGGCCCGGCGCCAGCCTTGGCCGACACGATCGAGGCTGCGCTGGTGCGCGCCTATCAAAACAACCCGCAACTCAATGCCCAGCGCGCCACCGTCAGGGCAACCGACGAGAACGTGCCTCAGGCGTTGTCGGGTTACCGCCCGAAGGTCGCGCTCACGGCGAGCGCGGGGTATCAATACGGAGATGCGCTTTCGAATTTCGGAACGCCGGTTGATTTTGCCGGAGCAACACCGCCAACCAGCGTCGGCGGTACAATCACGCAGACGCTTTACAACGGCAATCAAACCGGCAACAAGACGCGCGCCGCGGAGAGCCAGGTCTCGGGTGCGCGGGAAGGTCTGCGCGTCCTCGAACAGACCATCCTGCTCGCCGCCGCCAGCATCTACATGGACTATCTGCGGGATGCCGCCATCGTCGAGGTTCAGCGCAGCAACGTGCGCGTTCTCGACCAAACGCTCAAGCAGACCCGCGACCGCTTCAATGTCGGCGAAGTGACGCGCACGGACGTCGCCCAGTCGGAGGCGCAACTCGCCGCCGGCAAGACGCAGCTGCTCGCCGCCGAAGCAACCTTGACCACGACCAAAGCGAATTTCCGGCGAATCATCGGCAACGAGCCGGAAGCCCTTGCGCCGGGTTCGCCCGTCGATCGCTTTTTGCCGGCAACGCTGCCGGGCGCGGTCGAGCTCAGCCTGATCGAAAATCCGAATGTAACGGCGGCGATGTACGGCATCGACGTCAACTATCTCCAGGTCAAGGTGAACGAAGGCGCGCTGTTGCCGACGGTGACGATGCAGGCCACCGTCCAGCAGGCCTACCAGCAGAATGTCACGTCGCCTCGGACATTTAGTGCCTCGGCGGTCGCACAGCTTGCGGTCCCGATTTTCCAGGGTGGCGCCGAATATTCGCTGATCCGCCAGTCCAAGGAAACGCTGGCGCAACAGCGTCTCGTCCTCGAACAGACCCGCGACCAGACTCGCGCCAATACCGTCACGGCCTGGGGGCAATTGGTGGCGGGCAAGGCCCAGGTGGCGTCGGCGCAGTCGCAGGTGACCGCGTCGGAAATCGCGCTCAACGGCGTGCGCGAAGAGGCCAAGGCCGGGCAGCGAACCACGCTCGACGTGCTGAACGCCCAGCAGGCGCTGGTCAATGCCCGTGTCGCGCTGGTCACGGCGCAGCACGATCGCGTGGTGGCTTCCTACTCGGTCTTGAACTCGGTGGGACGGCTGTCGCCGCAGGTGCTCAATCTTGCGACCAACGTGTATGACCCGAGCGTGCATTACCATCAGGTGCGCGACAGCTGGTTCGGTGTTCGCACTCCCGACGGCCGCTGATGGCGGCCGTCGTCGCGTTTGTGAAATGACGGTCGACGTCGTCCCATCATAATTGGCGTAGACCACTGTCGCTGCACCGCCCCCGCTTTCGGTTGAAGCCGGAGGGCAGGCTGCGGCGAATCATGCGCCGTGGCGTTGCTTGCAATCATGAGTTGCCCTGACGTACCGTTCCTGCAGGCAGGAGAGCGATTCGCACCGCGTTCGGAACCCTCGGGGCCGCGGCGCTTCGGTGCCCGGCAGGGACAGAATGCGCGCGACGAGTCAGGCGGCGTTTGATCTGGGGACAAGTCGGGCTGATGCGACGAAAATCCGAGCCCGCATATCCGGAACCGGCAAATCCTGCGTTGATTGGTGTAAAACGCGTACGAGGGCGTTGATGAGGTGGAATCGGAGATGACGCAGCCTGCGAAGGTCCAAGAGCCCTCGATGGAGGAAATCCTGGCGTCGATCCGGCGAATCATTGCCGACGACGAAGCGAAGCCGGCGACCGCCGAGAAACCCGCCAGCCCCGCGGCTCCTGCCAAGGCGGAAAAACCTGGTGCTGCGGCGGCGCCAGCGAAGGCGCCCGTGATGAGCGACATTCCTCCGTCGGCCATTCCCGCGGCGCAAGCGGCCGCGGCGAAGGTGGCAGCGCCAGCCGCCCCCGCGCCACCCCCGCCGGCACCTGCGCCAGCGCCAGCGGTTTCCAACAGCCAGGACGACATCGATGCGCTGCTGAACGGCCTCGACGAGGCGACCACCCCGGAGGAGATCCGGCCGCCTGTGCCTGACGCCGACGTGCTGGAGCTGACCGACGAGATGGCGCTGCCGGATCCGCCGCAGCCCGCGTTCAAGAAGGTCGACCCGGCCGATGATATCGAGTTTACCGAAGCCGCCGCGGCGCCTCGGCGGTCCGCGTTCGAATCGCCATTTACCGAAAGCCCGGCGGCGCCTCAGCAAATTCTGTCACGCTCGACCGTTTCGGCGGTGGAATCCGCCTTCAATAGCCTCGCCCATACGGTGCTCAGCAACAACGCCCGGACGCTGGAAGATCTTGTCAAGGAGATGTTGCGGCCGATGCTGAAATCCTGGCTTGACGATAATTTGCCGGGTCTGGTGGAGCGCATCGTCAAGGCGGAGATCGAGCGGGTATCGCGCGGCCGCTGATGCGCTGGTCCTGGGGGACGCCGGCCGCCCAGATTCAGCCACCCACCGGGGTTTATCTCGGCTTTCGGCCCGACGTGCCATGTTGACTCGGCGTGCGCCGGCGGCTTTCTAGAGCGCGATCCGGAAAAGTCGAAACCGGTTTTCCGAAAGATCCCGCTCGAACAAAAGGATAGCGCTGGAGTCTGATTCAACTCCGGTTGAATAGACTGCAACCTCCCAACATCCCCGATTGCATCGCCATGATCGAGAAAAACTACCAGCCCGCCGATATCGAAGCCCGCATGTCCCTGATCTGGGAGGACAGCCGGGCGTTCAGCGCCGGGCGCCCGGAGCGGCGCGATGCGAAGCCGTTCACGATCGTGATCCCGCCGCCCAACGTGACGGGCTCGCTGCACATGGGGCACGCCCTCAACAACACCTTGCAGGACATCCTCTGCCGCTTCGAGCGGATGCGCGGGCGCGACGTGCTGTGGCAGCCCGGCACCGATCACGCGGGGATCGCGACCCAGATGGTGGTCGAGCGGCAATTGCTGGAGCGGCAGCAGCCCGGCCGGCGCGAGCTGGGGCGCGCCAGGTTCCTTGAACGCGTCTGGCAATGGAAGGCCGAAAGCGGCGGCGTCATCATCAACCAGCTGAAGCGGCTTGGCGCCTCCTGCGACTGGTCGCGCGAGCGCTTCACCATGGATGAGGGCCTGTCGCGGGCCGTGGTGAAGGTATTCGTCGAGCTGCATCGCCAGGGGCTGATCTACAAAGACAAGCGGCTGGTGAATTGGGATCCGAAGCTGTTGACGGCGATTTCCGATCTCGAGGTGCAGCAGATCGAGCTCAGGGGAAGCCTCTGGTACCTGCGCTACCCGTTGGAAGGCAAAACCTTCAATCCCGACGATCCCGCGACCTTCATCGTGGTCGCCACCACGCGACCGGAGACGATGCTCGGTGACAGCGCGGTCGCGGTGAATCCCGATGACGAACGCTACGCCCATCTGGTCGGCAAGCATGTGATCCTGCCGCTGGTTGGACGCAGGATTCCGATCATCGCCGACCAATATTCCGATCCGGAAAAGGGCTCGGGCGCGGTCAAGGTGACGCCGGCGCACGATTTCAACGACTTCGAAGTCGGCCGGCGGCACAATCTGCCGCAGATCAGCGTGTTCAATCAGGAAGCCGCGCTCGCGCTCGTGGGCAACGAAGATTACCTGCGCGGATTGCCGGAAGGCGCCATGCAGCTTGCCGAGGAACTGCATGGGGCCGACCGTTTTGCCGCGCGCAAGCAGATCGTGACGCGTCTTGAGGATTTTGGTTTGCTGGAGCGGATAGAGCCGAATACGCACATGGTGCCGCATGGCGATCGGTCCGGTGCCGTGATCGAGCCCTATCTGACCGACCAGTGGTATGTCGACGCCAAGACGCTGGCGCAGCCCGCCGTTGCCGCGGTGCGCTCGGGCGCAACGACCTTTGTGCCGAAGAACTGGGAAAAGACCTATTTCGAATGGATGGAGAACATCCAGCCATGGTGCATCTCCCGCCAGCTCTGGTGGGGTCACCAGATTCCGGCATGGTACGGACCGGATGGCAAGGTGTTCGTCGCCGAGACCGAAGAGGAAGCCATCGGCAACGCGCTCGGCTATTACGTCGAACAGGAAGTCATCACGCCGGAGCAGGGGCGCGAGATGGCGCTCGATCGCAACAAGCGCGCCGGCTTCATCACCCGCGACGAGGACGTGCTCGACACCTGGTTTTCCTCGGCGCTGTGGCCGTTCTCGACGCTGGGCTGGCCCGACGAGACGCCGGAGGTTGAGCGCTATTATCCCACCAATGTGCTGGTGACCGGTTGGGACATCATCTTCTTCTGGGTTGCCCGCATGATGATGATGGGCCTGCATTTCATGAAGCAGGCGCCGTTTTCGACGGTTTATATCCACCGGCTGGTTCGCGACGAGAAGGGCGCGAAGATGTCGAAGTCGAAAGGCAACGTCATCGATCCCCTCGGCGTCATCGACGACTTTGGCGCCGACGCACTTCGCTTCGCACTGGCACGCGGGGCTGCGCACAGCCACGATATCAAGCTCTCGCCGCAACTCGTCGAGACCAACCGTAACTTCGCGACCAAGCTTTGGAACGCCTGCCGCTTTGCCGAGATGAACGCCTGCGGGGTTTCAACGGGATTCGATCCGACCAAGGCCAGGCAGACGCTGAACCGCTGGATCGCGCACGAGACCGCGCGCGCCACCCGCGAGGTCACCGAGGCGCTCGAAGAGTATCGCTTCAACGATGCCGCGAATGCGATGTATCGCTTTGTGTGGAACGTCTATTGCGACTGGTACCTCGAATTGGCAAAACCCGTGCTGACGGGCGAGGAGGGTGACGCCAGGTCCGAGACTCGCGCGATGGTGGCGTGGGCGCGAGACGAGATTCTCAAATTGCTGCACCCGTTCATGCCCTTCATCACCGAAGAGCTGTGGACGGTGACGGCCAGGCGCGACGGCCTGTTGGCGCTGGCGCCGTGGTCGCGCAAGGCCAGCGCGTTGACGCCGGAGCAACTGGCCCTGATGTCGACCAACAGCCCCGATCCGTTGCTGCCGCCGATCTGGCTTGCCTTCGAGGCGGCCGAATTCACCGATGAAGCCGCCGAGGCCGAAATCGGCTGGGTGGTCGATCTCGTCACCGCGATACGCTCGGTACGCGCCGAAATGAACATTCCGCCGGCGACGCTGACGCCGCTTGTGCTGGCAGGCGCCTCGGCCGAGGCCCGGGAACGCGCGCCGCGCTGGAACGATGTGATCAGGCGGATGGCCCGGCTCGCCGACATCTCCTTCGCCGACCGCGCGCCGGAGGGCTCGTTGCAGCTGCTGGTGCGCGGCGAGATCGCGGCCTTGCCGCTCAAGGGGGTGATCGATTTCTCGGCGGAGAAAGCCCGGCTCGACAAGGAACTGGCCAAGGCCGACGCCGACATCAAGCGCGTCGACGCCAAGCTTTCCAACGAGAAGTTTGTCGCCAACGCGCCGGACGAGATCGTCGAAGAGGAAAAGGAAAAGCGCGAGGCGGCGGTGGCGCGAAAGGCGAAGATCCTGGAAGCGCTGCAGCGGCTGAAGAACGCCGAGTAGCGAACCGGTCAAATCGGAACATGAGAATCTTCCTCGCAGGCGCGACCGGTGTCATTGGGCTGCGGCTCGCGG
Organism: Bradyrhizobium sp.; assembly: GCF_004799445.1. GTDB lineage: Bacteria > Pseudomonadota > Alphaproteobacteria > Rhizobiales > Xanthobacteraceae > Bradyrhizobium. Next base: position 7,226 of record NZ_SSNA01000143.1, read on the forward strand.
CCCTGTTGCGCGATGCGAACCACCAGGTTGTCGGCACTACACGTACACTGGCAAAGGCTCCGATGCTCCGTTCGTTCGACGTCACGCCCCTCGTGGTCGACGTATTTGATCCCGATGCGCTGGCACACGCGGTCGCGACGGCGCAGCCCGATGTCATTGTCCACCAGCTTACCGACCTGCCTGCCGCGCCGGGTACGCCCGGGTACCCGGCAGCACAGGTGGCCAACCGCCGGCTGCGTACCGAGGGCACGCGAAACCTGATGCAGGCCGCGAGAATGGCCGGCATACGTCGTGTCGTTGCCCAGAGCATCGCGTTTGTCTATGCGCCCGGCGACGGTGCGCGTGTTGAAGACGATCAGCTCGACGTCGCAGCCGAGGGTGTCCGCCAGCTGACCGTGCAAGGTATTGTGGCGCTCGAGCGTGAGGTTCTGCAGGCCTCCGGCATCGTGGGCGTCGTGCTGCGCTATGGTTATTTTTACGGGCCGGGGACCTGGTACGAGGTTGCGCCGAAGCCCCCCGTCGGTCCATGCCGATGCCGCCGCGCAGGCTGCGCTGCTGTCGGTGAGCAACGGTGCCGCGGTCTACAACATCGCCGAGGATGACGGGGTTGTATCGAGCGCGAAGGCCAAACGCGACTTGGGGTTCGACTCGGCGTTCAGGCTCCCGGAACGGCTTGCTCGGAAGCTGCGATCCGTTCAATCCGAACCGCTACGGTAGTTCGGCCGCTTTGCCTGTCCTAGCCGGCGGCATCAGCTCTGGACCTCACGCGAGAGCGATCGGATTGAATGCGGCCGCTTTCCCTGGATAGGCCGACTTCGGAAATGTCGGCTGGAACGATCGTTGTAATTCCGGCAACGGCAATGCAGCGCGCCTGCCACAGCGTGGCGCCGAGCAAAAGATACGCGGCGGCGGTCCACAGCGCCTGCCAGTTGTCGGGGCCTTCGTTGAAGGTGGCATAAAGCGCGGTCGCGGCAAACAGGGCCACGAATATGGTCTCGGCGACCGGCCGCGTGCCTGATTTTGGACGGTTGAGCAGCGTCAGTGTCAAAAACGGCACCGCGGCCATGCTGAGGCCGGCGAACGGGAAATCGCGCCAACGCGGATCGAACAGGAAGCCCAGCGCGGTTTCCGCTGCCATCAGCGTGGTCACGGTCAAGGCCAGCCCCAGCAGCAGCGTTGCGACCGAGTTGGTTCTGCCTTCGCGCGGTCCGATCAATTCCAGAAATGTCGGCAGGCTCCGCCCCGACATCAAGGCGGTGGCGCACAGCACGGGTGATGCGGTCCCGGCCGCCAGCAGCGAACCCCATCCGAGCCAGCCACTGACACCGAAGCTTTCATAATATACCTTTTCGGCGGCCATCCCCAGCAGGACTCCGGCCGTGGTCGCGGACATCCCGACCGCAATCCAGGAGGTCAGCCGGGGCGTCCAGGGCCGGCGCCGCAACGTCAACCCGGCGGCGGCGAACACCGAGATCGCCAAGGCCATGCCGCTGCCCATCTGCAGCTTCCAGAACGGATAGTTGCTGATGGCGACACCCGGCGGGTATTTCAGCTTGCGGTTGTCCCCGTCGAACAAACCCCAATTGCCGCCCACGGTTCCTTCCCATTGACGCTTCCACGGCGCGTCGTAGGCCTCGATCAAGTTGACGTGAAAGTTCTCACGCTTCGCGATACCCAGAATCTCCGAGATAACGCGGGCCTGGTCGGTGCGCGACGGAAGTGCTCCTTCACGCATCCGCCCCATGCTTGGCCAGCCGGTCTCGCCGATCAGGATTTCCTTGCCGGGAAAGGCGAGGGCTACCCGCTTCTCGATGGCAGCCACATGCGCCGCCGCGGCTTCGGCGCGGACCGGAAAGTTTTCCCAATAGGGCAGGACATGAATCGTGACGAAATCGACATCGTCAGCGACTTCCCGGTAGCGCAGCCAGTATTCCCAAACATCGGCGTAGGTCACCGGAACACTCACGCGTGCCTTGACCGAGCGGATGAGTTCGCCAAGGTCGGACGGGGTCATGTCGCCATGCAACAGCACCTCATTGCCAACGATGATCGCCCTGATCACGCCAGGATAATCCCTGGCCAGCGATACCGCGGTGTCGATCAGCGTTGCGTTCTTCAGGCGGCCGTTTCCGATCCAGACGCCGAGAAGGACTTTCAGTCCAACCCGGGACGCGAGTTCGGGCACCTTGTCCAATCCGTTGTCGACCGAATAGGTGCGGACACATTGGGAAATCTTGGCAATCTCGATGAGGTCTTCCTGGATCTGTTCCGGCCTGACGATCAGGTCCGGGTTCAGCGGAGTCTGGTCGTTCCGGAATGGCGCATAGGACACGCAATCCAGTTTCGCCGCGGGATCGATCGGCGCATGGGCCAGCATCACCGGCGTGGCTAACCACCACCAGACCGCGGCAATGACGCTCAAGGATGTCAGGAGAAGCGCCAGCGGCGCGCGAAAGGCAATTGGTTCTGTCCTCCGGATAGCTTGTCGATTATGGTCAAGCGGTCCGCGCAGTCACCTCGGAATGCGTGGGGCACGGCTGAGTGCGACAGGTTTGGCTGTGTTTTGATAGCAAATTTGTCTTGGTCCCAACAAGTAAAGTGATGTTGTTCAACAGACTTTCTCGGCGCCATTTTGCCAGCATTGCAGGATGGTCGGCTTTGGGAATATCGACGAAACCGGCCGAATCCAGTCAGACCGGCGCGAGCAAGGAAAACAAGCTGCCGGATCGGAGCCTCGCTGCCGGCTTCCCGAGCGGCTTTCTGTGGGGGACGGCAGCCTCAGCCTACCAGATCGAAGGGGCCGTCAACGAAGACGGACGAGGTCCATCGATCTGGGATCGTTACGCCCACATCCCCGGCAAAATCGCGGATCGCAGCAATGCGGACGTCGCGAATGACAGTTATCATCTATACAAGGACGACGTGCAATTGATGAAGGCGCTGGGGGCGAAGGCCTATCGCTTTTCGATTGCGTGGCCTCGTGTTTTCCCGGAAGGCACAGGGACGCCAAACCCGAAGGGCCTCGATTTCTACAATCGGCTTCTCGATGAACTGCTGGCGAATGGCATCGAGCCGTTTGCAACGATGTATCACTGGGATTTGCCCCAGACGCTTCAGGACCGCGTCGGCGGATGGATGTCTCGCGACACCGCAACGGCCTTTGGGGAGTATGCCGGTTATGTCGCAGCGCGCCTGAGCGATCGGGTGAAACATTTCTTCACCATCAACGAGTGCTCGAGGCTGGTTGATCTCGGCTACGGCGCCGAGGTCGACGCCCCGGGCCTGACGTTGGCGCAACCAGCGCTGAACCAGGTTCGTCACCACGTCGCGTTGGGGCACGGTCTCGCGGTGCAGGCGATCCGGGCGCACGGCCGCGCGGGAACCAAAGTCGGTCCGGCCGAGAACATCGTCATCTGTGTACCCGCAATTGAAACGCCAGCGAACATACGTGCGGCAGAAATCGCCACGCGCGAACTCAACGCCGGCTACCTGACCGTGATGCTGGAAGGAAAATACACCGATGCCTTTCTGGCCTATGCCGGCAAGGATGCCCCGAAATACACGGCCGAAGACCTGGCCGTCATTTCGTCCCCGATCGATTTCGTCGGGCTCAATGTCTACATGCCGCATCATTACGTGGTTGCGGCCGATGACGCGCACGGCTTTGCCCTGACGCCGTTTCCCGCATCGTTTCCACATATGGAATCGAGCTGGCTCAAAATCGGTCCCGAGGCGATGTATTGGGCGCCGCGCCATGTGGCGAAGCTTTGGGACGTGAAGTCGATTTACATCACCGAGAACGGTACGTCGGCGACGGACCAGCCTGCCGCGGACGGCCATGTCGATGATGTCGATCGCATCATGTATCTGCGCAATTATTTAACGCAACTGCAGCGCGCGACATCCGAGGGTGTGCCCGTGCTTGGCTACTTCCTGTGGAGCCTGATGGATAATTTTGAATGGTCGGACGGCTTTGAAAAACGCTTCGGGCTCTATCGGGTCGATTTCAAGACGCAGCGGCGCACCCCCAAGCTGAGCGCATCATTCTATCGCGAGACGATCGCGCGAAACGCCGTCGTTTAGGGCGTGAACCGGCAAATTCAGAGCGGTCGGCGAATGTCCGCTTCTCTAATCGGCCGTTCGGGGTCAAGCAGCGGTCTACTCAATGCTGGAGCGCTGCGCAGTCAGGGCAGACCCCGTCTGCGGCTTCGTCGAGCTGGCGGTTAATTTCTCTGTGCAGAGCTTTATGCTCCCATGCTGTGCCATCGCTTTTAATGACTTTAGTGGCACGAACATAGGCATGGGTTTCCGCAGCGTCATCACCGACACGGATTGTTACATTGTCATGGAACGGGCAAATCGCTATCGCGCGCGCCGTCGTCAGCGCATATCGAACGACAGAAGCGAGATCGTCGGTCCGGCTATCGATGGACATAAGAGACCTCTTTCAACCAGCTCAAGGTCTTTTCTTTAAAAGCGGATCACAAAAATCATGCCGCACTTTGATGCGGATCAATGATCAGTATCGGCAGGTCCGAAAAAAGTGAAGTCCCCGTACCTTATTCCGACCCCGATTTGATCTGCCGCAAAAACCTGATACCGCGTCAGGGATAATCTATTTGAATTCCCTGTGTGGAGCGCGGCCTTGATCATTGAGCGCTTAAGCCAAGAGCACCGCAATATTGAGAGGCTGCTTGCCATCCTCGAGCGGGAACTTGCGGTTTTCGACCGGGGAGACCGCCCCGACTACGAGGTTATTCGCGCGGTTATCAGCTATTTCGAAGTCTACCCGGAAGTGTATCACCATCCCCAGGAAGATCTGGTCTTTGCCAAGCTAAGAGAGCGCGATCCGGTTGCGGCTGCGAAGGTCGGTGATCTCGCTCACGAACACCACAAAGGGGCTGAGCGCTTGCGCCGCGTCGTTCAGGTGGTCGGGTACGTGCTCGCGGATGGTGAAGTTCTTCGGCAAAATGTCGATACTATTATTCGCGATTTCATCGCGCATGAGCGGCAGCACATGATGATGGAAGATCGAGAGTTCTTTCCTGCTGCGGTTAAGGCGCTTAAGCCTCAAGATTGGACGGAGATCGCTTCGGCCGTAACCGGTCATAAGGATCCGCTGTTCAGCGATGTCACCGAAGAGCGGTTCGATGCGCTACGCGCACATATTTTGCGGCTGGAGCAAGAGGCTGAAGCCGAACGAAAGTAGGCG
>NZ_SSNA01000144.1 GCF_004799445.1 Bradyrhizobium sp.
CGCCGGTCACTCGCCAAATTCAGCGAATCGGAAGTATCAAATCACACGCCATCCTTGGCGGACTTCACCACCACTACGCCCGAGCTTAAGTTTTCGGTACACACAACATTGCCGAAGCGGCGCTGCGGTAATGCGCTCGACCTCCGTGCGCGACTGGCATTTGGGACAACGAGGCCGCGCCGCCGCGCGAGGCGATAGGGTGTGTGTTTGTGGATCGGGCAACGATGCCTCTCGTGGGATCAGGCGAAAGCGCCGCCAAACTTGCCGGGATCTGTGCGGGGCGAGGAGAAATCCTCGTCCCTACCGCGACCATCGCGGGCCGGGACCGGGCAAGCGCTTTACATGTCCCTCGCCGACATCGACGCGCAGAGCCTAAGCATCCGCCGAGCCGTCAGCAGATCTGTTCACCCCGGACCGGTTAGCGCGCCCCCAAACCATCAGCGGCGGCGGGCGACGGCAACTCCCAACAAGAACGCGATTAACAGCGAACCAAGAGGCGCTTCGCGCGCGATATTACTCAAGATGCTCAACGGCATCCCGGGCTTTCGACCCGCTTCTATCGCGCCGCTAACTCGATGGACTGTCCCTTTCACAGCTTCGGAAACTTCCGCGACGGTGGATTTCGGTTCTGGAACGGGATCCAAGCCTTCGTAGTTATCACTCACGATTTAATCTCCAAGCCAACAAACAGCCAATCAATCAAAGCGTGAATTGTTCCGATATGGCCATCTTAGCCGTAGTATCGCTAGCGCCGCAGCGGGCGGCGCGGCGGGCGCGTCATCAATAGCGCCAACGCAAAGCCGATCCCGCCCGCGATCAACATCGAACTGAGCGGATTGTCCTGCACCTTCTTCGCAATCGCTTGCGAGCCGTCATGGAAAGCATCGCCGCTGTCCTCATAAGCGTCTTTGGCGTAGCTGGCGGCGGCATCCGTAGCTTCGCGAGCTGCATCCTTGGCCTGGCCGTATAGGTTCTGCGCCGTGCCTGTCGCCTCGCGGACGCGGCCTGCTGCCTGGGTCTTTGCGTCGGCGGCGATATCGCCGACGGTGCCTTCGACCTTACCGGCGAAATCCTTCGCCGAACCGGCAATTCGATCCTAGTCCACGGCGCACACTCCCTAAGATGAAGTCCCGGAGAGCTAACCGACAAGGTCAGTTTCGGTTCCCGCGCACAGAAAGCCGGTTTGCAAACGTGGTGTGGCCTAAAGCTCTTACCATTCCACACTCGTGCTCGGCCGCGCTGACGAGGTGATCGAATATCAGAAAATTGTTGCGATGCATGAGTTCCTTATTGATGCTGTGGACGGCTCCTCCACCGGCACGAGAGTGCCACGGATGTGGGCGCCGTTCGGGCTCCCAACGGAACCGTTGGCCGGCCACCACGAGGTCGAGACTTCCAGCGCCAGTACAACCGGAAACCCGCCCGATGCCAACGAACAATGGTGCCTGGCTTCACGATCGCCAACGCATCGCACACCTTAGGGAACAACCGATACAGACCAACGAATATCAATCGGTCGATGGGACTGAAGGAAAGTTTCTTTGGAGCAGTTCGCCGCAGAACGTTGATCTGCTGCCGTAGCACCCAAATCTCTGCCTCAAGCGCCGCCCGCGACCGGATCAGGTCGAGACCATCCAACCAATGAGCCTGCAAAGATCCCGCGTCCCGCAACAGCATCGCCCGATTCGCCGCTACCCGCCAGCCGGATAACGTTTGCGACAGGGATAGCAGCGGCTGCTGCGTGAAATCGTGAGTTAATAGTTGCTTTGCTAGGTACAAAGCAGAGGAACATTCGAAACGTGTGCACGTTTCATCATGGCAGGGGTAGCGCGTCCGTTGTCATGAAGGAATCGGGACATGCTCGCACTGTCGAGCGGCTTGCCGCGGATCGGGCTGGCGCTCAAGATCAGACAGATCAAATTGGCCACGCGTTCCTACCTGCGCGACCGCGCGGCGCAGGGCCAAGGCATCGTCGCATCCTATGCCGTTGCCGCCGGGCTCTATGCCGCCGCCGGAATTTTCCTGATCGCAGCCTGCCTGGTCGGCGTTACCGCGTTGTTTCGTTGGACCGAGATGAACTACGGACTGTTTCAGGCCTTCGGCGCCGTCGGCGGCCTGTTGCTAATCGTCGCCATCGTTTTTGCGGCGCTGGCGTCCAGCAAGCTCAAACGCCCGGCGCCGCATTTTCCGAGCCTGACCAGCCGATTGCGTGCCGCCATCAAGGCCAATCCCGTCAACCCCGATCAGATCGAGGCAGTCAGGGATACCGCGGCGGCGATCCTGATCGAGCCCTCGGCACCGATGGCAAGCGTCCGCCGCAGCCGCCGTGCCGGTCGGCGCCCGGCGCAGGAACCGCCGGACGGACGTGCGGCGCTAATCGTGATTGCGATCTTGCTGGGCTGGGCGGTGGCGCGACGGCACAGCAATGCGAGGAAATCCAGCGTATGATGTCCGGCGGCCGATCTAACCACACCGAGAATCTGGTCTTGATCGCAGCCACGGCTTTTCTCGTGATCGCGGTGCAGCACTACTTCCAGGCCGATACGCCACCGAGTTCGGCAACTCCAAACGTCGGGCCGGCAGTCTCGCAACAGCGCAGCAAATTTGCGCGTGAACTCTCGCAGCAAGGCCGCGGCCGGTTTTCCGCGAACCCGCTGAAGATTCCGTGGACCGGCTGGAAAGACATCCTGTGGCGGACCTATGAGCGCACCGGCGAAAACCGGCTGCTCGCCATCTCCGCCGGCGTTGTGTTCTTCGGCCTGCTCGCGGTGTTTCCAGCTGTTACCGTTTTGGTGTCAAGCTACGGCCTGTTCGCCAACCCCTCGACCATCGGTGACAATCTACAGGCGCTGTCACTGATGTTGCCGGACGGCTCGTTCCAGATCGTGCAGGACCAGATCGCGCGCGTGCTAGCTAAGGGCAACACCGCGCTCGGCGCAACCTTCCTGTTGGGGCGGCCTTGGCGATCTGGAGCGCTAATGCGGGCGTAAAGGCTGTCATCGACGCCCTCAATGTCGTTTACGAGGAGCGCGAGAAACGCAGCTTCATCAAATTGAACTTGCTCTCACTCGCCTTCACGACAGCCGGCATCTTAGCCCTGCTGCTGATGGTCGGCGCGGTGGTAGCGCTGCCGCTGGTGCTGGATCACCTTTGGCTTGGCAGTGAAAGCAAAATTATCGTCAGCCTAGCGCGGTGGCCGCTGCTGTTGGTGATGTTGTTGCTGGCACTCGGCATTCTCTACCGATTCGGGCCGAGCCGGCGTGCGGCTCGGTGGGAGTGGCTGAGCGTCGGCACGCTGGCGGCCGCCCTGCTTTGGATTGCCGGCTCCGCGCTGCTGTCGTGGTATCTTTCCAACTTCGGAAATTACAACGCGACCTATGGCACGCTGGGGGCTGCGATTGGCCTGATGATGTGGATGTGGATGTCCGCCATCATTGTGCTGTGGGGCGCGGAATTGAACTCCGAAATCGAGCACCAGACCGCGGTTGATACCACCGTCGGGCATCCCAAGCCCCTGGGCGCCCGCGGCGCGGCCATGGCCGATAGCCTTGGACCGGCCCGCTAAACTCCCAGGCAGGCGTCGCTGCTGGGCAGGGCGTGGTAATCGTCAGCCTCCAAACCGAACACACGGCGTGGTTACGGGGCGCGGTTCCGGCTTGTCTCGGTTCGGGCTTTTCGATCTACGCGGTTGCACTGCTGTGGACGAGAAGGACGGCGCGAGGGGCATAGGCGCCGAGTTGGCCCGTTGAGCTCGACCAGGCCGCGGAAGTCCCTTTTTGGGAAGTGACAGAACGCCAAAAAGAAACCGTCCTTCCCGGCAGGCGCCGTCTTTGATTATTTCATCGGTGCCCTTGCAAAGGCATCAAGCTGCTCAGCGTCCGGCTTGTGAGCATCACGGAAATTTATCTGACTGGGATACGGGGAAGCTAGGTCGGCTCGATGCAGGATGAAGGACGAGGCGTGAAAGTCAATTTTCCAGCCAACCTTCGGCTTCAATGGCGGCCTTGAACGCAGCGCTCGCACGAGATTCCGCGGCTGCTGATTTGGAAGCTTGTCGCAGAGCTTGGTCAGCCAACTTCCAGTGCGGCTTCTTACGATAAATCGTGGTCAGGGTGAGCATAAAGGCCGTCGCAGAGTTTCGATCGGTAATACGCTCACCGCCGAAGTCAGCCTTGATTTTATAGTTCCCAAAGGCCATTCGGTAAAAGTGGTGCGCCTCCCGTCTTTTGTCGAGGGACTGGACGCCGGGCGCTATGCGGTTTTGTCGCTTCGGATTTCGGAAAAGAGACTGATCAGGCCCACAGCAACGGGTATCATCCCCATCAGCGTCCAACCCAAAAGCGAGCCAGCGGCGATCGTGCCGGCGATACGCGCCGAATGCGCCAACCGTATCGCGTCATCACACGCCGACGAACCAGATAGCATCCACCATCGTCCTCGTCACCGTAATAGCCGTAGGCGTCGGGATATCCGTAACCGCCATAGCCATACGCTCCATAACCGCCGAATCCGAGGCCGCCTCATCTTCCCCATCGCTTCAGTAGCTCACTGAGTGCAAGCGAGTTCGTTCGCGGCTTAGGCCGCCTCAGTTGGCGGCCTCTTTCATTGCCAGCATTGAAACGCAGCAATTGTTTCAAAAATTAGCGGCGACTAGATCATAGGAACCTCTGCTTCCGCGAACATAGACCTTGGCCGCGGCGGCACATATCAAATCACGATTGGAATCGAACGCGTTCAGAAAACCCGACTCGTCGAGGCGGGCATCTGGTTGAATTCGCTTTAATGCATCTTCGTTTATAAAAAATGATGCCTCTATAGCGCTATCGTGTCCCCAAAATCGCACGCCACGCCGCGTTGGGTCATATGAACGACTATGATTTGGAAAATCAATCACGTGGTCGACACTGATCAAGTTGTCGCCGGTCCACGATCGCTCTCACCGGGACTGGAATCATCGAATCGTCATTGTTGAATACCCGTTGCAACGTTCTCTCGGTCCCAACAACAATTTGGCCATGGATTTGTCTTAGCGAATTAATGCGTTCAGCCCACTGCCGTTCGATGCGGCGGTGGACGCTCAATGGATATATGGTACTCATTAGGTCAACCTCGCTGCCACGCTCCTAAGTGAGAATAAGTCCTTGGGTTTTGCGTTCTCTCGATGAACGAAGTCGCGGAGACTTGGAAGGTTCCAAGCGAAGCAGCCAAATGGCTGCTCGAACCCGGTTGTATCGATTGGCGCCAACCGTGTGTGTACCGAAAACCTTATTCGAGTTGATGCCGTGATGGAATCACCTAAGATTGTCCGACTCGACCGCAGAGACCTCGTCTGGATCAACGTCACAGCAAATCCGACGGCAGAATGGGTTGCACGTCAGATAACGGAAGCATTTCCTTGGGATGAGG
>NZ_SSNA01000145.1 GCF_004799445.1 Bradyrhizobium sp.
GAAGAACGGTAACTATCTGGCCAAAGGCGGCCGGATGATTCTTCCTTTGCCCGAGGTTTCGATTTTTCCGCCGCTCACGCCGTGATACCCAGATGAGGTATTGACGGTTCAACAAGCCAACACGGAACAAGCCAATGAAGGTGATGTCGATTTTCGGGACGCGCCCGGAAATGATCAAGATGTGGGCGACGCTGAAGAAGCTCGATGAGCTGAACTTCGACCACGTGATGGTTCATACCGGGCAGAATTTCACCCCCGAGCTTCGCGACTTCTTCTTCAAGGATTTGAAGCTGCGAAAGCCGGACTATGAGCTTGATATCGATACCTCCGGTTACGGACCGGAAGTCGCCGACGTCATCCTCAAATCGGATGCCCTGATGGAGAAGGTAAAGCCGGATGCGCTGCTGATCCTCGGCGATACCTACAGCGGTCTCAGCGTGCTTCCTGCGGCCCATCGCGGCATCAAGATCTTCCATATGGAAGCGGGATTGCGGGCTTGGGATCGGCGGATGCCGGAACAGCGTAACCGTATCCTGATCGATCACATCAGCAGCATTCTGTTGCCCTACAACCATTATCACCGCGAGAATCTGCTGCGCGAGGGAATTCACCCCTCGAAGATCATCGTCACCGGAAATACGACGTTCGAGGCGATGCGCGCCTTCGCGCCCGAAATCGAAGCCAGCGACATCCTCAGCCGGCTCGGGCTGGAGCCGAAGAATTACATCCTGGTGACGGCGCATCGCAGCGAGAACGTCGATAATCCGGAGAATCTCGCGAATATTTTCAAGGCGCTCGGCGAACTCAACCGGCGGCTCAAGCGCGAGATCATCTTCCCGATGCATCCGCGTACCACAAGCAAGCTCAAGGCGATCACGGTGCCGCCAAATATCCGGATCATGGCGCCGCTCGGCTTCTACGATTTCAATCAGCTGCTCAAACAGTCGTTTTGCGTGCTTTCCGATTCGGGCACTGCCGCGGAGGAGGGCCTGTTCTACAAGGTCCCCAATGTAAGCTTGCGCATGGCGACGGAGCGGATGGAAACGCTTGAGAGCGGGGCGACCATCGTGTCCGGCATGGATGCGGCGAATATCGTGGAATCGGTAACGCTCGCGGTCAGCCTGCCCTGGAGCGCGCGCTACGAATTCGAGGAGGATTATTCGCCGTCCGCGGTGGTTGTGAACGCGATCCGGACCCAGATCACCAATTTCTTTTGATCGGCCTCGTGCGCCGATTCACCAGGAACCAACCTGCGCAAGTTCGTAGAGCAGTCGAAATGAACCGCAGCTTGCAGATTGCCCTGATCTCGACGGACTACCCGCCGCTGCGGACTTCCGCGGCGGTTCAATTGCGGGATCTGGCGCAACAGTTCGCCGCGCTCGGTCACAGGCCTGTCATGATCGTCCCCTCGCTCACCTCCGATCAACCCTGGAAGGTGGAGCGGCTCGACGGCGTTGACGTCCTGCGTCTCGCGGCACCGCCGACGCGCGCCGCAACTCTGTTTCGGCGAGCGCTGGCGGAAATGTGGCTGCCGTTCGCGATGCTGCGCGGCATGCGCCGCAGTCCGCTGCGTTCGGCGAAGTGGGATGTGCTGGTGTGGTATTCGCCGCCGATCTTCTTCGGTCCGCTGATTTGGGCGTTACGCCGGGCGTCCGGCGCGCGGACCTATTTGATCCTGCGCGATATCTTTCCCGAATGGGCGGTCGACCTCGGCATTATCAGGAAGGGGCCGGTCTATCTGCTGTTGAAAGCCGTGGCGGCATTCCAGTATGCGGTCGCCGATACCATTGGAGTGCAAACCGAATCAAATCTCGACTACCTGCCAAACTGGACCAAGTCGAAGGGGCGACGAATCGAAGTGCTGCACAACTGGCTCGCGACGACCCCGGACATCGGTTGCAGCATCCAGGTTGCCCGCACCTCGCTGGCCGGCCGCAAGGTGTTCGTTTATATCGGCAACATGGGTGTCGCCCAGGGTATCGAGATATTGATGGATCTGATCCAGAGTCTGCGGCATCGGGACGATATCGGGTTTCTCTTCGTCGGCCGTGGTTCCGAGTTCTCGAAGCTCGAGGCGGAAAGGGCGTCGCGGGATCTGACCAACGTGCTGTTTTTCGACGAGATCGACCCGTCCGAAATTCCGGGCCTGCTCGCGCAATGCCATGTCGGACTGGTTGCGCTTCACCCGAATCACAAGACGCACAACATTCCCGGAAAGTTTGTCTCGTATGTTCAGTATGGACTGCCGGTGCTGGCGCGTGTTAACCGTGGGACGGACCTTGAAAGGCTGATCGAAGCCAGCGGGGTGGGGAGAGTCTATGCCGGTTCCTCCGTCAACGAGCTGAAAGGCCTTGCAGAGGAATTGGCGGACGACGAAGCGCTGCGCCGCACGATGTCGGACCGGGGAAAACGGCTGGGCGGGTCGATGTTTTCGCCTGAGGCGGCGGCGAAACAGATCTTGGTATAGCCGGCTCCGCACGATGTAGAGATCGGGAACTTTGTATCCGAGGCTACGTTGTGTTTGTTCTGTGGCTGTGCAGAATCCGGATGCTACCTTTGGTCGTTGCCAGCTGATAGGGACCCGGTCAGGTTAAGCAATGTCTTTTCGGATACTAGTCACCGGTTCGTCAGGCTTCATCGGCTCGGCGGTAAGCGTCGCATTGGCGGCGGCAGGTCATAGCGTTCGGGCCGCTTCGCGCAGACCGTACGGAAGGGCAGACCACGACCATCTCGAATGGGTGAGGTTGCCCAACCTGGAGGACGAGGTTGACTGGGACCCGCTCGTCGCCGGCATGGACATCGTGGTGCACCTTGCCGCCATCGCCCATCGCAGCCACGCCGATGGCCTGGACTACACCAAGGCCAACAGGACAGCGACAGCAAGGCTGGTGCAAGCCTGCCGCCGGCAAGGAATCAAACGGCTGATCTTCATGTCGTCGATCGGTGCGCAGGCGGGTTCTGCGGCCGACCATGTTGTTACCGAAACCGACGAGCCGCAGCCGATCACTGCCTATGATCGGGCCAAGCTCGCTGCCGAAGAGGAAATTCGGCTCTCGGGCGTACCGTTTACGATTCTGAGGCCTGTCATTGTCTATGGTCCGGGAGCCAAGGCCAATATCGCCCTGATCGTGCGTATCGCGGGACTACCGCTGCCACTTCCCTTTGGAGCTTTCAAGAATCGACGTTCGCTGCTTTCGATCGACAATCTGATAGAGGCGATCATCTTGTGCCTCGATGGTCCGGCAACACTCAATCAGACCTTTATCGTTTGCGATCGCGAACCGATCACGCTCGCGGAAATGTTTGTCACCTTGCGCGAAGCAGCCGGGCACTCTCCGCGGCTTGTTTCAATTCCGCCGACGGCCGTCAAAGCGATGATCGTCGCCGCAGGCCGCCAGCCGCTTTGGGACCGGATTGGCCGTGAACTGGTGGCAAGCGCTGAGAAATTGCAGAAGGCCGGGTGGTCTCCGAAAGTTGAAACCAAGGCCGGTCTCCGGGCGATGATGGCACCTTCCATAAGTGGTACGGCCGGCGCGGCGGCTGGCAATTCCGCAAGTTTGGCCGGCCCTGACGAAGTCAGGCGCTGACCGGGGAAGGCTGGCATAGGCGGGAATCGACAATCGCAAGGATTTGGAAAAAGTGACGACCGGGGCCGGCGTGTCATCGCGGCATCCATGACAAGCCCAGTCGAAATGGAAACGAACGCAAGGGTATCGTCGATGCGAGAAGAGAAGCCGTCGACCGGAGTGATTGAAACATGAAGCGAGCGTTCGACGTCGTGGCCTGCGCCTTGTTCCTTGTGGTTTTCTCGCCGATCCTCCTGTTGATCATCGTCGCCATTCGGCTTCAAAGTCCGGGCAACGCGATCTTCGCCCAGATCCGTGTCGGAAAGAATGGGCGTCCATTTACCTGTTACAAGTTTCGGACCATGCATTCGGGAACGGCGAATCTCCCGACCCATCAGGTGCAGGCGTCGGCGGTTACAGCTTTGGGCGAGTCTCTGCGTCGTCTCAAGATCGACGAACTCCCGCAACTGTGGAACGTGCTGATTGGCGATATGAGCCTGGTGGGTCCGCGTCCCTGCCTGCCGTCCCAGATCGAGCTTGTCGAGGCGCGGCGGAGGTTGGGCGTTCTCGAAGTGCGGCCCGGCATAACGGGACTGGCGCAGGTCGGCGGCATCGATATGTCGGATGCAAACCGCCTCGCCGAGATCGATGCGCAATACGTTCGGAGCCAAAGTCTTCTCGGAGATTTCGGCCTGATATGGGACACCCTGCGCGGGAAGGGCGTTGGCGTTGACCAGGTGGTCCGCTGCAACAAATAGACGCCGATGAGATCAGTAAACCGCCGCCGACGAAGATGAAGGGGCTTTGGTGGCTTCATCCTTGCTTGGCGCCGGTTGCAGCCGCTTCGCCTCCCGCTCCTTCATGTACGCATCGTATTCCGGGGTGCCGCGCCGGGGCGGTGCATCCCGCGGCAAGCCGCCGGCCCATTGCGGGATATAATTGCCCATTCCATCGGCAAGCTTCTCGTTGATCGTGCCGCAGCCGCCCAAGGCAAAGCTGGCGAGGGCGAGCGCGAGGAACGTGGCGATATGGCGGGCGCTGACTGGCATCGGCAGGACGTTAGAACCATGGCCTTTAAAGAAGATGGATTTGGGGCCGCATCGCGGTCCTGATTTCGTCGACCAGCCATTGACCGGTCTCGGGCGTGATTTCAAGGGCAACCGGCAGCAGGGATCGTCGCCGGATTTGGTCCGGGAAACCTCTCTGAATTCACCACATGCCGATCAATGGCCATTCCGGGATGGGCGGTTCCGCCACGGTTCGTCTTTGTTGACAGAGCCAATTTATTTGTACAATCGTACAAGCAAGCGAGAAACCAGATTCCGGTGATGCGAAACTCTAACATGCGGGCTGCCAGCGCCGGCGCGAACAAGGCTAGCGGCTGAGGTATCCTGGCACCGAGCATCGACCCTTGTCGCTTCGGCCCCCGCCTTGAGAGGCCTCGGCCAGAGCCGCACCGTTCGTCCGTTAGACGAAAGAGCAGCCGACGAAGCCATGCCGCCATGCTACGGCGGCCGAAAAATCTGGGCTATGGTGCGGCGGGACCTAAGGTTCGAGCCATAATCGATCAGGGGGGAAGACGTTCATGTTCGTTCGCAGTCAAATGTTGCTGGCCGCAGGCGCCGTTGCGGTCATCGGTGCGCTGGCTCCGGCGCCCGCGCAGGCGCAGGACGCGGTCAAGATCGGCCTGATCCTGCCGATGACCGGTGGCCAGGCGTCGACCGGCAAGCAGATCGACAATGCGGTCAAGCTGTACATGCAGCAGAACGGCGACACTGTCGCCGGCCGGAAGATCGAAATCATCCTCAAGGACGATGCTGCGATCCCCGACAACACCAAGCGTCTGGCGCAAGAGCTGATCGTCAACGACAAGGTCAATTTCATCGCCGGCTTCGGCGTCACACCCGCGGCGCTGGCGGCGGCACCGCTGGCGACGCAGGCCAAGATTCCGGAAATCGTGATGGCGGCCGGCACCTCGATCATCACCGAGCGTTCGCCCTATATCGTGCGCACCAGCTTTACCCTTGCACAGTCCTCCACCATCATCGCCGACTGGGCGGTCAAGAACGGCATCAAGAAGGTCGCCACGCTGACGTCGGACTACGCGCCCGGCAACGACGCGCTGAATTTCTTCAAGCAGAACTTTACCGCCGGCGGCGGGCAAATCGTCGAAGAGGTCAAGGTCCCCCTGGCCAACCCCGACTTCGCGCCATTCCTGCAGCGCATGAAAGATGCCAAGCCTGACGCGATGTTCGTGTTCGTGCCGGCAGGGCAGGGCGGCAACTTCATGAAGCAATATGCCGAACGCGGGCTCGACAAGTCGGGTATCAAGGTGATCGGCCCCGGCGACGTGATGGATGACGATCTGTTGGACGGCATGGGCGACGCCGCGCTCGGCACCGTCACCGCGCATCTGTATTCGGCGGCCCACCCCTCGGCGAAAAACAAGGAGTTCGTCGCGTCCTACAAGAAGGCCTTCGGCTCGCGCCCCGGCTTCATGGCGGTGAGCGGCTATGACGGCATGCACCTGATCTACGAGGCGCTCAAGAAGACCGGCGGCAAGACCGATGGCGATGCGCTGATCGAAGCCATGAAGGGGATGAAATGGGAAAGCCCGCGCGGGCCGGTTTCGATCGATCCGGAAACCCGCGATATCGTGCAGAACATCTACATCCGCAAGGTCGAGAAGGTGAACGGCGAACTCTACAACGTCGAATTCCAGACCTTCGAGGCCGTCAAGGACTCCGGCAAGACCAAGAAGTGACGGCGGTGCTTGCCGCTTGTCCCTCAAAAACGGGATGATCAAGCGCATCTTCAACCTCTCCCCGCTTGCGGGGAGAGGTTGATCACGAAGTGATCGGGCGAGGGGGACTCTCCACATGTGCGCCGGTGGAGAGAGCCCCTCACCCCAACCCTCTCCCCGCAAGTGCAGGGCGAGGGGGGCCAGCAGTTAACCCGGCACGCACCGAGCCTCTTCGGATTAGCCAATCCAGCATGACCACGCTCTTCACCATCCTGTTTGACGGCGTCGCCTATGGCATGCTGCTGTTCGTGCTGGCCTGTGGCCTTGCGGTCACGCTGGGATTGATGAACTTCGTCAATCTTGCGCATGGCGCGTTCGCCATGACCGGCGGTTATGTCTGCGCGGTTCTGGTTAATCAATCCGGCTGGCCGTTCTTCGCTGCCCTGCCGCTGGCGTTTGTCTCGAGCGCTCTGATCGGCGTGGTTCTGGAGCGTGCGCTCTACCGTCACCTCTACGCCAGAAGCCATCTCGACCAGGTCTTGTTCAGCGTCGGG
The DNA here is from genome assembly GCF_004799445.1 of Bradyrhizobium sp. Classification (GTDB taxonomy): domain Bacteria; phylum Pseudomonadota; class Alphaproteobacteria; order Rhizobiales; family Xanthobacteraceae; genus Bradyrhizobium. The sequence continues at coordinate 6,864 of NZ_SSNA01000145.1, forward strand.
CTCGTCTTCATGTCGGTGGCAGCGGTCGATTACGTCATGGGGTCGTCGCGGATTTTCATCAAACTCCCGGCCGCGCTGGAAGGGCAGATCGATTTCTTTGGCGTTGGCATCGGCCGTTACCGGCTGATGATCATCGTGATCTGCGGCCTGTTGACCGCTGGGCTACAACTGGTGTTGGCGCGTACCCGGTTCGGCAGCCGGTTGCGGGCCGCGGTGGACGATCCGCGCGCGGCAAGCGGTCTTGGCATCAACGTGCCACAGGTATTCGCCTTCACCTTTGCGTTCGGCTGCGGCCTCGCTGGCCTCGGCGGCGCGCTCAGCGCAGAGATACTGGGGCTCGATCCGTATTTCCCGCTGAAGTTCATGATCTATTTCCTGATCGTGGTGACCGTCGGCGGTTCCTCCAGCATTACCGGGCCGTTCCTGGCCTCGCTGCTGCTCGGCGTCGGCGACGTCGCCGGCAAATATTATGTGCCGAAGATGGGTCCGTTCGTGATCTACACCATCATGATCGTGATCCTGATCTGGCGTCCGAACGGCCTGTTCGGCCGCACCGCTGCGCGTTGAGTAACGAGCCATGACCGCGCAAGCCGACGTCGGACGCTACGCCAGACAGCACGCGCGCTGGCACTGGAGCGAGATCGCGTTCTGGGTGCTGGCCCTTTGCTGCGCCTTCCTGTTTCCTTCCCGCTTCCTGATCATGAGCGACATCGTGCGGCTCGCTCTGTTCGCGCTGTCGCTTGACCTGATCCTCGGTTATGCCGGCATCGTTTCGCTCGGTCATGCGGCGTTCTTCGGCGTCGGCGCCTATTGCGCCGGGCTGCTCGCGCTGCACGGCATCGTCACCGAGCCCGTGGTGGCGCTGGTGATGGCCGGCCTGGCTGCCATGGTCGTCGGTTTCCTCACAAGCTTCCTGGTGATCAGGGGCGTGGACCTGACCCGCTTGATGGTGACGCTCGGCATCGCCTTGCTGCTGGAGGCGCTGGCAGAGCGCTTTTCCAACATCACCGGCGGCACCGACGGGTTGCAGGGCATCGAGATGGCGCCGATCCTTGGCCTGTTTGCTTTTGACATGTTCGGCAAGGTCGGCTTCTTTTACTCTCTGGCCGTGCTGTTTGCATTGTTCCTGCTGGCGCGGCGGATCGTGCATTCGCCGTTCGGCCTTTCGCTGCGCGCCATCAAGAACAATCCGTTACGCGCCGCCGCCGTCGGCGTCCCCGTCAACCGACGCCTGATCGCGGTGTACACGCTGGCCGCCTTTTATGCCGGAATAGCCGGCGCGCTGTTCACCCAGACCACGGCGCTGGCCTCGCTCGACGTGTTCGCGTTCGAGCGTTCGGCCGATCTGATGTTGGTGCTGGTGATCGGCGGCAGCGGCTATCTCTACGGCGGCCTGATCGGCGCGGTGGTGTTCAGGATGCTGCAGGAATTCTTTTCCAATCTCACGCCGCAATACTGGCAATTCTGGATTGGCCTCGTGCTGGTCGTGATCGTGCTGGTCGGCCGGGCGCGCATGCATCGCTGGGCGCTGTGGGCGCCGAACCTGATCATCGGTCTGCTCAGTGGCCGCAAGGCCATCGTCGCCGTCCCCGAGAGCGACGCGTCATGAGTGTTGTGCTGGAAACCACTGGACTTGAAAAGCAGTTCGGCGGGCTCAAGGTCACGCGCGACCTCTCGCTGCGGATCGAGCAGGGCGCCCGCCACGCGCTGATCGGCCCGAACGGCGCCGGCAAGACCACCGTCATCAACCTGCTGACCGGCGTGCTGACGCCCAATTCGGGGCGGATTCTGTTGCAGGGCACCGACATCACGGATTTGCCGGTACATGCCCGCGTGTTGCGTGGTCTGTCGCGTACCTTCCAGATCAACCAGCTCTATCCTGATTTGACGCCGATCGAGACCATCGGCCTGGCGGTTTCGGAGCGGCTCGGCCGTGGCGGCGACTGGTGGCGGGTGATGGGCACGCGCGACGACGTCAATGGCGAGATCACGGAAAATCTGGCGCGTTTCCATCTGCTCGATGTGATGAACGAGCCGACCGCGACCTTGCCCTACGGCAAACAGCGCCTGCTCGAGATTGCGGTCGCGATTGCCACCAAACCGCGGGTGCTGCTGCTGGACGAGCCCGCCGCCGGCGTTCCCGAAAGCGAGCGCCACGACATTCTCGCGGCGGTCGCCGGCTTGCCGCGCGACGTCACCGTGCTCTTGATCGAGCACGACATGGATCTGGTATTCTCATTCGCGGACCGGATTTCGGTGCTGGTCAACGGCGCGCTGCTGGTGGAGGGTGCGCCTGACGAAGTGGCGCGCGACACGCGGGTCAAGGCGGTCTATCTCGGCGAGGCCGCCGATGCCTGATCTGCTCAGTATCGAGGGTCTGCGCGCGGGGTACGGCGAAGCGGTGGTCTTGCCCGGCATGTCGCTGCGGCTGCCGGAAAGCCAGGTGCTGGCATTGCTCGGCCGTAACGGCACCGGCAAGACCACGCTGATCAATTCGATCGTCGGGATTACCCGCCGTTTCGGCGGCACCATCGCGCTCTCTGGCCGCGACATCACGGCCATGCGGCCCGATCAGCGGGCGCGGGCGGGCATCGGCTGGGTGCCGCAGGAACGCAACATCTTTCGTTCGCTGACGGTCGAGGAGAATATGACGGCAGTCGCCCAGCCGGGGCCCTGGACCGTGGCGAAAATCTACCAGATGTTTCCGCGGCTGAAAGAACGCCGCAACAATTTCGGCAACCAGCTGTCCGGCGGCGAGCAGCAGATGCTGGCGATCGGCCGCGCGCTCACGCTCAATCCGCAGGTGTTGCTGCTGGACGAGCCGACCGAGGGGCTGGCCCCGATCATCGTCGAGGAGCTGCTGCGGGCGCTTGGCACCATCACCCGCGCCGGCGGCATCTGTTCCATCATCGTCGAGCAGAATGCCCAGAAGATTCTGGGGCTGGCCGACCGCGTCGTGATATTGGAGCGCGGCGGAATCGTCCACGATGCGCCAAGTAGCTCGTTGAAGGCCGATCCCGCGGTGCTCGAACGATATTTGGGCGTCGCAGGCAAGTCGTGACAACGCCTTACCGTCATTGCCTGCGACAAACGCGAAGCGCTTTCGCAAGGGAGCGATAGCGTCGAAGCAATCCAGTTTTTTTCGTGGATGGATTGCTTCGCGGAGTTTAGCATCGGGCGCGCATTCGCGCGACCCGTTGGCTCGCAATGACGGGTCAAAAGTGTTTTAATCGGGCGAACGATAGGTCCGCAGGAGTGAAAGCCATGCAAAGAACAAAAGCCCCCTTCCGCGCCGACGAGGTTGGCAGCCTGTTGCGGCCGCCGAAGATCAAGGAGGCGCGCGCCAGGCTGGAGAAGGGCGAGATTTCCGCCGACGATCTGCGCAAGGTCGAGGACATGGAGATCGAAAAGGTCGTGCACAAGCAGGCCTCGATCGGGCTTAAGCTCGCAACCGACGGCGAATTCCGTCGTTCCTGGTGGCACTTTGATTTTCTCAGCCATCTGACGGGCTGCGAACTGTTCCACCCCGAGGAGGGTATCCAGTTCGCGGGCGTCCAGACCAGGCATGAGGCGGTGCGCGTGATCGGCAAGCTCGATTTCCCCGACGATCATCCGATGCTTGAGCATTTCAGGTTCCTGAAGAGGCAATGCGAGATCGCGCATGTGATGCCGAAGATGACGATCCCGTCGCCGGCGGTGCTGCATTTCCGCGGCGGCCGCAAGTCGATCTCCAAGGAGGTCTATCCCGACATCGATGTGTTCTTCCAGGATCTGGCCAAGACCTACCGCAAGGCGGTCAAGGCGTTCTACGACGCCGGCTGCCGCTATCTGCAGCTCGACGACACCGTCTGGGCCTATCTCTGCTCGCAGGACGAACTCAACAAATTGCGCGCGCGCGGCGAGGCCGCCGACAATCTGCAGGAGATCTACGCCCGCGTGATCAACTATGCGATCGCCGAGCGGCCGGCCGACATGACCATCACCACCCATGTCTGCCGCGGCAATTTCCGCTCCACCTGGATTTCCTCCGGCGGCTACGAGCCGGTGGCCGAGACCTTGCTCGCGGGCACCAATTACGACGGCTATTTCCTGGAATATGATTCCGAGCGCGCCGGCGGCTTCGAGCCGCTGCGCTATCTGCCCAAGGGCAACAAGATCGTGGTGGTCGGCGTCATCACCTCCAAGAGCGGCCAGCTCGAGAACAAGGACGACATCAAGCGGCGGCTGGAGGAGGCGTCCAAATACGCCCCGCTCGACCAGCTTGCGCTATCGCCGCAATGCGGCTTCGCGTCCACGGAAGAGGGCAACATCCTCACCGAGGAAGAGCAGTGGGCCAAACTGAAGCTCGCGGTCGATGTGGCGAAGGAAGTGTGGGGGTAGTAGGCGATCCTGACTGCGGAGGACGTGTTGCGGAATTTCGACGCGGTCATCGTTGGGGCGGGCCCGGCCGGGCTTGCATGTGCCGCAACGATGCGCGCGGCGGAGTTCAACGTAACTGTATTCGAGAAGGCCGATAACGTCGGCTCGGCCTGGCGGCGCCATTACGATCGTCTCCATCTGCACACCGATCGCAAGCATTCCGGCCTGCCCGGCATGGCAATGCCGCAGACCTATCCGCTGTATCCATCGCGCATGCAGATGGTCGCCTATCTCGAAAGTTACGCCGCGCGCTTTGACATACGGCCTGCTTTCAACACGACGATTTCCTGCATACGCCGCGATGGTGCGGGGTGGCGCGCGGAAGCCGCTGGGGGTCCGATCACCGCGCCGGTTGTTATCGTCGCCACGGGCATTGCGGATGCGCCGTACCGCCCTTCATGGCCGGGCCTGAACGCTTATCAGGGAGCCGTCGTGCACAGCAGCGAATATCGTAATCCCGCGCCCTATCCGGGAAAGCGGGTGCTGGTCGTCGGATTTGGCAATTCGGGCGGCGAGATCGCCCTGGACCTCGCGGAAGCCGGCGTCGATGTCGCGCTTGCGGTGCGCGGCCCGGTTCAGATACTGCCGCGCGATCTGCTCGGCCTTCCGATCCTGACCTGGGCTATTCTGTATCAGCATCTGCCGGCGCGGCTGGTCGATTTGATCAACGCGCCGATCTTGCGCCTCGCGGTCGGTTCTTTCGAAAAACTGGGATTGCGCCGGGCGGCCAAGGGACCGCGCCAGATGGTCGAAGAAGATGGACGCGTTCCGCTGATCGATATCGGCACGCTGGCAAGGATCCGGGACGGCTCCATCAGGATACGCGGCGCGATAGATCGCTTCGTGTCGGATGGCGTTGCGTTTGCGGACGCGACAGTCGAGAAATTCGATGCTGTCATCCTTGCAACCGGGTTCCAGCCCGATCTGCGCCGGTTGATTCCGGATGTGGAGGGCGTGTTCGACCGGCAGGGAATGCCGCTTCAGACTGGCCGGGCGACGAACGCGCCCGGGCTCTATTTTTGCGGTCAGACGACCTCGCCCACGGGACAGTTGCGGGAGATTGGGCTGGAAGCGCAGCGCATCGCCGAGAACGCCCGCCGCTATATGGCGGCGGCTCGCTAGCCCGGCACGTTACGAGAGCTACGAGTTCTGCCCGCCGTCAAACCGCCTTGAGCTTGCGATAGGCGAACCACACCATTTTCAGGAGCAGCCAGCCATCGCGGAAACGCGAGATCTGGGTCTCGCCGAAGGTGCGCGCCTTGTAGTGGATCGGCGTCTCGACAATTTTCAGATTCTGCTTCGCCGCGCCGAAGATCAGATCGAAATCGCCGAACGGATCGAAGTTGCCGAAATAGCCGCGCTCCCTTACCAGCACCTCGTAATCCCTGCGCATGAGCACCTTGGTGCCGCACAGCGTATCGGTCAGCCGGGTGTTGACGAGATAGCTGAACAGATAGGCAAAGCAACGGTTGGCGATCAGATTGAGCGGACGCATCGCCTCGGTTTCCATGGGATAGACCAGGCGGGTGCCGTTGACGAATTCGGCCTTTCCGGTTTCGATCACCGCGTGGTATTTCGGCAGCGCTTCCGGCGGCATCGTCAGGTCAGCGTCCAGGATCATCAGCACGTCGCCGGTCGCGGCGGCAAAGCCTTTTCGCACCGCATCGCCCTTGCCCTTGCCGTCCTGTTTCAGCACCTTGATATCCCAGCTGTCCCTGTAGGCGTCGCGAATGCGTTCGCATTCCTCGAAGGTGCCGTCGCTCGAATTGCCTTCGACAAACAGGATTTCCTGCGAGCTGCCGAACCTCGGCATGCGAAGAATCGCGTTCTCGATATTGCCCTTCTCGTTGCGGCAGGGGATCAGAATGCTGGCGGAGAATTTTCGGTCCGGAAAGTGACGCACCGGACGTCCGACCAGATAGGTCCGCAGGCATAGTTGCCTGATCCCGGGCAGCGGCGCGATGAACCGGTTGATGAATGGCCCAAGTCC
>NZ_SSNA01000146.1 GCF_004799445.1 Bradyrhizobium sp.
AAGCCGGACTCGCGGATAGTCCCCCTCACCCGATCACTTCGTGATCGACCTCTCCCCGCAGGCGGGGCGAGGTGACCGAACGCGCGCATGCGTCGATTCAACTAAATGCCATAAGGCACTAGCAGCGTTTTCGATCGAAACGGGTACCGGTTCGCATCGCGAAAATGATGACAGACCTGGGCCTCGGCTCTCGTTCAATCAGAGCCAACCGGATTCTAGGCCGGCACAATCACCTTGCCGATCGGCCACAACGCGATGCCGGCGAGCTTCACATGGGCCCAGGCGAAGGGAATGCCGATGATGGTCACGGCAAGAACCACCGCGGTGGCGATGTGAGCGAGCGCCAGCCACCAGCCCGCCAGCAGCAGCCAGATCAGGTTGCCGATCAAGCCAAGTGGACCGGTGCCGATATCGGCGCGGCCGGTCAGGGTATCGCGGCGCACGGCCTTCTGACCGAACGGCATCAACGTGTAGGCGGCGATATTGAACGCAGCCTTTGCCCAGGGCAGGCCGATAATGGTGATGGCCATGATGATGGCGGCGACCACCCAGCCAAACGCCATCCACAGCCCGCCCAGGAGAATCCAGAGTATGTTGAGAAGTATCGAAACCGGGGGCATGCGACTTCTTGTGAAATTGGACTGGCGCGGGCCCGCGCCGGGCGATGTCGCTTTATAAGCCTTCCGATGGGGCGACGATAGTAAGCAAGAAGCCAAATCAGCCGGGAACGGGCATCGGCGGGGACCCGCAACCGTCGTGCGGCTCGTCGAAACCAGGCGCGCCGACGAGCACACCCCCGGTCAGCGGCGAGCGCGTTCGGGACGTGAATGAGTGGGGCGGCTCTGCTGCGGCGAGCGGCTTGCCAGACTGACGCGCGCCTCGCTGGCAAGCGGGACAGCCGGCCTGAGTTCGTCAAGAAAGATCGGCCTGGAAAAATAGAATCCTTGGGCGTAGCGGATCCTGGTGGCCGCCTGCAGATAGGCGAGCTCCTCAAACGTCTCGATGCCCTCCGCGACGACGGTCATGCCGAGCGCCTCGCTCAGTGATTCGATCGCCCGCAAGATTCCCTGGCTGCGCGGTCGCAGATGGATGTCGGTAATGAATGACCGGTCGATCTTGATTTCGTCGGCCGTGATATCGGCGAGCGCCGACAGCGACGAATAGCCGGTGCCGAAATCGTCGATCGATATCCCGACACCCAGTTTGCGGAAGATCGGCAGAATCTCGGCCTGGAAATGGGTCTTGGCGACAAAGGCATCTTCGGTCACCTCGATCATGAAACGCCCGGGAAACCCGGTCGCCTCCAGCGCCTGCGCAAACGAGCGCATGAACTCCGGATTGCCGGCCTGTTTGGCCGCGACGTTCATGCTGATGCAGGTGTTTGGACCAAATGTTTCGTTGATGAGATCGATCGACTTGACGATCTCCGCCAGCACGAGGTGCGTCAGCTCGTCGATCAGTCCCAACTCGACGGCGAGGTTGATGAAGGTGCCGGGGGCCTGAATCACTCCCTCGTCGTCGCGCAGGCGGACCAGCGCCTCGATGCCCATGATATCCTGGGTCCGGATATCTACTTTCGCCTGGAAGGCGCAGCAGAAGCGCTTTTCCAGAATGGCGAGCCGCAGCGACTGCTCGACTTTCATGCGCGCCAGCGCCTCGCGTTCCATGCCGGCGTCGAAGAACGCCGCGGCGCCCTTGCCGTCATTCTTGACCCGATACATCGCAATGTCGGCGTTCTGGCGCAGCGTGTCATAGCTGCGTCCATGCTCGGGGAAAAAACTCACCCCGATCGAAGTCGAAGTGAAGATTTCCGATCCATCGATGAAGAACGGCGCTTTCAGCCGCTGCAACGTGGCCTGGATATATTCCGCCACCTCCCGCTCGTTCTGGATCGGGTTAAGCAGCAGCATGAACTCGTCGCCACTGATCCGCGACAACATGTCCGACTCACGCAGGTCAAGCCCGAGCCGCTTTGCGACCTCTATCAGAAGCCCATCGCCGATCGCATGGCCATAATAGTCATTGATGTGCTTGAAATTATCGATGTCGAGAAAGGCGAGCGCGAACCTGCCGCGCAGTTCGTCGCGCTGGATCAGGCTGTTGGCACGATGCTCGATCACACGCCGCATCGGCAGGCCGGTCAACTCGTCAAAGTAAGCCGATCGGAACAGATGATCCTCGACGGCTTTTTGCTCGCTGATGTCGGTAGAGTTCGAAAGCAGCAGGTTGCGGTCCGCGATACGAACCGGCCGATGGGCGGTGAGAAAAACCTGCTTGCCCTGGCGGCCGGTGACGCATTCCTCCGCAACAAGGGAACGTCCGGCGCGGAGCAATTCAAGCCCGACTTCGCGACGATCGCTCAATGGTTTCGAGACCAGCACGGGCGGCTGTCCTGCAACCATCCCCAGTTGCGCCGCCGCGGCGTCGTTGACCAGCAGGAATTGGCCGTGCTCGTCCTGAACCGTGACGCCGGTCGGGAGCATTCTGAACACATCTCTCAGAATGCTCAATTCGCTTTCAACGGCAAATTCGCCTTCGCCGAGCGTCGCGGCGGGCTGCGGGTCGTGCGGGATGAGGCTTTGCATCACGGCCAAAACTGTCAGAGTCTCTTGTAGTTTTGGTTAAGTTGAATCCGGAATGCCGACAATCGCCGCGTGCAAGCGCGTTTTGCGGCGGCGTCGCGTAGTCGTCATTAACAGAGCGTCAACGAATCGGTACGCCTGCACGAAACCCCACAGGCTCGATTTGGGCGAGGGAACTCAACTCCGGGGTATGCGGCATTGCATCGTGCAATGAATGCCGGTGTTCAAGAATGAGATATCGGTCCTGCCATCGAAGGGTTTGAGCGCCGATTGCAGCAATTTGCTGCCAAAGCCTGCTTCTCCGATCGCTTCCACCGCGGGCCCCTCGGTCTCGTCCCAGACGATATTGAGGCGATCGTCGGTCACGGACCAAGATACCTGCAATAGCCCGCGTGCGGCGGAAAACGCGCCGTACTTCCCGGCGTTGGTGGCCAATTCGTGAAAGATCAACGCGAGACTCACCGCCAGCTTGTCGGGCAGAAACAGCCGATCGCCGTTCAAGCTAAACCGGACATGTCCGTAGGGTCCGAGTTCGGAGAGCAAGAGATCCTTGATATCGCAACCGCGGCCGTCCAGCTTGGCGATCAGATCATCGGTCGTCGACAGCGCCCGCATCCGCCGGTCGATGCTGGCCCAGATTTGCGGTTGGTCCTCCAGCACCTGGTGGAGCACGGCGTGAATCGTCGATAGCTTGTTTTTCAGCCGGTGTTGAAGCTCATCGACCACCAGCTTGCGATATGTCTCCTCCCGGATCAGGCGCTTCGAAATTTCGCGCTGCTTCGATGCGACCGAGCGATAGTGCTGGACGCCCCAAATCGTGAGGCCGCACACGATCGCATAGATTACCAACAGCACCAGTCTTGCAATATCAGTCGGCGCGTCGCCGAAATTCAGCGATATGCCGGATATTCCGCCCACGACGGCTGTCGCGATTCCGATGCGGTAGCCGCCGAGCGCGGTGGCAAAGAAGACGGCCGGAAAATACGGGGTGAAGTAAACGTCCGGCCGGATCATCGAAAGACACCACCGCGCCGCGGTCGACACGGCAACGCAGGATATCGCAAAGCCAAGGCTGAATGGCAGGGATGGCTGGGAAGTTCCCTGCCAGCCGCGCCGAAACTCGTCGATCAATTTCATCATGGTCACATCAGCCGGTCCGCGAATCCAGAACAGGGCCAAGCATAACGAAAAATGCGCGAGCTGCGGCTGCAAAAAGCCACCTGCATCGTTCAACAACGGGACATCTGGCCGCCATCAGCGATACACCCGGCTTGCGTTATTCCGGCGAGCCGGAGATATTTTGAGCCGGCAGTGTCAAAAAGGAGGACAATATGGGACGGCTGGACGGCAAGGTCGCGGTGATTACCGGCGCGACAAGCGGCATCGGCCTGCGCACCGCCGAAATCTTTGTCGCGGAAGGGGCGAAAGTCGTCATCGCCGGCCGCCGCGCCCCGGAGGGCGAGGCACTCGCGAGAAAGCTTGGCGCCCATTGCGTCTTCCGCCGGACCGATGTCACGGTCGAGGACGAGGTGCGCGCGCTGATCGGCGAGGCGGTCGGGAAATTCGGCCGTATCGACTGCCTGTTCAACAATGCCGGCGGTCCGGCGCAGACCGGCGGGATCGAAGGCCTGGAGGTTGCGCGCTTCGACGCGGCGATGGCGACACTGGTGCGCAGCGTGATGCTCGGCATGAAGCACGCCGCGCCCCATATGCGCCGTCAGGGCTCCGGCAGTATCATCAACAATGGCAGCATTGCCGGCAGGCTGGCGGGCTTTTCGTCGTCGCTCGTCTATGGCGCTGCCAAGGCCGCCGTTATCCATCTCACCAAATGCGTGGCGATGGAACTCGGTGAATCCGGCATCCGCGTCAACAGCATTTCGCCGGGCGCGATCGCCACCGGCATTTTCGGCAAGGCGCTGGGCCTGTCGGTCGAGGCGGCGGAGAAAACCCCCGACGTGATGCGCGAGGTCTACAAGACCGCCCAGCCGATACCCCGCGCCGGGCTGCCCGAGGACATCGCTCACGCCGCGGTATTTCTCGCCAGCAACGAATCCTCCTTCATCAACGGCCACGATCTGGTGGTCGATGGCGCCATCACCGGTGGCCGCAACTGGACCGCCCAGCAGCAGGGCCTTGCCGCCCTGCGCAAGACCTTCGAGCAAGGCGCGGGGTGAGTTCAACGGAAGGGCGGAACGATCGAGCCGAAAATCGGCGGCGGGCTTCCGTCATCGGGACCGTCGGGTTCATCAGGGCTGCTGACCGGATCCGTGTATAGTCGGAGCCGGCGCAACCTGGCTGGATGGCATGAACGCAAGGCTTGAACGAAAACTGCGATTGCTCGCCGCCGTCGTGGCGGCCGGGGCCATCTCGGGCGTTCTGTTCAACCTCGCGCGGGGACGCCCCCTGGCTTCCGCCATGGTCGTGGGAGGCGCGTACGGGCTCGTCATAAGCTTCGTGCTCGCGAGCATTGAACTGTTCGTGCTGGAAGGGCCGATGCGCGGGTGGCTCAGCGGACTTCCCTTCGCCGCCAGCCTGGCTGTACGGAGCGCGATTTACGCAACGATTACCGTCGTCATCCAATGGCTCCAGGTCGGCGAGGCCATCGCCGGACTGCCCGACATGTCCCATGAAACTTTCTGGCTCGGCCTGATCTATTCCGTCGTGCTCTCGGTCGTGATCAACCTCGCTATGGGAATCTCCAACATCGTCGGACATCGCGCGTTCCTGAACTTCATCACCGGGCGATATCACAGGCCGGTCGAGGAAAATCGCTTCGTACTGTTCGTCGACATCGCCGGCTCGACCGGACTGGCCGAGCAGCTCGGCGGTACCGGCATTCATCGCTTGCTCGATGAAACCTTTCGTCTGCTCACCCTCGCGGTCGTGGATTACCGCGGCGAGGTCCTCAATTATGTCGGCGACGAGGTGATCGTGACCTGGCCGGAACGCAGCGGGGCGATCGATTGCCGTCCCCTGCGCTGCTTTGCGGCGATGCGCGATGAATTAGCGCATGCAGCGAACCAGTTCGAGCAGCAATTCGGAGTGACGCCGCGGATTCGCGGAAGCCTGCATTTCGGACCGGTGATCGTCGGCGAGATCGGCGACATCAAACGCGCCATCGTCTTCAATGGCGACGTCATGAATACCGCCGCACGGCTCGAAGAACTCAGCCGCAGCGTGGATGGCGGATTTCTGGCATCGTACGCGGCGATGCAGCGGTTCGGTTCAGCGCCGCCGTTTGCGGTTCGCGATCTCGGGCGGCTGGCCATTCGCGGGCGCGCCGACGGCATCGACGTGGTCGGGATCGACGCCCCGGCCCTGGCCTGACCCGCTTACCTGACCGGCGACAGCGTCACGCGCAATCCGTCCCGCGGCTTCGGGATCGGCCACATTTGCCAATCCGGCGTGGTGCCGGGCTGCAGCGAGACGCTGAGATTCTGCAGGAAATGCCGGGCGAAGCATTTCGCCTGCATGTAGGCGAAATGCAATCCAAGACACATATGCGCGCCGCCGCCGAACGGCACCCAGGCGAAGCGATGGCGGCCGCGCTGCGCCTCGTCGGTAAAGCGCAGCGGATCGAAGGTGTCGGGATCGGGCCATATTTCCGGCATGTGATGGGTGAACAGCGGATTGATCCCGACCAGCGTGCCCGCGGGGAACGAATAACCTGCAAAACCGAAGTCGCGGGTCGCGCGCCGCGGGATCGAGGGCACCGGCGGCCTTATCCGCATCGCCTCCTTGAACGCCATCTCGGTGAGCGGCATGGCTTCGAGATTGTCGAAGGTGGTGGCCTCGTCGGCGCCGACGCCCAGCGCCGTCACTTCGTCGCGCAACTTGTTCTGCCACTCGGGATTGGCGGCAAGGGCGGCCACAAAAGACGTCAGTGACGAGGTCAGCGTGTCGTGCGCGGCCATCACCAGGAAACTCATGTGGTCGACGATATCCTGGGTCGAGAGCAGCGCGCCGTCCTCGTGGGTGGCGCGGCAGAGTTGCGAGAACAGGTCCTCGCCGCCCTTGGCGCGGCGGATCGGAATCTGCTCGGAAAAATAGGCGACGATGCGGGCGCGGCCCTTGACGCCGCGCGCCATTTGCGTGCCCGGCCAGGGCTGGCGGATTGGGGCGATCGACGCCGCCACCATATCGACGAACGCGGCTGTGATCTCCTCGACGTCGGGTCCGATACCTGTGCCGAGAAACGAGGTCGCCGCAAGATCAAGCGTGAGCTGCTTCATGGCCGGGTAGAACAGCATCGGGCCGGGTTGTTGCCGCCATCGCGCGACGCGTTCCCTGATGCCGGCATCGAGCGCCGCGAGATAGGACTTCATCGGGCCGGACTTGAACGCCACCGACAACGCCCGCCGATGCAGGCGGTGCTCGTCGAAATCGAGCAGCATCAAGCCGCGCGGAAACAACAGGCCCAGGATGGTTCCCCAGCCATGGGTCGAGGAAAACAGCCTGGTCTGATCGAACAGCACAAGCTCGTTGGCTTCAGGTCCGAGCGCGGTAATGCTGGTTTCACCGAGCACGCGGCTGCGATAGACGAGGCCATATTTGGCCGACATCCGTTCGACTTCGCCCTTGGGGTCGGCGAGGATCGCCAGCGTCCGGCCGATGACCGGCCAGCCCTCGTCACCGGGAATGTGCGCCAGCGAATGGCGCTTGGGTGGCTGAAGCGAAATTGCGGGGGAAGCCACACTTTGCATGGACATGACAATTGCTCCGTCGGGCCACGGTTTTGCTAAAGTAGTCCTTTGTCTCTCGCAAGCAAAGCCTCTGCCTCGCGTCAGACGAGATTTCTGCCGCTCTTAAATGCACGACAAAGCCCCGGCCCGTGATAGGCTGGCGGCTGCTGGATTTCTCCGAAATATCTTTCGGCCCTTGGTGTTCTCCTTCGAGTACATCTGGAGATTAATTAAATGAAACGCCGTGAATTCATTGTAGGTTTTGGCGCGCTAACGAGTTCCTCTCTTCTTTCATCGCTGGACGCGCGTGCTCAGCAAATGGCGACGCCGGTCGTCGGATATCTGAGCAGCAGGTCGCCGGGCGAATCCGCGGCCGTCGTCGCTGCCTTTCGTCAAGGCCTCGGCGAGTCCGGATATGTCGTGGGCCAGAACGTTGCGATCGAATACCGCTGGGCGGAAGGCAACTATGACCGATTGCCGACGCTCGCCGCCGAACTCGTCAGCCTGCGGGTCGCCGCAATCCTCGCGGCAGGTGGCCCACCGTCCGCGCTCGCCGCAAAGAAGGCCACCTCCAAGATCCCGATTATTTTTTCTGCCGCGGACGATCCGGTCGGCCTTGGACTGGTCGAGAGCCTGAGCCGGCCCGGCGGCAATATCACCGGCATGAGCGTTTTCAATTCGGCGCTCGGCGCAAAGCGGCTAGGACTCCTGCACGAACTGGTGCCGTCGGCCAACAGAATTGCCTACCTGACAAACCCGGCCAATCCGAGCGTCCGGCTCGAGGTAATTGCTGTGCAAGAGGCCGCAAAGACATTCGGCATCGATTTGCAGATTCTGAATGCGAGCAATGACCGGGAAATTGAAGCTGCATTTGCGCAGTTGGCGGGGTTGAACGCTGGCGCCATCATTGTCGCGGGTGAACCCTACTTCGACAGCCGGCGTGCTGCGATCGTCGAACTCGCTGCAAGACACGCCGTTCCCGCGAGCTAGCGCTGGCGTGAAAATGTCGCGATGGGCGGCCTTTTGAGTTACGGCACCATTATCAACGAATCCTACCGCAACTCCGGCATCTATTGCGGACGGATCCTGAAGGGCGAGAAGCCGGCCGATTTGCCGGTGATGCAGCCGACGAAATTCGAGCTGACGATCAACCTCAAGACTGCCAAGGCGCTCGGTCTCACCATTCCCCCGGCGCTGCTCACCGGCGCCGACGAGGTAATCGAATGATTGGGTGCGTGGCGCCGCGTGTCACGCCTTGTTCAGTTTCGCAGCTTCCTTCTGCAGATCCGGCGCATTGACGGCCGGGATCGCGACGCGGCCGGGACCGGTGAGCGGCAGTGCGGCCGCCGCCTTGTCGTTTTCCATAATCTTCGCCATCACCGCCTGCCCGGCGCGCTCGAACACCGTGCGGTTCTCGATCAGGAATTTCTGTGACTCGCGCAGCTTGGTGAGGTAGCCGTTGATTTCCGGAACCACGTAGCGCGCCACCATGTCCCAGCTGCGCTTGGTGTTCTCCGGGTTGGCCCAGTCATGCGCAAAGCCGATGATGCTGCCGACGCCGCCGGAGACCTCCATCAGTTTCTTGATGGTCCTGACCAGATCGTCGGGGGTCCCGATGGTGGAGGCCGCGCCCTCGCCGCCGGCGGTCTTCTCGACGGCGTCTTCCGGCGAAGTGAACGGCTGCAGGCCGGGCCGCTGCAGCGTGGCGACGTTATACTCGTTGTGCCAGCGCATCAGTCCGGCGCCAGCCTCGCGTTGTGCCTGTTCCCGGCTCTCGGCGATATGCCAGGAGAGCAGCACACGCCAGTCGGCGCGGCTCACGGTGGTGCCGTGCTTCTTCGCGGCATCCTCGGCGAAGCTCCATTGCGTCGGCAGCGCCATTAGGCCCTGCGTCGACATCGAGCCGAGCGAAATGATGCCGATGCCGTATTTGCCGGCCAGCGTCATCCCCGACGGCGAGATCTGCGAGGCCACCACGAACGGCATCTCTTCCTGCAACGGCAGGATCTGCAGCGCGGCATCGTTGATCGTGAACCAGTCGCTCTTCGCCGTCACCCGCTCGCCGTTGAACAGCCGGCGGATAATCGCGATCGCCTCGTCCTGACGATCGCGCTGGGTCATCGGGTCGATGCCGAGCGTATGCGCGTCGGAGGCGAGCGCGCCGGGGCCGGAGCCGAAGATGGCGCGGCCGCCCGTCATGTGGTCGAGCTGCACCATGCGCTGGGCGACGTTGAAGGGATGGTGATAGGGCAGCGAGATCACACCGGTGCCGAGCTTGATGCGCTTGGTGCGCTCGCCGGCGGCGGCCAGGAACATTTCGGGCGAGGCGATGGTCTCCCAGCCCGAGGAGTGATGCTCGCCGCACCAGAATTCGTCGTAGCCGAGCGCGTCGAGCTACTCGACGAAATCGAGGTCGCGGCGGAATTGCAGCATCGGATGCTCGCCGATCGGATGATGCGGCGCGAGGAAGGCTCCGAATTTGAGGCGGGCCATGGGGTTTCCCTCCGGACGATTGTTCTTGGTTGTTTGCCGCCAAATTATGGGGTGGGAGGCGCCAAGGGAAGAGCAAAGGCAATCGCGGAAAGCCGGCATCGGAGCATGGTTGGCGTGCAGGGCGCGGCGGCATGCCGCCGCCCGGAATTCTGCTGCCGGATTGCCCGATATGCTACCGCGTCCTCATGGCTGCACGTTGAGCGTCCTGACGACGCGAAAGCTGTTGCCGCTGTCGAAATAGTTGTCGTCGCGATAGCCCGAACGCGATTTGTCGGCAGACCAGTTCCACAGGCCGCCACGCACCATGTGTTTGGTGCAGTCGCCTTCCAGCCACGGCGCGCCGTCGGTCGGCGTATCCTCGGTATAGCGCTTGTTGAAGCAATCCTCGGTCCATTCCCAGACGTTGCCGTGCACCTGATACAGCCCGAACGGGTTCGGCGCGTAGGAATCCACCACCGCCGGGCCCTTGCTGTCGACGCCGCGAGGGCCGCCGGCATAGGGTGTTCCGGCTGCATAATTGGCATTTTGCGACGAGATGGTTTTACCGAACCAGAAAGCCGTCGTGGTGCCGGCGCGAGTGAAATACTCGCGCTCGGACTCGCTCGGCAGCCGATAGGTGCGCCCGACCTTGCGTGACAGCCAAGCAAGATAGGATTTCGCCGCATCGAAGGTGATGCCCTGCGCCGGCATCCGGCCTCGTCCAAACCTGTCGTCACCCTTATTGCCGTCGCAACCACCATCGGCGAGACAGGCGTCCCACTCGTCGAATGAAATCGTGAAACGCCCGACCGCGAACGGCCGAGCCAAGGTGACGCGATGCAGCGGATCCTCGCCCTTGTAGCGATCAACTTCGGTCACCGGCGTGCCCATGGTGAAAGAGCCCTTCGGCACCACCACCATCTCCGGGCAAACGTCACATTCCTTGAAACTGTCCTTTGGTTTCAGCGCCGCTTCGATCTCCGGCGTCAGCGGCTGCACCCCCTTCGCTGCAAAGAACTGCCGGGACAGGGCTGCGGGCGCCGGCGTCGCTTCCGCCGCCGGAGCAGGCATCGGTCTGGCCCGCGTCGATTTCGCCGATGCGGCGCCGGCAAGTGAGACGGCAAGCGCGCCCACGGTGAACGCGGCGAGCAGCTTCAGCCTGGCAGTCATGAGCTATCCTTCGAGCGGGAGCGATGATGCTTGGTCGCGCCCAGATAGCATCGCGTTCACGCCTGCCGGACGCACCTTCGGCGAGACCCGGATCTGCAATCGCCGATAGGCATTTGCGGCCTATGCGGCATGCCGCCATGCGTGCAGCCGCCGGATCGCCGAGGGCGTCAGGCTGTACGCCGCCACTGCGGTGTCCGAGAATCGCGCCGCCGCCGCCGGTGCGCGCAGCAGTCTTGTCACCACTACCGCCAAAGGAACCGCGCACCATGGGTCGGTCAGCAGTGGCACCAGTTCCTCGCGCGAGCCGCGGTAACGCCCCGACCCAAAGGCGAGCAAAGCGATTTCACGCTGGATGTCCCGTCTGCGATGGCGCTGCCGCTGCCGCGCGGCATCCAGCAGTCCCATGATGCCCAGTCGGGTAAGGACACCCTCGCGGCCGTCGGGCTGAACCGGCGGCGCCTCGCCCAGCGATATCTGGAGCAAGGCGCCCGGCAAATCGACGCCGCTCAGCCAGGCATTCATCGGCTCGACCAGACGGGGGTTGGCGTCGATGAAGTGCGGCGTTCCGGTTGCACCCTCTCGGATGTAATCGAACGACAACGCGCCGTGCCAGCCCAGCGCTTGCCCTATCCGCCTCACGATCTCGCGCACCTCGGCACTGACGACACTGATCTTGAGCACGTCGCCGCCGCCAGGCCCCTCCACGACTTGCCGATAAATATGGCTGGCGACGAGGCGTCCACGATCGAACACCGCCTGCGTGCGCTCCAGCGAACCCGTCACCGCGGCCTGGACCAGCAAACCTGCCGCGAAGGCCTTCCCTGTTCGACTTGCTGCAGCAGTGCATCGCGCCGGCGTGCGTCGCCGATCCGCCAGACGCCGACACTGGCGGTGCCGAACGCGGCCTTGACGAAAAACGGATAGGGCCGCTCGGCAGCGAATTCGTCCGCCGAGCGAACAACATCGGTTTTGGGCTGCGGCACTTTCAGCCGCGTCAGCAGATCGGCGAGACTGGCCTTGCTCTGGACCTGTTCGAACACCTCGAAATCGGCGAGCGCGATTCCGAGGCCGAGGGGAAGCCGCTTGCGCGCGGCGGCAAACAGGTAGGCCTGCTCATGCACCGGAATCAGCGCGTCGATATTGCCGGCTTTGACGACTTCGAGCACGGCCGCCAGATAGCCATCGGGATCGGCGCCCGACGCAGGCGCCCGAAGCACACGACTGACAAAACGCGAGAAACGTCCAAGACAGATCGGATCGGCGGAAACCAGTTCGACCCGATGGCCAGCGAGCCCCAGTGCCGTGATCGCCTCGCGCGACGACAGGCTGGAGCCCTCGCTGAGAAGGATTTTTGGTCTCTGCGCTATCATCTGAAATATCGCTCCGGCGCGCACTCTATCGCGCGCAGCGAGAAGCGCATGCGTCAAGATTTGGGAAATACCGCCCACGAAGCGGCGCGCTCCACCCGGGCGCTGCTTGTTTCGCTGGCACTGTTTGCGCTGGCGATCGTCGCCGCTGCCTCATTTCTGTCGTCGATGCGACACGCTGCACCAATTGCTGCACCAATTAAGGACGATCATCACGAATCCGAGGGCTGACAGCACACGGTCTTTTTATTTTGCAGTGCAGCAACTATCTGCTCTTGGATGGCGTTATAGATCACTCGCCAAGGAGCTGCCGGTGTCGCTTGCCAAGAATGTCGAATTCCTGCGGAATCTACCCAAACTGCACGGAATCAATGCCTTTGAAGGCTTCGGGCGAGGCATGCGGCGAGGTGTCCGCAGCCCTCTTGTCGAAATCAAAGGATTCGGAGCCAATCCGGGCGACCTCAGGATGTTCTCATACGTGCCTGACAGCCTGCAGCCGACACCCGCTCTGGTCGTCGTTTTGCACGGATGCGGTCAGACCGCCGCCGGCTACGATTTGGGCGCCGGCTGGTCCACGCTGGCAAAACATTATGGTTTCGTGCTGCTGATGCCCGAGCAGCAGTCCTCGAACAACGCCAACGTATGCTTCAACTGGTTCAACCCGGAAGACAGCAGGCGCGGGGGTGGCGAAGCCTGTTCGATCAGGCAGATGATCGCGCGGATGGCACGCGACCATCAGATCGACCCAGATCGCATTTTCGTCACCGGGCTATCGGCGGGCGGAGCCATGACCACGGTCATGCTCGCGACCTATCCCGAAATATTTGCAGCCGGCGCCGTTATCGCCGGACTGCCGTACGGCGTTGCGACCAATGTGCGGGAAGCGTTGAACGGAATGTTTCAGTCGCCCGCCCGCCCGGCCAGCGAGCTGGGAGACTTGGTGCGCAAGGCCTCAACTCACCGCGGCCCCTGGCCGAAAATTTCGGTGTGGCATGGCAGCGCCGATCGCACGGTCAATCCTGCGAACGCCAATGAGATCGTCAAGCAATGGCTCGACGTGCATGAGCTGTCTTCAGCGCCGATGTCGGAGGGCACTGTCGACGGCTATCCCCGGCAGATCTGGTGGAATGCGGACGGCGAAACCATCGTCGAATCCTACACCATCACCGATATGGCCCATGGCACTCCGCTGGGAACGGCCGACAACGACGAGCGCTACGGCACCCAGGGCGCGTTCCTGATCGAGGCGGGCATCTCGTCCTCGTATCACATTGCGAATTTCTTCGGCCTGACGGATTGGATTCGCCAACCCGGCGAAGCCGCAAAGGCGGCGCCTGCAACGGCTTCGGCGCGAACCACCAAGACCAGCCCGATGGTCTCGCAGATACCCGTGCCAATGCCGGATCTCGCCAAGGTGCTGTGGCCGCTGACGACGCTTAAGCCGGCCGCCGAGCCGCCGCGGCGCCGCGGCATTGACGTCGGCGGCGTGATCACGCGCGCGCTCACGGCGGCAGGCCTGATGAAATAAGGCGACGGCATCGACGAATGCCGTGAGCGGAGCACGCCGCCGTCGCTCACATCGCGCCGGTGAGAAACGGATTGGTCAACCGTTCCTGGCCGATGCTCGATCCGGGGCCGTGGCCGCAGATGAAGCCGACATCGTCGCCGAGCGGCAGCAGCTTGTCCTTGATCGACCTGATCAGCGTGCCGTGATCGCCGCCCGGAATGTCGCTGCGCCCGACCGAGCCGTTGAACAGCACGTCACCGACATGCGCGAAGCGCATTTCCCGGTTGAAGAACACCACGCTGCCGGGCGAGTGACCGGGGCAATGCAGGATGTCGAAAGTCAATTCGCCGATTCCGACCTGGTTGCCTTCCTCGAGCCAGCGATCCGGCGCGAAATCGCGCATGCCGGTCATGCCGAAACGCTCCCCGCTCGTCACCACATTGTCGAGCAGGAACTTGTCGGCGATATGCGGGCCTTCGATCGGCACCTTGAGCGCGTCGCGCAGCTCAGCTGCGCCGCCGACATGGTCGATATGGCCGTGGGTCAGCCAGATCTTTTCGACCGTGACATTGGCCTGCTTGATGGCCGCCTGAATTTTCGCAACGTCCCCGCCGGGATCGATCACCACCGCTTTTTTGGTGGCCGCGCACCATACTAGGGTGCAGTTCTGCTCAAATAGCGTCACCGGGATGATGAGCGCACCGGCCTTTGCCTGGGTTTCGGTTTCCTGAGTCATGTCAGCACAATGCCGATTTTTCGCAGGCCGCCAAGTCAAAGATTCGCGCATTTTCGGTGGAACAGTGCGTATCGCGTGACTACGACTTGACCGCGCGGCCCTTGGATTTCACGCGGCCCCGCGCCCCAAGGCGCTGCAGCACGACCATTTCACGCATCCATTCCCGGGTCGGCTTGGCCGGAATGCCGCCCCAGACGGCGCCAGCGGGGACATCCTCATAGACAGAGGATCGCGCCGCCAGCATCGCGCCTTTGCCGACGGTGACATGCGGGACGATGCCGGTGCGGGCTCCCAGCACGACAAAATCCTCGATCGTCACGCTGCCGCTGAAGCCGGATTGAGCGACGATGATGCAATGGCGGCCGATGACACAATTGTGTCCGATCTGGCAGAGGTTATCGATCTTGGTTCCTTCGCCGACCACGGTGTCGCGCATTCCACCGCGATCGATCCGGGTGCCCGAACCAACCTCAACGTCGTTATGAATGATGACGCGGCCGATCTGCGGGATTTTGATATGTCCTTCGGCGGAGGAGACATAACCGAACCCGTCCTGGCCGATGTGACAACCGGGATGGATCACCACGCCGTCACCGAGATGGGCATGCGTGATCGTGCAATGGGCGCCAATGGCGCAATTTTTCCCGATCCGGACATGTTCGCCGATCACAGCGTGGGCGCCGATCAATGTGCCCGATCCGATTCTGGCCGACGGCCCGATGACCGCGAACGGGTCCACCGTCACGTCACGCTCCAGCGCCGCGGAGGGATGCACGGCTGCGTTGGGCGAGACACCGTCGCTACCGAACACCGAGGTCGGACGCAGCGCGCCGCGATAGATTTCACGCACGACCTTGACGAAGGCGTCATAAGGCTCGGGCACGCTCAGCACCGCTACGCTGCCCGGCGCCTGGCCTGCGAAACGCGCGCTGGTCAGCACCGCGCCGGCTCCAGTCGCCGCAAGCGCGTGGGCAAACTTGGCATCCTTGACGAAGGTCAGGTCGTTGGCGCCGGCACAGTCGACCGGACCGATGCCGGTCAGGCGGCGGGACAGATCCGATCCCGCAGATGGCTCCGCCCCGGTCAACGAAGCGATTTCCGCCACGCTCAGACCCGCCGAGCGCGAAAAAAAGCTGAACTCGGTCAGTGTCCTTACTCCCGGCTATGTCCACGATAACCCCTTCAGCCGGTGTTCCCAAGGTAATTCGGGACCGGCAGCGGCAGATTCGGCACACGGGCTGGCCCGAACGCAAAACGGGTTTCCTGTTTTGCCGCCGGCGCTCTATGTTTGTCGCGATGGAATCGCCAGCCCGCCAGGCCAGTCTCGTGCCCGCGCCGGACCGCCGTCAGTCGGAGACGGCGCTTGCGATCGCGCGCGGCACCGCGCGGCTGTTACGGTCGCTGGGATTTTCCTGCATCAGCGAATTGCCGCTGCCGTCGGGAAGGCGCGCCGACCTGGTGGCTATCAACGAGCGCGGCGAGATCTGGATCGTCGAGATCAAATCATCGATCGAGGATTTGCGCGCCGACCAGAAATGGCCGGAATACAGGGCCCATTGCGACCGGCTGTTCTTCGCCTTCACGCAGGAGCTGCCGTGCGAGATCTTCCCTGGCGACACCGGCCTGATCGTCGCCGACGCCTATGGCGCGCATATGCATTGCGCGGCGCCGGAGCATCGGTTACCGGCGCCGACCCGCAAACTGATGACGGTGCGGTTTGCGATCGCCGCGGCGCAGCGGATCAATCGTCTGGTCGATCCGCAGGGGCATGCCGAATTCTAGCAAACGCCTTGGCTTGAAGCGGCTCACCGGCGCAGCGCGGACGCGGGTCGGACAATCGCGACGCGTTGCGCCCCGGCAGCGATCCTCGGGCCTTGATCCGGCCAAATCACGCCCGCGGCGAAACCGGCGCCGAAATCCGGGGGCGCATCCAATACGGGCGCGCCGGCCGCGAAAGTTAGCCAACGATTAATTCCGTTCTGCCAGCGATAATCGTGGCAGCCCGGTATCCCAAGGGGCGAAGGAGGTTTCAAATGAGCAGCATCATGAGCGTCCTGCAGTCTTCCTATTCGGCAAATACCAGCGCGAACCTGATCTCACCGGGAGACAAATTCGCCCCCGTCGATCCAACCAAGTATCAGGGCACCTGGACCGGCAAGGATTATAAAAATCAGCCGATAACCATTTCGATCACCAAGGTCAGCGGCTACCGCGCCAACGTGACGCTTCAGGATTCCAGTGGTCTTCAGTTTCAAAGAGCGCTCATCACCACCAAGGGCAGGTTTCGAATCGGCAATTCCCAGTTCATACTCACCGGAAAGGGCGTCGCGCAGATCGACACGATCGTGACCGATCCCAACACCGGCATCCAAACCGACAACAAGGCCACCCTCAACCTGAAATGAAAACAGGCCGTCACCTGACGTGCTGGATCGGCTTGGCTACGGCGCTTACAATTTTCATCCGGGGCCGCCGACCTATCCCGGCCGGGCACCGGCGCATTTCGCGCTTTACGGGCGCGCCACCGAGTTCGGCGCGACCGCGCACGTCATGGTCGCCCGGGCCGACGAAGGCCCGATTGTCGGCCTCGAGATGTTTTCGATTCCGCCGGGCACTTCGGTGGCCAGCCTCGAAGGCATGGCCTACGTCCGTCTCAGCCTTTTGTTCTGGACCTTGGCAAAACCGCTGGCGAGGCGCAGCGAACGGCTACCCCAACTGCCGGCGCGATGGAGCGGGACCAAAACCACGCGCCGCGACTACGCAGCGCTGCGTGAAATTCCGCGGGATATTAAGAAAGACGAACTGGATCGCCGCATCGAGGTGTTTGGTGACGACCCTGACTTCGGGTCGCCCAGAACGTTCGTCAGCGCGGCGTAGCGTTCCGCGCCGCCCTGCAAGTCACTAGGCAGGCGCAGCTCGCGTATCATTTCTATCGCTAGATGGCCCCCTGCCGGAGGCGCCTACGTCGTCGGCACGCCGTTCATTGCGATCACGGCCCCGTCATGCCCCGCCTAGCGCGGCGCGCGCTTGGCCAGAATCCGCTGCAGGGTGCGGCGATGCATGTTCAGCCGCCGCGCGGTTTCCGAGACGTTGCGATTGCACATCTCATAGATGCGCTGGATGTGCTCCCAGCGCACACGGTCCGCCGACATCGGATTGCTCGGCGGTTCGGACTTTTCGGTGCCGCTGGCGAGCAGCGCCGCAACCACATCGTCGGCGTCGGCGGGCTTTGCGAGATAGTCCACCGCGCCCATCTTCACCGCGGTCACGGCGGTGGCGATGTTGCCGTAGCCGGTCAGCACGATCGCCCGCGCATCGGGCCGCTTGCGCTTCAGCGCCGACACCACGTCAAGGCCATTGCCGTCGGCAAGCCGGAGATCCACAACCGCGAAGGCGGGGGCCGCCCGGCCGATCTGCGCCAGGCCGTCGGAGACGCTGTCGCAGGAGGTCACCGTGAAGCCACGGGTTTCCATGGCGCGCGCGAGGCGCTCCAGAAACGGCTTGTCGTCCTCCACGATCAGGAGGGAGCGATCGGCGTGTCCCGTCAGTTCAGCGATGGCGTTCACGATTCGGCCTATCCTCTATGTCGGACCATACAGCATATGGCGTGGCGGCCCGGCGCTGCCAAGACCGCATAAGGTCGATCCCGCCACCCTCGCGACGCCCGCGACACCGTTCCGGAGTATGATCCATTCGGAAAAGCCGGTTCCCGCTCTTCCCAATGACGCCTAAGGCGGCGATTCCGCAGCAGGTTCGCGCCCCTCGAAACGGTTTCGCGGCCAGCCGATCTGAACCACCGCGCCATGGTCCGGAAAAATTCGGTTGGTGAAGGAGACCTTGGCGCCGGTGCGCTCAAGCAGCGTGCGGGCGATAAACACCCCGAGACCGAGCCCGCTATGCGCGCCCTGGGCCTCATCCGCGCTGCGCCGCCGCGACAGATAGGGTTCGCCGATGCGTTTCAGCATGTCGGGCGCAATGCCCGGCCCGTCATCGGAAATGATGATCTCGACGGTGTCGGCATTCCACCACGCATTCACCTCCACGGTCGTGCGCGCGAAATCGACGGCATTTTCGAGGATATTGCCGACGCCATAAAGGATCGCCGGATTTCGTGTTCCCACCGGCTCGGGGGTGCCCGCAACCGCAATGCGGACCTTGATCACCACACCGAAATCGCGATGCGGCGCCACGGTTTCCTCGATCAGCGCCGACAAGGGCATGCGGTCGAACGGCGCACCGGTCGAAGAGAGCTGGGTGATCTTGGCCAGGATATCGCGGCAGCGCTGCGCCTGTTCCCGCAACGTCTTGATGTCGCCGGCGATCTGACTGTTATCCGGCAAGGTCCGCTCCAGCTCGCGCGAAATCAGAAAGATGGTGGAAAGCGGTGTGCCGAGTTCATGGGCGGCCGCGGCCGCAAGACCGTCGAGCTGGGTGAGATGCTGTTCCCGCGTCAGCACCAGCTCGGTCGCTGCCAGCGCGTCCGACAGCTTGCGGGATTCCTCCGCGACCTGGAAGGCATAAAGACTGGTGACGCCGATGGCGACCACGATCGAGAGCCACACGCCGAACAAATAGATCGGCGGCAGCACCAGCGGGTCGTCGCTATCCCACGGCAACGGCAGATGAAAAAATACCAGCACGGAGGCACAGGCGACCGCCAGGAGGCCGAGCGCGATGGTGAGCCTGATCGGCAGTGCCGCCGCCGAGATCAGAACCGGAGCAAGAAACAGAAATGAAAAGGGGTTCTGCAGGCCGCCGGTGAAGAACAGGAGTCCGGCCAGTTCGACGATGTTCAACGCCAGCAGCGCCGCGGCGTAGGCCGGCTCCAGCCGCTGCATCGGGTCGAAGCTGGTCTGCAGGACGAGATTGAGCAGTGCGGACAGCCCGACGATGATCACACAGGGGGCGACCTCGACGTCGAATTCGAGCCCCTGTACAACGATAAAGATGGCCGCGAGCTGGCCAAGCACGGCAAGCCAGCGCAGCCGCAATATCGTATCCAGACGGACATAGCGGCGCGGATGGCGAAAATCGGAGGCTGCGACGTCAGTCATGCCCGGTGCCCGGCTTTCCGAAATTCGTGTTACGTCGCGGTACCCTCATATACGAGCTTCAGGAGCAAAAGGGCACTGGCAATGCCACGCAAGCTTCAAATCGACCGCGCCGGAGTTTAGCTTCGCACGGCGCCGACGACAAACTGGCTTTCCCGGCGCCAGATCGAACGGCCGCAAATTGCTGCCGAAGTGTTGTGCTTGAAGTCTTGCGCTTGAAGTCTTGCGCTTATGGCCCCGATGGCCCAATGAACGGCCCGCATGATGAATGATGGTGCGATCAAATCCCAACCTGCCGCGGCCCATCCCGACGAATCGGCCGCGATCGAGGTTGCGCACCTGATAAAATTCTACAAGACCACCCGCGCCGTCGACGATGTGTCGTTCCGCATCAGCCGCGGCAGCATCACGGGGCTGCTCGGCGGCAATGGCGCCGGAAAGACCACGACGATTGCCATGATCATGGGGCTGGTGCTGCCGAGTTCGGGGCGCATCCGGGTGCTGGGCTATCCGATGCCGGAGCAGAGCGCCGAGGTGCTGGGCCGGATGAATTTCGAAAGTCCCTATGTCGATATGCCGATGCGGCTCACGGTGCGGCAGAATCTCACCATCTTCGGCCGCCTCTACGCCGTCGAGAATCTGCGCGAACGCATCGAGAAACTCGCCGCCGATCTCGATCTTGGCGATTTCCTCGACCGCGCCAACGGCAAACTCTCCGCCGGGCAAAAGACCCGCGTGGCGCTGGCCAAGGCGCTGATCAATCAACCCGAATTGCTGTTGCTGGACGAACCGACGGCATCGCTCGATCCCGACACCGCCGACTGGATCAGGCAGCACCTCGAGACCTACCGCAGGGAAAACGGCGCGACCATCCTGTTGGCATCGCATAACATGCTTGAAGTGGAACGGCTGTGCGACCGCGTCATCATCATGAAACGCGGCCGCATCGAGGACGACGACAGCCCGGACAGGATCATGGCCCGCTACAACCGGACGACACTGGAAGAAGTGTTTCTCGATGTCGCGCGCGGCCGCGTTCAAGAAGGCACGCCGTGAGCAGGCTGGTCATGGTCGGGGGTATCGCGCCGCATCGGATCAACGCGATGGTGCTGCGCTACTGTTATCTCCTGATGTCGTCGTGGCCGCGGCTGCTGGAATTGCTCTATTGGCCGGCGCTGCAGATCGTCACCTGGGGTTTCCTGCAGAACTACATCTCGCAGAATGCCGGGTTTTTCGCCCGCGCCGGCGGCACGCTGGTCGGCGCGGTGATCCTGTGGGACATCCTGTTTCGCGGCCAGCTCGGCTTTTCGATCTCGTTTCTCGAGGAGATGTGGGCGCGCAATCTCGGCAACCTGATGATGAGCCCGCTAAAGCCGATCGAGTTGCTGATCGCGCTGATGATCATGAGCCTGATCCGGCTCGCGATCGGCGTCATTCCGATGACGCTGCTGGCGATGATCTTCTTCGACTTCAACCTCTACGGCATCGGACTGCCGCTGATCGCGTTCTTCTGCAACCTGATTTTCACCAGCTGGTCGGTGGGGATCTTCGTCTCGGGGCTGGTGCTCCGCCACGGCCTCGGTGCCGAAAGCATCGTCTGGACGCTGATGTTCGGCCTGATGCCCTTGTCCTGCATTTACTATCCGGTGACGGTGCTGCCGCACTGGCTGCAATATGTCGCCTGGGCGTTGCCGCCGACTTACGTGTTCGAGGGCATGCGGGCGCTGTTGATGGACCACGTGTTTCGCGCCGACCTGATGTTGGATGCGCTCGCCATCAACGTCGTGCTGTTTATGGCGTCATTTGCGACATTTCTTGTGCTTTTGCGCAGCGCGCGGCGGCACGGGTCGCTGATCCAGAGTGGTGAATAGCGGGCTTTTACGGGGGATTTTAGCTGTGATCAGCTTGTATGCCGCGTAGAAATACCGATCTGTGCATTGACGCTTTATTACGCATTCGGCACTATGCTGCGATGCAAAAGAGGTGAGGACTAAATGCCGATTGGTGAATTTGGCGGCGCACCGCCACTGGTGGCCGAAGGCAGTCCGGCGGTTACGACGCCGATGTACTGGATGTACGAAATGGCGCATGCGTCGCTCAATCCCGCGCGCGCCGTTACCGACGCCACGAAAATCCTGTTTCAGAATCCGCTCAATCCGTGGTCGCATACCGAGTTCGGCAAATCCGTCGCCGCCGGCTGCGAGCTGTTCGAGCGGACCACGCGCCGCTACGGCAAGCCCGAATGGGGCCTCACTGACACCGATGTGAACGGCATCCGCACCCCGATCGAAGTGCGGGTCATCTGGGAAAAGCCGTTCTGCCGTCTGTTGTACTTCGATCGCAAGCTGACGCGTGCGTTGCGCGCGCCCCAGCCGAGGGTGCTGATCGTGGCGCCGATGTCCGGTCACTATGCGACGCTGTTGCGCGGCACGGTGGAGGCGTTCCTGCCGACCCATGAGGTCTACATCACCGACTGGGCCGATGCGCGGATGGTTCCGCTGACGGAGGGCCGGTTCGATCTGGACGATTATGTCGATTACGTCATCGAGATGCTGCACGTGCTCGGCGGCAACATGCATGTCATCGCGGTGTGCCAGCCTTCGGTGCCGGTCGTGGCGGCGGTCTCGATCATGGAAGCCGAGAACGATCCCTACGTTCCGGTTTCGATGACGCTGATGGGCGGTCCGATCGATACGAGGCGCAATCCGACGGCGGTCAACAACCTTGCCGCCGAGCGCGGCATCGACTGGTTTCGCAATCACGTCATCACCAAGGTGCCGTTTCCGCATCCGGGAGTCATGCGCGACGTCTATCCGGGCTTCCTGCAGCTTAACGGCTTCATCAGCATGAACCTCGACCGCCACATGGACGCCCACAAGGACCTGTTCAGGAATCTGGTGAAAGGCGACGGCGACCTGGTCGACAAGCACCGCGACTTCTATGACGAATATCTCGCGGTGATGGATCTGTCGGCGGAGTATTACCTGCAGACCGTCGATACCGTGTTCGTCAAGCACGCTTTGCCGAAGGGCGAGATGACCCATCGCGGCAAGCTGGTCGACCCGTCGAAGGTCAGGCGCGCCGCGTTGATGACGGTGGAAGGCGAGCACGACGACATTTCCGGGCTCGGGCAAACCGAGGCGACCCACGCGCTCTGCAGTTCGATCCCCAATCACCGCCGGGTGCATTATGTGCAAAAGGGCGTCGGCCACTACGGCGTCTTCAACGGCTCGCGCTTCAAATCGGAAATCGTGCCACGGATTTCCGATTTCATGATGTCGGCGGCAAATGTGAAGCCTTCATTGGCTTATGCCGCGGAGTAAGCCGCCAATCTGGCGACTTCGATGCGGAATAGCCGGTTCGAGAACGAATCGGGCGTGATTCGAGGGGTGGGGTAACCCCCTGAATTGGCCTGCGGAAAGCCCGATTCCGGGGACCGCGAAAGAATGAGTTTCACCTCACTCCTTGGGGTGCTTGGCCAAGCGGCTTCGGGGCGGATTTTTTTTGTTCCGGGCCCATCCTATAGGGCCGGCTGGCCGGCCAACCCCTGTATATTGGGCAAATGATTTGTTTTTGCGCCGAGCGATTTCACTGGCGGCGGATATGGCAGAATCCGGGCGAACTTCTGATCCCCGGAATCGCAGACATGGCCACTCGCGCCCTCCTTTATCGGCGGCCTTACGAACCTTCGACTCTTCTGGTCAAGCACGGCTCGCAGATCTACTCGATTCGGCTGCGCCGCCATCGACGGGCGCGCCGCTACACCTTGCGCATTCATCCAAGCGACCGCGAAGCGATCCTGACCATGCCGCCACGTGGCAGCATCGCCGACGCCAAGGATTTCGCGCAGCGTCACGGCGGATGGATTGCCGCGCGCCTCGGCCGGTTGCCCAAGGCGGCGCCGTTTCTTCCGGGCACCCTGGTTCCGCTGCGCGGCGCCGCGCACAAGATCGTGCATCGCGCCGGCCAGCGCGGCACGGTGTGGACTGAAATGCGCGAAAGCGGCGAGCGGATTCTCTGCGTCGCAGGCGGTGCCGAACATATCGAGCGACGGGTGCATGATTACCTGAAGCGCGAAGCCCGCAAGGATCTGCACAAGGCGTCGCTGTCCTATGCCCAGGCCATGGGCGTGAAGGTCAAGCGGCTGTCGATTCGCGATCAGTCGAGCCGCTGGGGTTCGTGCACATCCGCCGGCTCGCTGTCGTTCTCGTGGCGACTGATCCTCGCGCCGCCTTACGTGCTGGACTACCTTGCCGCCCACGAGGTGGCCCATCTCGTCGAAATGAACCATTCGACGCGGTTCTGGAGGGTCGTCGCAAGGGCCTGCAGTCACGTCGAGCGCGCCAAGACCTGGCTCGACACCCACGGCAACGACCTGCATCGCTATGGCATCCAGGACTAGGTTGCGCTAGCGCGCAAAGCCTCTCATCGATCGAGCCGCCGCGGCAGCACGGCCGGCGCAGGTATGCGCTTTTGAGCCGTGCAAGAAATGCATATGGATGTTGTCAGGCGGCGTGTGGCGTTGGATAAGTCACGCATGCAACGCGTGACAGTCCCGGGCGGAGCCGTAACGGCGGTTCTTATCCTTCTTCAGATGGCCGCAACCCCTGCCCGTGCCGATACCATGGAGGCCGCACTGCTGCGCGCCTACCAGAACAACCCGCAGCTCAATGCGCAACGTGCCACGGTGCGGGCCACCGATGAAAACGTGCCCCAGGCATTGTCCGGCTACCGCCCCAAGGTCGCCGTCACTGCGAGCGGCGGCGCCCAATACACCAACCAACTCGCTATAGGTTCGACCGGCCGGAAGCTCGAAGACGGGCCGCAGAGCCCTCACGCGGTGGGCGTCACGGTGACCCAGACGCTGTTCAACGGCAATCAAACCGCCAACAAGACCCGGGCCGCGGAGAGCCAGGTCTCGGGAGCGCGGGAAGGCCTGCGGCTCATGGAACAGTCGGTTCTGCTGGCGGCGGCGACCATCTACATGGACTACCTGCGCGATGCCGCCATTCTGGAGGTCCAGCGCAATAACACGCGGGTTCTTGAGGTAACCCTCAAACAGACCCGCGATCGGTACAGTGCCGGGCTGGTCACCCCGACCGACGTTGCGCAATCCGAAGCGCAGCTTGCGGCAGGCCGCAGCCAGGAATTCGCCGCCGAGGCCACTTTGACGACGACGCGCGCGAACTTTCGCCGCATCATCGGCACCGAACCGGCGCAACTCGCGCCGGGTTCCCCGGTGGACCGCTATTTGCCGGCAACGCTGCAAGGCGCCATCGCGCTCAGCCTGGCGGAAAACCCCAACGTGACGGCCGCGATGTTCGGCATCGACGTCGGTTTTCTCAATGTGAAAGTCAACGAGGGGGCGTTGTTTCCGAGCGTCACGCTGCAGGCCAGCGCTCAGAAGAGCTGGCAACAGACCATCACGTCGATAAAGCTATCCAGCGCTGCGGCGGCCGCCCAGGTGAGCGTGCCGATCTATCAGGGCGGCGCGGAATATTCGCTGATACGGCAGTCGAAGGAAACGCTCGAGCGGCAGCGCCTCAATCTCGAGCAGGTTCGCGATCAGGCGAGGGCCGATCTTGTCACGGCCTGGGGCCAGCTGTTGGCGGGCAAGGCGCAGGTCGCATCCGCGCAAGCCCAGGTCACGGCGTCGGAGATCGCGCTGCTCGGCACGAGAAAGGAAGCAACCGTCGGCCAGCGTACCGTGCTCGACGTGCTGAACGCGCAGCAGGCGCTGGTCAACGCCCGCGTCGCGCTGGTGACTGCGGAGCATGATCGCGTGGTCGCGTCGTATGCTGTCTTGAACACCATAGGACGATTATCGCCCCAGGTGCTCCGTCTCGCCACGCCGGTCTACGATCCGGGCGTTCATTATCATCAGGTGCGCGACAACTGGTTCGGCGTTCGCACTCCCGACGGCCGCTGAATCCGGCAAGCGTTTATCGCCCGAACAGCCGGTCCATCAGCCAGCCGTCGAGCCCGCTCGCCGCCCCGGGACGAACCGAGGCGCGCGTCGGCGCCGGCCGGCCTGCGATGATTGCCGGCGGCTGCGGCGAGTTGACCGCCGCCACGCTGGTTTGCGGCAGAGCTTGCGCGAGATTCGAGAACAAGCCGCCGGCTTGCGAGGCCGGCAAGGCCGCGACCGGCACGCCCTGGTGGGCTGCTTTCATAAATCGGGTCCAGATTTCCACCGGCAAGCCGCCGCCGGTTGCCTTTTTGGTCGGCGAATTGTCGTCGTTGCCGAGCCAGACGCCGGTCACGAGATTGGCGGTGTAGCCGATGAACCAGGCGTCGCGAAAATCCTGGCTGGTGCCGGTCTTGCCGGCGGCCATCCAGCCCGGAAGCTCGGCCTTGTGCGCGGTGCCGCTGAGCAGCGTCTCCTGCATCATGGTGTTCATGGCAGCGACATTGCGCGGTTCGATCACCTGGCCAAGCTGGTCGGCGGGCCGCGCATACAGCAACTTGCCCTCGACAGTGCGGATCTTGTTGACGACATGCGGCGAGATGCCGAGGCCACCATTGGCAAACGGCGCGTAAGCGCCGACCAGTTCGACAAGCGAGACCTCGGAGGTGCCGAGCGCGATCGAAGCATTGGCATCCAGCTTCGATGAAATGCCGAGCCGGTGCGCGGTACGCACCACATTCTTCGGCCCCACTTCCAGCCCGAGCCGTACCGCCACCGTATTGAGCGACATCGCCAGCGCCTGCGTCAGCGTCACCGCGCCGAAATATTCGTGGCTGTAGTTCTCGGGTTTCCAGCCCTTGACGTCGAGCGGTGCGTCCTGCCGGATCGTCTCCGGCGTCAGGCCGGCTTCGATCGCCGTGAGATAGACAAAGGGCTTGAAGGCCGAACCCGGCTGCCGCCTGGCGGTCACCGCCCGGTTGTACTGGCTTTCGGCGTAG
This sequence comes from Bradyrhizobium sp., assembly GCF_004799445.1. Lineage (GTDB taxonomy): Bacteria > Pseudomonadota > Alphaproteobacteria > Rhizobiales > Xanthobacteraceae > Bradyrhizobium. Next base: position 26,474 of record NZ_SSNA01000146.1, read on the forward strand.
TTGCGGCCGCCGACCATGGCGCGCACCGCGCCGTCCGGCGTCATCGCCACCAGCGCGCCCTGGCTGACGTTGAATTTCACGCTTTTCGCCGCGAGTTCGTCAATCACGGCGGCCTCCGCGACCGCCTGCAGTTTCGGATCGATGGAGGTTTCGACCACGACGCTCTGGTCGATCTGGCCGATCAGATCGTCGAGCACTTCGCCGATCCAGTCCGCCACATAATTGACGGTGCCGGCGCCCACCGGCTTCACATGATAGGAGGGATGCCCGATCGAGGCCTGCGCCTGGGCCTCGGTGATGAATTTGGCGTCGGCCATGGCGGTGAGCACCGTCTGCGCGCGCTGCTCGGCGCCTTCCGGGTTGCGGTTGGGCGCCAGCCGCGACGGCGACTTCACCAGGCCTGCGAGCATCGCCGCCTCCGCCAGCGTCACGTTCTTGGCGGACTTGCCGAAATAGCGTTGCGCTGCGGCCTCGACGCCATAGGCGCCGGAACCGAAATAGACCCGGTTGAGGTAGAGTTCGAGAATCTCGGCCTTGGAGTGCTTGCGCTCCAGCCAGAACGCCAGTTCGACTTCCTGCAATTTCCTCTGAAACGTGCGCTCCTGGGTCAGGAACAGATTCTTGGCCAGCTGCTGGGTGAGCGTCGAGCCGCCTTGCGAAACGCCGCGATGCAGGATGTTCGTCACCGCCGCCCGCGCGATGCCAAGAGGATCGACGCCGTAATGCGAATAGAAGCGGCGGTCCTCGATGGCGATGAAGGCCTTCGGCAAATAGGGCGGCAGATCCTTCAGCGCGATGTTGGCGCCGGCCATTTCGCCCCGGGTGGCCAGCACGCTGCCGTCGAGGCCGGTGATTTGGATCGTTGGCGGCCGTTTCGGGATTTCAAGCGACTGGATCGGCGGCAGATGCGCGCCGACCCAGACCATGACGCCAACCACCGCGATCGCGCCCCACAGGCCGAGCACCGCGCCCCAATAGAACAGGCGAAACAGACCGCCGCGCGCCCGGCCGCCAGCTTTGCGCTTGCGGCTGGACCGGCTGGCGCGGGGCTTGCGCTCGCGCGGAGCCTCGTCGTCGTCGCAATCGCTGTCGATGGGCTTGCGCCTGGGCAAGGGCTTCTTCGGTTTGTCTTCTCCGGCCGGCGCCACGCGATCCTGCGGACCGAGACGCAATTCGGCGAGCGAAGCGGCGAGGCCGAATTGCGGCTCCTTGCGTCCGCCGCCTTTTTTTCGTCCCCACGCCATACGCGAACGCCCACACCGTCAGATGCGGGCCAAGGTAGCGGGGCGGGTTTAAAGCCGTCTTAAACGATGGTTAATCGAAACGCCCGCCGCGATGCGTAACTGCCTGACGGACAAGGCGTTCAGAGACGCTTAACCCTACCGCGGGCGAGAATTTGAGGCCGATCGCGAGCAGCGTTCGCGATGGCACCGCTGCAGGCTATCAGGACGGAGCGCCTCAGCCGGCGGGGCCGCTGTCCTCGAGGATGGGGCCGAACAGCTCCCAGCGCTCGCCGTTGAATTTCATCATCTGCAACTGCTTGTTGACCCGATAATCGTTGGGCGTGGTGTTGCCGACGATGCCGGGCAGCGAGAGGTCCAACTGAACATTCTTCAGATTGGTGGCCTGCCTGAGCACGTTTTCGCGGGTCAGATCGTCGCCGCACTGTTTCAAGACATGGACCATCAGCTGCGCCGTGCTGTAGCCATAGGTATTGAAGCTGGAATTCTTGTCGCCTTCCGGAAAATACTTCGCCATGAAGTCGAAATATCTCTTCATGCCCGGATCGTCTTTCCAGGTCGGATCGAGCGGATCCTTGCCGTAGTTGACGCTGATCACGCCCTTGGAGGCCTCCAGGCCGGCAGGCTGCATCACCGCGCCCACCGACGTGGCGTTGATGTCGAGGATATGCACCGGCTTCCAGCCGAGTTCGGCGTTCTTCTTGATCGCCTGCGCGGCAAATTTCGGCGTCGACGCGCTGAAGAACAGGTCGGCGCCGGCGGATTTCAGCTTGAGGATCTGCGAGTCGATGGTCGGGTCGGTCATTTCGTACGACGCCTCGGCCACGATCATCGTCGCGGCCTTGTCGCCGAGACCGGCCTTGACGCCGTTGAGATAGTCCCTGCCGAGGTCGTCGTTCTGGTAGAGGATGCCGACCTTGGCGTTCGGATATTGCTTGAGGATGTACTGGCCGTAGATGCGGCCCTCGACGAAGTAGTTGGGATTGAAGCCCAGCGTCCACGGAAAATTCTTCGGATCGGTGAATTTGGAGGCGCCGGTGGCGGCGAACAATTGCGGCACTTTCTTCGCATTGAGGTATTTCTGGACCGCCGCGTTGGAGGGGGTGCCGATGATCTGGAAGGTCAGCAGCACCTCGTCGCTCTCGACCAGTTTGCGCACCTGCTCGACGGCCTTGGGGGGACTATAGGCGTCGTCATACTGGATCAGGTTGATCTTGCGGCCGTTCACGCCGCCCTGCTCGTTGATCATGTTGAAATAGGCCGCCTGGGTCTTGCCGATGGAGGCATAGGCGGAGGCCGGGCCGCTGAACGGCACGGTCTGGCCGATCTTGATCTCGGTATCGGTCGCACCGGGGTCGTACTTTTTCTGCGCCTGGGCCGACGACGCCGATAGCGCGAGGACAACCGTCGCTGCTGTTACGAAATTGAAAAGGCTGTTCCTCATGTCGTTGCCTCACCCGGGTTTTTGATTGTTCCGATGATCTGGTCCAACCGTAGTGGATGCCATCGCTGACAAGATATTGGATGAACGAATATGGCAACGCAAGGCGATGCGGACGCAGGATAATGAGAACGGTCTCACGCCAGCCAGAGCAGAGCCAGAGCGATGGCGGCCGGCATGGCCTGCACCAGCAGAATCCTGCGGCTGACCGTTGCCGCGCCATAGACGCCGGCGACGATCACGCAAAGCAGGAAGAACACCTTGATCTGGAAGGCGAAACCCGGACTGGCCTGAATCAGCCCCCAGGCCAGGCCGGCGGCGAGAAAGCCATTATAGAGGCCCTGGTTGGCGGCCAGGACCTTGGAATCGGCCGCCTTCTCGGGTGAATTTCGAAAGGTCTTCAGGCCGAGCGGTTTGGTCCAGAGGAACATCTCCAGAATCAGAAAATAGACGTGCAGCACGGCGACCAGCGCCACCAAAATGTTGGCAATTGCGTTCATTTGGCTCTCCCCCTAGACACCAAGCGATTGATCGCCTGCACCATGATAGCACGCAGCGGCAGGTGATGGCTGGCAGTGAGGCAATGACCATGACAGGCCATGTCGATCCGACCAAGGAAGTGTTTGCCCGGTTTCGCGACAATAATCGCGCCGGGCCGATCCACATGCTCAATTTGGTCCGCTTGCGCGATCACGCAAGCTATCCCGATGGACGGGCCGCCAGCGGCGCAGAAGCCTATGCCGCCTATGGCCGCGACAGCGGGCCGGTCTTCATGCGCCTCGGCGGCAAGGTGATCTGGCAAGGCCGCTTCGAATTGATGCTGATCGGGCCGTCCGACGAGCACTGGGACCATTGCTTCATCGCGGAATATCCCAGCGTTGCCGCGTTCGTCGAGATGATCCGCGATCCGGTCTATCGGGAAGCCGTGAAACACCGCCAGGCCGCGGTGCAGGACTCGCGGCTGATTCGCCTGAAGCCGCTGGCGCCCGGCAACACCTTTGGTGAGATCCCGTAAAAAGCCCCGAGGATCGCGAAACGGCCTACGCCGCGGCCTGCTCGTTGGCCAAGAGGTGGGTCAGCGCGCTCCTGATCGCGGCCTGCCGCGTCGGCGCCGTGATCTGCGCGCCGAGCAGGTCGGTGACGTAGAACACGTCGCGGGCGCGCTCGCCGAAGGTCGCGACATGCGCCGAGGCGATGTTGAGGTTGAGCTTCGAAATCGCCGTCGTCAGCTCATACAGCAGGCCCGGCCGGTCGAGGCCGGAGACTTCGATCACGGTGTAGCGGTCCGACCACTGGTTGTTGACGGTCACTTCCGGCTCGACCACGAATGGACGGGCCTTGCCGCGTCCGGCGGCGCGGCGCGCCACCACTTCGGGCAGCCGCAGCTTGCCCTCCAGCACATCCTCGATCATGTCGCCGATCCGTGTCGCGCGCCGCCCTTCGTCCTCGTCGCGGTCGTATTCCCGCGTTATCGCGATGGTGTCGAGCGCGCGGCCATCGGTGGTGGTGTAGATCTGCGCGTCGACGATATTGGCGCCCGCGGAAGCGCAGGCACCGGCGATGATCGACAGCAGCCACGGATGGTCGGTTGCCAGGATGGTGAGCTCGGTGACGCCGCGTGCCTCGTCGAAGCCGACATTGATCGCGAGCTTGTGGCCGGCCTGCTCGCTGGCGCGCAGGAAGCGGGCGTGGCGAATCTTGCGCGGCAGCTCGACCTTGAGCCAGTAGGCGGGATAGTGCCGCGCGATATAGGCATTGAGCTGCTGCTCCGGCCATTCGGTGAACGCCGCGCGAAACTCCGACTGCGCCGCGGCGATGCGCTGCGCGCGGTTGACTTCCGAGAAGCCCCCGGTCAGCACCGGCTCGGTTTCGTAATACAGCGTGCGCAAGAGTTGCGCCTTCCAGCCGTTCCAGACGCCGGGACCGACGCCCCTGATATCGGCGGTGGTCAGGATCGTCAGCAGCTTCATCTGCTCGACCGATTGCACGACGGCCGCGAAGTTCTCGATGGTCTTGCTGTCGGACAGGTCGCGCGATTGCGCCACCGTCGACATCGTCAAATGCTGTTCGATCAGCCACGCCACCAGTTCTGTATCGGCGTGATTGAAACCGAGCCGCGGACACAGCCTTCGCGCCACTTTCGCCCCGGCGATCGAGTGATCCTCGGGACGGCCCTTGGCGATGTCGTGCAGCAGCGTGGTGATGTAGATCACCGCGCGGTGCTCGGGGCGAATTTTGCGCATCAAATCGCTGGCGACGATGAATTCGTCGTTGCCGCCGCGTTCGATCTCCTGCAGGAAGCCGACGCAGCGCAACAGGTGCTCGTCCACCGTATAGTGGTGATACATGTTGAACTGCATCATCGACACGATCTTGCCGAAGGCGCGGATGAAATGACCGAGCACGCCGGCCTCGTTCATGCGCCGCAGCACGATCTCGGCGCCGTTCGATGTCAGGATTTCCATGAACAGCCGGTTGGCTTCGGGATCGTCGCGCAGCTGGGTATTGATCAGCTTCAGCGAGCGCGTCACGGTGCGCATGGCATCCGGATGGAAGGCGAGATTGTTCTTCTGCGCGAGGCGGAAGATCCGGATCAGGTTGACCGGATCATGCTTGAAGATATCGGGCGTCGCGAGATTGATGCGGTTGTTGTCGACGATGAAGTCGTCGCTGTCGGGCACCCGCCGCCGGTTGGTGCTCGGCCGCAGCCGCGCCATCATGCGGCTGAGCACCGGCGCGGGCTTGGCCTGCTGATCTTCCAGCTTGGCGCACAGGATCGCGGTGAGATCGCCGACCTCCTTGGCGACCAGGAAATAGTGCTTCATGAAGCGTTCGACATCCTGCATGCCGGGGTGCGAGGTATATCCCAGCCGGATCGCGATCTCGCGCTGCATGTCGAACGACAGCCGCTCTTCCGCGCGGCCCGAGAAGAAATGGATGTTGCAGCGGACCGACCACAGGAAATCGGCGCAGCGGCGGAAGGTGCGGTATTCCTGCGCGTCGAACACGCCGCGCTCGAGCAGTTCGTCGGTCTCGCGCACGCGGTAGACATATTTCGCGATCCAGAACAGCGTATGCAGGTCGCGCAGGCCGCCCTTGCCGTCCTTGACGTTGGGTTCGACCAGATAGCGCGATTGCCCGGCGCGGCGGTGCCGCTCTTCGCGCTCGGCCAGCTTCGCCGTGACGAATTCGGCGGCGGTGCCCTGCACCACCTCCTTGTCGAACCGTGCCACCAGCTCATTGTAGAGCGGCTGGTCCCCGGTCAGAAACCGGGTCTCGAGTATAGCGGTGCGGATCGTCATGTCGCCGCGGGCCTGCCGGATCGATTCGTCGACCGAGCGGGTCGCGTGGCCGACCTTCAACCCCATGTCCCACAGACAATAGAGTATCGCCTCGGCGACCTGCTCACCCCAGGCGGTCTGCTTGTAGGGCAGGATGAACAACAGATCGATATCGGATTCCGGCGCCATCAACCCGCGGCCATAGCCGCCGGTGGCGACCACCGCCATGCGCTCGGCGCCCGAGGGAATCGGCGAGTGATAGAGATGGCGGGTGGCGGCGGCGAACAGGATGCGGATGATCTCGTCCTGGACGAAACACAGCCGCTCGGCGCAGCGCCGCCCGTGCCGATCCTTCAGCAGCACGGCCTGCGCCGTGGCGCGCGCGGCGATCAGTTCGGCCTTCAGCAGTTTCGCCACGGCGGCGCGAAAAACATCTTCGCGTCCGGCGTACTCGGCGGCGAGCGCGTCGACCGCGGCGGTAATCCTCGCGGTATCGAAACGTTCGTCGGTCTCGGACCGGGCATGTGTGACAACGCTATCCATCACCTACCCCGATATCGGACGGCACCGAGCCTGTCACGGACATTCAAAAAATCGCAGCCGAGCCATGCTGCCTTCCTTTGGCCTGGCGTGCGGCGGTTCCCTTCGCAGGGCGCCGGCGGGCCCATTTCCTCGCTGCAGTATCCGACTAACCGATTGAAATAGGAAGGTATTTCTAAATCGGGAAGAGCCGCCATGCGCCACCAAATGGTGACACCGGAGCAAACTTTCATTACATCCGACGCATAAATTTTTCTGGAGCACGATATGGACGCCGCCGAACTCCGCGCCACGCAGGCCCCGATCAAGGAAAAGTACAAGAGCGATCCGAACGCCGCGCTGATCACCTTGAAGGCCAGGGGCTCGATCGACAGCGAAGGCATCGCCTGCAAGGTCGAGACCGGCCGCGCCTTGGCGGTGGCCGGCCTGCATCCGGCGACCGGCGGTTCCGGACTTGAATTGTGTTCCGGCGACATGCTGCTGGAAGCGCTGGTCGCCTGCGCCGGCGTCACGCTGAAATCGGTGGCGACCGCGATCGAGGTGCCGCTGAAAACCGGCATCGTGACCGCCGAGGGCGATCTCGATTTCCGCGGCACGCTCGGCATCGACAAGGAGACGCCGGTCGGCTTTGCCGAAATTCGCCTGCGCTTCGACGTCGATACCTCGGCGCCGCAGGACAAGCTCGATCTCCTGCTGAAACTCACCGAGCGTTATTGCGTGGTCTATCAGACCATCAAGAACGGCCCGAGGGTTTCGGTGGCGATGCGAAGGGTGTGAAGGCGCTCTCCCGCTCCCCTCCCCCTTGCGGGGAGGGGTCGGGGGTGGGGGGTACCGCGGGTTCGGTGCCTGTGGCTCACCCCCTCCCTAACCCTCCCCCGCAAGGGGGGAGGGAAAATACGGTCCGCGCGAGCCCCCATGTCCCCCGACCTCGCTTTCATTCTGATGCTCGCGCTGCGGATGGCGGTGGCGGCCGCTTTCGTGGTGACGGCATCCTTCATTGCCGAGCGATCGGGCCCGGTGATCGGCGCGTTGGTGGCGACGCTGCCGATTTCGGCCGGCCCCTCTTACGCTTTCCTCGCGCTCGATCACAATGCGGCGTTCATCGCGGAAGGCGCGCTGGCGAGCCTGCCGATCAATGCCGCGACCATCTTCCTCGGGCTGACCTATGTGGTGCTGGCGCAGCGCTGCAATGCCGCGGTCAGTGCCGGCGGCGCGGTGGCGGTGTGGCTCACGCTCGCTGTGCTGGCGCGCATGTTCCAATGGTCGCTCAGCGGCGGCCTGATCGCGAATGCCGTTGCCTTTGCGGTCTGCCTGCCGCTGCTGCGCCGCTTTCGCCACGTCCGGATGCCGCTGATCACCCGCCGCTGGTATGACATCCCGCTGCGCGCGATGCTGGTCGCGACGGTGGTGGCAACCGTCACGGCCCTGTCCGGCTGGGTCGGCCCGGGCGTTAGCGGCACCATCGCGCTGTTTCCGGTGGTGTTCACCAGCATCATGCTGATTCTGCATCCGCGCGTCGGCGGGCCGGCGACCGCCGCCGTGATCGCCAATGGCGGCTGGGGCTTGATGGGATTTAGCCTGGGGATCGCGGTGCTGCATCTGGCCGCATTGCAGTTTGGCTCCGCGATCGGGCTGAGCCTCGCGCTGGCGACATGCATCGGCTGGAATTTGGGATTGTGGTGGTTGGGGCGAAGGAAGCGCTGAATTCGTCATTGCGAGGAACAAAGCGACGAAGCAATCCAACCTCTAGCTATCTTGTCAAACTGTGGATTGCTTCGCTTCGCTCGCAATGACGGTCACTGCTTCGGCAGCTTCGCCTTCAGCGCATACAGCGCTTCCAGCGCCTCGCGCGGTGACATCTCGTCCGGGTGCAGCGCCTTCACCGCTTCGATCAGCTTCTCGGTCTCGCTTGGCGGCGCCGGCTCGGCGGCCGCGCGCGACGGCACCGCGAACAGCGGCAGATCATCGGCCAGCGCGCGGGCGGTCTGGCCGCGGTCCTGCGCCTCCAGTTTGGCCAGCACGGATTTGGCCCGCGCGATCACGGGTGCTGGCAGCCCTGCGAGCTTGGCGACCTGGATGCCGTAGGAGCGGTCGGCCGAACCCGGCAGCACTTCGTGCAGGAACACGACGTCGCCCTGCCATTCCTTGACCCGGACGGTCGCATTGAACATCCGCGGCAGTTTGGCCGAGAGCGCGGTGAGTTCGTGGTAGTGGGTGGCAAACAGCGCGCGGCAACGGTTGGCCTCGTGCAGATGCTCGATCGCGGCCCAGGCGATCGAGAGCCCGTCGAAGGTCGCGGTTCCCCTGCCGATCTCGTCGAGAATCACCAGCGAACGCTCGCTGGCCTGATTGAGGATAACCGCCGTTTCCACCATCTCGACCATGAAGGTGGAACGGCCGCGCGCCAGGTCATCGGCCGCGCCGACGCGCGAGAACAGCCGGTCGACAACGCCGAGCCGCGCCCGCGACGCCGGCACGAAACAGCCGGCCTGCGCCATCAGCGCGATCAGCGCGTTCTGGCGCAGGAAGGTCGATTTGCCCGCCATGTTGGGGCCGGTAATCAGCCAGATCTGGCCCGATTTCTGTCCCGGTCCCGGCGACAGATCGCAGGCATTGGCGATGAACGGCTGGCCATCGCGCTTCAAGGCCTGCTCGACCACCGGATGGCGTCCGCCTTCGATCGCGAAGCCGAGCGAGGCATCGACCTCGGGCCGCACATAATTGTCGTCGACCGCGAGTTTCGCCAGCGCGGTGGCGACGTCGAGGATGGCGAAGGCGTGCGCGGCGGCGCGCAGCTCGTCGCTGGCCGCGACGGCCAGCGCGCAGAGCCGTTCGAAGATTTCCAGTTCCAGCCCGAGCGCGCGGTCGCCGGCATTGGCGATCTTGGCTTCGATCTCGCCGAGTTCGGAGGTCGTGAAACGGATCTGGCCCGCGAGCGTCTGGCGATGGATGAAGGTCGCGTTCAACGGCGGCGCCAGCAGCTTGTCACCATGCTGCGCGGTGACCTCGACGAAATAGCCGAGCACATTGTTGTGGCGGATCTTCAGGCCCTTGACGCCGGTGTCGTCGGCGTAGCGCGCCTGCATCGCGGCGACGACCAGGCGCGAGGCGTCGCGCAGATTGCGGGCCTCGTCGAGCGCGGCCTCATAGCCTTCGCGGACGAAACCTCCGTCGCGCTTGATCAGGGGCAGTTGCTCCGCAAGCGCGCGTTCGAATTCACGTGCAAGGTCTCGCGGCGGGCGGCGCAACGCCGCCATGACGGACGCGATCTCCTGCGCAGGCGGCTCGATCGCGGCAAGCTGGGCCAGCGCCTGATCCGCGGCAAGGATGCCATCGCGCAAGCCAGCCAGATCGCGCGGGCCGCCGCGCCCGACCGACAGTCGCGCCAGCGCGCGCGACATGTCGGGCGCCGCGCGCAATGTGCTGCGCAGTTGGTCGCGAACCGCGGCATCCGCCACGAACGCCGCGATCGCATCCAGCCGCCGGGCGATGGCCGCGCCGTCGGTAAGAGGCGCCGCCAGTCGTTGCGCCAGCAGCCGCGATCCCGCGGGAGTTACGGTGCGGTCGATGGCGTCGAGCAGCGATCCGCGCCGTTCGCCCGCGAGTGTCCGGGTCAGTTCGAGATTGGCGCGGGTCGCGGGATCGATCGCCATGGTGGTGCCGGCGGCTTCGCGCGAGGGCGGCGACAGCGGCGGACGCTTGCCGACCTGGGTGCGGTCGATATAGGTGACGGCGGCGCTAGCTGCGGTCGCCTCCAGCCGCGACATCGCACTCAAGCCGTCCATGGTGGCGACCGCGAAATAATCGCACAGCCGCCGTTCGGCGGTGGCGCTGTCGAAGAAGTCGCGGGTCAGCGGCGTCACCGCCGGCAATTCGCGCAAGGAGGGGCCCAGATCGGGATCGCCGAACAGCGCATCGGTGACGATCACCTCATTGGGATTGATGCGCGAAAGCGTCGCCGCGAGTTCGCCGGTCGAGCACTCCGTGACGATGAATTCGGACGTGGAAATATCGATCCAGGCAAGCCCGATGCGATCGGCGCCCGCCGATCCCCGCGCGCGCGCGATCGCCAGCAGATAGTTGTTGGCTCTCGCGTCCAGCAAGGTGTCTTCGGTCAGCGTGCCTGGCGTCACCAGCCGCACCACGGCGCGGCGCACCACGCTCTTGTTGCCGCGCGCGCGCGCGGCTGCCGGATCCTCCGTCTGTTCGCACACCGCGACGCGGTGACCTGAGGCGATCAGGCGATGCAGATAGTCGTCCGAGCGCTCCACCGGCACGCCGCACATCGGGATATCCAGGCCCTGATGCTTGCCGCGTTTTGTCAATACGATGCCAAGCGCCTTGGAGGCGATCTCGGCGTCCTCGAAGAACAGTTCATAAAAGTCGCCCATCCGGTAGAACAGCAACAGTCCGGGATTGGCGGCCTTGATCTCGAGATATTGCTCCATCATCGGCGTGACGCGCGCCGCCGCATCGGCGGCGGGCGCTTCGTCTGATGGCAGGGGAATGGATTGCTGGATCGTCATTGCGGCGGACGCTAGCAAAAGTTTGCGGCGCAATCACATGGGTTTGGGGCAGTTGCGGCGTTTTTCCCCGCCTTCGGCGGCAACGTCGCGAGGAACCCGCGCGACTTTCTTGCAAAGGATGAGGAAGCAGGCGGTGCGGCAGTCGCGATCTGCTCCCTCTCCCGCTGTTGCGGGGGAGGGTCGGGGTGGGGGAGCAGCTGGCGCCGGTGTTTGTGGCTGCCCCCACCCTAACCCTCCCCCGCAAGCGGGGGAGGGAACGGCAAGCGCTAGCGTTTCCTTCAATTGACCTGCCGCACCCCCGCTCCTAAAACTCGGCCTCAATTCGAGCCGTCAGCGCGGAACCCGCAGCATTCCTAAGGAGAGATCGATGGGTGATGTATTTGTATGCGATGCCGTGCGGACCCCGATCGGCCGGTTCGGCGGCGCGCTCGCCAAGGTCCGCGCCGACGATCTGGCCGCCGCCCCGATCAAGGCCCTGATGGCGCGGCATCCCAAACTCGACTGGTCGCAAGTCGATGAGGTCTATTTCGGCTGCGCCAACCAGGCCGGCGAGGACAACCGCAACGTGGCGCGGATGGCGCTGTTGCTGGCGGGCCTGCCGGATTCGATTCCCGGCCTCACGCTCAACCGGCTCTGCGCTTCAGGCCTCGATGCCGTGGGCGCCGCGGGGCGCGCGATCCGCGCCGGCGAGATCGATTTCGCCATTGCCGGCGGCGTCGAGTCGATGACGCGGGCACCGTTCGTGATGGGCAAGGCGCCGGAGGCGTTTTCGCGCTCCGCCGAGATTTTCGATACCACGATCGGCTGGCGCTTCATCAACCCGCTGATGAAGGCGCAATACGGCGTCGATGCGATGCCGGAGACCGGCGAGAATGTCGCCGAGGAATTCCAGGTATCGCGGGCCGACCAGGACGCGTTCGCGATCCGCTCGCAGCAGCGCGCCGGACAGGCGATCGCGTCGGGCTATTTCGCCGAGGAAATCACGCCCATCTCGGTGCCCGGCGGCAAGGCCGGACCGATGACCGTCGACAAGGACGAACATCCGCGCCCCGAGACCACGCTGGAAGGGTTGTCGAAACTGAAGCCGATCGTGCGCAATCCCGGCACGGTGACCGCCGGCAACGCTTCCGGCGTCAATGACGGCGCGGCGGCGATGATTCTGGCCTCGGAAGCCGCCGTGAAAAAGCACGGCCTTACCCCGCGGGCGCGGATTCTCGGTCTTGCGTCGGCCGCGGTGCCGCCGCGCATCATGGGCATCGGTCCGGTGCCGGCGACCCGCAAGCTGATGGCGCGGCTGGGGCTGAAAATCAGCGATTTCGATTTGATCGAGCTCAATGAAGCCTTCGCCAGCCAGGGGCTAGCCTGCCTGCGCCAGCTCGGCGTCAAGGACGATGCCGATTTCGTCAACCCGCATGGCGGCGCCATCGCGCTCGGTCACCCGCTCGGCATGAGCGGTGCCCGGCTGGCGATGACGGCGGTCCACGGGATGGAGAAACGCGGCGGCAAGCGCGCGCTCGCGACCATGTGTGTCGGCGTCGGGCAGGGCGTCGCGATGGCGATCGAGAAGCTGAACTGAGGTCTGGGCGCATAACGGACTCGCGGCAGACCTAGCGCTATGTCCGTGAGCAGACATGCCACTTAGAACCGCGCGCACCGTGTCAAGAAATCTGCTGCCAGCCTCAAGCCTGAGGCGATTGCTTTCCCCCGACAAGGGCTGAGCCGAGGAAAGAACTTGCGCGGCGGCAGCACCGGTCTCGCGAGTTCCATCGTTCACCTCGACAATATTGGCGGCCGACCTGAAGATCCATTCACTGACCGATGGTCTTTTCGGCCGGCGGCCCTTGTTGACTTGTACGATTGATTTGTACAAGGGTACAATTGATATGGTCATGAAATCCACCGAGAAGGAAAAGACGCGCAAGCCAAACATGCGCGAAGCGATTCTCGTGGCCGCGGAGGAGCTGTTCTCGACCAACGGCTTCAGCGCCGTGACGGTGCGCGATATCGCGCATGCGGCCGGAGCCAATCCGGGCAGCGTGACATATCATTTCAAGACCAAGGACGCGTTGCTGCTCGAAATCTACCGGCGTCACTGCGGACCGATGAACCACAGGCGCTTCGAACTGCTGGCTGCCGCCAGGCGGGTGCGCGATCTGCAGGACAGGCTGGAGGCGATCGTCCGCGCCTACGTGCTGCCGGCATTTTCTTCGGGCAGCGATCTCGCCGGCGGCGGAGCGCGTTTCACGCGGCTGCGCGCTATCATGTCGGCCGAGGGAAACGAAGTCACCGGGCGGATCATCGCGCAGACCTTCGACGATACCAGTCACGCCTTCATCGATGCGATCCATGACAGCTTGCCGCATATCCCGCGCGCGAAGATCGTATGGCGCAGCCATTTCCTTCTCGGGGCACTCTATTATACGTTGGTGACGCCTGAGCGCGTCTCTCGCCTGTCGCGCGGCGATTCCGACGGGACCGATGCGGGCGATGCGATCGAGCAACTGGTACAGGCTGCGGTAGCTTCGTTGCAGGCGCCTGCGCGCGATCGGCCCGCGCCATCGCGGCGGCGATCCGCGGCGCCAACCAAAGCTCACGCGCACGACGGTCACGCGCTAAGGTGACCGGATATCCTGGATCCGTCCAGGTAGCTTGACGGGGAAGAGGAAATGAACAGGCGGGAATGCTTGCAGATGTTCACTGGTCTTGCCGGACAGGGAATCGGGGCCAGCAGCGTCGCTCGACCCACCGCCATTGCTGATGGGGAGATCAAGTGATCATCGATGTGCACGGCCACTACACGACAGCGCCCAAGGCGCTTGAGGATTGGCGCAACCGACAGATCGCAGGCATCAAGGATCCCGCGGTCAGGCCCAAGGCCAGCGAGTTGAAGATCAGCGACGACGAGCTGCGCGAGTCCATCGTCAACAACCAGCTCAGGCAAATGAGAGAGCGGGGCAGCGATCTAACCATCTTCAGCCCGCGCGCAAGCTTCATGGCCCATCACATCGGCGACTTCGAGGTGTCGTCGACATGGGCTGCGATCTGCAACGAGCTGTGCTGGCGCGTCAGCAAGCTATTCCCCGACAGTTTCGTCGGTGCAGCGATGTTGCCGCAATCGCCAGGCGTGGATCCAAAGACCTGCATTCCTGAACTCGAGAAATGCGTCAAGGAGTACGGCTTCGTCGGCATCAACCTCAATCCCGACCCCTCAGGCGGGCACTGGACCTCGCCGCCGCTTTCGGATCGTCACTGGTACCCAATCTACGAGAAGATGGTTGAGCTCGACATCCCGGCCATGATCCACGTCTCCACGAGCTGCAACGCTTGCTTTCATACCACCGGCGCGCACTACCTGAATGCCGACACCACGGCCTTCATGCAATGTCTGACGTCGGATCTGTTCAAGGATTTTCCGACCTTGAGATTCCTGATTCCGCATGGCGGGGGCGCCGTCCCCTATCACTGGGGCCGCTTCCGAGGCCTGGCGCAGGAGATGAAGAAGCCGCTGCTCAAGGATCACCTCCTGAAGAACATATTTTTCGATACCTGCGTCTATCACCAGCCGGGCATCGACCTGCTCACCAAGGTGATCCCGGTCGAGAACGTTCTGTTCGCCAGCGAGATGATCGGCGCCGTTCGCGGTATCGATCCGGAAACCGGATTCCACTATGACGACACCAAGCGCTATATCGAAGGCGCCACCACGCTCAGCGCGCAGGACCGGTACAAGATCTACGAAGGCAACGCACGGCGGGTATTTCCGCGCTTGGATGCTGCGTTGAAGGCAAAAGGAAACTGACCATGAGCATTGCGATGAACGATCTCGGAATCGTCAAGCGCAATATCGTCAGGGCGGACAAGGCCGCCGTTGATAAATTGTCGCGCTATGGCGTCGCTACCATCCACGAGGCGATGGGCAGGGTCGGCCTGATGCATCCCTATATGCGCCCGATCTACGCCGGCGCGCACATGTGCGGCACCGCGGTTACCGTGCTGCTGCAGCCGGGGGACAACTGGATGCTGCATGTGGCCGCCGAGCAAATACAGCCGGGTGACGTCGTGGTGGCGGCCTGCACCGTCGACAATACCGACGGCTTTTTCGGCGATCTGCTCGCCACCAGCTTCCGTGCCCGCGGCGCGAAGGGCCTGGTCATCGATGGCGGCGTGCGCGACGTGACGGATCTCACCGAAATGCGGTTCCCGGTTTTTTCGCGCGCGATCAGTGCCCGCGGCACGGTCAAGGCGACGCTCGGCTCGGTGAACATTCCAGTGGTCTGCGCCGGGGCGACCGTAAATCCGGGGGACGTGGTGATCGCCGATATGGACGGAGTGGTCATCGTCGCCGCGGGAATCGCGCATCAGGCTGCGGACGCGGCGGAAGCACGCGAGGCCAACGAAGCGGACAAGCGCGAAAAGCTTGCGGCAGGCGTTCTCGGGCTCGACATGTACAAGATGCGCGAGCCGCTCGCGAAGGCCGGATTGAAATATATCGATTGACGCGCAGCGACGAGGGTTCAAGAGAGTTGGTCAATGGCCGCTGACATCGTTGGCATATCGTCGATGGCGACCCGCCAGATCCTGGCGGAGCGTTCCGGCGCGTACCAGCAAAAGACGGGACACTCGGTCGCGATCGAGTCCGTCGGCGGGGTCGATGCTGCACGCCGGATCCGGGCCGGCGAGAAATTCGATATCGTTGTGCTCGCCGACGACGCCATGAGGGGGCTCGAGGAGGACGGATTCCTGAAACCAGGGAGCCGCGCCGGGTTTGCGGATTCGGCGATTGCGGTGGCTGTGCGATCCGGAGCCAGGCGTCCTGATCTCTCGAACGAGGCTGCGACGAAAGCCGCAGTTCTCTCGGCACAATCGGTTGGCTACTCCACCGGGCCGAGCGGCACGCATGTGCTCAAGCTGCTGGAAAAATGGGGCGCCGATCAATCGAAGACGGTGCGGATCATTCAGGCGCCGCCTGGCGTGCCCGTCGGCACCCTGGTGGCGAGCGGCGAAGCCGAACTCGGCTTTCAGCAATTGAGCGAGTTTCTGGATGTGCCAGGCATCGACATCGCCGGAACCTTGCCTCAAGAGATTCAATCCTTGACCCGGTTTTCATGCGGAGTGGGCGCGCTGGCAGCCAATGAGGCCGGGGCGCGCAGCTTCATCGGCTATCTGACTTTCCCGGAGGCGGATGCGTCCAAACGACGTCATGGCATGGAGCCGGCATGACGATCGCCGCACCTCAACATCTAACGAAACATCGAGAGGACGTGTTTGTGTCGAAACCCGCTGCTGGGCCATTCCAGAAGACCCTGGGCTGGCTCGATTGGTATGCTGGTCCGTCCAAGCCCCGGTTCAAGCTGCCGGCCGGCACCGTTGACGCGCATTGCCATGTGTTCGGCCCGGGCGCGGAGTTTCCTTACGCTGCGGAGAGGAAATACACACCGTGCGATGCGTCCAAGCATCAGCTCTACGCGCTGCGCGACCATTTGGGCGTAGCCCGCAATGTGGTCGTGCAAGCGACGTGTCACGGTGCCGACAATCGCGCGATGATCGACGCCCTGGCTCATTCCGGAGGCAGGGCGCGGGGGGTTGCCACCGTCAAGCGCAGCATCAGCGATGCCGAGCTTGAGGCGATGCATGCGGCCGGCGTGCGCGGCGTCCGCTTCAATTTCGTCAAGCGCCTCGTCGATTTCACGCCGCGCGACGAACTCAATGAGATCGCCGGCCGAATTTCAAAGCTCGGCTGGCATGTCGTGATCTATTTCGAGGCCGTGGACTTGCCGGAGCTCTGGGATTTCTTCACGTCGCTGCCGACCGCGGTCGTCGTCGACCACATGGGCAGGCCCGACCTCGCCAA
Source organism: Bradyrhizobium sp. (assembly GCF_004799445.1). Lineage (GTDB taxonomy): Bacteria > Pseudomonadota > Alphaproteobacteria > Rhizobiales > Xanthobacteraceae > Bradyrhizobium. The sequence continues at coordinate 43,354 of NZ_SSNA01000146.1, forward strand.
GCCGGTCGACGGCGGCGAGTTCGAGTTGTTCGTGAAATTCATGAGCGATAATCCGAACGTTTGGTCCAAGGTCAGTTGTCCGGAGCGATTGTCGATTTCAGGCCCGCCGGCACTCAACGGCGAGCAGAATGCCTATCGCGATGTGGTGCCGTTTGCCAGGCGCATCGTCGAAGCGTTTCCGGATCGCGTGCTCTGGGGTACCGACTGGCCGCATCCCAACCTGAAAGACCACATGCCGGACGACGGCCTGCTGGTCGATTTCGTTCCGCACATCGCGGTCACGCCTGAACTTCAACGCAAACTCCTGGTCGACAATCCGATGCGACTGTACTGGCCCGAGGAATCCTAAAGGAGGCACTCCATGGCACTCGACAAACCCTACACGGACGTACCCGGCACCACCATCTTCGATGCCGACATGTCGCGGCAAGGCTATCACCTGAATCAGTTCTGCATGTCGCTGATGAAGGCGGAGAACCGCGCGCGCTTCAAGGCGAACGAGCGCGCCTATCTCGACGAATGGGCGATGAGCGAGGAGCAGAAGCAGGCCGTGTTGGCGCGCGACCTCAACCGCTGCATCGAGCTAGGTGGCAACATCTACTTCCTGGCCAAGATCGGCGCGACCGACGGCAAGAGCTTTCAGCAGATGGCCGGCAGCATGACCGGCATGAGCGAGGAACAATACCGCGACATGATGGTGCATGGTGGCCGTTCCATCGAAGGCAACCGCCGCATCGGGGAGAAGAAGTGATGGCCCGTATCACCGCAAGCGTCTACACGTCCCATGTGCCGGCGGTCGGCGCGGCGATCGATCTCGGCAAGACCACTGAGCCCTATTGGCAGCCGGTCTTCAAGGGCTACGAATTCTCCAAGCAGTGGCTGAAAGACCAGAAACCGGACGTCATCTTTCTGGTCTACAACGATCACGCCAACGCGTTCAGCCTCGACATCATCCCGACCTTCGCGATCGGCACCGCGCCCGAGTTCGCGGTGGCCGACGAGGGCTGGGGTCCGCGCCCGGTGCCGAAGGTGATCGGCCACCCGAAGCTCGCCTCCCATATCGCGCAGTCGGTGATCCAGGACGATTTTGACCTGACCATCGTCAACAAGATGGACGTCGACCACGGTCTCACGGTGCCGCTCAGCCTGATGTGCGGCCAGCCGCAGGCGTGGCCGTGCCCGGTGATCCCGTTCGCGGTCAATGTCGTGCAGTACCCGGCGCCATCGGGCCGGCGCTGCTTCATGCTCGGCAAGGCGATCCGCAAGGCGGTCGAATCCTACGATGAGCCGCTCAATGTGCAGATCTGGGGCACCGGCGGCATGAGCCACCAGCTGCAGGGGCCGCGCGCCGGGCTGATCAACAAGGCGTGGGATCAGGCCTTCCTCGATCGCCTGATCGACGACCCCGAGGGGCTCTCCAGGATGCCGCACATCGACTACGTCCGCGAAGCCGGCAGCGAGGGCATTGAACTGGTGATGTGGCTGATTGCGCGCGGCGCCATGAGCGACACCAATGGCGGCAAGAAGCCAACGGTTCGACACCGCTTCTACCATGTGCCCGCGAGCAACACCGCCGTCGGCCATCTGATCCTGGAGAACAATTGATATGGCCGCGACCATCAAGGTTGCCCTCGCCGGCGCCGGTGCGTTCGGCATCAAGCATCTCGACGGCATCAAGAACATCGACGGCGTCGAGGTGGTGTCGCTTGTAGGCCGCAGGCCGGAGCCGACCAGGGAAGTCGCCGCCAAATATGGCATCGCCCACGCCGCCACCGACCTCGCCGACAGCCTCGCGCTCAAGGAGGTCGATGCGGTGATCCTGTGCACGCCCACCCAGATGCATGCGTCGCAATCGATCGCCTGCCTGAAGACCGGCAAGCACGTGCAGGTCGAAATCCCGCTGGCCGATTCCCTGCAGGACGCGCAGGCCGTCGTTGACCTGCAGAAGAAGACCGGGCTGGTGGCGATGTGCGGCCATACACGCCGCTTCAACCCCAGCCATCAATGGGTGCACAAGAAGATCGTCGCCGGCGACTTCAACATCCAGCAGATGGATGTGCAGACCTTCTTCTTCCGCCGCACCAACATGAACGCGCTGGGCCAGCCGCGGAGCTGGACCGACCACCTGTTGTGGCACCACGCCGCGCACACCGTGGATCTGTTCGCCTACCAGGCGCGCTCGCCGATCGTGAAGGCGAACGCGGTCCAGGGACCCATTCACCCGACGCTCGGGATCGCCATGGACATGTCGATCCAGCTCAAGGCCGAGAGCGGCGCGATCTGCACGCTCAGCCTGTCCTTCAACAATGACGGTCCGCTCGGCACCTTCTTCCGCTATATCGGCGACACCGGCACTTATATCGCGCGCTACGACGATCTCTTCACCGGCAAGGAAGAAAAGATCGACGTCTCGAAGGTCGATGTGTCGATGAACGGGATCGAACTGCAGGATCGCGAGTTCTTTGCCGCCATCCGCGAGGGCCGCGAGCCGAACTCGAGCGTCGCCCAGGTGCTGCCGTGCTATCAGGTGCTGCACGGGCTCGAGCAACAGCTCGCTTCAGGCTAACCTCGCGTCGCGAGAAGCGCGATCACAAACCCTTCGCGCGCGTTGCCTCCGCCAACGCTCCGGGTTCGCGAATTCGATGCGGGAATTCGCGACGCCCAAGCGGTCAATATGATCCCCCCAAAAATTGTGTGTCCCCCAGGTCACACCTTCCGATTCTTCGCTCCGATGCCGGCCCCGCCGGTTGTACCGGCCGGAGCGCTCAATTATTGGGAAGCGGCTTACTTTACCGCTGAGGAAAAAAGAGAAAATGAAAAAACTTGCTTTGGGACTTCTGCTGGCCTCGATCGCCGGCGCGGCTTGCGCGGCCGACCTGCCTGCTGCACCAAGCCCGGCTTACACAAAGGCGCCGGCGGTGGTCAGCCCCGTCGTCAACTGGACCGGCTTCTACATCGGCGCCGTGGGGGGCTACGCCTCCGAAAACACCAGTGATCCGCTCGGGATCAAGGGTGGCTTTGCCGGCGGTACGGTCGGCTACAACTGGCAATTCGGCACCATCGTCGCCGGCCTTGAGGCGGACGGCGCGTGGGCCGACGTCAGCAACTCCACCACTATTGCCGGCATCACCGTGGCGGCAAAGGTCGACGCTTTGGCCACCCTGCGCGGCCGCGTCGGCGTGGCGTTCGATCAGGTGCTGTTTTACGGCACCGGCGGCCTTGCCCTGGCGGACACCACGGTCAGCGCCTCCGCGCTCGGCGTGACTTTCAGCGACAGCAAGACGCTGACGGGTTGGACCGTGGGCGCCGGCGCGGAATGGATGTTCATGCCGCACTGGTCGCTCAAGGCCGAGTACCTCTATCGCAGCTTTGGTGGCCAGACCTTCTTCGCAGCCCAGTTCCCGCCGGGAATCGCGACCGGCACGCTGAACGTGAACAGCGGACAGGTCGGCGTCAACTTCCATTTCTGATCGCGTCAGCGCGAGAAAAAAATCGAGGCGCTGCGTCGGATGACGCAGCGCCTATTTCTTTTGGGCGCCGTTCGCGCTGGACTCCGGATGTCTCCCGGGCCTACTCGATCACCGCATGGTCCGGCCCCGCCGACTGCTTGCGCAGCGCGACCTTGGTGGAGCCGATCATGATCGCGAGCGGGATCGCGCACAGCGTGAACACCATCACCATCTGGTAATCCAGCGAAAACGCGATGATCTGCGCCTGCAGGCCGATCATCACGTCGGCCATGGCGCGGCCGGCGTCGGTCGACATGTCGATGATGCCGCGAACGTCGGGCATCTGCATGGCGTGGTTGAAGGGGGTGACGTGCTCGTTCAATACCGCATAGGCGCGCCGGCCGCCTTCGGTCAGTTGCGCGATGACGACGGAGATGCCGATTGAGCTGGCAACGTTGCGCATCAGCGTCAGCATCGAGGTGCCGTCGGTGCGCAAATGATTGGGCAGCGTCAGGAACGCCACGGTAGAGAGCGGCACGAACACCAGGCCGAGACCGAAGCCCTGCGCGATGCTGACGACGACGATGGTCGGGACATCGGTCTGGTCGGTCCACCCGGTCATGAAGAAAAGCGACAGCGACATCAGCGCAAGTCCGCCGATGATCAATGTCCGCGCCTCGATATATCGCATGAAGCGCCCGACCAGCATCATGGCGACGAAGGTGCCGCAGCCGCGGGTCGCCAGCAGCACGCCGGCGGTCAAAATCGGGTAGCCGATCACGTTCTGCAAATAGGGCGAGGACAGCGCCATGGTGGAGAACAGCACCAGGCCCATCACCGCCATGAATACGCAGCCGCCGACGAAGTTCCTGTCCCTGAAGATCGCGAACTGGATGAACGGCTTCGCGGTCGTCAACGAATGCGCAAAGAAATAATAGAAACCGACGATCGAGACGATGATCTCGGCGATGATTTCGTTGGATCCCAGCCAGCCCAGCTGCTCGCCGCGGTCGAGCGCCACCTGCATCGCGCCGATGGCGATCGCGAGTGCCGCAAATCCGAACCAGTCGAACCGCAGCGCGCGGTCCGCTTTGGTCTCGTCCATGAACACCAGCAGCCCGGCCACCGTGACGATGCCGAAGGGAATGTTGACGAAGAACACCCAGTGCCAGGAATAGGTCTCGGTCAGCCAGGCGCCGAGCGACGGGCCCATGATCGGCCCCATCATCACGCCCATGCCCCAGATCGACATCGCCTTGGCGCGCTCGTGCAGCGCGTAGGAATCCAGCATAACGGCCTGCGACAGCGGCACCAGCGCCGCGCCGAACACGCCCTGCAGCAGGCGGAACAGCACCATCTGGTTGATGTCCTGCGCCAGCCCGCACATCACGGAGGCGATGGTAAATCCGGCCGAGCAGATGATGAAGATGCGCTTGCGCCCGAAGCGGTTGGCGATCCAGCCGACCGGCGCGGTCATGATCGCGGCCGCCACGATGTAGGAGGTCAGCACCCAGTTGATCTGGTCCTGCGACGCCGACAGCGACCCTTGCATATAGGGCAGCGCGACGTTGGCGATGGTGGTGTCCAGCGCCTGCATGATGGTCGCGGTCATGGCGCAGATCGTCACCATGTTGCGGCGAAGCCCGGGGACAGCGACCGGGGCTGCGGCTGACGTCGCCATGGTCGACTAATCCTGTTTCGCCGCCGCCGGCGAAAGGCCGAGCAGGGCGGCCAGCGAGCGGCGATGGCCGGTGTCGATGGTGGTATAGGCGCTCATCCCGGCCTTCAGCTTCCGCACGTCGTTGTCATGGCTGTCGAGGTAGATCCGCACCGGAAGGCGCTGCACCACCTTGACGAAATTGCCGGTGGCGTTCTGCGGCGGCAGGATCGCGAACTGCGCGCCGGTGCCGGGGCTGAGCGAACCGATGGTGCCCTTGAAGACATGGTCGGGAAAGGCATCGACCTCGATCGAGACCGGCTGCCCGACCCCGACATAGGTGAAGTCCGATTCCTTGAGGTTGGCATCGACCCAGGGTTTCGTGGTGTCGATGATGGAGAACACCGGCGCGCCGGCGATCACGAAGCGGCCGAGCTGAATCTGATCGACCTGCGTCGCGATGCCGTCCATCGGCGCGCGCATCGTGGTGTGATCGAGATTGCGCTCGGCCTGCGCCAGCGCCGCCTTGGCCTGGGCGTAGGGAGGAAATTGATCGAGCGGCAAATTGGGATCGCCGAGTAACTGGGTTTTCGCGCTGGATGTCTGCTGTTGGATGAACGCCAGTTCTGCTCGCACGGTGATCAGCGAGTTCGACGAATTGTCGAGGTCGAGCTGCGAACCGAAACTGTTCTTGGCAAGCACTGCCTTGCGGTCGACGTCGCGCTGCTTCAGATCGGCGGATTGCTGCATCAGGTCGCCCATCTGGCTATAGATCTTGATGTTGGCGACCAGATTGTCATAGCTGGTGTGGGCCTGGGCGAGCGTGGCCTTGGCCTGATCGACGGCGAGCTGGAACGGCACCGGATCGATTTCGAACAGCACGTCGCCTTCGTTGACCCGCTGGCCTTCCCGCACCACGACCTTTTCGATCTTGCCGGATATATCCGGCGTGATCAGCACCTTTTGCGCCCCGACATAGGCATCGTCGGTGGTCACGTAGCGGCCGCCATTGAGATAGAAAATCACGCCCGCAACCAGCGCGACCAGCGGCAGCACCACCAGCAACAGCGTGCGGCGATAGCGACGCAGGGCCGCCATCAAGCGGCGGCGCGGCTCCGCGGAGAGCTTTTTCCGGGGGGCTTGCTGCGGATTGCCCTTCTGATCGGGCGGGAATTTCAAAACGGGATCAGCCATAGCGCTGTTCTTTCCTTGCAGGTTCGCCCGCCGGACCCTGGATCGCGTTGCGGACGTTTTCCTTGATCGTTTCCAGCTGGGTGAGAAATCGTTGGGCGTCGGAGGGATTGATGCCTTCAAGCGCGGTCGCCGTGATCTCCGAACGCAGCCCGCTCAACTTGCCGAGCAACGGACGCGCCGCCTTGCGCAGATAGAGCCGGTTGACGCGGCGGTCGGCATCGTCGCTGCGGCGCTCGATCCAGCCATGGTCACAGAGACGGTCGATCAATCGCGTCAATGTGATCGGCTGCATCTCCATCTGTTCGGCCAGTTCCGACTGTTTGAGGCCCTCATGGCGTTCGACCTTGGCCAGAACCGCCCATTGCGCGCGGGTAATACCGTAACGCGCCGCCTGCTTGTCGGCATAGGCGCGCACCAGCCGCTGCAATTCGGCCAGCGCGAACAGGAAATGCGTATCGACGGAACCGCGGGGCATGGCATCGTCTCCATAAGCTTTGGATATAATAAGCTAGCTTATGATTTTTTCATGACCGCCGGCCGGAGGGCTGATCCGTCGAAAGCACATGGCTGACGATGGAACCTAAGCAACCGACGGGACTTGGGGACGGGACTTGGGTTTGCCGGCCAAAATGCTAGGGTTGACCGGCATGAGGCTGGCCAAACCGACATTTCCCGCGCCCGATCACGATCACGGCCGCTGCACCGCGGATGCCTTGCTGCATGCCGAAAAAGTCTGCGCGCTCCGGGCCCAGAAATTCACGCCGATCCGCCGCCAGGTGCTGGAGGCGCTGTTGTCCAGCCACCGGCCGCTCGGCGCCTATGAGGTAATCGACGAACTCGCTAAATCAATGCCGCGGCCGGCGCCGATCACGGTGTATCGCGCTCTCGATTTTTTGATCGAGAACGGCCTCGTCCATCGCATCGAGAGCCGCAACGCGTTTCTGGCCTGCGCGCACGACCATGACGCGGCCGCGATGGTGGCATTCCTGATCTGCGAGCGCTGTGGCTCGGTCGGCGAAATTCCGGCGGCCCCGGTGGCGCAGAGCCTCAACGCGGCCGCGCGCGCCACCGGCTTTGCTCCGAAAATGTCGGTGGTCGAAATCACCGGCATTTGCGCGCATTGCCAGAGGGTTTGATGTTTTGGGCATGATCCTTTCCGGGAACCGGAACACCACTTCTCGGGACCATGTCCCAACAACACGGCGATAAGCCGGCACGAGGGTTCATGACTCCAGAAGAACCGGCGCTTGCATCGGCCGGGCGTCCGCTCAGCCCGGGCGCGGTCGCGCTGATGCTGATGCTCTGCCTGAGCTGGGGCTTCAACCAGATCGCGGTCAAGCTGGCGCTGCCGGATATTCCGCCGATGCTGCAGGCCACCATCCGCTCCGCCGGCGCGTTGCCGGTGCTGCTGTTGATCGCGCGGGCGCGCGGCGTGAAGATGTTCGCATCCGACGGCACGATGGGCGCCGGCCTGTTCGCAGGGTTGTTGTTCGGCGTCGAATTCATCTTTATTTTTCAGGGATTGCGGCTGACATCGGCGTCGCGCGCGGTGGTGTTCCTCTATACCGCGCCGTTTTTTGTGGCGCTGGGCATGTATCAGTTTCTCGGCGAGCGGCTGCGCGCCTCGCAATGGGGCGGACTGGGCCTGAGCTTCGCCGGCGTGGCGCTCGCGATCGGCGTTCCGCAACCCAATGTCGATGCCAGGGTGCTGCTCGGCGACCTCCTGATCGTCGGCGGCGGCGCCTTGTGGGCGGCCACGACCGTGATGGTGAAGGCGACGGCGCTGTCGCGGGCCGCGCCGGAAAAGGCGCTGGGCTACCAGGTGGCGCTGTCGATCCCGATTCTGGCCCTGGCGGCCTGGATGTCGGGCGAAACCCTGACCCGGGTTCCCGGACCCCTGGCGCTGTCCTTGATGGTCTATCAGGCGTTCTGGGTGGTCGGATTGACGTTTTTGCTATGGTTTGCGCTGGTCAAAACCTATTCCGCCAGCAAATTGTCGGCATTTACCTTTATCACCCCTTTGTTTGGCGTGGTGGCTAGCTATTTCATCATGGATGACGCCCTGACCCTGACATTCGGCGCCGCGGCCCTGCTCGTCATTGCCGGGCTATATCTGGTTAATCGCCCCGAGCCCGCGGTGGTCCCGGCCGCCACTGATCCATTGCTGAATGTCACCAAAACCTGATATTCGAGACCCCATGAACCAGCCCGTAAAACCACCCCAGAACGACGTCGTCGGTCCCAAGGCGCGTCACAAAACCACCCAGGTCATGGTCGGCAAGGTCGCCGTCGGCGGCGGCGCGCCGATCGTGGTGCAGTCGATGACCAATACCGACACCGCCGATATCGAAGGTACGATCGCGCAGGTCGCGGCGTTGTCGCGCGCCGGCTCGGAATTGGTGCGCATCACGGTCGATCGTGACGAAGCCGCCGCCGCCGTGCCGCATATCCGCGACGGCCTGCGCAAGCGCGGCATCACCACGCCGCTGATCGGCGACTTCCATTACATCGGCCACAAGCTGTTGGCGGAATATCCGGCCTGCGCCGAAGCGCTCGACAAATACCGGATCAATCCCGGCAATGTCGGCTTCAAGAACAAGCGTGACACCCAGTTTGCCGACATCATCGAGATCGCCAACAAGAACGACAAGCCGGTCCGCATCGGCGCCAATTGGGGTTCGCTCGATCAGGAACTGCTGACCAAGCTGATGGAAGAGAATGCGGCCTCGCCCGATCCGGTCGATGCCCGCGCGGTCACCCGCGAAGCCATGGTGCAGTCGGCGCTGCTGTCGGCCGCGCGCGCCCAGGAACTCGGCATGCCGAAGAACAGGATGATCCTGTCGGCCAAGGTTTCCGCGGTGCAGGACCTGATCGCGGTCTACAAGGAACTCGCACGGCGTTCGGATTATGCGATCCATCTCGGCCTCACCGAAGCCGGCATGGGATCGAAGGGCATCGTCGCCTCCTCCGCCGCGCTTGGCATCCTGCTGCAGGACGGCATCGGCGACACCATCCGGATTTCGCTGACGCCCGAGCCCGGCGGCGATCGCACGCTGGAGGTCCAGGTGGCGCAGGAGCTGCTGCAGACCATGGGCTTCCGCACCTTCGTGCCGCTGGTGGCGGCCTGCCCCGGCTGCGGCCGCACCACCTCGACCACGTTCCAGGAACTGGCGCGCTCGATCCAGGATTTCATCCGCGAGGAAATGCCGAGCTGGAAAACCCGTTATCCCGGCGTCGAGGAACTCAACGTCGCGATCATGGGCTGCATCGTCAACGGCCCCGGCGAATCCAAGCACGCCGATATCGGCATCTCGCTGCCCGGCACCGGCGAAACCCCGGCGGCGCCGGTGTTCGTCGACGGCAAGAAATTCCGCACCCTGCGCGGCCCCAACATCGCTACCGAATTCAAGGCGATGGTGATCGACTATATCGATCAGCGCTATGGGTCGGGCGCGAAGGTGCCGGGCGAGACGGTGACGGCGGCGGAGTAAAGCGCGCGGTCGCCCGACGGCGTCATCGGATATATCCTGAAGGCCCACTTTGACGGCCTTATAGCGCCGCGCGGCGGCCGATCAGTAGGTCGACGGATCCGGCGAATCCGTTGGCTTCTCGAAGGCCCGCTTCATCGCCGGGCTCATCGGGATATCCAGGTTGACCCCCTTCGGCGGGATTGGCTGGGTGAACCACTTGGCGTAGAGCGCCGCAAGCTCGGGACTCTGATAGAGGCTTGCGGTCGCGGCATCGGCAATCGCCTTGAACGCCACATCGTCCTTGCGCAGCATGATTCCATAGGGTTCAGGCCTGGAGAACGCGTCCTCCGAGATCACGTAGGCCTTCGGATCCTTCGCGTTGGCAATCAGGCCCGCGATCACGATATCGTCCTGGATAAAGGCCACTGCCCTGCCGGTCTCGACCATCAGGAACGCTTCGGCTTGATCCTGAGCCGGGATGACCGTCATCCCCAGATTCAATCGGCTATTGAATTCGAGCGCCTGCTTGATGTTGGTCGAGCCGGCCGGAGAGACGACCGTCTTGCCCTTGAGGCCGCTGATCGAGCCGATCTTCGATTCGACTTTCGAAACGAAACGGCTCGCGGTCAGGAAATGCGTATTGGTGTACCAGACCTGCTGTTGCCGCTCGGCGTTGTTGGTGGTGTTGCCGCATTCGAGGTCAATCGTGCCATTGGCCAACAGCGGAATGCGCGTCGAAGACGTCACCAGCTGATACCGCACTTCGAGTTTGTCCAGCTTCAATTGGCGTTTCACCGCGTCGACGATCCTGGCGCAGATGTCTATGGCGAAGCCGATCGGCTGCCGCTTGTCGTCGAGGTAGGAGAACGGCACCGACGCCTCGCGGTGCCCGATGGTGATATATCCGAGCTCCCTCCCCTTCGCGAGCGTGCCTGTGAGTTCGTCCGCCATCGCGGTTGCGTGTCCTGACAGAAGCGTTGCCAGCGCCATCGCCACCAATAGGTCTTTCCGCACCGGGATTCTCCATCGTCAATTGCTCTTCACGGCCATGCTTCGCGATATCGGACAATTTATCAAGTCGTCGAAACGGCGACGTGATCGAATAGCTGGGTTGACGCCGGTTGCTGGCGCAAAACGACATAGCCGGTCTCGCCAGAGATGCCTGTACGCAGGGATAAAGCCGACATGCCGGTTGCACGGAGCGAGGGCCGGGTTTGACCCGAGCCGGACATCATCAGGGAATCAGGATGGATGCGTTTTCGATTGTTGCAATGGCCTCTCAACGCTCACGATAAAGTCTGAAGCTCGCCAACGCCGATCGGAGGCTTGCTTCGCCAGCCGATCATAAACGCTCGCTTTGCCAGCTCGTTCTGAACGCGGGCGATCTGCGTCCGCTCTCTAACGAGCCGCAAGCGCAGCAAGGGATCGTGAGTTCCCGAGGCGGCAAGGCTTTTGTTGATGACCCAGCCGAACGGCTCGATGCCGGCGCGCCGCAAGTCAGCCTGAAGGGCAGCGGCCTCGGAAACCGGCGTTGTCTCCGGCAGGGTTACCAGGATCACGCGGGTGTAGGCGGGGTCTTGCAGCCTCATCAGCGGGGTGATGATGCGCCCGGGTCCGCTCGGTTCGAGTTGGCGTGTCATCTGCCGATGATAGGCGCCGGTCGCATCCAGTAGGAGCAGGGTGTGGCCGGTGGGAGCCGTGTCGAGCACCACGAAGGCGGCTCGGGCCTCCGCGACAATGTGCGAGAAAGCATGAAACACGGCCACTTCCTCGGTGCATGGCGAAGCAAGATCCTCGCGCAGCAGCGCCATACCCTGCTCATCGAGTTCAGCGCGACGGGTCGCCAGTATTTTTGCGACATACCGTTCGGTCTCGACCGCTGGGTCGATCCGATCGACCGTCAGGCCGGGCATCGCGCCGTCAACGACGAAAGCTACGTGAGCTGCCGGGTCGGTTGTGCTGAGATGGACGGCGTGACCTCGCTTCGCGAGTCCGACGGCGATAGCGGCGGCAATCGTCGTCTTCCCGACGCCGCCCTTGCCCATGACCATGACGAGACCACGGTTGCCCTGCGCGATCTCATCGACCAGCCGGTTGAGGCCGGGCAGATCGACCGGCGCGGCGGCTTGCTCGCTGGCTGCAATCGGAGGCGGATTGGAGGGCGACAAGAGCGCTCTGAGAGCCGTAAGGCCGACGGTGTCGAAACCAAGCAACGGGATTTCGTCTCGCGGCAGCTTCGTGAGCGACGCCGGCATCGCGGCCAGAGCCTCGTCCTGATCCCGCTCAAGCGCAACCGCCACGACATCGGTTGGGTCCATGGCGTGGAAGCGTCCATTCACGACGAGAACCTGATTGGAGAGATTGAGCGCATCGAGTTCGCCCGCAGTTCTGGCCGCCTCGCGGATCGCGCCTCGGTCGGCGCGGGTGACCAAGATAATGGTGGTCCGTTCGGAATCGCCCAAGGCTTCAAGCGCCTTGCGAAAACGATCCTCCTGCATCTTCAAACCTGAATGTGGACCGAGGCAGGACGCCCCCCGGTCATTGTCCTTGAGAAAGCCGGTCCATGCCTTGGGGAGGCTAAGGAGGCGCAGCGTGTGGCCGGTCGGGGCCGTATCGAAAATGATGTGGTCGAACCCGGCCATATCGCCGTCCAGAAGCCCCACGAACTCGTCGAAGGCGGCTATTTCGGTGGTGCAAGCGCCGGAGAGTTGCTCGCGCACAGTTGATCTCTCGCCGGCGGTAACCTCTGGTCCGAGTTGTTCCAAGACACGGGTTCGATAACTCTCGGCAGCTGCCTCCGGGTCAATATTCATCGCCGAAAGTCCGGCGACGTTTGGCACCGGTGTCGGGCTATCGCTCAAGGCGACTTCGAGCATCTCGTCGAGGTTCGACGCGGGATCGGTGCTGACAAGAAGGACCCGCAATCCACGATCGGCGAGGCCGATGGCGGTCGCGCACGCAAGAGAGGTCTTGCCGACGCCGCCCTTGCCGGTGAAAAAAAGAAATGGTGTGGGAGCTTTCAGAGCGTGAACGTGAAACATTGAAATCCATCCCAGGGACAGGCCGGTTCACGCGTCCAACTGAGCTGTCGCGTGGAAGTGTGAGCGGACGCGCCGGAAAGCGGCGCGCCCAATCGCCTCATGAATGCATTGGGCTAAGTCTCTGATCGGCTCAATTCACCGTTTCGAGGGCAAGCGCAATTCCCTGACCGCCACCGATGCAGAGTGTGACGATGCCTCTCTTAATGCCATCGCGTTTCATCGAATGCAACAAGCGCGTGGTGAGCACCGCGCCGGACGCCCCTATCGGGTGACCGTGCGCGATTGCACCACCTTCGACATTGACCACGTCAGGATTCAGGCCGAGGTCCTTTGTCACCGCAATCGCTATTGCCGCGAAGGCCTCGTTGATCTCGATGCGCTGGATGTCTGCGGTTTTCCAGCCGGCGCGATCGAGCGCCTGCTTCACCGCCGGCACCGGACCCAATCCGAACATGCCCGGCTCGACGGCGCCAATACCGTAGGCGACAAGGCGCGCCATCGGCGCCAGGCCTTTCTTGTCGGCCCATGCGCGATCGGCCACGATCATCGCCGCAGCACCCGTATTAAGCCCAGGTGCGTTGCCAGCCGTAATGGTGCCGTCCTTGCGGAAGGCGGGCTTGAGCTTTCCGAGGCTCTCCAGCGTCGTCTCCGGCCGATTGTGCTCGTCCTTGTCGAATTTTGTCGGCCCCTTGCGCGAGGCAATTTCGACGGAGGCGATTTCCGCAGCGAACTTGCCGGCAGCCTGAGCCCCGGAAAAGCGCTTTTGCGAGCGTTCAGCCCAGCGGTCTTGCTCTTCACGGGTAATCTGGTGCGAGGTCGCCAGATCTTCGGTGTGCCATCCGGAATGTTGACCGGAAAAGGCGTCATTGAGACCGTCCATCAGCATCGCATCAAAGATTTTCGCGTCACCCATTCGGTAACCCCAGCGCCCGGATCCCATGAGATACGGGGCACGATCCATGTTCTCCATGCCGCCGGCGACTGCACTATCGATCAAGCCGAGCATCACCTCCTGTGCCGCACTCGCAATCGCCTGCGCACCCGAACCGCAGACGCGGTTAACCGTCAGCGCAGGAACATCGACCGGAATGCCGGCGTTGATGGCCGCCTGTCTGGCCGGGTTCATTTTATTGCCCGCCTGGATCACGTTGCCCATGACAACCGTGTCGATGTCACCAGACGCGAGTTTCGCGCGCTCAAGCGTCGCGCGGACCGCCACGGCGCCGATATCGACCGCCGCCATATCCTTGAGCGTGCCGCCATATGTGCCGATCGCGGTACGCACTGGCGAGCAAATTACGACTTCCTTGTTGGCCATCGGTCATCTCCTCATTTCTTGCGGCGGCGCGATGTGGATATTTGCAGAAATTTAATAGCAACGCCGGTGGGGTGCTTTGTTGCGATGGATCAATAGATGGGAGTAACGATGTCGAACGGCCAGCCCGATGATTTGCCCGACGGGCAAATCACTGTCGCCGCGTTGATCCCGCGTCCAGTCTCATTTGCAAAAATTTTTCGTTTTGCGGCGGCGCAAATCACTTTTACAATTTCCGCCGTCCTGTCCCGCAAGAGGGGCGTTGGCCATCGTCACGAACGTTGGGGCGGGATGCGGTGGACGCGAACCACGCTACTGACGAGAGCGTGTGCTTGCGGACGGCG
>NZ_SSNA01000147.1 GCF_004799445.1 Bradyrhizobium sp.
CAGACCTTCTTGATGGCCGGGCCGTTGTCTTTGCGGAAATCGGCGATGGTTTTGTGATCCGGAACGAGCCGTCCCGTCAGCCACATCACTTCCAGATTGCGGCCAGCTTCACGCTCCAGCCGCCGGCTCGATTGGACCCGATTGAGATAGCCATAGATATAAAGCTTGAGCATCGGCGACGGATGATATCCCGGCCGGCCGGTCGCTGCCGGGGTGACGCCATCGAAACCCAGATCGCGCAGTTCCAGCGCATCGACGAACACATCGACCGCGCGAACAGGATTGCTCTCGTCCACCCAATCATCAAGGCATTCAGGTAACAGTGTCGTCTGCTGGCGATCGGCCCCTTGTACGAAACCCTTCATCATCCCCCCGCGATTCAGAAAGGGAATCATAGCATCAGTCAGGTTTTCACACAGTCTGGGTCAAAAGCGGCACTTTGACCGCGCTCCGGCCACTTCCGGTCTTCGCCAATGAGCAGACATCTTCAGAGCCGGTCAGCGTGAATGTGCCAGAAGCGGAAGTGATCAGCTTGCAGTGTGCGCCGCGCTGGTTGGCAAGGCACGCGCGGGCCGCATCGAATGATCAGGGCTTCGTCCTGCCCGACGAAGCAAAGGCATTCTTTACAGCCGTTGAGAACTTTGCCCAGCTGCAGGATAGTAGTGAGTCATCTCCACAGCGTGTCGCTTTCGATCTATCGACAAGGCGTTTTGCAGCCGCGGGAGGTAAACTTGTTGGTGACAACACCATCGGTGGCCCAACAGGTTGACGCGTCCTTTCAAGATCGGCCCGAAGCTGTTCGTTCTGTCTTTTTGCCAATTCAGCCGAAACAGCTTCTCGCCGTTGAGCATCGAGGTAGTTGATATACTCCCGATCGATCTGTTTGCGTTCCTCTGCGGTCGGATTGGGGCCTGCGATGTCGAAAATCCGGTCCTGCATGAAGTCGTAATACGTGTAGCCGCCGGCTGCCTTTCGCCGGCCCGCAAACCGGACGTTGCAGTCCGTCATTAGAGCACCGACCCCGTCATTCGGTGGGGCGGTGGCATGAACCCGTTCGACGCATTCTTCAAAATCCTGAGCAGGCTGAGGCTGCGACCCGCCGAAACCCAGCCACAAGACGATAAACGCAAGCAAAGCCCCGACTGGCCATAAGAGCCGCTGTCTAACTCCCCCGTTCAAAACTCGATGCATGTGCGCTGGATCCCCCGATTCCCCACTAGGGGCAGCGATTGCGGATTTTTGCGGGCAAGCGTTTGTGTTGCAACGCAGACACAGCTGGTTCTTTTTTCTTGCCGGCAAACTCTCGCCATTTTCGAGCACAAGTCGTTAGGCAGAGTTGATGGCGGGCTACAATGGATTTCGGATGATGTCGTCAGCAAAAACGATTGCAACTTTAGCGTCAGTGGCGGCGATCGGCTGCTCGCTGTTTGCGTTTAGTTGGGTTGGACTCGCACTGCTCGGGTTTTGAGCGTGAGCTTCGGGTTGGGCTCAGGCCTATGGATGATCACGGCATGACCGCGACTTCGGGTTAGGGGCACTTTCAGACTTCGAGCCGCGTCCCGGTCAGGTCCGTTGATCCCCCGACAGCGGACAAGCGGCGACCGCATCGGCATCTCGGTTTTGTGCCAACAGGCGACATCGGAGAGGAAAAAAGGCCTATCGAGGAGATCGTAGTTAGGCGGTTGTATCCCGGCTAATTTGCCTAATCGACCCTATCGGGCTCAATTTGGGCTGTTGGACCAGAAGCTAAAACATCCTCAGGACCGTGAGTCTTCGAGCAGACCAAAACAGCCGGACATAGATGAATCGGGCATGGGAATCTCTCTTCCGCATACCGGTCTCAGCCTACGGATGCGCCGGCGTTTGCCCGGCTTATTCCGAGAGCCAGAATGCGATGCAAGAGGCCCGGGTAATCAAGTCCGTCATACCGGGCCGCTGTAGCGAACTCTTGGCTCTTCGCGATTTCGGGATTGGGATTCGCTTCAATGAAATACAGGGTGCCGTCGGCAGAGAGGCGAAAGTCGATGCGCGCGTATCCATCGAGCCCCAGTGTTCGGTAGATGCGTTTCGCTGTTCGCTGAATGCGGGCGCGTACCTCCGGCGCAAGGTTGGCCGGCCCATCTACAATTCCCACGCGCTCCTGATAACCGGGATCGTGTTTGACCTTCTCGGTGGCTATGGCCTGGCCGCCCATGGTGCCGAATTTCAATTCCCAAACCGGCAACACTCGCAACCGATTGTTGCCGAGCACGCCGACATAAAGCTCACGTCCCTCGATATATTGCTCGGCGATCGCGGCGGTTCCGATCCGCTCGTGGACGAAGGCGACGCGCTCTGCGAGCTTCTCGTCCGTATCGACGACGGATGCCTGCGAGATACCCCGGGATCCATCCTCGTTCAGGCTCTTGACGATCAACGGCAGCGCAAGACGTGCTGGGCGTTTGACCTTTCGGCGCATCGGGAATACGGCGAAGGCCGGCACCGCGATCCGGCGATGGTGCACCAATGTCTTGGACAGATCCTTGCCGCGCGCCAAGATCAGACCACGCGGGTTACACCCGGTATACGGGATCTGCATCAGTTCGAGATAGCTTGCGACGTGCTGGTCATACGTCGGCTCGTTGTGAAACTGCTCCAGCAACGTGAATACCACGTGCGGCTTGAAATTTTCGATCTCCTCGCGCACCGGCTTGATTTCCTCCTGCGCACCGAGCGGGCGAACATCATGGCCGGCCGCACGCAAGGTGCTCACGACGTCGTATTCGGTTTTCCATTCGTTGATTTGCCGCGCAGTGTATCCGTCGGTGGAGTCCGGGGGCATGAAGTCCGGATGCATGAGCACCAGAACGCGCAGGCGTCTCATAGCGCGATCCATTTCCGCCGCGAAGGACCGAACAGCGCGTGCATGGTCTTGGCGGTCAACAGGACGGTGAAGTCAGCCACAAGCTTCCGATCGGAGCCGACAGCGCGCAGATTGAGCTCTCGGCAGCGGAAGATCATGTCGTCAAGTACAGCATCAAGCGTAAGTTGGTTCTCGCCCGTCCACCGCGCAACCAGCTGCCTGATGTGGGCGCGGTGCCGCCTGATGAATGCAGAAGCCAGCTGCCCCCGGCGATGCCGTGGATCGGCGGAAAAGAGCCGGGAGAGGTCGCGGTCGTAGGTCTTCGGTGGCCTGAAGGCGTAGAACGCCTGCTTCTTTCTATAGTGGTCGCCGAGTGTCTGGCTGAGTTCATGCAGCGGATCGACACGCTCCCGCGTCGTGACTAGCGGCCGCTTCCCGGCAATTTCCTCCATCAGTTCGTCGACATATTCGAGCTTCTTCAGCGCTGGCCAGCCGGCATAGCGCGTCCGCCAGTTCGAACGCGGCCGCAGCCACACCGCGAAGGTTTCAGCGAAATCTTCGTCCGGATGGCTCTGCGCGTACCAGAGCCGAAGATGCTGGACATATTGCCGGCTGGCCGGATTGGGCCGGTAGTAGCGCGGGTAGTGTTTTGAGGACCGGCCGAACAGCTGCTGCCAACGCCGGCGGCGCTGCAGCTGATAGCCGTGCTGGATGGCATGGCCTGCCTCATGGCGGAGGATGGCCATGCATTCGGACCAGGTGCCGCCCTCGACGTCGAGCATCATTTTCTTCTCGAGCTTCATCAGGCGGGGATGGGTGAGATAGAATGGGATGGCAATGCCGGGCACATCTGCCGGACTAAACCATTCGCTCGATATCCATGTATGTGGCCGCAGCCGGATGCCCCGCTCGTCGAGCTCTTCATAAAGAGTGCTGGTGCAATCCTCCAGCCACGTGTCTTCGACCGCAACCCTCAGACTACTGAGGCGTTGCTGGAGCAACTGCTCGTCCGATAGCTTTTCCCAAGCATATTTCCGGCGGGGCATAGGCATCTAAAAGTCATAACAACTCGGTACCCAGATGGTGTCATAGGATGCTGCTGACAACAACCGCAGAGTCTCCGCGGCGCGCCGTTGTCCAGCGACCCACGTCGGCTTTCGGTCACTTTCAGACTTCGAGCCGCGTCCGGGTCAGGTCCGTTGATCCCTCTACAACGGACATGCGGCGACTGCATCGGCATCTCGGTTTCGTGCCAAGAGCCGACATCGTAGCAGCCGACCTGCGCATCTTGACCAACAACAAGATTTATCACGTAATGACGGCATCTGGTCTTTTGGTCCGGAGAGATAATGAGCAATAGCAGATTGAATTTTTCGTTCGTTCTGATCGCCCCTATGATTTTCATAAGCTGTCCAGCCGCCGCTGACCAATGTGATGATCTGCGCGATCCGGAGCCGCGTATTGTTGCCTGCACGCAATCCATTAATTCGAAGAAATGGAAGGGGCGCAATCAGGCAATAAACTATGGCAACCGGGGCAAGGCGTACCAGGGCAAGGGTGACAACGACCGCGCCATGGCCGACTACAACCAGGCGATAAGTATCGACCCTAAAAACCCCGTTTTCTTCAACAACCGTGGTATCGTATACCGCAATAAGGGGGACTTCGACCGCGCCATCGCTGACTACACCCAAGCGATAAGCCTTAATCCCAAAGATCACGATGCGTACTACAACCGTGGCATCTCATACCGCAATAAGGGTGACCTCGACCACGCCATGTCGGACTACAACCAGGCGATAAGCCTCAATCCCAAAGACTCCGATTTTTTCAACAACCGTGCTTTTGTATACCGCTTAAAGGGTGACTTGGACCACGCCATCTCCGACTATAGCGAGGCGATTCGGCTCGATCCCAAGAACGATGCTCTCTACGCGAGGCGAGGTCGCGCGTATTTTTACAGCGGAAACCAGGCCAAGGCGTTGGCCGATATGAGTCAAGCAACCGAGCTTGATCCCACAGACGCGGACGAGGCTCTTTGGCTAGAGATTGTCGGTCAGCGCAGTGGCGGACCGAGTCGCCTGTCGCAGGCGATTTCTAAAATCGACATGACTGCTTGGCCCGCGCCGGTAATCCGCCTGTTCTTAGGGCAACTAACTCCTGCTGCCATGCTGGCGGCCGCTGATGACCCGAACCCCGAAACGAAGAAGATCCGCCTTTGCAAGGCGAACTTTTACGGCGGTGAACTATCTCTGATAAAGGGGTCGAAGGATGAAGCTGCGCGGATGTTTCATATCGCCGTGAACGATTGTTCGCACAACGTGGTCGAATGGGATGCTGCAAATGCCGAACTCAAGGCGCTTGGGTCTGCGCCGAGATGAGAATAACGTTCGCTTTGAGTCACTTTCAGACTTCGAGCCGCGTCCGGGTCAGGTCCGTTGATCCCTCTACAGCGGACATGCGGCGACTGCATCGGCATGTCGGTTTCGTGCCCGGCAGCCGACATCGGGCCCCTTTTCGCGCACTGGCAACCGATGTAGTTTGATACAACAACTGCTCGGCAGCACAGGCTGAAGTCCTGGCGTGCGACAATAATAATCGCAGATGGAGAGGCCCCATGCGACACGCGCTGCTTTTCACCGCTCTTGTCGCCGTGCTTCAGGTCGCTGCCCCGGATGTTCGCGCCCAGAGCCTGGTTTCAGCAGCGCCCGAGACCGTCGGGCTCTCCGGCGAACGGCTCGCCCAGATTGCCAAGGTGTTCAGCGCAGAGGTGGATCAGGGCCGGTTGCCTGGCGCCGTGGTAGCGGTGGCCCGCAGGGGCAAACTCGTCTATTTCGAGGCAGTCGGCTACCAGGACAAGCCGGCCAACAAGAAGATGCAGAAGGATTCGATCTTCCGCGTCTATTCGATGACCAAGCCGTGGACCTCGCTCGCAGCCATGATGCTGGTCGAGGAGGGCAAGATCCAGTTGCCGGATCCGGTCTCCAAGTTTCTGCCGGCTTTCAAGGGACAGAATGTCAGCGTCGCCACATCGAACGCTACCACCGGGCAAACCACCTACGAGATGGTGCCGGCCGCGCGCGAGCCAACTATCCAGGATCTGCTGCGCCACACATCGGGCGTTGCCTACGACTTCGTCACCCGCAATGCTCCCGTCAAGGAGGCTTATGAGAAGGCCGATCTGAAAGCAGTCGGCGTTGAGATCCGCGATAAGTTGACGGCTGCGGACTTTGTCGAGCGTCTCGCCAAGGCGCCGCTCGCGAGCCAACCGGGTACCCAGTGGGAATACAGTTTATCGACCGCGTTGCTTGGCCGGGTGGTCGAGGCGGTGTCGGGCAAGCCGCTGTCGAAGGTCTTGGAGGAGCGTCTGTTCGAGCCGCTCGGCATGACGGATTCGGGCTTCGTGGTGCCGAATGCGAAGGCCGGACGGATCGCGCAGCCACTGTTGCCGCACGCATTCACGATGTTCGACCCGACGGTACCGCCGGCAAACGACCTCGGCGGCGAGGGTGGAATGTCCACTGCGATGGACTATCTGCGGTTCAGCCAGATGCTGCTCGAGGGCGGAAAGCTCGACGGCACACAGTTTCTGTCTCGTACGACCCTTGCGCTGATGACGTCCGACCACCTTGGCGCCCGGCCGAGCTCGCCGGTCGGGCCCGGCGAGCTGCTGCTTGGCGTGCCCGGTTACACATTCGGGCTCGGCTTCATGGTGCGCACGGGCGCTGGCACCGCCGGGGTACCGGGCTCGCCGGGCGAATACATGTGGGGCGGCGCCGGCGGCACGTTCTTCTGGGTCGATCCCAAGGAGCAGCTTGCCGTGGTGTTCATGTCGCAGGCGCCGTTTGCGAGCCGCGTGGTCCACCGCCGGCTGGTGAAGCAGCTTGTCTACGCCGCGATCGTTGATTGAAGCCGTCTGCCAGGATGGCCTCGATCAAACCGGCTCACCGAATCCGCCCGCGGCCGATTCCTGCACCGATGGCTGCGGCTTCCGCTTCGACCTGCTAGGCGAGGATTTCGACCGTCAGTGGTTTGAGCCGGAAGTTGTTGCAGGCGTTGAACAGGATCGGACAATTCGAAATGGCCACGATCTGCGGCAGCAGCGCCAGCATGGTGATGTAGTCGCCCGGTTTGCCTTTGGGCGGACGGATTTCCCAGACGCCGTTCTCGTCGTAAGCGACGGTCATGAATACGTTGAAACAGGCGTCGATATTGAAATTCCAGCGGTCCATGCCATAGCCGCGGATGGCGGCTTCGAGGTTGGACTGACAGTTCGGTGCACCAGTTCCGGGCGCCCCGTAGCGCGCGATGTTGAGGTGCTCGCTGCAATAGCCGCCGCCGCAGTAATTCTCGGCCGTGAGGTCTTCCTCGATCTTCCACATTTCGCGGGTGCGGTTGGTATAGAGCACATGCGGCGCCGTGAGCTTCCAGTTCAGATTCACCGCGCGGCTCGAATGCATCGACAGCAATTCCCGCACATCGTCACGGTTGAACGAGATAAGGTCCGCGACCTGCTCGCCCTCGGGCTGAGCAAGGCGAAGCCGCTGGCCGGCCTCGATTTCGAAGCTGATATTCCCGGCGGGCGGCAGCGTTACCGGCTCGCCGGGTTTGAGCACGTGGCTAGCCTTGGTCATAGCGGAAGCGGCTTTCCCTTGGTTTCGGGCAGGAAGAACACTGCGATTAACCCGACCACAAAGACGCTGGCAAGCGTAGTCGCGGCCGGACCATAACCGCCGAAGAAAGCGATCAGGCTCGATGCCAGGATCGGGCCGAACATCGCCAGGAAACGCGCCGAATTGAAGATCAGGCTGATCGCCGTCGACCGGATGCTGGTCGGGAATAGTTCCGGGGGATGCACCGCGAACCAGCCGTACAGGCCGCCGGTAAGGAAGCCGTTGACGATCTGCAACAGGACCACGATTTGCGGATCGAGCACATAGAGGAACACGATCGGCGTGATCACGATGGAGCCGGCAAGATAGAAAGCCAGCGTGCCGCGGCGGCCCCAGATATCGGAAAGCAGGCCGAAAGCGATGCAGCCGAGGATTTCGCCGATGGCGTAGAGCAACCCGGCCATACTGGCATAGTACACGCCGCTTTTCGGATCGGAGGCGAGCGTCGCCGCGTAGGTTGGCACCCACGACGAGATCGCCCAGAAGCCGACCGTGATCGAGATCGAGACGATGATGGCGACGATGAGGTTGCGGGCATTGGCGCGCAGGGCGCTGCCGATCGCCGCCATGGAATGGTTCACTTTGGTCCAGCGCTCGGATTCGGGGATTTTCCGCGCCAGCACGGCGACGAACAGCGCCGGCACGATGCCGACCGCATACATCCAGCGCCACGAGGCGCCGAACGAGCCGCCCAGCACCATCCACAGCAGCGAGGCGACGACGAAACCGCCGGAAAATGCCGCCTGCAGAATGCCGGCACCTTTGGTGCGAAGCCGCTCCGGCCACATTTCCTGCAGCAACGAGGTGCCGACGCCCCATTCGGCGCCAATGCCGACGCCGGTGAGGAAGCGGGTGAGGGCGAGCCACTGCCAGGTTGACGACAGCGCGCTGGTGCCGGTGAAAATACTGTAGAGCACCACGGCGCCGATCATCGTGCGGCGGCGGCCGATGCGGTCGCCGATAAAGCCGCCGAGCACGCCGCCGACCGCCCAGCCGAACAGCGTGATTGAAATCAGATAGGCGGCGACGCGCGGCAGCGTCGACAGTTCGTTGGCTGGCAAAAGCTGGTGCAGCGATGGCCCGAGGGTCAGCAATAATGCAAATGTCTCGTAACCATCGAACAGCCAAAACAGCATCGTGATGCCGAGCACGTTCCACTGCCGTCGCGTGAGACGTTCACCGGCGTAACCAGCCGCAATGTCAGCGCTTGCCATATCACGACGCCCCCTTGACCAAACAGACCGAACTTCCGGGATCAAGTTCCAGAGTATTGTACGGTCGCTTTCAGCGTCAACGCGAAGGTTATATTGGAAATCGCCAAAACCACCACGAATGCTTTTTTGTTTTGCGCTTTGACCTCATTTTGGACAGCGATTGCGCATGGCGTTCGCAATTCGACAAAATCACCTACGCTGTGCCTGCATGGCTGGGCTGCCCCTGATCTGGCTTTAATGGAGTGAAAGCTCCCGCAGGGCATTTTTGATTTCCTTCAAATCATTTAACGCTTTGCAGTTCTTGAGAAGCGGACCCACTTCTTTCTCGCCTTGCGCCTTCATGGTACGCAACATCAGTGCCACTGTTTTTCGGGCGGCTTCTTCAATTTCCAGTCTCTTGTCCGATTGCAACGGCTTGCCAATCGTCCATTCAACTTCCATGGTTGCTGTCTGGGCTTGAACGTAATTTTTCTTGGCTTCAGCATTGGAAGCCAGCGTTGAAAGACCTCCATACATCAGCGAGCATTCAGAAAAGCGGCGCACGACCTTTTCGCGCAATTCGACGCCGTCCTTGCTTTCCTCGATTGCGCGATTTATCGCCGCGGTTACGTCAAGTACGGTCCATGTGCTGTCGGCGCCAGTGGATTGCGCGTAGGCAAAGCGCGGCGAGATCAGCACGGCCAATAGCAAGCAAAAAACCGACAGCAAGCTAACCCTCGGACTGTCGGACATCTCTGGTTCTCCAAATTCAAATGTAGCGGGCTGCCAAATGGCGTTCGACCGGTGCGTTATCACGGGATGCGGCCCGCGCATATTGGCAATAACGGGACAGCGCGGCGGTTTCCGCGGGGCAGCCGGCCTTGAGGTGTGACGCGACTGCTTAAGCCTACGACTGGTTCTGCGACTGACCCTGGCGTCCGGCCTGATCGACCTTGACCGCGACCGTCAGCGTTTCCATGCCGCCGCCATAGCGGGTGCCGCGCACCGGGGCGGCGCCGAGATAATCGAGCCCGACGGCGACGCGGGCATGGGCATCGGTGGTGCAGATGGCATTGGCCGGATCGAAGCCGATCCAGCCGAGGTCCGGCACGAAGGCCTCCGCCCAGGCGTGCCCGGCCTGCTGATGGACCATGCCGTCGGAGCGCAGGAAGTGCCCGGAGATGAAGCGCGCGGGCACGCCGCCCGAGCGCGCGCAGGCGATGAAGATATGCGCGTAATCCTGGCACACCCCGCGCTTGAGCCCGAACGCTTCGACCGCCGAGGTCCCGCTGTTGGTGGGATCCTCGTCGAAGGTCATGTGATCGTTGATCTGCAGCATCAAGGCGTGCAGGAACCCGAGCACGTCGGCTTCCGATTCCGACCGCAATTCGCGCGAGAAGGTCGCCATCGGCGGATTGACCTGGGTCAGCGGGGTGGTGCGCAGGAACAGGCTCGGCGGAAACCGCTCGTCGGTGCCGCGCAGCACGCCGCCGGTATCGTGGGTCTCGATCAGGCCTTCGACGCTGATGGTGAGATCGGCGATCGCTCCCTCGGTCAGCACATGGGTGACATTGCCGAACGCGTCCTGATGCACATGCAGGCGCGAGTCGGTGGAGACGTCGATCTGCCATTCGGCGACGTATTGCCCATCATGGCTGCCGGGCGTCATCCGCAGGATCTGAATGACGCCGGTCGCCGCCGGTTCGTAGCGATAGGTGGTAGAATGGGCGATGCGCAGGCGCATGAGGTTCCGGGACGGGCTGAAGATTTGGAGGATCGTCATTGCGAGGAGAGAAGCGACGAAGCAATCCATCGGGCCGCAAAGTAAGTATGGATTGCTTCGCTGGCGCTCGCAATGACGCTGTTGGTGTTGCTGTCAGGCCGGGACGAGCCGGGCCGTTAGGTGGTTCCTTGCGTTCTCCGCAAAATCTCAAATCAGATACTGCTTGGCGATGATTTCACCGAGCCGTGAGTTGTCGGCAATGAATTCCTGGATGAATTCATGCACGCCGTGCTGGAAGATATCATCCATATGGCTGTGTTCCAGCCGGTTGCGGACCCCGCGGGCGTGGCGCTGGGCCGCGCCCTGGCGCCCATAGGCGACGCCGATCTGGTCGAGGTTGCGCACCAGGTTGCCATAGCAGCTCGCCAGCGAGCGCGGCAGCGAATCGTTGAGGATCAAGAGGTCGGCGATCAGCCACGGTTTCAGCGTCTCGCGATAGACCCAGTGGTAGGCGGTCAGCGCCGACACCGAGCGCAGGATCGAGGTCCATTGATAATAATCCAGCGGGCCGCCGACATGTTCTTCCTCGGGCAGCAGCACATGGTACTTGACGTCGAGGATACGGGCGGTGTTGTCGGCGCGCTCCAGATGCAGTCCGAGCCGCGAGAACCAGTAGGCGTCGTTGCGCAGCATGGTCCGGTAGGCCGAGCCGTCGAACCGCAGCGAGGTTTCCTGCACAAAGCGCAGGAATTTTGTCAGTTCCTCGCGGGTCTTGGTGCCCTTGCACCAGACTTCCTGAAGTTCGATCCATGCCGAGTTGATGGTGTCCCACATCTCGCCGGTCAGCGCGGTGCGAACCGAACGGGAGTTGAGCCGGGCGTTTTCAATGCAGTTCTTGATCGAGGACGGATTGGCCGGCGAAAACGACAAATAATCAACGACGCTCTGCTCGTCGGCTTCCTCATGGGTCTCGTAGAAGCTGGCGCTGACGCCCGCGGTCAGGAGGGCGGAATCCCACTCGTTGGTCTTGCCCACATAGGCGTTCGGCAGCGCGGTGACGCGCAGCGTCGCATCGATGGTGCGCGCCAGATATTCCGCGCGTTCGACATAGCGGGCGAGCCAATAGAGGTTTTCAGCGGTGCGCGACAGCATGCAAAGATATTGCTCTCTTGAGGCCTGATCTATTCATCCAGTATCCAGGTGTCCTTGGTGCCGCCGCCCTGGCTCGAATTCACCACCAGCGAGCCTTCCTTCAGCGCCACGCGGGTCAAGCCGCCCGGCACGATGGTGACGTGGTTGCTTCCCGTCAGCACGAAGGGCCGCAAATCGACATGGCGCGGCGCAAGGCCGGACGCGGTGCAGGTCGGGCAGGTCGACAGCGCCAGCGTCGGCTGGGCGATGAACCCTTCCGGCTCGCGTTTCAATTTGTCGCGAAAC
This sequence comes from Bradyrhizobium sp., assembly GCF_004799445.1. Classification (GTDB taxonomy): domain Bacteria; phylum Pseudomonadota; class Alphaproteobacteria; order Rhizobiales; family Xanthobacteraceae; genus Bradyrhizobium. The sequence continues at coordinate 11,869 of NZ_SSNA01000147.1, forward strand.
GCCTCGATCGTCGCTTTGGTGGCGGCCGGTCCGATCAGCATGCCGTAGCCGCCGGAACCGTGCACTTCCTTCACCACCAGTTCGCTCAAATTGTCGAGCACGTAGGCGAGGTCTTTTGGCTCGCGGCAGCGCCAGGTCGGCACGTTCTTCAGGATCGGCTCTTCGCTGAGATAGAATTTCACGATCTCGGGCATGTAGGAGTAGATCGCCTTGTCGTCGGCGATGCCGGTCCCGACCGCGTTGGCGAGCGTAATGTTGCCGGCGGCATAGGCCGACATCAGGCCGGGCACGCCGAGCGCCGAATCCGGGCGGAAGGTCAAGGGATCGAGGAAGTCGTCGTCGACGCGACGGTAGATGACGTCGACGCGCTTGAGGCCCTCGGTGGTGCGCATGAACACCTCGTCGTCCTTGACGACGAGATCGCGGCCCTCGACCAGCTCGACGCCGAGCTTGTCGGCCAGGAATGAATGTTCGTAATAGGCGGAGTTGTAGACGCCGGGCGTCATCAGCGCCACCGTCGGCTCGGCCGCGGCGCTAAGCGGCGCCACCGACCGCAGCGCCGACAGCAATTCGTCCGGGTACCGTTCCACCGGCGCGACGCGGTGGCGCGCGAACAGGTCCGGAAACAGCCGCATCATGATTTCGCGGTTTTCCAGCATGTAGGACACGCCGGATGGCGTGCGCGCATTGTCCTCCAGCACGATGAAATTGTCCGCATCGACCCGGATGATGTCGATGCCGGCGATGTGGACGTAGACGTCGTGCGGCACGTCCTGGCCGTTCATCTCCGGGCGGAACACCGGGTTCTGGAAGATCAGGTCTTCGGGAATGATATTGGCGCGCAGGATGTCGCGGCCGTGATAGATGTCGCGCAGGAACATGTTGAGCGCGCGCACCCGCTGCTTGAGACCCTTTTCCAGGATCGTCCACTCCCGGGCGGACATGATCCGGGGAATCACGTCGAACGGGATCAGCCGCTCCTGGGCTTCGGAATCGCCATAAACCGCAAAAGTGATGCCGATCCGGCGAAACAGCAGTTCGGCTTCCTGGCGGCGATATTCCAGCGCGTCCGGCGGCGTCTCCTTCAGCCAGCGGGAGAGTTCCTGATAGGCCGGGCGGAGGTCGCCGCCGAGGCCGTTCATTTCATCGAACGCAACTGCCATAAATGCCGACTGCCCCCCAAAGCCATACGACACAGTGCATGACTTAACGGGATGGTAGCAAGGCTCGGGCCAGCGCGATATGCATGGGCTGGGAGCATTTGCCGGGACCGGCCGGAATGTTGCCCGAAAAAACGGCTGACGGCTGCTTATTTCGGAAGCAAAAGCGGCCGGACTTCAATGTGTTGCCCGGGCAGGGGCGTGAAGGTGTGTAGTTCGGCCAAGGGGTTATCTGCCGCTTGCGGCTTGAGGAGAGGTCATGAGTGAAATCGTCACGGCG
>NZ_SSNA01000148.1 GCF_004799445.1 Bradyrhizobium sp.
ATGACGCCGGTATGGGCATTGATGCTGAGGCCGGTCGGTAGCTTGGCCGAGAAGGTCAGAGCATCGCCGGCGGCAGGAGCGGCAAAGTGACTGGAGACATTGAGCGCGAAGGCTTGGCCTTCAAAATCACTTTGGTTAGCGATGGCGGTAGCGGTCGGGCCACTGTCGCTGACGTCGAGATGGAAGCTTTCGCTGATCGACAGTCCGCGAGCGTCGGTCGCCGTCACGGTGATGGGGTTATCGCCGAAATCGCTGTCGGTCGGAGTACCCGAGATGACACCGGTATGGGCATCGATGCTGAGACCAGCGGGCAGCTTCGCTGAGAAGGTCAGGGTATCGCCCGCCGCAGCAGCGAAGTAATTGGAAACGTTAAGCGAGAAGCTGTGGCCCTCATGGGCGCTTTGGTCCGCCATAGCGACAGCGGTCGGACCGCCGTCGCCGACGGCAAGATAGAAGCTCTCGCTGGTGGCCTGACCGTGAGTGTCGGTCGCCGTCACCGTGATCGGGTTGTTGCCGAAGTAGCCGTCGGTCGGGGTTCCAGAGATGATACCGGTATGGGCATCGAGGCTAAGGCCGGTCGGCAGCCTGGCAGTGAAGGTCAGGGCATCGCCGGCGGCGGGGGCTTGGAAGTGGCTTGAGACATTGAGCGAGAAGGTGTGGCCTTCTATGGCGCTCTGATCAGCGATGGTAGTTACGATCGGGCCGCTATCGACGATGGCAAGATGGGAGTTCTCGCCGATCGCCCGGCCTACATGGAAGGCTTCTTCGGCAGGAGCCGCGATAGATCCAGATTTACTTGCGAGTTGCAGGGTCGGTGCATACTTGGCATCTGCGCCATGGTGAAGGTTCGGATTCGTTAGGTCATATCCGCTTTCATCCCCTTGGTTGCTGCGGGTGGATTCGACCACGCCCTCTGCTTTCCGAACGTTCTTGTCCGGGCGGACCAGCAAATCATCTAAAATGCTATTGTTGGGCATGAATCACCTGCAAAGGCAGTTCGTCCGAATGAACGATTAAAAAACGCTTTCAGCTAACCTACTGGCAATTGATTAAATCCGTGCCAATCGATCCAGGGTAGCCCGGGGTCTGGCTTTAATGATTTGGGAAGGTCTTTTCGCCCAAGCGCCTGCGCTGTGCGAAATCCAAGATTACCTTAACGTGACGCTAAGCAAATCGCGTCAATGGTTAGGGTGTTTTTAATTTAATGGCGTATTGGTTGTGTTCCTTGAGCGTCTCATCGCGGAAGTAAAGCCGCGGCTTTTGAGCCGCCGGCCGGCTCGCGCGGCGCGTAACAGCCCGGTCAGCTTTGTATCGTTAGGCGGATCCCCCGTTCGCGAGCCAACCGTTCCAGCGGCGGTCTATTTTGCCTCCTTCGTCATTAATCTCCTGGCCTTGTCGCTCCCGCTTTCGATCATGCAAGTATACGATCGCGTTATTCCAAACCGTTCGTTCTCGACGCTTGCATGGCTCTTCTTTGGTCTGGCGATAGCGCTGGTTATTGACTTCGTTTTAAAAACGTTAAGATCGGCTCTTTTGTCCTGGCAGGCGACGCGCTTCGCCCGAAACGTGGAAAACGAAGGAGTCGCCCGTTTTCTCCGCGCGCCCAATGGAGGGTTTGAGCGCGAACCTGCTGCGGTGCACGTGAACCGCTATGGCGCGGCAGCAGCACTGGCTGACTATCACAGCGGCCAGGCACGGTTGGTCTTAATCGATCTGCCATTTGTGGGAATTGCCCTCTTGGTAATGGCGATCGTTGGCGGCGCAATGGTGCTCGTGCCTGCAAGTCTGTTTTTCGGGTTTGCTGCGCTCGCCATAGGTCGCGCTCGCGAATTCCGAAGAATACTCGATGCGCGCACCACGCAGGATAATCGAAAATATGACTTTATCGCCGAGGTATTGACCGGGATTCACACGGTCAAGGTTATGGCGATGGAGCCGCAGATGCAGCGCCGCTTTGAGCGGCTGCAGGAAGCGGTGGCGAAAACGACGATGTCTTCCATCTCGACCGGGCAAGCGAATCAAACCGCCGCACTGCTTTTCGGGAGCGTCTCGCAATTGGTCGTGGTGACGATAGGGGGCTCCCAAGTCATCAACGACCAGCTCACAATGGGAGCTCTCGCGGCTTGCACGATGCTATCGGGTCAAATTCTGCAGCCTCTGCTACGGGCGATTTCTCTCTGGACCGAGAAGGAAACCGTGGATCATCGCCGAGCCGAAGTTAAATCGCTTCTCGATTTGCCACCAGCCGAGGCTCCCGTCGGAATTCATACGTCCGTGAAGGGCAATATACGATTTGAAAACGTCGCTTATCGACATCCAACCGATCTCAATCATACCTTAGCAGTCCGCGATATCTCGATCGAAGCCGGCGCAATGATAGGTTTGAAGGGAACGGAAAGTTCGGGGCGAACGACGCTGCTGAAGTTGATGCAGGGGGAGATTCAACCAACTTCCGGTCGCGTAACGGTCGACGGCGTATCAACATTAGCCCCGCAATTTGCGACGATACGCCGACACATCGCCTATGTCGGAGCGGTGCCTGCCATATTTTCCGGCACGATCATGGAAAATCTCACCATGTTCGGTCCGGAGAAGCGCGATTTCGCGCGCAAGATGGCGCAACTCCTGGGACTCGAAGCAACCATCAATCTACTCCCGGATGGGTACGAGACGAAGCTTGGAGAGGGCATCGGTGACGATCTGCCGATGTCGATCGCGCAGCAGGTGAACATCGTCCGCGCGCTGACAAATCGTCCGCGCGTGCTTGCGCTCGATGAGGCAAATATGATGTTGGATGCGATTGCCGAGCCCGCTTTGATTAAGGCGCTGAATGTTCTCCGTGGCAACTTAACCGTACTTGTTGTGACGCACCGTCCGTCGCTGTTAGCTCTGTGCGACCATCAAATTGCTCTTGAAGACGGTTGTGCAGGTTGGTCTGTCTCCTCCTTGAGCAATTCGCGGAAGGTCGCGACGTGACGACGTTTAGTGACCCAGGATCGCACCTCGTCGACGCAAGCCAAATCCCTGCGTCAGAGCCGATAGAAAATCCGGTTCACGCAAACCTGGCGCGAATTGCCGCCGAGTTCGCCAGTGTTTCAGATGACTTATCGTCCTCCCCACAAGAATCTCTCATCGCCACAATCAATAGGATCGTTCGTCCTGAAACCGCCGCGGAGGCCTGTCTTGCCCCAACGCTCGCGTTGTTTGGCTGGGCCGGCGAAGGACGTCTGATTCAGGAAGCCCTGCCGCATTTCGATCGCATCGATAATGTCGAGGCGCTGCGTCGCGTCCTTTCTCTGTTGGGTTACGGGACAACCCGAAAACTCCTAAAGCAATCAAGGATAACGTCCCAATCCATACCGTGCTTATTCACGCGCGACGGTACTGACATCACGCTCATCGTAGACCGGGAGCCCGACGGAACCCTTCTTGCGTTCGACGGCAAGTCCGCGTCCTGGAAAAGAGTCGAACCAGCGCGACAAGGTGGCTGGGCTTACTTTGTCTGGGACCAGTCAGTTAAGACCGAAGCCGTTGAACCAGGGGCGTCCTGGCTATTTTCTGCCATTAGACAATTCAAGCCGACAATCGTAGCGACCCTTGGGTTTAGTCTGTTGGGAAATCTCGCAGCACTTGCACTCCCGATCTTTGTCATTTGCGTGTATGATTTGGGAATCGGCACGAAATCGATAAATACGGTGATTATGCTGGCGGCAGGCGCCGGCATCGTAATCACCACGAATCTGGCATTGCGCAGCGTTCGCGCGCGAGCGATGGCATATTTTGGTGCCAGGATTGATGCTCTCATCGGCATGAAGGCATTCGAGGTGATCCTCAACATGCCGATTTCAATGGTCGAAGCCGCTCCCGTCGGTACTCAAATCTCGCGGCTGAAGCAGTTTGAGAGTATGCGAGATGTCTTCACGGGAACCTTGGCTTCATCGGTTGTCGATATTCCATTCATTTTCATTTTTCTCACTGCGATCGCGATATGGGGTGGAAATCTTGTCTGGGTGCCGGTGTCACTCATCGCGGTTTATGTTGTGCTCTCCGCAATAACAATTCCGGTAACACGCAATTATGTTAGAGCGATCAGTTCCGCCAAGCAGCGTCGCAACATCCTGCTTCGCGAGATCTTCACCAAGCGCCGCGCGATTCGTTCGCTGAGCGCCGAACACATTTGGATCGGGCGGCACCGGGACCTGGCTGAACTGATTTCAGACCAGAGCCATCGGGCACATCGATTCAATAACACAGTGCAAAATATTGGGGAGTTGCTGGTCAGCATTGCTGGTATCGCGACGCTTGGCCTTGGTGCGCTAAGCGTGAGCAAGGGCTCGATGACGTCAGGCGCGCTGATTGGCACTATGGCTCTCGTGTGGCGAGTGTTGTCGCCGCTTCAATCGACCTACCTTTCCATGCCTCGGCTAGAACAAGCATTTCAGACCTTTAAGCAAATTGACCGGCTCATGAAGATACGGAGTGAACGAGATGTGCGGGCGCCGCGTTCTTTTTTCCGGCAATTTAGTGGGAAGATATCTGTGCAGCGCCTTGCGTTTCGCTACGGGCAACGCCAGGAGGCCGTACTCCGTGGTGTCCAACTCGAGATCAAGCCAGGCGAGATGATTGCGATCACAGGCCCAAGCGGGGTTGGCAAAACAACACTGCTGAGACTTTTGGGCGGCCTTTATCCGCCTAGCCTTGGCGCTGTATTGGTCGACGATATGGATTTGCGGCAAATTGATCCGACCGAATGGCGCTCTCAGATAGCATTTTTGCCCGAAACGACGAATTTCTTTTATGGCACTTTGGCGCAGAATATTCGGCTCTCCCGGCCGGATGCGAGTGATGCAGAGATTATGCGGGCTCTAGAGGACATGGGATTAGATAGCGAAGAACAGTTGATGGGCGAGGGCATCGAGCGCCGGCTCACGGCTGCAGACCTTGAGAATTTCTCGGATGCGTTGAAACAACGATTAGCATTGGCACGCTGTTTTATTAAGAACGCGCCCATTTATTTGCTAGACAATCCCGCGGCCTCTCTCGACACGGCGTCAGAATTGCACTTGCTTAAGAAGCTTGCGGCGCTGAAGGGCCGCGCGACGGTCCTATTTACGACATTCCGGCCGAGCCATATGCGACTGGCCGACCGCGTGATCTTACTGAAGGACGGACAAGTATTATTGGATGGGCCGCCGGATAGGGTCTTGGAGCGCATATCCGCGGCAGCCTAATTATTTCTAAATCCAGCGGCACATTTTATTAATGCGAGCTATCTATAATTTGCGTGTCTTGTATCGGCCATTTTGAGGCTTGAACACCTTGGTTCCAATACTTGCCCGGCGGACAGAAGTTGCGCGACGTCTTACCCAGCCACTCGTGTTGGAAGACGGTCGGCCGCCCCGTGTGTTGGTCGCGACCCTAATTACCATCTCCGGCTTCGTCATTGCTACGATCGTTTGGGCGTCCATGACGCGGGTTCGGGAAGTTACTATCGCGCAGGGTCAAATCGTGCCACGCGGTCAAGTTCAAACGGTCCAGCATCTTGAGGGTGGAATCGTCGCCGAGATTCTTGTCAAGGAGGGTTCGAAGGTAACGGCCCAGCAGCCACTTATTCGGCTGCGCCCGGAGTCATCGATCGGTGAACGAAACCAATATGAAGCCCGACGCGCTGCTTTGAAGCTTCAGCTTATCCGCCTCGAGGCACAGAGCCGCGATGAGACGCCGGACTTTGACGACTTGGCCAAGAAATTCCCAGATTTAGCTACAGAGCAAGAAAAGCTTTATGTCAGCGCAATTATCCAGAGGCGACAGGAAAAGGCAACATTGGCCGCCAAAGTCGCACAGAAGCGCGGCGAAATTGCTACGCTGACATCTGGTTTGGAATCTGCGAGCGCGCAGGTGGAGGTCCAGCGTGAATTGGTCGAGATGCAGGATAGCCTAAAAAGCTTGGGCACTGGATCACGAAAGAGTTGGCTGGAAGCGAAATCCGCCTATCAACGCAGCGATGGTGAACGGCTCACTCTCCAGGGGAGGCTCGATACCGCGAAAGAAGCCTTGATAGAGGCCGAAAGCAGCTTGTGGGAAGCCGACGCCAAGGCGCAGCAAAAGTTAAGCGAGGAGAGGGTTAAGGCCGCCACTGATCTGGCAGAAACCGAACAGCAGTTGGTCAAGCTTGCGGACCGCTCCGACCGCCTGTTGGTTCGAGCCCCTTCCGATGGGATCGTACAAGAGCTCGCGCCGAAATCGATCGGAGAGGTCGTTCGACCTGGCGACCTCGTGGCCCGGATAGTACCAACAGAACGTGAGTTAGTCGCCGAGGTGCACATCGATCCGAAGGATTCCGGCCACATACGCGCGGATGCGGATGCCGAGATTCGGCTCTTGACCTATGACAGCACGATCTTCGGTCCCGTTCGGGGCAAGGTTGAATATCTGTCGGCTACAACATTTTCACCCCAACCCTCTCAGCAAAGTCCTCCGGGCCAAAATCACAATATTGCCGAGCCCTACTACAAAGCTACGATACGACTTCTGCAGGACCATGTTCGCTCCGGCACCACCGACTATCCAATTACGCCAGGAATGGTTCTTCAAGCGCACATTCAGACCGGCTCAAAGTCAATCATTCGATATATGTTCAAACCGGTGTTCAACTCGCTAGACGTGGCATTTACCGAGCGATAGGGCATGCGATGAACTTTGAAGGCGGAATGATGCCGAGGCCGATCTGACACTGGCGGTGTTTGGCCGCTGGGAAACGCTGGGAGGCTCGTTCTTGCCGTTCGCGGCTGCGGAGTGGAGGCTGCCCCTTCGGGCGATGATTGATAAGGATCCGAGGCCGCAAGCGAGTTTAGTCCTGATCCGTGGATGCTGCTGCAGCAGGACGTCGTTAGTCCCGATTAGAGACCTCTTGGCGGGACGCGCTTTGCGCGTTTCATAACGCCTCATACGCGAACGTTATCGGTCTCAAAAATGCTTGGCGGCCAGAAGCCCAAGCAGCACCGTACCCGAGACAGCCGTGACGACGACCATATTGATCAGGTTTTGTGTGACCATCGATCGCGTCGATGTGGAAGCGAATAGAGGCGGGCTCGCCTTTGATTTCTTGCGTTTTGCCCTTCGGGGCGTCGTCTTCGCAGCCATTGCATTCCCCGGAGATGGCGGGTCAGGCTGCGTTGCAGCCTGACCCTGACGCTTTTCCCTGTCGAGGTTTGTCCCCGATCTGCAGCCACCATGGCATGCTCTCGGACGCGAAAGCTTAAGCGGTCTGGTAAACCAAAGCTGACCGCGGTTGATGGTTTATGAATTCAACGCCTCGCCACGTTTGAGGAGAGTGCGAGCTCACCTATCCGCTAAATTCGGACCGAAAATCGATCGAACGCGGACAGGGTCTGCGCGAACAGGTCAACGTCCCGAAGATAAATGGACTTCCTCAAATAGCGATCTCATCGTCCCGGTTGGCTTCATCGACGTCGATATACCAAGCTTTGGGGCGGCCCTCATCACCAGGGCTCCAGCGATAGCCGCGTTTTTTGAGCTCGTCCTTGAGGTCGAACGGGGCTTGTTCAGCCCAGATCCGAATCGTTTTTCGGCGGGCGTTCTCAAGCAGCAACGATAATGCGGTACGATCGACATCAGGAATGGTGTGCGCCAGAATTTCCAACAACGCATGGCAGTCGTCAACCGCACGATGTGATCTATGAAACATCCCGATGCCGCCTAGCAAATAGCCAAGCCTTGATCCTTCAAATCCGTGGGCCCGCCATTCGATTTGGTTCACCGAGCAGGCCCAAGCCTTGACCGCAAAGACCGGCCAATACCTTTCGGCAAATTTGCGGTCAAAGCCTGCGTTATGGGCGATGATAACAGCTGCATCGGAAACGAAAGCGGTGACGGCATCGCCATCGATTTTATGGCCGGCTGCCATTTCGTTGGTAATGCCGTGAAGCTTTATTGCTTCTTCGGGAATCGTTCTGCTCGGCTCGTTGAAAGAACTAAACGTATCGAGCACAGCCGCAACGGTACCGTCGGGATGATAGGAAAACTTCACCATCCCCAGTTCAACCACCTCGTCCGAGGCGGTATCTAATCCGGTTGTTTCCACGTCGAATAAAATTCCGACTTTGGTGAGCTCTGTCGGCGTCGAAAAATGCTGTCGAAAGGGCAGT
>NZ_SSNA01000149.1 GCF_004799445.1 Bradyrhizobium sp.
GCCCGACCCATAATTGCTCGTTGATGGCCGCGATCAGCCGCTGCACCTCGGCGCGGCGGGCTAAAGGAATCTTCATGTCGAAGGCGCAGGCCAGATGCAGCGCCTCAATCTCGCTCATCCAGGTGAAGGACAACTGGTAGTCGGTCCAGTCGCCCTTGGAGACGATGGTGACCTCGTCCTCGCCGGAGCGTTCGAACGACCAGTTGTTATCGGCGGCGATATCCTCGACCACCGCGAGCGGATTGTTCCGGGAATCGATGATGCCTTCGAGGAGGGACATGCCGTCTCGACCTTGCCTTTACAAAAATTCGGATACGAATGTGATACGCACGCGGCGGGCCGACATGCGCTTGCGCGTCGCCGCCGACTGCAATTCCCCGATGGTCCAACTCGCATTGGGATCAGGGCCTGCCGGGACGAAGTGATGTGATTTGCGGAATCCGCGCAACGGCACCGGGAGTCCATCCACAGGCAAAGCTCAAATCGTCCACAGCTCTTCGCGGCCGTTAACTTTTGGATGAGAACAAACCGGAATCGGATTCGAATCGCGCCCAAATCGTTAATTTTTTTGGCGCCGAATCCCGCATCCGATTCGTGCTGCGGCGTCCGGCTTTTGCGCCCGGCAGACAGGCCGGTTCCGGATTGGCGAGCGCCTTGCTGTGGCCGCGGCCGTTCGGCATAGTTCCCTCTGGGGGCCGCCCGCAGCGCGGCGGCCCGCCGCGAGGGTCATGAAACCGATGTCGCAAGAGCCTGCCGAGGCAGAACAATCACCCGAAACCGTCGAAGGGCCGCCGGCGTATCCGCGTTTCGCAAAACCGCAGCGGGTCGCCTTCGTGCAGTCCGCCTGGCATCGCGACGTGGTGGCCGAATGCCGCGATGCTTTCCTCGCCGAGATCGAGGCGCGCCACATCGCGCGCGCGCAGATCGACGTGTTCGAGGTGCCGGGCTCGTTCGAAATCCCGCTGCACGTGCAGCTGCTCGCCAAGACCAGGCGCTATAGCGCGATCGTGGCGGCCGGGCTCGTGATCGACGACGAATATATCGCCGAAACCGTGATCAAGGCGCTGATGGAGGTGCAGCTGCGCACCGAGGTGCCGGTGTTCTCGGCGGTGGTGACACCGCAGCAGTTCAACGAGACCGCGGCGCATTTCGATTTCTTCCGCAAGCATTTCGCGGCCAAGGGCATCGAGGTCGCCGAGGCCTGCGCCAATACCCTGCTCAGCCTCGAGCGGCTGCGCGGACAGGTCGCGGCGGGGATCGTGTGAGGGCTAGGTACCGCTCGATCGTCATCTCGGTCGCCGGCTTTGGAATGGCTCCGCGATTGCGCGCAGTGCGTCGATACCTGCAGGAAGCCGGGGTATTTACCGGGAATTAGCTTTATTCGCGTATGCATTTATCGGATGGAGCGGATTCAAGAGGTCACGCCGTCCCGTTGGCCAGCATGGTTCAATGCCATCGGTCTGCTGATCGTGAGTTTTTTTGCGATAGCGGCACTGTCGTTGCGGGCCCCGCCCGGCGCCGAGATTGTGGCCGTCGCCTTCCCGCCCTGGTGGAGCACCCAGGAAATTTTCGCCGCAGCCGTTTCCGCCAATGCCGCCATCGTCAGGATCACCGCCATTCCCTCGATTCTCGTGGTCCAGCCCGACAGCCATGACGGATTAACGAGGCTGCGCGAGTCAGGCGTCTGGCTCACCATCGACCCGCGGGCGATCGCCGCCTGCCTCACCAAATAGGCTCAAGGGAACTTGAACATGATCGTCGAGAGCAAGGACCTCGAAGCGCTGCGCGAAACCACCAGCAAGGCGCTGATCGCGCTGCTCTGGCTACACATTCCGATCGCCTTGGCGATCGGAATGGTGCGCGGTTCCGAATGGCTGCTGCCGGCGGCTTTCATGGCGGTGTTTGCCGCCGCCGCGACGGTATCATGGCGCATGGCAGGCAATGGGCTGTCGACCCGCCTGACATTTGCCGTCGCGCTGATGGGCGGCGTCTCGGTGTTGGCGTTCGAGCTGTCGGGGCACCCCTGGCAGATCGACGTGCACATGTATTTCTTCGCGGCGCTGGCGCTATTGGTCGCCTATTGCGACTATCGGCCGATCGTGATCGGCACCGTCGCGGTTGCACTACACCACCTCATCCTGAATTTTCTGCTCCCGGCGGCGATCTTTCCAGGCGGCGCCGATCTCGGGCGCGTCGTTCTCCACGCCGTCATTCTGGTGATGGAAGCCGCCGTATTGGTCTGGCTCGCGCACAAGCTATCGCAGCTGTTCGAAGCCATGGCGCAGAAAACCGCCGAGTTGGAGACTGCGCACGCCGCCGAAGCCCGCGCCCAGGCCTCCCGGGTCGAAGCCGATCGCCTGGCCAAGCAGGAGCGCGACGCGGCGCGGCGCAATCTGGCGTCCGAGTTCGAGCAAAAAGTCGGTCATATCGTCCGGGCCGTTGCGGTCGCGGCGGGTGAGATGCAGGCCATCTCCGCAACCATGAGCAGCAGCAGCGAGGAAACGGCGCGGAAAGCCGCCGCGGCCGCGACGGCGTCGACACAGGCTTCGGGCAGCGTCGGAACCGTCGCATCGGCCACGGAGGAACTGACGGCTTCGATTGGCGAGATCGGCAAACAGGTAACCCGCTCGGCGGAAATCGCGGAAAAAGCCGCCGATGAAGCGCGACGCACCAATGTCGTTGTCGATGGCCTTGCATCCGGCACGCAGAAGATCGGCGAAGTGGTGACTCTGATCCAGAGCATCGCCAGCCAGACCAACCTGCTCGCGCTGAACGCCACGATCGAGGCCGCGCGCGCGGGCGAGCACGGCCGGGGATTTGCCGTGGTTGCGAGCGAAGTGAAGGCGCTGGCCAATCAGACGGCGAAGGCGACAGAAGAAATTTCCGCGCAAATCCAGGACATCCAGACCGCGACCGGAGAGGCTGTGACCGCGATCCAGGCCTTCGTCGGCACCATCGCGGAGATCAACGAGATTTCCGGCGCGATCGCGAGTGCCGTCGACCAGCAAAATGGGGCGACGCGCGAGATTGCCGGTAGCGTTCAGCAGGCCGCCATCGGCACCGGCGACGTGAAAGAGAACATCCACGGCGTCACACAGGCGGCAAACCAGACGGGGCTCGCCGCATCCAAATTGCTGGAGGCATCGAGCGGATTGTCATCGCAGTCTGAAAAGCTCAAGATCGAGGTCGACGGTTTCCTCGGATCGATCCGGGCGGCCTAGCAGCGAGAACGCTCGGATTCTCTCGCACCTCATTGTCATTTCCATTGCCGCCTATAGACTTTGCCTGGGAGGAGGCACGCCCGTGGAGACGGGCGGCCGAGAAGATCATGTTCGAAGGACACGATCCCTATCTCGTCGCGCTCTCGGTGGTGATCGCGATCCTGGGAGGCTACACCGGTTTCGGCCTCGCGGCGCGCATCCGCGGGACGCCGGGCGTGAGCCGTCGCGTGCTGCTGTCGGGCGCGGCCGGCTTCCTCGCCATCGGCATCTGGACCATGCACTTCGTCGGCATGCTGGCGGCGCCGATCCCCGCCGATGCCAGCTATCTCGTGCTTCCCACCATCGTCTCGTTCCTGATCTGCGCACTGGTGGTCGGCGTTTCCCTGTTCTTCCTGAGCATCGGCGAGCCGTCGCAGCGGCGCGTGATCGCCTCGGCCGTGCTGCTCGGGGCCGGGATCGTGAGCATGCATTATGTAGGCATTCATGGGTTGGCCGGCAATTTCGCCATTGAGCACGACACTGCGATGGTCGTGCTGTCGGTTGGGATCGCGATCGCCGCGGCCTATGGCGGGCTCCGCACCTTTCTCGCCCGCCAGGACGGCATCCGCCTGACTTTAAGCGCAATCGCCTTCGGCATCGCGGTATCCGGCATGCATTACACCGCGATGCACGGCATGCATTTCGTCCCGCGCTCGGACGCCGCCCATCAACACCTGGCCGGGGGACTGGCCGCGTCGCCGCAAATCCTCTCGGTGGTGGTGGCCGTGCTGTGTTTCGTGATCGCGGCCGGCTTCCTGCTGTCGCTGGTGCCGGATCCGCGCCGGCAAATGACCGCGGCAGCGGCCGTCGCGCCCGATCCAGCCGCGGAAGCCACCCTCGCCGTGGCGTCCCCTGATGCGGGAGCCGCCGCCAGCTTCCCGCGCCTGACCTCGGCGCCGCTCGGCGGCCTCGGCCAGCCGCCCCGCGCAGCGCCGGTCGTCCGTCTTCCGATCGAGGGCGCCGACGGCACACATTTTATCGATACCGCCGATGTGCGCAGCGTCCGCGCCGACGCTCATTATACCAGGGTACATGACGGCACCCGCGAGCGGATGTGCCCGTGGTCGATCTCGGAGGCCGAAGCCCAGCTCGATCCCGGTCTGTTCGTGCGGGTGCACCGCAGCCATATCGTGGCGATCCCGCATGTCACTTTGGTGCGCAAGGAGGGGGACGGCGCGGTGATCGAGCTCGACGGCCCGTCGCCGCATCGCGTTCCCGTGAGCCGCGCCAAGATCGCCGAGGTCAAGGCCCGCTTGGGTCTCGCCCGGCGCAACCATCACGCTTGAATTTCATAGTTCATCTCTCCCCGCTTGCAGAGAGAGGTCGGCTCGCCCTTGCGATCCGGGTGAGGGCGACTCTCCTCTCGTTGCGCTCTTGGAGACAGCCCCTCACCCCAACCCTCGCCCCGCGAAGGGCGGGGAGAGGGAGAGCTCATTAGGTCGCACAGCCTGACGCATTTCGTGCGTGCCGACCCGCACTTCGTGCGAATTTCCCCTGCTTGTGACGAAGCTGCCGCCTTCGCCTTGTCTGTGAGAAATTCCGGGAAGAGCCTCTGCCCAACGTCTGTTTTCAAAAACACAAAGACGAATGGAGGAGACGATGATTCCTGGCCCGTTCAGCTATCACCGGCCTGCGACCGTGGCCGACGCGGTCAAGCTGCTCTCGACACTGGGCGACGAAGCCCGCCCGCTTGCCGGCGGCCATAGTCTGGTCCCGATGATGAAGCTGCGGCTCGCCACGCCGGAGCACCTGGTCGATCTGCATGGCATCGACGGGTTGAAGGGCATCCGCCGCGACGGCAACAGGATCGTGATCGGCGCCATGACCACGCAAGCCGAGCTGCTGGCGTCGGATGACATCGCCAAATCGCTGCCGATCCTGCAGGAGGCCGCGCTTCTGATCGCCGACCCGCAGGTGCGCTACATGGGAACCATCGGCGGCAATGTCGCCAATGGCGATCCCGGCAACGACATGCCGGCGCTGATGATGACGCTCGGCGCCCACTACCGGCTCGAAGGGCCGGGCGGCGGACGCGACATCGCGGCCACCGAATTCTACCAGGGCGCCTATTTCACCGCGCTCGAGCCCGGCGAAATCCTCACCGCGATCTCGGTTGCCTTGCCCGCCGCCGGCCACGGCTACGCCTACGAGAAGCTCAAGCGCAAGATCGGCGACTATGCCACCGCCGCCGCCGCCGTCGTGCTCACGATGGCGGGCGGCAAGGTGGTTTCCTGCGCGATCGGTCTGACCAACCTGCACGAAACGCCGCTGCTCGCAACCGATGCGGCAAAGGCGGTGATCGGAACCAGCCTCGATGCGGCCACGCTGAAGAAGGCCGCGGCGGCGGCCGAGGCGATCATGTCGCCGGCGGCGGACGCCCGCGGGCCGGTCGAATACCGCAAGCATGTCGGTGGCATCATGGTGACGCGGGCGCTGCAACGCGCCGCTTCACGCGCGAAATAAGGGGAGGGATCAAGAATGGCAAAAACCCATGTGACCATGAAGGTGAACGGCGCCGAGGTCGAGGGCCTCGTCGAACCGCGCACGCTGCTGGTGCATTTCATCCGCGAGAACCTCTTGCTCACCGGCACCCATATCGGCTGCGAGACCACCCATTGCGGCGCCTGCACTGTCGATCTCGACGGCATGTCGGTCAAGAGCTGCACGGTTTTCGCGGTGCAGGCGGAGGGATCCGAGATCACCACCATCGAGGGCGTCGCCAACGCCGACGGCTCGCTGTCGGCGCTTCAGGAGGGTTTTCGGATGATGCACGGGCTGCAATGCGGCTTCTGCACGCCCGGCATGATCCTGCGCGCGCAGCGGCTGCTGCAGGAGAACCCGAGGCCATCGGAGGAGGAAATCCGGATGGGGATTTCGGGCAACATCTGCCGCTGCACCGGCTACCAGAACATCGTCAAGGCGATCCAGTACGCCGCCGACAAGATCAATGGCGTCGAATTCAAGGAGGCCGCGGAATGAACGACCTTACTCCCACGCGGGAACAACGCACCGCCGCCCTCGAAGGCATGGGCTGCAAGCGCAAGCGGGTCGAGGACGCGCGCTTCACCCAGGGCAAGGGCAATTATGTCGACGATCTGAAGCTGCCGGGCATGCTGCACGGCGATTTCGTCAGGTCGCCGCATGCCCATGCGCGGGTGAAATCGATCAATTCCGAGGAAGCGCTGAAGGTGCCGGGCGTGCTGGCGGTGATCACCGCCGAGACGCTGAAGACCGTCAACCTCGCCTGGATGCCGACGCTCGCCGGCGACGTGCAGATGGTGCTGGCCGACGGCAAGGTGCTGTTCCAGAACCAGGAGGTCGCCTTCGTGGTCGCCACCGACCGCTATGCCGCCGATGACGGCATCAACAAGGTCGTCGTCGAATACGAGCCGCTGCCGGTCGTGATCGATCCGTTCAAGGCAATGGACAAGGATGCGCCGGTGCTGCGCGAGGATCTCGCCGGCAAGACCTCGGGCGCGCATGGGCCGCGCAAGCATCACAACCACATCTTCGAGTGGACGGTCGGCGACAAGGATCTCACCGATGCCGCCTTCCGCAAGGCCGATGTCACGATCAAGGAGATGATCTCCTATCACCGCACCCATCCCTCGCCGCT
Organism: Bradyrhizobium sp.; assembly: GCF_004799445.1. GTDB lineage: Bacteria > Pseudomonadota > Alphaproteobacteria > Rhizobiales > Xanthobacteraceae > Bradyrhizobium. Next base: position 6,877 of record NZ_SSNA01000149.1, read on the forward strand.
GGAGACCTGCCAGTGCGTCTGCTCGTTCGACAAGATCAGGGGCGAGCTCTCGATCTGGGGCACCTTCCAGGCGCCGCATGTGATCCGCACCGTGGTGGCGCTGATCGCCAAAATCCCGGAACAGAAGATCCACGTGATCTCGCCCGACGTCGGCGGCGGCTTCGGCAACAAGGTCGGCGCCTATCCCGGTTACATTTGCGCCGCCGTCGCTTCGATCGTCACCGGCAAACCGGTGAAATGGGTCGAGGACCGCATCGAGAACCTCACGGCCACTTCGTTTGCGCGCGATTACCACATGACCACCGAGATCGCCGCGACCAAAGATGGCAAGGTCACGGGTTTGCGCGTCCATGTGCTCGCCGATCACGGCGCGTTCGACGCCTGCGCCGATCCGTCGAAATGGCCGGCCGGCTTCTTCAACATCGTCACCGGATCTTACGACTTTCCGACCGCGCATCTGTCGGTCGACGGCATCTACACCAACAAGGCGCCGGGCGGTGTCGCCTATCGCTGTTCGTTCCGTGTCACCGAAGCCGCTTACTGCATCGAGCGCGGGATGGACATCCTGGCCCAGAAATTGGGCATGGATCCGGCCGAGCTGCGGCTGAAGAACTTCATCCGAAAGGAGCAGTTCCCGTATCACTCGGCGTTGGGCTGGGAATATGATTCCGGCGACTATCACACCGCCATGAAGAAGATGATGGAGACGGTTGACTACGCCGGCCTGCGCAAGGAGCAGGCGGCGCAGCGCGCAGCGTTCAAGCGCGGCGAGACCCGCGAGATCATGGGCCTCGGCGTGTCGTTCTTCACCGAGATCGTCGGCGCCGGGCCGTCGAAGAATTGCGACATCCTTGGGATAGCGATGTTCGATTCCTGCGAAATCCGCCTGCATCCGACCGGCGCCGGCATTGCCCGGGTCGGCACCAAAAGCACCGGCCAGGGCCACGAGACCACCTGGGCGCAGATCATCGCCACCGAGATCGGGATTCCTGCCGACAACATCATGGTCGAGGAGGGCAATACCGACACCGCGCCCTACGGGCTCGGCACCTATGGCTCGCGCTCGACCCCGGTGGCGGGGGCCGCGATCGCCATGGCTTCGCGCAAGATCAAGGCCAAGGCGCAGATGATCGCCGCCTACAAGCTCGAGGTGCACGAGGACGACCTCGAATGGGATATCGACGGTTTTCGCGTCAAGGGCTTGCCGGAGAAAACCATGTCGATGAAGGACATCTGCTGGGCGGCCTATAATTCGGTGCCGCCGGGCATGGAGCCGGGCCTGGAAGCGGTGAGCTATTACGATCCGCCCAACATGACCTATCCTTTCGGCGCCTATATCTGCGTGATGAACATCGACGTCGATACCGGCGTCTACAAGATCAGGCGCTTCTATGCGCTGGATGATTGCGGCACCCGCATCAACCCGATGATCATCGAAGGCCAGGTGCATGGCGGGTTGACCGAGGCGTTTGCGATCGCGATGGGCCAGGAAATCCGTTACGATCCCGAGGGCAATGTCGTCACCGGCTCGTTCATGGATTTCTTCATGCCGACCGCGGTCGAGACGCCGCATTGGGAGACCGACTTTACCGTCACCCCGTCGCCGCATCACCCGATCGGCGCCAAGGGCGTCGGCGAGAGCCCGAATGTCGGCGGCGTGCCGGCGTTCTCCAACGCCGTCAACGACGCCTTCTCGTTCCTGGGGAGTACCCACATCCAGATGCCGCACGACTACTGGCGCAACTGGAAGGCGGCGAAGAGTTTGGGAGTGTTCGCGGCGTAGCACGTTCCGTCATTGCGAGCGCAGCGAAGCAATCCATGCCGCCAAGTAAAGAAAGAATGGATTGCTTCGTCGCGGAGCCTGTCATCGGGCGCGCATTCGCGCGACCCGTCGGCTCCTCGCAATGACGATGACGCTAGTCGCAAGACGAAAAAGTCAGCCTCCTGGGATGAGGTCGTGAACTCCCCTCCCCGCCACGCGCATCGCGCGTGGCGGGGAGGGGTCGGGGGTGGGGGGTCTATCGGCAGCAACCGCTGCTTCGGCGAACGCCGCGCCACCCCCCACCCCCGACCCCTCCCCACCGCTTCGCGGGAGGAGGGGAGAAGAAGCAGCGAAGAGGACAACACTCTGGCAATGAACAATCGCGAGGAGATCGCAAAAGCGCTGGCGGACTGCGGCTATATCGCCGACGGGGAGCTCGCGACCGCGATCTCGCTGATGCAGCTGCTGCGGCGTCCGCTGTTGCTCGAAGGCGAGGCGGGCGTCGGCAAGACCGAGGTCGCGAAGGCGCTGGCCGCGGTGCATTCGACCGAGCTGATCCGGCTGCAGTGCTATGAGGGGCTCGATCAATCGGCCGCGCTCTATGAATGGAACTACCAGCGGCAGCTGCTCTCGATCCAGGCCCATCGCGGCGAGGACGCCGACGCGATCGAGGATCAGATTTTTTCCGAAAAATACCTGCTGGAACGGCCATTGCTGGCCGCGATCCGGCGTGACAAGCCGCCGGTGCTCTTGATCGACGAAATCGATCGCGCCGACGACGAATTCGAGGCGTTCCTGCTCGAACTGTTGTCCGACTTTCAGGTATCGATCCCCGAACTCGGCACGATCTCCGCGACCACGATCCCGCATGTTGTGCTGACCTCGAACGGCACCCGCGAATTGTCCGACGCGCTGCGCCGCCGCTGTCTCTATCACTACGTCGATTATCCCGACGTCGATCGCGAGGCCCGCATCATCATGGCGCGGATCGATGGCGCGACCGCGTCGCTGTCGCTGCAGATCGCGCGCATGGTCGAAGGCATCCGGAAAGAGGAACTGCGCAAGGTGCCGGGCGTGGCGGAAACGCTGGACTGGGCCGCCGCGCTGGTCGGGATCGGCGTGCGCGACCTGCTCGAGGCGCCCGAGACGGTGCACGAGACGCTGATGTGCCTGCTCAAGACCCATGAGGACAAGTCGCGCCTGACGCGCGAGGTCACGGAACGGATATTGGGGAAGGTGGCATGAGTTGTTGCGGTCCCGATCCCGGCTATGAGGAGATCGACGAGGTGTCGCGGCTGGTCGCGGCAAAACTCGCCGCGTTTCTCGGGACCTTGCGCGACAGCGGCTTTGCCGTCGGCCTGCAGGAGGGCCGGGATGCGGCCACCCTGATGGCGGCGGGCTATGCCGAGAGACCGGGCCTGCTGCGCGTCGCCTTCAAGCATCTGTTCTCGGCGCGCAAGACCGACTGGGACAGGTTCGATGGGCTGTTCGATGCATTCTGGCTGGGCAAGCGCGTACGGTCGCGGTCGCTGACCATTGGCTCGGCGAAGGCCGCCAACAGCCCCTCGCTGAAGAGCTTGCAGGACAGGAAATCGGAACCGGCCGCGGGCGCAGCCGCCACCGACCAGATTCCATCTGACGACAATGGCGCGCCGGAGCATCGCGCCGGCGAAGGCCGCATGGAGGGCGCCTCGCGTGCCGAGAATCTCTCGGAGATCGATTTCCGCAAGATGGCCGACCCCGATCAGATCGAGCAGGCCCATGAAGTCGCAGCACGGCTCGCCAGGACCATGCGCACAAGGCTGACCCGGCGCGATCTGGCGCGGCGGCGCGGCTACCGGCTCGATCTCAGGCGAACCATCCACGGCAATATCAGCCATGGCGGCGTGCCGATCACGCTGGTCAGGCGGCAGCGCAAGCAAAAGCCGCTGCGGCTGGTGATGCTGCTCGACGCCTCCGGCTCGATGAGCATGTATACCGGGGTGTTCCTGCGATTCATCCACGGCGTGCTCGATGAATTCCGCGAAGCCGAAGCGTTTTTGTTCCACACCCGGCTTGCGCACGTCTCCGACGCGATGAAGGAAAAGGACCCCGCGCGCGCGCTCGACCGTCTCTCGATCATGGCGCAAGGCGCCGGCGGCGGCACCAGGATCGGCGAAAGCCTTCAGACCTTCAACCGCTGGCACGCCGCGCGGGTGTTGCATTCGCGCTCTTGCGTGATGATCGTCTCCGATGGCTATGAGACCGGCGACGCCAGGCTGCTCGGCCGCGAGATGGCGGCGCTGGCAAAACGCTGCCGCCGCATCGTCTGGCTCAATCCGATGATGGCGTGGGAGGGTTATGCGCCGGAAGCCGCCGGCATCAAGGCGGCGTTGCCGCATATCGATCTCTATGCGCCCGCCAACACGCTGCGGAGCCTGACCGAGCTCGAACCCTATCTGGCGAAGTTGTGAGTGAAGGAGCGCCGCCCATGACCAGGCACGTCGAAGTGATGGATATGGTGGCCCGGCTCAAGGCCGCCGAGCAGGCCTTTGTGCTCGCCACCGTGGTGCGGACGGTGTCGGTGACGGCGGCGAAGGCCGGGGCGAAGGCGATCATCCGCCCAGACGGAACGATTGCCGCGGGCTGGATCGGCGGCGGCTGCGCCCGCGGCGCGGTGCTGAAAGCCGCGCGCGACGCGCTCGCCGACGGCGAGCCACGCATGGTCTCGGTGCAGCCGGAGAATCTGCTCGCCGAGCTCGGCGTCAAGCCCGGCGAAAACCGCGACGGCGTGCGCTTTGCGACCAACATGTGCCCGAGCAAGGGCACCATGGACGTGTTCATCGAGCCGGTGCTGCCGCATCCCTCGCTGGTGATTCTCGGCGGCAGCCCGGTGGCGCTGTCGCTTGCCGCGCAGGCCCGCCAGCTCGGCTACCACGTGACCGTCGCGGCACCTTCGGCCGACCTGCCGGAGACGCCCGACGCCGACATGCTGATCGACGGTTTTGCATTGGGAAAACTGAACCAGGCAAAACGCTTCGTCGTGGTCTCGACCCAGGGCAAGGGCGACGAGGCCGCACTGCGGGCGGCGGTTACGCTTGATGCCGCCTATCACGCCTTCGTTGGCAGCCGCCGCAAGATGGCGGCGCTGCGCGCCAAGCTGATCGCCGAAGGCTGTGACGCCCAGGCCATCGACCGCATCAAGGCGCCGGCCGGCCTCGACCTCGGCGCCATCACGCCGGAGGAAATCGCGATGTCGATCCTGGCGGAGATCACGGTGGAGCGAAGACGCGGACAGCGCGGGGCAGGGCGGGCGTAGAAAAGTAACCGCCGTCATTGCGAGGGCGCGCAAGCGACCAGGCATTCCACTTTCCACGGGTTATTTCGCGGAGCCTGTCATCGGGCGTGCATTCGCGCGACCCGTTGGCTCGCAATGACGCCAACCTTGGGCTACACCGGCCACGGCTGCATGATGGATTGCATGTCCAAGGAGCTTCGAGATGATTAAATCTCCCGGTATCGCGATCATTGCGTCAATAACAATGTTGCCGGGCGGATTGCCGGCTTCGGACGCAAACGCGCAAGCATTAACGGTCGAGCAATTTCAACACCCGAAGGGGGAGCGGGATCTGAATTACAACAAGTCTTATTTGGAAGGGATAAGAGACGGCCTCATCGCCTACAATATGTCAGTGGAAGACAGATTATTTTGCCTGGGTGGAATGCCCCCGCTCCTGACTTTTGAGCAAGCGAGCGACACTTTATTGAAATGGGCACGCAAGAGAAAAGGCGATGCAGCCGGTTTGCCGCTCGGGCTTGCGCTGCTTTACAGCCTGAAAGAATCGTTTCCCTGTAAAAGTCCTCCCCGGTGAGGGAATGTGGATTTCGGCTGACCTTGTTCAATGACGCCGCTGGACTGAAGGGAATCAGATTCAGGGACGCGTCGAAGCGCATCTGAAAAAACACACGCAATTTGAAATGACGGAGGCCGTCAACCGGGACGGCCTTGCTCATTTCAACCGACGTCCAATCCCGTCTCAGGTGCCGCTAATAAAGCGTTTTCAAGCGAAGTGGAGACCGGTTCGCGTCAAGAAAACGCGTCAAATCAAGAATCTAGAGCCCCGTTTCGATTCAATCGAAACGGAAAAGGCTCTAGAAGCACCGCGTGATATTGACGGTTTGCTCCTTGCCGCCACGCCCGGTCACCGTTACGGCCTCGGTAGGGCAGCTCGACACATAGGGTCGTTCCGAAGGTACGGCGACCGGCGGAAATCGATGCGCCCAATCCCAGGGGACGGCATAGGTGTTGGTGTATTGGAGATCGCCTGACGTTGGCTGCGTAGCATCTACCAGGGGCTCGACGGTCGACGGCCCGCCGTAGAAGTCCCCTACCGTCGGCCAGAAGGTCCCGAGGTTGTTTCTCCGGTGATGCCGGAGCGATTGCGCCACCGACCGGTGGGAAATCGAATGCGAAGTAAACCCGCCACGAGACGCTGTTCCGGTCCGGGCGGATGCCTCGTTCGCGGCAAGCATAAGCGCCGCCGCACTGAGAGACGCGACGAGCGCCGCAAACATTCTATAGGTCATGGTACGCACCACTTCGTTGGTTGCCGGGCACTGCAACGAACGCTAGGCCGGGCGTTTCGTGCCCGCAAACGCATAATTAATTATTAGTTAAGGCGTAATATTAATAGCGCCGTCTTCTCGTCATTGCGAGGAGCGAAGCGACGAAGCAATCCATTCCCTTTTTATGTTGCGGCATGGATTGCTTCGCTTCGCTCGCAATGACGGCCTCAACGCAAAGGCGAGATACGGTAGCGGGGTATGACGGATTTCCTGCAGCGCAAAAGCGGCGGGATCAGTCAAACAGGCTCGACACCGACTCTTCCGAGGCGGTGCGGCCGATGGCTTCCCCGATCAGGGAGGCGATCGACAGCGTGCGGATGTTGGCGGAGTTGCGCACCGCTTCGGTCGGCTGGATCGAATCGGTGATGACGAGTTCCTTCAGCCTCGAACCGGCGATGCGGGCGGCAGCGCCCCCGGACAGCACGCCGTGGGTGATGTAGGCGTAGACGTCCTTGGCGCCGTTGGCGAGCAGCGCGTCGGCGGCGTTCACCAGCGTGCCGCCGGAATCGACGATGTCGTCGACCAGGATGCAGGTGAAGCCGGCGGCGTCGCCGATCACGTTCATGACCTCGGATTCGCCGGCGCGTTCGCGGCGCTTGTCGATGATGGCCAGCGGCGTGTTGATGCGCTTGGCAAGCCCGCGGGCGCGCACCACGCCGCCGACGTCGGGCGACACCACCATGACATTGGCGAGGTCGAAGCGTTCCTTGATGTCGCGCACCATCACCGGCGAGGCGTAGAGATTATCGGTCGGAATATCGAAGAAGCCCTGGATCTGGCCGGCATGCAGGTCGAGCGTCATGACGCGGTCGACGCCGGCGCGGGTGATCAGGTTGGCGACCAGCTTGGCCGAAATTGGCGTGCGCGAGCCCGATTTACGGTCCTGCCGGGCGTAGCCGAAATAGGGAACCACCGCGGTGATGCGGCGCGCCGAGGCCCGGCGCAGCGCATCGGTGATGATCAGGAGTTCCATCAGATGGTCGTTGGCCGGAAACGACGTCGACTGGATGATAAAGACATCGGAGCCGCGGACGTTTTCCTGGATTTCGACGAAAATCTCCATATCCGCGAAGCGGCGGACGATGGCCTTGGTCAGCGGCATATGCAGCCAGTTGGCGATTTCCTGCGCCAGCGCAGGATTGGAATTGCCGGCGACGAGCTTGATGGAGCCGTTCTTGGCCGACATCGAGGCTTCTCCCCGCGCCTTGCTGGATACAATGTTCAGCATATCGCAATCCCACGGAAATAGCGCGTTTCGATGAGCGAGGTGATATCAAGGGGGTGGCCCGGCTGGCAACCCATTGGCCCGGTTTTCCTTGGTTTTCCCTGGCAAAAATGCCCGCTCGTCAGGCGATTGGCTAATGGCTGGTGTAGCCGAGCGAGCTGACGCGCCATTCGCCCGGGGCGGGCGAGGGCTGATCCGCGCTCGCTACCGCCGGGCCGCGTCTGCCCGGCGCGGCGGTGGGTTGAGGCGCATCCGCCGGCGCCGTTCCATTGATCATGCCGGTGAGACCGCTCAATCCGGCCTGCGCAATCTTCCGCAGCACGAGATCGTCGGCCGAGGCCCAGGGGTCGCGCCCGGCCTTGCCGGCCGGTTCCTCGCCGGAAAGGCGCAGCGCGCGCTGCTGGTTTTGGTCATAGACGTCCCAGACCCACGCGATCACGGTGCGGCCGCGATTGACCTCGGCGGCGAGATAGCCGCGCACCCGGTAGGAGGCCGCGCCATCGCGGGAGACGATCGAGAGATTGCGCAGCTTGGATTCGTTGTCCAGCACGCCCACCATCCGGTCGAACACCTGCGGCGGCGGGCCGTCGATCGATTCGAAGGTCACGGTGGGACTGCTTGGGGCGCTCGCCATGGCAAACGAGCCGCTGACCGCGCCGCCACCGGCGCAGCCGCCGAGTCCGCAGGCCATCGCCATCAACAGCGCGGCACCACCAGCGCGCCACGCGGTCCGGGCGGCCCGGAATAAAGTTGCTGACGTGTCCCTCATCGCGCCCTGAGCGATATCGTTAAAATGCGTTAAGGTCTAGGGCGGGGAAAGCCATGAAAACGACTTATAATGAGACGGCCTGGCCGATGTGCCGGCCACCGCCGATCTCGACTTTGGTTTGATTGATGAGATCAATCACGCCATCACGCCCATCGACTTTGAGCGTGAGCTTCGTGAGCGACCACACTCCGCCTTTTTTGATCGCCTCCAGGTAAATCTGCCCAGCGGCCTTGGTGCCGGTTACAGAAAAACTGAGGATCGCGCGTCCCGTTGCGCCGCCGGTCGTAATGGAGCCCATCGGATAGCCGGTCGATATCGGGGTTCCCAGAGCATCGGCCGCTTGGGTGTTGGCCTGAAGTCGGGATTCTGCGAGTTGGTAGGCCTCGGAGTGTCTGAGAAGATAGAAAGCACCGCCAAATATCGTGCCGAACAGCGCGATCGCGCCGAGCCAGATGACGACGCCCCATATCGCCCACAGGCGTTGCACGCGCCGGAAATGCGCAACACTGTCCCATCGCCCGTTGCGCCATGCCCAGCGGCTTCCCTTGGCGCCCAGTACGAAAGGCATTACCAGGCCGACAAACGGAATCAGCGTCAGCAGCGCAATGAAGGTGTTGTTTCCAACACCCCAGATCCAGTTGAGCAGAAATGCGCCCCAATTCCAGCCGTCGATTTCGGCGGGGATCGCTTCCGGATCGGTATCAACGTGCTGGTTGAGCATTCTTACCCCCTGCCAAGATGACGCCGTCAATCGGAAACAACTATTCGCCTTCCAGCATAATCGCGTGGACGTGCCGGCCGTAGTCCGGCTCCTTGCGATGCACCGAGCGGCGGTAACTGAAGAAGCGATCATCGGAATAGGTATCGACGCCGGTGTCGTCGATGACGGATACCCCGGCATTTTCCAGTCGCATCCGGATGAAGCCGGCGAGGTCGAACATCGCGTGGCCCTCGCGCGATGCGGGAAGGAAGAACAGGGCGTTCTCCGCATCAGCGTCCACGAACCGCGCGACGAATTCGTTGCCGACTTCGTAAGAAGGCTGGCGGATCAGCGGGCCGATCGCGGCGACAATGCCGGTGCGATCGGCGCCGAGTCTTTCCATGGCATCGACGGTGGATTCGACGATGCCGGTCAGCGCCCCCTTCCAGCCGGCATGCGCCGCGCCAATCACGCGCGCGTTGGGATCGACAAACAGGATCGGTCCGCAATCGGCCGCGGTGACGCCGATGGCGAGCCCCTCCGCGCGGGTGACGATGGCGTCGGCGCGCGGGCGCGAGGCGGTGTCCCACGGCGCTGACGCCACCACGACATCGGGCGAGTGAGCCTGGAACAGAGTGAGAAAATGATCGGATGTCACGCCCATCCGCGCCGCCATCCGGCGGCGATTTTCCGCGACATTGGCCGGGTCGTCGTTGGAGCCGATGCCGCCGTTGAGGCTGGCGTAAATGCCGCCGGAGACCCCGCCGTCGCGGCTGAAGAAAGCGTGACGCAGGCCGGGAACGGCCGACAGCAGCGGGGATTCAAGTTTCATGTGGTTTCGGCCTTGGCGTCCGGCTTGTCGTCGGCAAACCCCGCCAGCGAGGTAAGGTTGGGCTCCGAGACCGCCAGCACCTTGAACATCGATCCCATGCCGCCGCGGCCGCCGCCGGTCAGCCGTTGCAGCGCGCCTGCGATGTCTTCCGAAGCCTCATGCGAAGCCTTCGCCATCAGGGTCACCGCCCGGGTTTCGATGCCGAGCCGCCTCAGAAACTCACCCTGCGGCACCGGGCCGTGGACCCGCGCGCCGAGGTCCTCGGCGGCGCGCACCAGCGCCTGAAAATCGACATGGGCCGTCACGTCGGCCTGTCCGGGATTCTTCAAGGGGTCGGTGAAGCTGTGGCGGGCGATGGCCTGAAAGGTATCGCCGGCGTCGCTGCGCAGGTGACCGTAATCGATGATCAAGGCGGCGCCGTCCTGGTCGCGGACCCGGCTCGCGATTTTCATCATCTCGGCGTCCGGCCGCCATTCGAACACCGCGCCGACCGGAGCGGCGCGCACCAGCGGCGGCAGCAGGACCTCGAAACGCGGGATCGGCTCCATGGCGGTGCCGAATTCCAGCTTGCCGTTGCCGTCGATCTCGACGGTGCGCTCATGCCAGCCGGTCTCGCGCTTCACCGCCTGGTGGATCGGCAGCACGTCAAAATATTCGTTGGCGAGGATCACGGACGGACCGTCCGGCACGTCGTCGATGGTGTCGTGCCAGTCGATGTTGCGCACACCCGACAGCGCGGCTTTCTGCTTCTCGCGCAGCACCGGATTGATATCGACGAGATGGATGCTGAGCGCCTGATAGAGCGGCGGCAGCACGCGCAGCGCGCGCAGCGCATCCGCCATCATGGTGCCGCGGCCGGGTCCGAGTTCGATCAGCCGCAGCAGCGGCGGCGAACCGATCGCTTTCCACACCGATGCCGCCCACAGGCCGAGCAATTCGCCGAACATCTGGCTCACTTCGGGCGCGGTGGTGAAATCGCCCTCGCGCCCCAGCGGATCGCGGGAAAGGTAATAGCCGTGCCTGGGATGCATCAGGCACAGCTCCATGTAGCGCCACACCGGCATCGGACCGGACGACTTGATCAGCTTCTTGATCTCGGACTGGAGCGGCGAGTATTCGGTCACGACATTCCTTGAAGCGGTGGCGTTGCCTGCCTCAGCGTCTTGCGGCGCCATGCCACCACAATAATGATTGCTCCTGCAATGATCATCGGCACCGAGAGCAGCATGCCCATGGTCAGCCCGCCCCACAGGAATCCAAGCTGCGGATCGGGCTCCCTGAAAAACTCGCCAATAATACGCGCAACACCATAAATGGCGATGAAGCTGCCGAGGATCAGGCCGGGCCGCTTCAAGGCGCCCATCCGGATCATTGCGAACAGGATCGCAAACAGCACGATACCTTCAAGCGTGGCCTCGTAAAGCTGGCTGGGGTGGCGCGGCAGCGGACCGCCATTGGGAAACACCATCGCCCAGGGCACGCTGGAGTCCGCCGGCCGGCCCCACAACTCGCTGTTGATGAAATTGGCCAGCCGCCCGAGAAACAATCCGATCGGTCCCACCGCGGTGGTGATATCGCCGAGCGACAGGATCGGCAGGTTGTTCTTGAGGCAGAACAGGATCACCGCGGCGACGCAACCGAGAAAGCCGCCGTGAAACGACATGCCGCCCTTCCACAGTTCGAAGATCTCGGCGGGATGCTGGATAAAGAACGGCAGGTTGTAGAACAGCACATAGCCGGTGCGGCCGCCGAGGATGATCCCGAGCGTGACCCAGAGGATAAAATCGTCCATTTGCACAAGCGTGATCGGCGCCGGTCCGCCCCAAAGCCTGTCGTTCTTGAGCAGCGCGCGGGCGTAGAGCCAGCCGAGCACGATGCCGCCGATATAGGCCAGCGCATACCAGCGAATCGCGATCGGGCCGATGGCGATGGCGATGGGATCGAACACCGGAAAGGCGATGGTGAGGAAGGGCATTGCGCCTGCTTACGATGAGAGGTTGCGGCGGTAGAGCGCAAGCAGCCGTTCCCAGTGCCGCTCGGCCGCGTCGCGATCGTAGACCGGCCGCTTCGGAAAAGCGAAGCCATGATGGGTGCCGGGATAGATCTCGACCTCGGCCTTGGCCGCGTGGTCTTTCATTCCCTGTTTCACATGCTCGACAATCTCCGCCGGCGCGTAGACGTCGGTTTCGGCGCAGCCGAAATAGAGCTCGGCCCTGGTCTTTCGCCCGGCCAGATGCGGGCTGTCGGGCTGATCGGTCGCCAGATGCGTTCCGTAGATCGACGCCGCCGCCTTGACGCGATCCGGAAAATGCGTCGCCGCGTTGATGGCATATCGCCCGCTCATGCAGTAGCCGACGGTGCCGATCCGATCCGTGCGGGCGGCCGATTGTCCCTCGGCATAAGCCAGCAGAGCGCGTGTGTCCTCCATGATCAGGGGAATGTTGATCGAGTTCATGAAGCCGAACATGCGCTTGCGCTCGGGCGCTTCAGGGTCTGGCGGGATCGGCCCGAGCTCCATGACGCCCGATCGGTAATAGAGGTTCGGCAGCATCACGTAATAGCCCGACGTGCCGAGCCGGCGCGCCATGTCGCGCAGTTCCTCGCGGATCGCCGGCGCGTCCATGTAAAACAGGATGACGGGATGCGGGCCGCCGCGCTCGGGATGGGTGATGAAGGTGGTGGTGTGGCCGTCCCTGGTCGGGATTTCGATCTGCTGGTCGATCATGGGGCGCGTCGTCTCGCTTCTCGATTTTATGGTTTCTGGCCCGGCATTCGGCAGGATCGCAAGGAAACCAGGGCATGACAAGGCGACCTGGCCGTTGCGGGAACAATGGCGTCTTGCACAGTGTGGTCCGGATCGCCATTGTCTTGTGGTGCCGAGCCAGTGCAGCCGACCGGAGATTAGAGGATGACCCAGACCAATAATCGGTTTTTCGACGAGATCGGGCGTCTGATGAATGACGCCGCCGGCGCCGCCCAGGGTGTCAAGCGCGAGGTCGATACGGTGGTCCGCAATCAGGCCGAAAAAATCCTGCGCGACCTCGATATCGTCAAGCGCGAGGAGTTCGAGGCCGTCAAGGACATGGCGCGGCTGGCGCGCGAGGAAAACGAGGCGCTGAAAACGCGCATCGCCGTGCTGGAAGCCAAGCTCGGCGGCTCCCACCCGGCGCCGGATGTCGGCAGCCCGAAGACGGGTGGGTAAGGCGTTTCGTCCCGTTCGGTGTGATACGCGGGCTTGACCCGCCTGTCCGGTAACCCCGGGGGAAAAGTCCTGCCAAGGAGGCGGCTCAGCGGGGCGCGCCCGGTGGCGACCATGGGCCAAGGCCGAGAGAAAAATCCCCACATTTCCTTGTCATTTTCGACCTTTGGGGCTAGAACGCCGCCACGTCCGCAGCCCCCGCACCCCTGGAGGCTTGCTGCGAGTACCAAACGGGCCGCGATGCGGCCTTTAACTTTTTAGAAAACAAGGACTTAATCCAAATGGCGACCGTCAAGGAATTGAAGGCGACCGCACGTCCGTCAGGCGGCAAGGGGGCCGCACGGGCAGAGCGTCGCGCCGGCAGAGTGCCCGGAGTGATCTATGGCAACAACCAGCCCCCCGTGACCATTTCGGTCGACGACGCCGACCTGCGCCAGCGCATCCTGGCCGGCCGGTTTCTCACTACGATTTACGACATCGATCTGGAGGGCAAGAAGCACCGCGTGATTCCGCGCGACTTCCATCTCGATCCGGTGCGCGATTTTCCGATCCATGTCGACTTCATGCGGCTCGGCGAAGGCGCGACCATCCGCGTCAGCGTTCCCCTGCACATCCAGAACGCGGAAGCCGCACCCGGCGTCAAGCGCGGCGGCACCGTCAACATCGTCACCCACAGCATCGACCTGGAATGCTCGGTCGATAACATTCCGCAATTCGTCGAAGCCGATGTCAGCGAACTGGAGATCAGCCATTCGCTGCATCTGTCCGACATCAAATTGCCCGCCGGCGTGAAGTCGCTGTTGCGCGAAGACGTGACGCTGGTGACCATCGTGCCGCCGTCTGGCTACGCCGAGGAAATGAAAGCCGCTGCGGCTGCCGCGGCTGCCGGTCCGGCGGCTGTTGCCGGTGCTGCGGCTGCGCCCGGTGCGGCTCCGGCGGCCGGCGCCGCCGCCGCTGCGCCCGCCGCGGGGGCTGCTCCCGCGGGTGGCGCGAAGGCGCCCGCGGCCAAGGCGCCTGCGGCTGGTGCCAAGGCGCCTGCCGGTGGCGGCGACAAGAAGAAGTAACGCGCATGATCCGCCAAAGTGTGAGCGGTTTGGCGAAAGATCATGCGCCAATTTATAGGTTGGCGCGCGATCGGACGCAAAACCGGGGACCACTTTTGCTGATCGCGCGCTAGCGCGGGATGCCGCGTCATGCGACTCTTTGTTGGCCTTGGCAATCCCGGCGCGAAGTACGCGCATAACCGACACAACATCGGCTTTCTGGCCGTCGGTGAAATCGCGCGGCGTCATGCTTTCGCACCATGGCGCCGCCGCTTTCAGGGCGAGAGTTCGGAAGGCACGCTCGACCGCGAGCGGGTGGTGCTGCTTCGCCCCGCGACCTTCATGAACGAGTCCGGGCGCGCGGTTCAGGAAGCCGCGAATTTCTTCAAGCTCGCGGCGGGCGAGATCACCGTGTTCCAGGACGAGCTCGAACTGCCGGCCGCCAAGGTTCGCCTCAAGGTCGGTGGCGGCATTGCCGGCCACAACGGGCTGCGTTCGATCTCCGCGCATATCGGCAACGATTATCGGCGCGTGCGGCTCGGAATCGGCCATCCCGGCGTCAAGGAACTGGTGCACGACTACGTGCTGTCCGATTTCGCCAAGGACGAACGCCCGTGGGTGGAAGCGTTGTGCGCAGCGATTGCCGATAACGCGGCGCTGCTCGCGACCGGCAGCGATTCGACGTTCCAGAACAAGGTGCATCTGGCGATGCAGGCCAAGGGATTCTTCGACAAGGACGATGGCGGCGCCGCCTAGCGCTCCGCCGGTGACGGAACAGTTTTTTAGGACACATCATGGGATTCAAATGCGGTATCGTCGGGTTGCCCAATGTCGGCAAATCGACACTGTTCAACGCGCTGACCGAGACGGCGGCGGCGCAGGCGGCGAATTATCCGTTCTGCACCATCGAGCCGAATGTCGGCGAGGTCGCGGTGCCGGATCCCCGGCTCGACAAACTGGCGGCGATTGCCAAATCCGGCCAGATCATCCCGACGCGGCTGACCTTTGTCGATATCGCGGGCCTGGTGCGCGGCGCCTCGAAGGGCGAAGGCCTCGGCAACCAGTTTCTCGCCACCATCCGCGAGGTCGACGCGATCGCCCATGTGGTGCGCTGCTTTGAGGATTCCGACATCACCCATGTCGAAGGCAAGATCGCGCCGTTGGCCGACATCGAGACCATCGAGACCGAATTGATGCTGGCCGATCTCGACAGCCTGGAAAAGCGCGTCGACAATCTGGCCAAGAAGGCCAAGGGCAACGACAAGGATGCCAAGGAACAACTCGACCTCGTCAATCGCGCTCTGGTGTTGCTGCGCGAGGGCAAGCCGGCGCGGTTTCTCGAGCGCAAGCCGGATGAAGAGCGCGCCTTCGGCATGCTCGGCCTGCTGACCTCCAAGCCGGTGTTGTACGTCTGCAATGTCGAGGAAGCGTCCTCCGCCAAAGGCAACAAGTTTTCAGAAGCCGTTGCCGGGCAAGCCAGGAAGGAAGGCGCGGTCGCCGTCACCATCTCGGCCAAGATCGAATCGGAGATAGCGACGCTGTCGCGCGAGGAGCGCGCCGAATTTCTCGAAACGCTCGGGCTGGAGGAAGCCGGCCTCGACCGCCTGATCCGCGCCGGCT
Source organism: Bradyrhizobium sp. (assembly GCF_004799445.1). GTDB lineage: Bacteria > Pseudomonadota > Alphaproteobacteria > Rhizobiales > Xanthobacteraceae > Bradyrhizobium. The sequence goes on from NZ_SSNA01000149.1 coordinate 22,632, forward strand.
ACCAGCTGCTGGATCTCATCACCTATTTCACCGTCGGCCCGAAGGAAGCCCGCGCCTGGACCATCCACCGCGGCACCAAGGCGCCCGCCGCCGCGGGCGTCATCCATACCGATTTCGAAAAGGGCTTCATCCGCGCCGAGACCATTGCCTATGCCGATTACGTCGCGCTCGGCGGCGAAGCCGGCGCCCGCGATGCCGGAAAATTGCGGCTGGAGGGCAAGGATTACGTGGTCGCCGACGGCGACGTCATGCATTTCAGGTTCAATAATTGATCGCTTCTAGTGCCCCGCGCCCTGGTCGCGGATCGCGCCGAGATGCTCGTTGATGCGAAACACGATCAGGATGAATTCCGCCGCGATGCGCGAGAAGATGATGCCGACGAAGACGCCGGCGATCGAGGACAACAGCTGAATGAATCCGCCGAACGGGCTGATCGCCATCGCGGCAAGCGCGGAAAAGATGCCGGCGATGCCGAACAACCCGATCAACGCGATGACCAGCCAGTAGAATGTCTTGATGATCGTAGGCGTGATAAAGCGGTCCCACTGAAACAGATCCTGAAAATCGAACATCGGTGGTTCTCCCGGCCAGTCGAATATGATTCGCGTCCAAACGGTCCCTGCAGGCAAAGGGCTAGCTCCGAATGCCGGTTCGGGCAAGTCAGGGACGAGCCATGCGCGTGGGCGGGTTGAGATTGCCGCAAAGTGCGGCCACAATCAGGCTCCTCTCCGTGATATCCCCGTCATGACCACATTTGCTTTCGAAGATTTCAAGCCCGGCCATTTCGGTCAATTCGGACCGCGCCGCGTCACGCGCGAGGAAATTCTCGCCTTCGCCGCCGAATTCGATCCGCAGCCCATGCACCTTGATGAGGAAGCGGCGTCGCGGTCGATGTTGAAGGGGCTTTCCGGTTCGGGCTGGCATCTTTGCTCGCTGATCATGCGGATGATGTTCGACGGTTTTATCGGCGGTACGGCCTCGCTCGGCTCGCCGGGGGTCAACGAATTGCGCTGGCTCGCGCCGCTGCGGCCGGACGATGAGCTCACGCTCGATGTCGAGGTGGTGGAAGCAAGGGTTTCCCGCAGCCGCCCCGCCACCGGGATCGTGACGTTCAGAGCCGTGGCGCGCAACGCGGCCGGACAGGCGCTGTGCGAGATGGTTTCGCCGATCATCGTGCGGCGACGCGAGGATATCGCTTTGGAGCAGGCGGGCTGATGCGTTTCTTCGAAGACATCGAAGTCGGGCAGCGGCGCGAACTGGGCTCGTTCACCTTCACCGCCGACGGCATCAAGAAATTCGCGCGCCAGTTCGATCCGCAGCCTTTTCATCTCGACGAGGAGGAAGGGCGCAAATCGCTGTTCGGCGGCCTTGCCGCGTCGGGCTGGCATGTCGGATCGGTCTGCATGAAACTGCTGGTGGCCGATGGCCAGCGCCAGGCCCGTGAGGCCGCGGCGCGCGGCGAGAAAGTCGCGATCTGGGGACCGTCACCGGGTTTTCGCGAACTGCGCTGGATCAGGCCGGTGCTGGCGGGCGACGTGATCCATTTCGCCAGCGAGGTCGAATCGCTGCGTACGTCGGACAAGCGCCCAGAATGGGGCATCCTGCAGGGCCGCAATACCGGCACCAACCAGCGCGGCGAACTGGCGTTTTCGATGCTGGCGACGGCCTTTGTGCCGCGGCGGAACGCCAGTCCCTGACCATCACGGTGGAACCGATTCTTCGCTAACTCATTTTGAACCTGTGCCTGTCAAATAGGGCGCAGGGACAGAATTGAGGGGACGATGATGGCAGACCTGCGCGGTTTGAAATTCCTGGGCTTTATCTTCGCGACCGTGACGGTTGCGGTCATGCTCGCCACCGGGATGGTGGTGAAGGGCTACGCCGACGGTGCCTATTCGCTGGAGGGCGACCCCATCACCGTGTCTTCGGTTACCATTCGCTAACCATAGCGGCCGAATCGCTAAATACCGGCTGAGCCTGTTTCGGTTCGCCGCGAGAAAATACCGTCCGAAAGATCAGCGGCTCCAGATCAGCGGCTCCAGATCAGTGCCAGCGCCACCACGGCCGCCAGCAGCAGCCCGACAAAGCGGATCAGGATGGTGCCGATATTCTGCGACGGCCTCCGCAACGGAATCGGATCGCTGTTGTCTGGCCGAAAGCTTTTCATGCAGGGGATGCCCCAGGGTTTGCCGCCGCGTCACGCCGACTGCACTTGGTCGCGGCCCGGACCGGGCAGGTTCAAAGGCGTTGTTTGTTGCGCCGCGTCCCTTGCGACGAACCGGTATCCACCGCATCAGGTGTGGGGCGGGCTTTCGCCGGCAGACGCTCGAATCAGACAAAGCCGCCGCGCTCCCTCAAGGGGAGCGCGGCGGCGGGGTTCGAGAATACTGCCGAATTAGCTGTTGCGGAGGCCGTCCGCGGCCCGCTTCCACTGCGTGACATTGTCGGCGATCATGCGGGTGGATTTCATCGCGGCCTGGCTGAGCTGGGCATAGCCGGAAATCTCGCGCTGGACGCGCTGGCCTTCGGCATGCAGCAGGTCGCGCAGGCTTTCAAGCTCGGAAATCAGGTTCTCGATTTCCGCGAGCGAGGTTCCGGCGACGCGCTGGATCAGCGAGTTGACGTTGTTGACGGTGGCCTCGGTGCCCGCCTCAAGCGCGCCTTCGCTGCTGCTCACCGTGCCCGGCGCCGGGCGGCGCAAATAAGCGACGTCGTTGCGGACGAAATCGCGGATGCCGGCCTCGACCTCCGAGACCGCGGCGAGGTTGTTATCCTCTTCAATTGATTCAACCTTTTCGGAACGAATGGCATTCATCGGCTGTTTCCCTGTTTCGCGTGTGTAGCGAGCGCGGATGTCCCCCGCACGACGAAGTAAAGCATCGCCATCAGGGCTTCCGATTTTGACCGCATCGCGGCCAATATGCGGCAATGCCTGATCTTTCACGGGATTTGTCGAAAGCCGCAACGATCGGCGCCTACCAGCTCTGCTTGAATCCCGCGGTGAGACTCTTGCTCGAGGTGCCGAGCGGCGTCTCGCTGATCGAGCCGGAGATGCTGACGCCGCCGAACAGTTTCTGCTCGGCGCCGACCTTGCGCAGCCACTTGTCGTCGCTGGACGAGAGGGTCTGGCCGGCGCTGAAGCTGGTGCCGGTGTCGGCGATGCTCAGCTTTGCCGATTGCTCGGTCTCGTAGTTCCGCGTCGTGCGCCCGGCCAGTCCGGGCACCGGAACGATACCCTGCTGGATCACATTGTAGCCGTTCTGCAGGGTGAGCGAATATTGCTCGCTGAGGGGCAGCGACTTGCTCACGGAGGTGCCGAGCTTGCCCTGCTCCTGCGAGGGATCGACCCGGGCCTCGATGGCCGTCTTGTCCCAGATCGAACCGACACCGGGAGCGGTGATCGCCGCCCATGCCGTGCCGGAAGATTGCGGCTCGCTGCCGCCATTGGCGATTTTTTCCGATAGCAATTCGGACATCGTCGATGGTTGCCGGGTGACGGTCATGTCGGCCCCGATCCGGGCATCCCAGAACGGCGATATCGGTTGCTTCACCGAGACGGCCGACCCATTCGGCTTGTCCTTCGACGACCACGCCATGTCAGCGGTGTTTGCCGCGCGCGGAGCCATGCGCGCCTTGGAGGCCGGGCTCGTGGTCATCAGGGTATAGGCGTCGACGTTGAGCTGGCTCCAGTCCAGCTCCAAATCCTTGATATCGGCGTCATCCGGGTCGGCGGCGGCCTCCGCTTCGGTCGCCTCTGCCGTGGCGGCCGCGTCTTCGGTCGACGGCACGGCCTGCGCATTCGCCGGCACAGCCGTCAAGCCGAGACCGGCCGCCAGTACCAGCAGCCCCGCCAAACCGTATCCTGTCCTGGAAGTCATCACCCCGCCCGCCTGCCTATGAATGATGAAGGCACATCAGTGCAAAATTGTGGCGGGGGATTCACGTGGATGGCCGGACATAGGCGAGCGGAAGCGACGCCGTCCTTCGGACGGCTATGCCCGGCCATGACGAAGAGGATCAGCCCGCTGACGCGATCCTTGGCAGATGAATCGGGCGCCCGAGCGCCTGCTCGACCAGATCGAAGGTATCGACGAGAATGCGCATGCTGGTGAGCCGGCCGGCCTTGAATTGCGCGAACTGGGCGAGCCGCAGGCTGACCGGCTTGTTGGCGTCCAGCGCGGTCAGCGAATAGCGCATCATCGAGGCCGCGGAGTCCACGCCCAGCATGATCGACTCGCGGTCGAAGCGGTGCACCCGGATGGTCTCGGCGATGTGCTTGATGACCTCGAGCACGGCGGCCTTGCCGCGGCGCGCGCCGAAAAACGGAAACATGTCGATCGGGCCATAGATCGCCCAATCGACCTCGTCGTCGATCAAGGTTTCGAGGTCTTCGCGCTGGCGGTCGTTGATCGCGCGATGCAACGCACGAGAGAAACGCCAGAGACTGTGCTCTGTCATGATATCTGCTTCCTGAACTGGATTGGCGGATCAGCGACCGGCCCTGACGGGCGTCATTGGCGACGCCGGGCCTGGAGGCTGCACTAAATTTCAAGGTTCAAATAACGGCATCAGGTCAAAACGCAATGCGCAATTTTGCATTGCACAAATGCGGTCCGATTCCCGACCTGGAGCCTTTTCCGTTTCGATTGAATCGAAACGGGGCTCCAGATTCTTGATTTGACGCGTTTTCTTGACGCGAACCGGTCTCCACCCCCGGATCAAGTCCGAGGGCAGGCTTCGCTTGAAAACGCTTTAGCGGTCCTGCGGGCCGGCGGGCTCGCGCATCACGGCGATTTCGGCGTCGCGGGCCGCGATGACGCCGAACAACAGCGCGCCGCCGAGCCCGCCGATCGCGGCGCCGAGCGGCATGAAGGTGAAAAACACCAGCATACCGCTATAGCCCTCAAAGCTGGTGGTCTTGAAGATTTCGACCCAGGCCAGTCCGGCCCCGATGCCAAGCGCGGCGCCGCCGAGCGCGCCCAATATCAGACCGAGCAAGGCAAGCAACGCGATTTTCATGGATGGGGTATCGTCCGTGGATCAATGAATCCCATGTTTGGTCGCCCAAGGGCGTCCTGAGGTTCAACGCGGTGGCTTTGAAATGTCATTCCGGGATGGTGCGTTAGCACCAGACCTCAGATGTGCAATTGCACATCGGGGAATCTCGAGATTCCGGGTTCGCGTCTTCGACGCGCCCCGGAATGACGACATCGATAGCGGCTAGATCTTTTCGGACATGCTCCCGGTCAGCACCGCAGCGACGTCACGCTCGAGCACCTGCTGGACCAGATCGAAGGTATCGATGATCTCGCGGATCCTGGCGATCTGGCCGTCGCGAAGGGTATAGAAGGCGGCCATGTCGAACTGCACGATCCGATTGTTGCTGCTCTTGCGGAAGAACACCCGAAGATTGGCCGCGACCTTGTCGCCTTCCGCGACCATGATCGGTATCTCGTAGCGCATGCTGGAATAGCGGGTGTGGATCGTCGTCCACATCTGCCGGAGTTCGGCCTTGCCGCGGTGGTGGCCCATATGCGGCAGGATATCGATCGGCGTATTGGCGAAAAAATCGACGTCGTCGCTGCAGTGGGACAGCGCTGCCCCGATATCGCCCGAGGACAGCACCCCGAGGAAATTCAGCACGCGCTGCCGGTGAAGATTCTCGACCATTTTCTTCTCCGCCGGGGTCGGGCCCTGCTCGCACCGTCAAATGCCGAATCCATTGTGACCCGAATGGCGCAGGGATCAATCGGCAAAAAATTCCGCCCCCCGCGAAGCGGTTTGTCGCCGCGGCAGCTCAAATGGTTTTACAATCATGGGATGTATTTGCGGCGGCGGCTCGCGCGAATGTCGGCAACGCCCTGTGACCGCGTGCAGCCGTCGCGGTGCGCAGCTGCCGCCATGGCACTGCAGCAAGGCAGTGTGGTTCGCGTTGTCGCGACCGGCGCCGCGGCGACGCAATTCATCACCCGCTTTGTCGTGACCCACACGGATTGACCGGTGCGACGGTCCATCGCGCCGCGAGCAGAACCCGGCGTC
>NZ_SSNA01000015.1 GCF_004799445.1 Bradyrhizobium sp.
ATCAATTCGAAATCCGCCTTGCCAAAGTCCGTCATCGCTTTGCAACTACTCTCGGGAGCAAGATCGAAGACGCAATCGTCTCGGCGGGCCTGATGTTTCGCAGCGACGATGGTGCGGTCAAACACATCTCGGAATCCTATCGACACTTGCACGGCATCTGCGGCATCGGGCCAACGGTCGGTTTCTCCGCCACCGGGGAGGCTGCGCACTTCGCCGAAGCGACCTTGATGCAGGCGCATCACGAAAGCCGCGGACTAACCGAAGAGGAAGCTCTCAGCCTGAAGAAGGCGCTGGAACATTTACGGGTTGTCGCCACATCGGAATTACGATTGATGTATCAGCGCGGGGGATAGGTCCCGGATCAAAGCTTACGGCGGCGGAATCACCCAGCGTCAGACGCGCCACGCCGGCGAGTGCGGATTTGCGATAGGGCTTGGAGAGCTACAACACCCTTGGTCGAGCGGTCCGCCGTGCATCCGGATTTTTACAGGGGTTCGGTCCAAACTTTCGCAGAACAATTGCGGAGAACCGATGCGCAACTTGGTATCATAACGAGACTCCGCGATTGCATTCGCCCGCGTCTGGAAGGTCATCGGACGAGATCGTTGCGGATCGCACGCGGCTAAATGGCGGATACCTTCAGGCACTCACTGGTAGAGCAATTCACCGTCCAGGTCACTGGCGAAGCCACAAAGTCTTTGCAGCACTTCGAATAATTCCCGGGCGTCAGCGGATTTTCGCAAGATCCGCGCCGCGCCTGGTTGACCGCAAATCTCCCGCCGCAACCTTTGTTTGATCGCGTCGTTGAGGCGCCGCCCGCTCTGCACAATGACCGGGATGTTGCGGGTCTCCGGTACGTTCCGCAATCTGGTCAGGAGATATTCTGCATCGCCGTTCGGCATGCAGTAATCAGAGACGATGACGGTCGGTTCCTGGCGCCGCGCCATCCAGAAACCCTGCATGCCATCGGCAGCGTACAGAAGCTCCGCGCCTAGTTTTTCGAATCGCCAGAAGAGGAATTTCTTGACACTCACGTCGTCGTCCACCAACAGGACTCGCGGTCGTTTCCTCACTTCGATTTTCACCCACCGCTTACCCGATTGCTTTATTGCAACTGCCCTTTGGGGCCATATCTCGATAAGGCTGGCCTCGAATTCGCTCCAAAAGTTATGTCCCTTGTGGATGTAGGAGGCGTCGAATTCTTTGCATCTGTTGACAATTTCCTGACCGGGATGCCCCGTAACCACGATTACATGGAGTGACTTTTTCGCGATATCCCGCAGGTACGTTAAAACCGAAAGGCCATCCACCTCAGGCATGTGGACGTCAATGACGAGAATGTCGGGCTGGTGTTGACTGGCCTTGATCAGGGCCTGGAGTCCGCTGGACGCGGTTTGAACGTCGAAGCCCATCCGGGTGCATCGGTCGGTGACTGCCCTTAGAACACAGGGATCGTCGTCGGCAATGAGCATCTTCGGAGCCACCTTGTTTTTCTCGAATTTATCCATCACGCGCGCCTCCAACGCGAGCGTCCGGTGGTCCATTTCTAAGCGAAGGATCGCACCGTCAACGCAATTCGGATCAGGAAATGCGGACTTGGTTGGTGTAACATCAGGGTCCGGCATTCCATATCGATCAGACCAACGTACATTAATGAGGCGATAAAGATCGTTTGCGTAAGAGTACGAGTAGAACGAAGCCCCACAAGGTGGACCGTTCCCCGCAACCGCAGCTGCGCCGATTAGACGTTATGCAATTTGAAACTACCCCCAGGGGCGGAATCATATTTGGCATCTTTTGTTCCAGATCCGAGAGGTGGAGCGCGCATCGCCGGTACGATCTGTTATTTGCCGAACGCTTGTATGGGTGGCTGGCGACGCAAGTGCTGATCGCACCTGTCTCCACGCGAATTCCCTGCTAACAGGGAATTTTACAGGGAATTTTTCAATTCCGGGGCACTAAAGGACAATTCCTCTGCGAGAAACTACTGTGCCGCAGCAGCTTTTCGTACACTTCCCTACTCAATTTAACAGGGAAAAAATTTGCAAGAACAGGGAATTTTCTAGCGGAAACAGGGAAATTCGCCAGCAAAGATCACCGGGTGAAGTTTTCGGTACACACACACGGGACAGTTAGCGGCGGCCGAAATAGTCAAAGAGGTTGCGGCGTAGGAATCGAAGCACGCGACCGCGAAGGCCCGGAGCCTGCTCGTGCATGACCTCGGTGATGACCCGCGGTGCCGCACCAAACAGGCCGCGCTGTCTAATGATCCCGGCGATCAGTGGGTTCCAGTCGATTAGCGCCTGCTCCGCGTCTTTCGCCATGTACCCGGAGACGATCTCTGGGGGAGGCGCGAACACTTCCGGCATTGCACTGGAAATGTCCGTGTCGCCCAGAACGTTCCACTTCGACACGCCGCCCATGTGCGGGGAACTCAAGCCGTAGACCACGCGGCGGATACGGCTCTCACGGATCGCGTAGCAGCAAAAGACGCAAGGCTCCGCATTCGCGTAGATCTCGCAGTCTTCAAGGCTCACGGTGCCGAGCGTTTTCTGCGCTTGCGAGATGGCCACCACTTCGGCATGCCGCGTCACGTCGCCGTCATGCGTGACCCTGTTGATCGACTCGGCCACGATCACGCCATCGCGGCAGATCACTGCGGCATATGGATACTCACCCACTTTGCCGGACGACTTCGAAAGGTCGATGCAGTGGGCCATCATCAGACGATCGATTGTCTCAACGTTCATACCCACTCC
>NZ_SSNA01000150.1 GCF_004799445.1 Bradyrhizobium sp.
CCGGGCTGATGGTCGGCCGTACCCCGGAATATGTCGGCAAGAAAATCGAAGCGCGCGAGGTCAAGATGGCGATGCTCGCCATCCTGGTGCTGCCCTTGATGTATCTGGGCTGGACCGCGGTCGCCGTTGTCTATCCGACGGCGGTGGCGTCAATGGCCAATGCCGGCCCGCACGGCTTCACCGAGGTGCTCTATGCCTACACCTCGCAGACCGGCAATAACGGCTCGGCCTTCGCGGGCCTCACCGGAAATATCCTCTTTTACAATGTGACGGGCGGCGTCGCGATGTTCGTCGGTCGGTTCTTCATGATCGTGCCGGCCATGGCTATGGCGGGTTCGCTCGCCGGCAAGAAGTCGATCCCGGCGTCGGCCGGCACCTTGCCGACGACCGGCGGCCTGTTCGTCGGCCTGGTCGTCGGCGTGATCCTGATCATCGGCGGTCTCACCTTCTTCCCGGCGCTCGCGCTCGGCCCGATCGTCGAGCACCTGGCTGGCAACGCCAACACCCTGTTCTGATCGCTCATTCGGAGTTACCTCCATGGAAGTCGTCCAAAAACTGAACAAGCGGATGCCGGTGTCGGCGATGCTCGATCCGAAGATCGTGATGCCCGCGATCGGCTCGTCCTTCCGCAAGCTCGATCCGCGGGTCATGATCAAGAGCCCCGTGATGTTCGTAGTCGAAGTCGTGGCCGCGCTCACCACCGTCATCTTCCTGCGCGATCTGGCGACGGGCGGTGCGGGCCTCGGCTTCACCTTCCAGATCATCCTGTGGCTGTGGTTCACGGTGCTGTTTGCCAACTTCGCCGAGGCCGTCGCCGAAGGCCGCGGCAAGGCCCAGGCCGAATCGCTGCGGAAAACCCGCACCGAGAGCCAGGCCAAGCTGTTGACCGGCTCCGACAAGACCTATCGGCTGGTACCCGGCACCAGCCTCAAGGTCGGCGATATCGTTCTGGTCGAAGCCGGCGACAACATTCCCTCCGACGGCGAAGTCGTCGAGGGCGTGGCCTCCGTCAACGAAGCAGCGATCACAGGCGAATCCGCGCCCGTGATCCGGGAGTCCGGCGGCGACCGCTCGGCGGTGACCGGCGGCACCCAGGTGCTGTCGGACTGGATCCGCGTTCGCATCACCGCGGCGCAGGGCTCGACCTTCATCGACCGCATGATCAGGCTGGTCGAGGGCGCCGAACGGCAGAAGACGCCGAACGAGATCGCGCTCAACATCCTGCTCGCGGGCCTCACCATCATCTTCGTGTTCGCGACCGTGACGATTCCGAGCTATGCCGCCTATGCCGGCGGCCAGATCTCGGTGGTCATCCTGGTGGCGCTGTTCGTCACGCTGATTCCGACCACCATCGGCGCGTTGTTGTCGGCGATCGGCATCGCCGGCATGGACCGGCTGGTGCGCTTCAACGTGCTGGCGATGTCCGGACGCGCGGTCGAGGCGGCCGGTGACGTTGATACCCTCCTGCTCGACAAGACCGGCACCATCACACTCGGCAACCGGCAGGCGACGGCGTTTCGTCCGGTCCGCGGCATCAGCGAACTGGAACTGGCGGACGCGGCGCAACTTGCCTCATTGGCCGACGAGACCCCCGAGGGGCGTTCGATCGTGGTGCTGGCCAAGGAAAAATACGGCATCCGCAGCCGCGACATGGTCGAATTGGCCGCGACCTTCATTCCGTTTACCGCCCAGACCCGCATGAGCGGCGTCGATGCCGGCGCATCGTCGGTCCGCAAGGGCGCGGTCGATGCGATCCTGAACTTTATCGGGGGCGGCAGCTCCCAATCCATGGCGTCCGGAAATACCGTCCGCGCGCTGCAGCCTTCGGTCAATTCCGACGCCGCGCGCGAGATCCAGGCGATCTCGGACGAGATCGCCAAGGCCGGCGGCACCCCGCTCGCGGTCGCCAAGGACGGCCGGCTGCTCGGCGTCGTTCATCTCAAGGACATCGTCAAGGGCGGTATCCGCGAGCGCTTCGCCGAACTGCGCCGCATGGGCATCCGCACCGTGATGATCACCGGCGATAATCCGATGACGGCGGCCGCGATTGCCGCGGAAGCCGGCGTCGATGATTTTCTCGCGCAGGCGACGCCCGAGGACAAGCTTAAGTTGATCCGTGACGAACAGGCCAAGGGCAAACTGGTCGCGATGTGCGGCGACGGCACCAACGACGCACCGGCGCTTGCGCAGGCCGATGTCGGCGTCGCCATGAATACCGGCACGCAGGCGGCGCGCGAGGCCGGCAACATGGTCGATCTCGACTCCAACCCGACCAAGCTGATCGAGGTGGTCGAGATCGGCAAACAGCTGTTGATGACCCGCGGCGCGCTGACCACGTTCTCGATCGCCAACGACGTCGCGAAATACTTCGCCATCATCCCGGCGATGTTCCTGGCGTTCTACCCGCAGCTCGCGGTGCTCAACGTCATGCACCTGGCGAGCCCGCAAAGCGCGATCCTGTCGGCGATCATCTTCAATGCGCTGATCATCGTCGCGCTGATTCCGCTGGCCCTGAAAGGCGTGGCGTATCGCGCCATCGGTGCCGGCGCGCTGTTGCGCCGTAACCTGATGATCTATGGCCTTGGCGGCATCATCATTCCCTTTATCGGCATCAAGGCGATCGACCTCATCGTCGCCGCCTTGCATCTGGTTTAACCCTAACCGTCATTGCGAGCGCAGCGAAGCAATCCATGGGGCCGCAACAAGAGACTGGATTGCTTCGTCGCTTCGCTCCTCGCAATGACGGAATTATTGGAGACACATCATGGTTCGAGAAATTCGTCCCGCCATCATCATCCTTGTCCTGCTGACGCTGATCACGGGCCTTGCCTATCCGCTCGCGATGACCGCGATCGCGGGCGTGATCTTTCCGAAGCAGGCGCAGGGCAGCCTGATCGAACGCGACGGCAAGGTGATCGGCTCCGCCCTGATCGGGCAGGAGTTCAAGGAGGAGAAATACTTCCACGGCCGGCCTTCGGCGACGACCGCGCCGGATCCGGCCGATGCCACCAAGACTGTGCCGGCGCCCTACAATGCGGCCAATTCGGGCGGATCCAACCTCGGCCCGACCAGCAAGGCCCTTAATGACCGGATCAAGGAAGACGTCGACAAACTGAAGGCGGAGAACTCCTCCAGCCCGGTCCCGATCGATCTCGTCACCACCTCCGGCAGCGGCCTCGACCCGGACATCTCGCCGGAGGGTGCGCTGTTCCAGGTGCCACGCATCGCCAAAGCGCGGAATATGCCGGAAGCGCGCGTGCGCCAGCTGGTGACGGAGAACACGGCCGGCCGCTTCGCGGGATTGTTCGGCGAACCCAGGGTTAACGTATTGACGCTCAATCTGGCGCTGGACGCGGCTGCCGGGAAATAGCAGGGTTGAAAACCGACCAGAGCTGGTTCTAGGGCGTGATGAGATGAGGTCGAGTTTGTAGCGACGACGGAAGTGCGCTCCCTCTCCCGCTTGCGGGGGAGGGTTGGGGTGGGGGCGCTTCCGCAAGAGCCGCTGGTCGAGTGGATAGGTTTCCCCACCCGCCGCGCTCTGGACGATGCTTCGCATCGCCGAGAGCGCGTCGACCTCCCCCGCAGGCGGGAGAGGTGAAGTAAGTTCGCAGGCCGATTCGCCTTACCTTATCGTGCTCTAGGCCAGACGCGGCCCGAGGACTATATTGCTTTTATGGCCCAGCAGCAGCGCCGCGATCCCGAACAACGCCCCTCGCCGGAAGCCCTGCTGGAGACGGCGCGGCGCGAGAACAGTCAGGCTGGCCGCCTCAAGATCTTCGTCGGCGCCGCGCCCGGCGTCGGCAAGACCTATGAGATGTTGTTGAGCGCCCGTGCCAAACTGAAATCCGGCGCCGATGTCGTGGTCGGCGTGGTCGAGACCCACGGGCGGATGGAAACGCAGGCGTTGCTGGAGGGCCTCGAGGTGCTCCCGCGCAAGCGCATCCTGTACAAGGATCAGACCATCGAGGAGATGGACCTCGATGGTCTGATTGCGCGCCGTCCGCAGATCGCACTGGTCGATGAGCTCGCCCATACCAACGCGCCCGGCAGCCGCCATCCGAAGCGCTATCTCGACGTCGAGGAACTGCTCGATCGCGGCATCGACGTCTACACTGCGGTCAACATCCAGCATATCGAGAGCCTCAACGACGTGGTCGCCCAGATCACGCATGTTCGGGTGCGCGAGACCGTGCCGGATTCCGTGTTCGACCGGGCGGACGCGATCGAACTGATCGATCTGACGCCGGACGATCTGATTCAGCGGCTGAAGGAAGGCAAGGTCTACGTCCCCAAACAGGCCGAGCGCGCGCTCGAGCATTATTTCTCGCCGGGCAATCTGACCGCGCTGCGCGAACTGGCGCTGCGGCGGACCGCCGAGCGCGTCGACGAACAACTGCTCACGCACATGCAGGCCAATGCCATCGCCGGCCCCTGGGCCGCCGGCGAGCGCATCCTGGTTTGCCTCAGCGAGGATCCGCGGTCGGCAGGGCTTGTGCGCTACACCAAGCGGCTGGCGGACCGGCTGCACGCGCCCTGGACCGCCATCAGCATCGAGACGCGGCGCAGCCTGCAATTGAGCGACGAGCAGCGCGACCGGCTTGCCGATACGCTGCGCCTGGCCGAGGCGCTGGGCGGCGAGGCGATCACCATTCCCGGCGTCGGACGCCGCATCGCGGACGACCTCACGAGTTTCGCGCAAGCCAACAATGTCACCCAGATCATCATCGGCAAATCGACACGCAGCTGGTGGTTCGAGTTGATGCGCGGCTCGGTGGTGCACGACCTGGTGCGGCGTGCCGGCCATATCAGCGTCAACGTCATCGCCGGCGAGGAACTTGCGACCGACCCGGTTCCGAAAAAGACCGTGCGCGCGGCGGAACGGCCCGAGCCGTTCGATCCCAGGCCATACCTGATGGCGCTCGTGATCGTGGCCATCGGCCTGGGTGCCGGCGAACTGATTCAGCCGCTGTTCGGCATCGAGAATGTCGACCTCGTGTTTCTCACGGCGGTGGTGGGTGTTGCGGTTCGCTACGGCCTGTGGCCATCGCTATTGGCCAGCGTCGCGGCGTCGTTGTGCTACAACTTCTTCTTCTTGCCGCCGGTTTACACCTTTACGATCACCGACCCGACCAACGTCGCGGCGTTCTTTTTCTTCATGTTGATCGCGCTGCTGGTCTCCAATGTCGCTGCGCGCGTGCGCACCCAGGCCGACTCCGCCATCGGCAGGGTGCGGACCACGGAATCGCTCTACGCCTTCAGCCGCAAGCTCGCGGGCACCGCGACGCTGGACGACGTCTTGTGGGCGACCGCCTATCAAATCGCGTTGATGCTGAAGGTGCGGGTGGTGTTGCTGTTGCCCGAGGACGGCGTGCTGACCGTGAAGACGGGCTACCCGCCTGAAGATGAGCTGGACAAGGCCGATCTCGCCGCCGCGAACTGGGCATGGAACAACGATCGCGCGGCCGGGCGCGGCTCCGATACGCTGCCGGGCGCCAGGCGCCTGTTCCTGCCGATGCGCACCGGACGCGGGCCGATCGGTGTCATCGGCATCGACGACGACAAGACCGGGCCGCTGCTGACGCCGGACCAGCGCCGATTGCTGGATGCGCTGGTGGATCAGGGCGCGCTGGCGATCGAGCGCGTGCTGCTGGTGGAAGACATGGATCGCGTCAAGCGCACCGTCGAGTCGGATCGTCTGCGTTCGGCGCTGTTGACCTCGATCTCGCACGATCTCAAGACGCCATTGGCATCGGTGCTCGGCGCCGCTTCTACGATACGTGATCTCGCCGGCGGCCTGACCGACGCTGAAAAGCGCGATCTGCTCGCAACCGTGATCGACGAGTCGGAGCGGCTCAACCGCTTCATTGCCAATCTGCTGGACATGACCAGGCTGGAATCCGGCGCCGTCAAGCCGAATACCGCGCGGCACGATGTCAGCGAGATCGTCGGCAGCGCGTTGCGCCGCGCCGGCAAGATTCTGGTGCATCACAACGTCTCGCTTGATCTCGACGCCGAGTTGCCGATGTTGGAGCTCGACGCGGTGCTGTTCGAGCAGGCGCTGTTCAATCTGCTGGACAACGCGGCCAAATATGCGCCCGTGGACACCACGATCTTTATCAGGGGTTGGCGCGACAAGGATTGGGTCACCCTGCAGATCGCCGACGAAGGCGAGGGCATTCCGCATTCCGAGCTGGAGAGCGTGTTCGACAAGTTCTACCGCGCGCAAAAGGGCGATCATGTCCGCCCCGGCACCGGCCTCGGGCTTGCGATTGCCCGCGGCTTTGTCGAGGCGATGCACGGCACGATTTCCGCCGCCAACCGCACCGACCGCAATGGCGCGGTACTGACCATCCGATTGCCGATCCCTGCCGCATCACAAGCGTTGGACACCGCCGCATGACCGCCACGCCGATCAAGGTGCTTGTCATCGACGATGAGCCGCCGATCCGCAAACTCCTGCGGATGGGGTTGAGCACGCAAGGTTACGAAATCCTCGAAGCCAGTAACGGCAAGATCGGGCTCGAACTGCTGGCGCAGGATCCCGCCTTGATCATTCTCGACCTCGGCCTGCCGGACATTCAGGGCCATGAATTGCTGCGCATGATCCGCGGCCGCAACGACAGTGTTCCGATCGTGGTGCTGTCGAGCCGCGGCGATGAGGCGGGGAAGGTCCAGGCGCTCGATCTGGGCGCCGACGACTATCTGACAAAACCGTTCGGAATGGACGAGCTGCTCGCCCGCATGCGCGCGGCGCTGCGGCATCAGTTGCAGGTCCATGGCGAGCGGCCGGTGTTCAAATCCGGCGATCTCTCGGTCGACCTGGTGCGCCGCATCGTCAAGGTCGGCGAGCGGGACGTCAAGCTTTCGCCCAAGGAATACGAATTGCTGCGCGTGCTGGTGCAGCACGCCGGCAAGGTGCTGACCCACCGGTTTCTGCTCAATGAACTCTGGGACGAACTGACCGACGCGCAATATCTGCGGGTCTATGTGCGGCAACTCAGACAAAAGATCGAAGTCGATCCGGAGCGCCCGCAATTCGTCCTGACCGAAACCGGCATCGGCTATCGGCTGCGCGCGCCGGACTGACGCGCGTGGCAGTCGTTTTGATGCCGTCGCCGTGCGGAGGGGCGCGAACCAATCGAGGCCATGAATGATGTGCCTTCTGGAGCGACCATGAAAATCTCCGATCTGCTTTCGCCAGCGGACGTCATGATCGACGTTCGGGCCGCGAACAAGCGGCTGCTGCTGCAGGAATTGGCGGCCAAGGCCGCGGCCGGTCTCGGTCTGCCCGTCGAGGCGATCGCGTCCTGTCTTCTCAAGCGCGAAGAGCTGGGATCGACGGGGATCGGCCGCGGGGTCGCCATTCCGCATGCCCGGCTGCCGGATCTGCAACGGCCCTTCGGGCTATTGGCAAAACTGAAACAGCCGGTCGAATTCGATGCCATCGACGGACAACCGGTGGATATCGTGTTCGCTCTGCTGTTGCCTGCGGCGGTTGAGAATGAAGCGCTCGCCGCGCTCGCGCTGGTGGCCCGGAGCCTGAGATCGCCGGAGAATCTCGCGCGGTTGCGGGCTGCAAAGACGACGTCCGAGCTGTTGGCGGCGGTGGCCGGACGATAGCGCCGCAAGAGCAAAACCCGGATGCGCCTAAAAGCTAATTTCCTGAACCGGATCAGGCTGATGCTACCTGTCCAGTCCCCCTCCGCAAAAATATTTCGCTTCGTGCTTGCCCCAAATCACATTCATATTCCCGCCATCCCGTCCCACTCAGAGGGGCGTTTCGCGATCGTCACGGACGTTGGAACGGGATGCGGTGGACGCTTTGGCTCCGTAGATGAGCGGCGCGAAAGCGGACGGCGAAGTCGTGTGGTCCTGACACCCCGACGCTGGTGTCAAGTTCTTGAGAAGCAAGCTTCTCAGGGGCGACGGTGGCAAGAAAGCCCGGTCACCGGGGAGAGCGCGAAGGAAACCGTTAAAACCATTGCGTGCGGGGATGCCGGGTGATTTCCGGTGCGACCGCTGTGAATACTCGTGTGCATTCTCACGACCAACTTCGCACACGAGGCTGCGGGTGCACTGGGCACCCGGCATTCCCCACGCCCTCATTTTCGGGGCGGAAAATTCTCGCACGACCCGGGCGCCATCCGCGCCGCGGGATCGCGGGCCCGTATCTGAAATTGCTCTCAAGCCGTCGTCCCTGCGAACGCAAGGACCCATGACCACAGGCCATCGTGATTGCGCGAAAGTCCTCGAACAGTATTTTTCAAAACAGGCGACCCGGCGTATGGGTCCCGGCTCAAGGCCGGGACGACGCCGACGGCGGGTGCACTGCGCCGCGGGAGTGCGGATGCACGGCGTCCAGCAAGCCCAAGAGCGGGAACCATCGCCGTCTGCGGCGATTATTTTCCTGCAACCGGAGAACAATCATGGCACGAAAATATTCGAAGAAGGCATCCGCCAAGGTCGAACGCGCGATGAAGGAACGCAACGCAGGGACCTTGAAGAGCGGCCGCTCGGGACGGAAGGTCACGAGCCGCAAGCAGGCGATCGCGATCGGCCTTTCGGAGGCGAGGGCGGCGGGAGCGAAAGTCCCGAAGAAGACCTCGAAGAAGCGGGCTGCCGGGAAATCGGGACGCCGATCGAAGACTTAGCCGACATTTTACCTGCTCGGGCTTGTTCCGGGCGCCGGCCGGCGCGTGGTAGGCTGTGGGTCATTCGAATTGCACGGGATTGATCGTGTCCTTGAGAGATCTCTCCACCTACCGGAAGAAGCGGGATTTCGAAAAGACCGCGGAGCCGAGCGGCGATAGGCCGGTGAAGCCTGCGAAGCAGCGCCGGTTCGTGATCCAGAAGCATGATGCGTCGCACCTGCATTACGATCTCCGGCTCGAGTTCGGCGGCGTCTTCAAATCCTGGGCGGTCACCCGGGGACCCTCGCTCGATCCGCACGACAAGCGGCTGGCGGTGGAAGTGGAAGATCATCCGCTCGATTACGGGGATTTCGAAGGCACCATTCCGAAGGGCCAGTATGGCGGCGGCACCGTGCAGCTCTGGGACCGCGGTTATTGGGCATCCGACGATCCCGAGAAGGGATTCAGGAAGGGCGACCTGAAATTCACCCTGCACGGCGACAAGCTGCACGGCAGCTGGGTGCTGGTGCGCATGCGCCACGACCGCAATGGCGGCAAACGCACCAATTGGCTGCTGATCAAGCATCGCGACGAATATGCCCGCGAAGGCAACGCCAACGATATACTGGAAGCCGATCGGTCGGTTGCCTCCGGGCGCACCATGGATCAGATCGCCGCCGGCAAAGGCAACGCGCCACAGCCGTTCATGACGGCGAAATCCAAACGCGCCAGCGCCGATGCGGTGTGGCATTCCAACCGCAGCGATGTCGTCACACAGCCCGCCGCACCCGGGAGCGCGCAAAAGGGCAGGAAAGCCGCGACGATGCCGGATTTCGTCGCGCCTCAGCTCTGCACCTTGGTCGACCATCCGCCGAGTGGGGAGGGCTGGTGCCACGAGATCAAATTCGACGGCTACCGCGTGCAATTGCGGGTCGAGGGC
>NZ_SSNA01000151.1 GCF_004799445.1 Bradyrhizobium sp.
TGGCGGAGAGAGTGGGATTCGAACCCACGGTACGGTTTCCCGCACACACGCTTTCCAAGCGTGCGCCTTAAGCCACTCGGCCATCTCTCCGGATGCTCCTCTCTTGAAGGGGCAAGAGGACTTTTGCAAGTGACCGCGGGCGCAATGCCGGCTATTTCCACAGTCGATTGAAAACACTGCATAATTTTACTCTCACGCCGCGGCTATGGTGGCAGGCTCCGGACCCTTGAACCGGCGACCGGTGAGCTGCGACGGTTGAGAGAGCGACAAAGCGGCTGCCTGGAGGGCTAGATGATGATCAATCGGACGCTGACGTCTGCGGTTTTCCTCTGCGTGGTCACGATCGGCCATGCGGGGACCGCGCTGGCGCAAACCTGCCATCGGGAGGGTGATGCCGTGACCTGCGATGACGGGCGGCGAGGTATGCTGTCAGGCGACGCCATCATCTGGCCGGACGGCACCCGATCGAGTGCATCCCCCCATCAGAGCGTCATCATCGGTAACAAATCGTCGGTGAAGGTGGGACCCGGCGTGCTCGTCGGCCAGGGCAAGGGCACCGTCCCGCTGGATGACCCGAACGCGCCGAACAAGGCGCGCTCCGCCATTCTCGACGGCGTCTCGTATTGTTATTAGAGCGTTTTCCAGCGAAAGGCCTGCCGCGGACCTGATCCGGAGTGGTTACCGGCTCGCGCAGAGAAACCGCGTCAAAACAAAAGGCTAATTATACCGCGCGCCTGCATTGACAGAGCGAACCGGCCACAACGTCGACGTCTCGATCATCGGCCGCGTGGCCGCAGCCTTGTGGATCCGGGTCTCCTGCAACGCGTCGACAAAATCGGCAAACCATTGCTGGATGGTATGGTTGCGAAGTTTTGCCATCATCGCTTCCCAACGCATGCGCCGCTCGGGCAGCGGCATCGAGAGCGCCACCGCGATGGTCCGCGCCATGCCGTCGATATCATGGGGATTGACCAGCAACGCGGTATCCAGTTCATCAGCCGCCCCGGCAAATTTCGATAGCACCAGCACACCGGGATCCGCCGGATTTTGTGCGGCGACATATTCCTTGGCGACCAGATTCATTCCGTCATTCAGTGGCGTGACGACGCCGACCTGGGCGGTGCGGTAAAGTCCCGCCAGCACGGTCTGGCTAAAGCCCTTGTTGAGATAGCGGATCGGGGTCCAATCTACTTCGCCGTGGCGGCCATTGACATCGCTGACGAGCTTGGCGAGCTCGCTTTGCAGATTGCCGTAGGCTTCGATCGCGCCCCGCGAGGGTGTCGCGATCTGCAGCAAGGACACCGTGCGCGCAAGCGCCGGCTGCAGGGTCCACATCCGGTCGAATGCGCTGATGCGGTTGACCAGTCCCTTGGAATAATCCAGCCGATCGACACCGATCGCCAGCTTCTCGCCGTTCAGGCTTCGGCGCAGTCGCGACACATCGGGGTGGGACATCGCCTTGGCGGCCTGGCGCGCGAATTTTTCAGCATCGATGCCGATCGGAAACACCGCGAGGCGCGATTTCCCATAACGCGACGTCACCACACCGTCTTCGATCTCAAGGCCGAGAAAGGACGAAAGATATCCGATAAAATTCTCGCAATCGTCCCTGGTCTGGAATCCGATCAGATCGTAGGCCAGCATCGCCTCGATCAGCTCGCGATGATGGGGAACGCCTTCCATGAGGGCGCGTGCCGGCCACGGCGTATGCAGGAAGAAGCCGACCGGCTGCGTCACGCCGAGATCGCGCAGTTCCGCACCCAGCGCCAGGAAATGATAATCCTGGATCCAGAACACGGTATCGGGCTTTCTGAAACGAAGCAGCGCGCGCGCCATGAAGGCGTTCACTTCGCGATAGGAAAGATAGTCTTCCTGCGAGGCGCGGATCAGATCGGCGCGGGAATGCAGCGCAGGCCACAATGCGGAATTGGCAAAGCCCTCATAATACCCTCCGTAATGGGCAGCCGGCAAATCCAGCATCGCCAGCGCGCCTGCGCCCAGCGCTTCGATCTCAGCAAATGGTTCCTTCTGGGCGCCGTCACGGACGCGGCCGCTCGAACCGACCCAAATTGCCCCGGATTTCTCCACCACCGGCAGCAAAGCGGCAGCAAGCCCCCCCGTCATGGGCTCATTGGCATTGCCGCGCGCGACGCGATTTGAAACGACGACGAGGCTCACAGGGGCCACCTCCTGATGTTTCGCTCGCGGGTTAACAGCCATTCATCAATATGGTTCCTGACCACCCTTTCAACGAAATGAAACCAAATTCAGGCGCTGCGGCCTTGGAACGCGATTATCAGCGGCAGTGAAAATCATGGAAATAGCCGTCTGCACGCAAAAACGCTTGAATCGCGTCGCTGTACGCCAAAGGATGCCTGAACCCGATCACCGTCTTGCCCCGGCTTCGCCATCAATGAGACGGGCCAGCCAGGCGCGCACATCGCGCGGTTCATCAAAATAATCGGTTACGCCCTGCGCGCGCCGGCCGACGGAAAATGCGAGCCCACCAAGATCAGGCATCATCGCAAACACCGATTCGTCGGTGACATCATCTCCGATGAAAATCGGACGACGGCCCCGGAACGGCTCGTGGGTCATCAGTTCGCGGACGCCCGTCGCCTTGTCAAAGCCGGATTGCTTGATTTCGCAGACGCATTTTCCGGGCAATACCTCGATGGGCGCGTTGGGCAGATCCGCCCTGATCAGGGAGACCGCCTCGTAAATCGCCTTCTCCGCATGCGGCGCCAGCCGGTAGTGAAGCGCCAGCGAATAGCCCTTGTCTTCGAGCAGAATCCCCGGGCTGAGTTTGGCAATGGCGGCAAGACGGCGCTTCAACTCCTTGTCCATCGGCGGAGCATGGACGGCCACGGCTTCACTGTCGGTGGAGATTCGCATTTCTGCGCCGTGACCTCCGACCGCCGGAAATTGCTCGGGGGCAAAGATCAGATCGATATCGTTCAGCGAACGTCCACTGACGAGTGCAAGCGCGCCCGAGGTCCGGTCACGCAGGCGGCTCAAGGTCTCCGCCAGGCCCGGCGGAACCCACACCTCGCGCGGCGTCGGCGCGAGGTCGAGCAGGGTGCCGTCAATGTCGAGCAGGATCGCGCATTCGCCCAGGCGCTGCGCAAGTTCCCCCGCCACCAGCTTCAGCGACGCCCTTCCCGGTTGTAACGTGTCTTCTTCCCGCACAGGCTCCTCGGCCAAATCCTGATTTACCAAACTCTGGTTCATGTCATCCTACTCCACAAAAGCCAGCGGCCGTGTCACCGATTCCAGCGTCCGGCGCTCGGCGGCGATGCAATACCGCCATGCGATCGCGGCGGCGCCGACCATCAATCCCGCACCCAGCAGATAGCCCGCGAAAACGCTGGCACGCGATCCGGTATCGATCAACGCCCCGAACAAGACCGGCCCGGCGACGCCGCCAATTCCCGTCCCCACCGCATAGAACAGTGCGATCGCGAGCGCGCGCACCTCCAGCGGAAAGGTCTCGCTGACGGTGAGATACGCGCTGCTCGCGGCCGGGGAAGCACAGAAGAAGATCAGCATCCAGGCGATGGTCTGACTCTCGGCGCTCAACACGCCGATTTTAAAAAGATAGCCAGAAAGCGCGAGCAGAACGCCCGAAATTCCATAAGTGAACGTGATCATCGCGCGGCGGCCCAAGGTGTCGAACAGCCGGCCGAGCAACAGCGGCCCTAGAAAATTGCCGGCGGCGAAAGGAAGGATGTACCAGCCGACCTGGTCGGCCGCGATCCCGTAGAAATCGGTCAATACAAGCGCGAACGTGAAGAAGATCGCGTTGTAGAAGAACGCCTGCGCGACCATCAATGCCAATCCGACGAGCGAGCGCTGCCGATAGAGGAAAAACAGTGTGTGCGCGACCTCGCGCAGCGGCGTGTGATCTCGCATTCTCAGCTTCAGCTTGGGCCATGGCTGTTGACGCTGCTCCTGCACGTGTCCGGTGACCGACCGTTCGATTTCGCCCACAATTGCGTTGGCGCGATCGGGATGACCATGGATGACCAGCCACCGCGGACTCTCCGGGATCCACATGCGCATCACAAACACCACCAGGCCGAGGCAGGCGCCGGTAAGGTAAGCGAGCCGCCAGCCTAGATCGGCGCCGATCAGATGCGGATCGAGCAGAACAATCGCGCAGATCGCGCCAAGCGCCGCGCCGATCCAGAAACTCCCGTTGATGACAAGATCGGTCCATCCGCGATAGCGTGCCGGTACCAGTTCCTGGATCGTCGAATTGATCGCGGTGTATTCGCCGCCGATGCCGGCGCCGGTCAGGAATCGGAACAGCGCGTAGCTTGCGATGCCCCAGGAGAGCGCCGTCGCCGCGGTGGCCGCCAGATACAGCGCCAGCGTGATGAAGAACAGCTTCTTGCGGCCGATTCGATCGGTGAGCCAGCCGAACCCCAACGCGCCGAGCACCGCGCCGGCAAGATACAGGCTGTTGGAAAGCCCGACGTCGAAATTCGAAAAATGCAGGGTGGGGCTTTGCTTCAGCGCCCCGGACAACGCGCCCGCCAGCGTGACCTCAAGTCCATCCAGAATCCAGGTAATACCCAGCGCAAGCACGACGCGGGTATGGAAACCGCTCCAGCGTAGCGCGTCGAGGCGAAATGGAATGCTGGTTTCAATGACGCGACCGTCGTTGGAGGTCGCGGGCTTGGTTGCAGCAACCGTCAAATCGCCCTGCCGTAGCTGCAAATCCATCGAACTGAACCAATGAGGGAATCCCCGGTAACTGACGCTCCAAGGTTTCAACTCTGTTTTGAGCCGGCTTCGAGCCTTGGCGCCCGCCGACTGGAACATCAACGCGCCGGAGCGACCGGGGTTCCCGCATTGCGGCAAAGGAACCTATTCTCGTTGTCCTCGTTTGCGCCAGAATAGGCTTAAAACAAGCTGGAGTTGGCATGGCGGACATCGAAAATCGGCGGCGAGCGCTTGTCGCCGACGGCGCGGCTATTGCCGACTTGGCGAGTCTTACAGCTGAACTCGGGTAAACCCCGGTTCGATCGCGCGCTCAGAACGACCAATCAAGCCGCGCGGATGTTGGCCATGAAGCGGTCGAGTTCCTCGCGCAATCGCGTGCTTTCGGTCGAAAGCGTGCGCGCGGAGTCCAGCACGTTCCCCGATGCGGCGCCGGTTTCCGCTGCGCCCCGATTGACTTCCATGATGTTGGCGGCGGCCTCGTGGGTGCCTTGGGCGACGGTCTGAACGCTGCGCGCGATTTCCTGGGTCGCCGAACCCTGTTCCTGTACGGCACTGGCGATCGTCGATGCGATGGTCGATATCTGCGCGATGGTGCCGCCGATCTCCTTGATGGCGGCAACCGATTCCTGCGTCGCGCCCTGCATGCCGGCGATGTGCGACGATATCTCGTCGGTCGCTTTCGCGGTCTGGCTGGCGAGCGATTTGACCTCGGAAGCGACGACGGCGAAGCCGCGGCCGGCCTCGCCGGCGCGGGCAGCTTCGATGGTCGCATTCAGCGCCAGCAGATTGGTCTGCTCGGCGATGGCGGTGATCAGTTTGACCACGTCACCGATTTGCTGCGCGGCGCGGGACAATTTGCCGATCCGCCCATCGGTCTGCTCGGCCTGAACGACCGCCGCTTCCGCGATCCGGTTGGATTCCTCAACCTGTCTTCCGATCTCGTCGACCGACGCGGAAAGCTCCTCCGTCGCGGTTGCGACCGATTGCATGTTGCTGGACGCTTCTTCCGATGCGCCGGCGGCCTGGCTGGACAGGGTTTGCGTACTTTCCGCGGTTCGCGTCAATGTTCCGGCAGCCGCTTCGAGCTGAACGGCGGACGCCGAGACGTTGGCGACGATGGCGCCGACCGCCGCTTCGAAATCGTCGGCGAAGCGAATGAGTTCGTCGCGCCGCGCCGCCGCGCTGGCCTTGTTCTGCGCATCATGCTCGGCCGCATCGCGCTCGGCCTTGGCGATCGCCTGCATCTTGAACTCTTCAACGGCGCCGGCCATTTCGCCGAGTTCATCCCTGCGGCCGAGACCCGGCAGAACGACATCGAAATTGCCGCTGGCGAGCTCGCGCATCGCCTTGCACATCGCGATCATCGGCCGGGAAATTCCCTTGCCCAGCAACATGGCGAGCGCCCCGCCCAGCAGGAAGCCGCCGAGCGCGAGCATCACCACCAGCCGCTGCGTCTCGCTGATGGCGGCGTCGGATTCGGAATCGAGCCGTTGTTGATCGCTAAGCAGGTCCGCCTTCATCGCGTTCGAGCCCTTCATGATCTCTGTCGCGGATTCGGCCATTTCGACAGCCAGCTCATCGACCTCCTTCGAATTATCGATCAGTTTGGTCAGCGCCTGCCGATATTCCTCAAGCAGTGCGGAGGCGTCCTTGACCGCCTGCGCGACCTTTTCGTCGGCCGCCGGAATCGCCTGCAGCGCGGTCTCGACGAATTTGAGGCGCGCCAATGCGCTGGCGGCGACCGCCTGGTCGGAATTGACGACGAAGGTGCTTGCGAGCGCCATCGCGGTCTGAAACTGCGCCGCCACTTTTTTCGCAGCAAGGGTGACCGCCGCAAGCTCCGCGTCGTCGTCGACGCTGCTGGGGAGGTCGTCGAGTTTGTAACGCATCAAATTGCCGCTGCGCATGAGCTGATTTTGCGTCACCAGCTCGTTGTCGCGCTTGGCCTTGACAACGCCGGCAAAGATCTTGGTAAAGGCGCGGAATTCGCGGGCCAGACGCGTGATCTGATTGAGGCGCGCCGCGTTCGTGGTGCTCTTCATCGATTGGTCGATGGCGTCCTTCAGACCGGCTTCGGCCGCCAGCGCGGCTTTGGCGTCGTCTTCCTTTCCGGTCACCACATAGTATCGCGCCAGCGCCCGGTACGAGATCAGTTCGCGGTCGATATTCTTGGCCAGATCAGATTCCGACACGCTGTTTCGGTAAGCCACCACGCCGGCGGAGACGCGCTCAAATCCGAGATAGGCGATGCCCATGCTGGCCGCCGAGATGGCGAGCACGACCGCGAAACCAAGCGTGATTTTTCCACGAAATCGCAAGGTCGGGAGCTTTAACGAGATCGATTTCGGCCAGACGCGCTTCAACAACCCCACCGCGACCCCCCGTCCCTCTTAAAAAAAACCAGCGGAATCGGGCAATCCGGTCCCCGAACCCGATCGGGAAACCTAAAGTAGAATGGATAAGAGGTCGTAAATTCGAGGCCCGCCCGGATCCGGACCAGCGCCCTGCAGAAGGTCAGGACGGCCTACGCCGCCCGGGCCTCGGAGGCCTCCGGCGGCGCCAAGACCTGCCAATCCGGCGCCAGTTGCAGCCTCGGCTCGGTCGAGGCCTGCAGCTTCTCAAGCGTCATTCCTGCAATCATCTCGATCACAAGCAGCCCCTGCGGCGTCACATCGATCACCGCGAGATTGCTATAAATGCGCTTCACGCAAGCTGCCGCGGTAAGCGGATAGGTGCAAGCCTTCAGGATGCGCGGCTCGCCCCTCTTGCTGGTGTGCTCCATGATGACCCGGATGGCCCTGGCGCCGACCGCCAGATCCATGGCGCCGCCGACCCCGGGCGGGAACGCCGGGTCTTCCGTGGTCCAGTTCGCCAGATCGCCGCTTTCAGATACTTCGAAGGCGCCGAGCAGGCTGACATCAAGGTGGCCGCCGCGGATCATCAGGAACGCGTCGGCATGGTGGACGAAGCAGCCGCCGGGGACCAGGGTCGTCTTGTTCTTGCCGGCATCGACCATATTGGGGTCTTCCTTGCCGGGCTCCGGCTTTGGACCCATGCCGAGGATGCCATTCTCGCTGTGAAAGATCACCTCGCGACCGGGGGGAACGTAGCTCGCCGCGAGCGTCGGAATGCCGATGCCGAGATTGACGTAGTCGCCTTCCTTCAGATCCTGCGCGGCGCGCCATGCCATTTGTTCACGGGTCAGGGGCTGCCAGGATTTGGGGATCATGCATCGGCTCCAACGACCACCACGCGGTCGACAAAGATACTCGGCGTGACAACGGCTTCCGGATCCAGTTCGCCAAGCTCCACCATGGCGTCGACTTCAACCACGGTCAGGTCGGCGGCCATCGCCATCACCGGATTGAAATTCCGCGCCGACTTTATGTAAGTCAGATTGCCCCAACGGTCGGCCTTGTTGGCCTTGATCAGGGCGACATCGCCCTTCAACGGCTTCTCGAACACATGCAAACGGCCGTCGATCTCACGGGTTTCCTTGCCCTCCGCCAGTTTTGTTCCTGCCGAGACCGGCGAGAAAAATCCGCCAAGGCCGGCCGCATGGCAGCGCATGCGTTCGCTGATGGTGCCTTGCGGGACCAGTTCCAGCTCAAGGCTCTTGGCGCGGTACGCATTGAGAAAGGCGCTGTAGTCGCCGGAGCGCGGATAGGAGCAGATCACCTTGCGGACCCGACCGGCATTGATCAGCCGGGCCAGCCCGTAATCGCCATTGCCGGAATTGTTGGCCACGATGGTGAGCTCCCTCGCGCCCTGTTCGTGGAGGGCATCGAGCAGATGATCGGCAACCCCGACGGCGCCGAAGCCGGCCACCAATACCGTCGAACCGTCGCGAACCCCGGCCACGGCCTCGGCGGTGGTATTCACACGCTTGTCAATCACGGCAACGTTTCCTTATCGACCCTCGGGCCAAAATAGACCATCAAGTCCGGCACCGAGAAAGCCACAAATTTGCAGCCGTGATCCGCGACGGCTGCGAAGCATCGTCCCGCCGGTAACGACGCTCCTAACCCCCGGCACCGACGGGACAAAAGGCGGCGCAGTGGCTTGCCGGAAAGAGACTTCAGCTGGCATGCGTCCCGGCGTTTGGCAAAACGACGCAGCAGCGCAAACGCCTCCATCAAGCCTTCCTGATGGCAACAGGGCGCTACCGCGACGAAATTCCTAGTTGCAAAGTCCCGCCCCCGTGCCTCTAATTGAAACAATAAGAACATCCGGGAGGTAACGCGCGTGTCTACAGTCAAACTGACGGTAAACGGCAAATCGGTCTCGGCTGACGTCGAGGACCGGACGCTTCTTGTCCAGCTCTTGCGCGATCATCTGAATCTGACCGGCACCCATGTCGGCTGCGACACCAGCCAGTGCGGCGCCTGTGTCGTGCATATCGACGGGCGGGCGGTCAAATCCTGCACGGTGCTGGTCGGACAAGCCAACGGCGCCAATGTCACCACCATTGAGGGTATCGCGAAGGGCGACGAACTGCACCCGATGCAGGCCGCGTTCCGCGACAATCACGGCCTGCAATGCGGCTACTGCACGCCGGGTATGATCATGTCGGCGATCGACATCGTCCATCGCCACGGTGGCAAGCTCGACGAGGCAACCGTCCGGCACGAACTGGAAGGCAATATCTGCCGCTGCACCGGCTACCACAACATCGTCAAATCGGTGCTCGACGCCGCCGGCCGCATGAAGGTCGCGCAAGCCGCGGAATAATCCTGATCCGCTCGGTCAGGGCTTCAAGACATCAAAACCGGCTGCGATCGGCGTCTTTTGCGAATTTTACGCAGGTCATGCGGTCCGACAGGGAGAAATGCAATGGGTGTTGAAGGTATTGGCGCCAGCGTGGTGCGCAAGGAAGACCGCCGTTTCATTACCGGCAAGGGTCGCTATGTCGACGACATCAAGCTGCAGGGCATGACGTTTGCCCATTTCATCCGCAGCCCGCACGCCCATGCCAAAGTCAAGAGCATCGATTCCTCGGCGGCGATGAAGATGCCGGGCGTGGTCGGCGTACTGACCGGACAGCAGATCATCGATGACAAGGTCGGCAATCTGATTTGCGGCTGGGCGATTACATCCAAGGACGGCGCGCCGATGAAGATGGGCGCGTGGCCGGCGATGGCGCCGGAGACGGTGCGCTTCGTCGGCCAGGCCGTCGCGGTCGTGATCGCCGAAACCAAGAACCAGGCCAAGGATGCGGCGGAAGCCGTCGTCGTCAATTACGAAGAACTGCCCGCCGCCGCCGATATTCGCGCGGCGATCAAGCCGGGCGCGCCGCAGCTTCACCCGGAGGCGCCGGGCAACGTGATCTACGACTGGGCGATCGGCGACGAGGCCGCCGTCAAGGACGCTTTCAGCAAGGCGGCCAATGTGGTTTCGCTGGAACTCACCAATAACCGCCTGGTTCCCAACGCGATGGAGCCACGCGCGGCGATCGCGGAATACAACGAGGCGGAAGAACATTTCACGCTTTACACGACCTCGCAAAATCCGCATGTCGCGCGCCTCGTGCTGTCGGCATTCTACAACATCGCGCCGGAGCACAAGCTGCGGGTGATCGCGCCCGACGTCGGCGGCGGCTTCGGTTCGAAGATCTATATCTATCCGGAAGAGATGGTGGCGCTGTGGGCGTCCAAGAAGGTGGGACGCCCGGTGAAGTGGACCGGCGATCGCTCCGAGGCCTTTCTGACCGACGCCCACGGCCGTGATCACATCACCAAGGCGGAGATGGCGTTCGACAAGGACAACAGGATTCTGGGTCTGCGGGTGAAAACCCACGCCAACCTTGGCGCCTACATGTCGCTGTTCTCGTCGGCGGTGCCGACCTATCTCTATGCGACGCTGCTGTCGGGCCAGTACAATATCCCGGCCATCCATGCCGAGGTGATCACGGTCTATACCAACACCGTGCCGGTCGATGCCTATCGCGGCGCCGGCCGCCCCGAGGCAAGCTTTCTGGTCGAACGCCTGATGGAAACCGCGGCACGGCAGTTGAAGGTCGATCCGGCGGAATTGCGCCGCAATAATTTCATCACGCAATTTCCGCATCAGACGCCCGTGATCATGGCCTATGACATCGGGGACTTCGGTGCCTCGCTCGACGTCGCGCTGAAGGCAATCGACTACGCCGGCTTCCCCGCCCGCAAGGCAAAGGCCAAGTCCGAAGGCAAGCTGCGCGGCATCGGCTTCTCCTGCTATATCGAGGCCTGCGGCATTGCGCCGTCGAAGGCGGTCGGCAGCCTGGGCGCTGGCGTCGGCCTGTGGGAATCCGCGGAAGTCCGCGTCAATCCGGTCGGCACCATCGAAGTCCTGACGGGCTCACACAGCCACGGCCAGGGCCATGAGACCACCTTCGCGCAGCTGATTTCAGAACGTCTCGGCGTTCCGATCAGCCAGGTGCAGATCGTTCACGGCGACACCGACAAGGTGCAGTTCGGCATGGGCACCTACGGCTCGCGCTCGCTCGCGGTCGGAGGCACTGCGATCATCAAGGCAATGGAGAAGGTCGAAGCCAAGGGCAAGAAAATCGCCGCCCATCTGCTGGAGGCGTCCGAGGGTGACATCGTCATCGAAAACGGGGAGTTCAAGGTCACCGGCACCGACAAATCGATCGCGCTGCCGATGGTCGCGCTCGCCGCCTATACCGCGCACAATCTGCCCGACGGCATGGAGCCCGGCCTGAAGGAAACCGCGTTTTACGATCCCACCAACTTCACCTTCCCGGCGGGCGCCTATATCTGCGAGCTCGAGGTCGATTCCAGCACCGGCAAGACCTCTTTCGTCAATTTCGTCGCGGCCGACGATTTCGGCCGGCTGATCAATCCGATGATTGTCGAAGGTCAGGTCCATGGCGGTCTGGCGCAGGGCATCGGCCAGGCCCTGCTCGAAGGCGCGGTTTATGACAGCTCCGGTCAGCTCGTGACCGCGTCGTTCATGGACTACACCATGCCGCGCGCGGACGATCTGCCGTCGTTCAAATTGAACCACACCCCGACGCTGTGTCCGGGCAATCCGTTGGGCGTCAAGGGGTGCGGCGAGGCCGGCGCGATCGGCGCATCCGCCGCCGTCATCAA
Organism: Bradyrhizobium sp.; assembly: GCF_004799445.1. Lineage (GTDB taxonomy): Bacteria > Pseudomonadota > Alphaproteobacteria > Rhizobiales > Xanthobacteraceae > Bradyrhizobium. The sequence continues at coordinate 11,820 of NZ_SSNA01000151.1, forward strand.
CGCCATCACCGACGCGATCGGCAACAACAAGCTTGAGATGCCGGCAACCCCCGATCGGGTGTGGCACGCGATCCACGGCAACGCCGCATAGGATGGTTTTCAAGCGAAGTGGCATCCGGTTCGCATGAAGAAGACACGACAAGAAATAGAAATTCGGGAGATGTATCATGTACGAGACAACTTACCATCGTCCCTCCTCCGTCGATGAGGCCGCGGCCCTATTCGCAAAGGGCACGGAGTCAAAATATCTCGCCGGGGGCCATACTCTGATTCCGGTGATGAAGCAGCGGCTGGCCTCGCCGTCCGACGTGATCGACCTTGGCAAGATCAAGGATCTCGTCGGCGTCGAGGTTTCCGCCGACGCGGTGACGATCAAGGCGGCGACCACCCATTACGACGTGGCTGGAAGCGGACCTGTGCAAAAGGCGATTCCGGCGCTGGCCCACCTCGCCTCGCTGATCGGCGATCCGGCCGTGCGCTATCGCGGCACCATCGGCGGCTCAATCGCCAACAACGATCCGGCAGCGGACTATCCGGCGGCGGTGCTCGCGCTCGGCGCGACGGTGAAGACCAACAAGCGCAGCATTGCGGCGGATGATTTCTTCAAGGGCCTGTTCTCCACGGCGCTGGCGGACGGCGAGATCATTACCACGGTTTCGTTCCCGATTCCGGCCAAGGCGGGGTATTCCAAGTTTCCCCATCCGGCCTCGCGCTTCGCTCTGACCGGCGTATTTGTGGTCAGGACCAAGTCGGGCGAGGTCCGCGTCGGTGCGACCGGCGCGTCGCAGAATGGCGTCATGCGGGTACCGGCGATCGAGGCGGCCCTGAAGGCCAACTGGTCGGCGTCGGCGCTCGACGGCATCAAGATTCCCACCAGCGGCTTGATGAGCGATATTCAGGGATCGTCGGACTATCGCGCCAACCTGATCAAGGTCATGGCGCAACGGGCGGTGACCGCGGCGGGCTGATAGCCCAACAAGACAACAGTCATGCAAGCGGCGCGCGAGGTGAGCGCGCCGCTTTGTTTTTGACCAGATTCTCCGCAAAAGGTTCTTGCTACATCAAGCCCAAGGCGGGACAATTTCGGTAAGGAAACGCCCAGGGAATAACAGCGTGCTCGACAAATCAGAGCCACAATCATCGACCCGCGTCTCCGGCCCGCTGACCGGTTTCCGCATCGTTGAATTTGCCGGCATCGGCCCCGGGCCCTTTGCCTGCATGCTGCTGGCGGATATGGGCGCGGAGGTGGTCATGCTCGATCGCGTCGGCGCCAGAAAGAACCTCAAATCGGCGGCCGGGCGCGGACGCAAGGTGGTCGAACTCGATTTGAAGGACAAGGCTGCGATCGCGCAAGTGCTTGACCTGCTTGAACGCGCCGATGCGCTGATCGAAGGCTTCCGGCCAGGGGTGATGGAGCGGCTCGGGCTCGGCCCCGAAATCGTGCAGGCGCGAAACCCGAAGCTGGTCTATGGCCGCATGACCGGTTGGGGCCAGGAAGGCCCGCTGGCGCAGGCCGCCGGCCACGATATCAACTACATCTCGGTTACCGGCGCGCTGGCCGCGATCGGGCCTGCGGAGAAGCCGGTCCCGCCGCTCAATCTGGTCGGCGATTTCGGCGGCGGCGCGCTTTATCTGGTGGTCGGCGTGCTCGCCGCCCTGCTGGAGGCGAAGACCTCCGGCAGGGGACAGGTGGTGGATGCGGCGATGTGCGACGGCGCGGCCTCGCTGATGTCGTTTTTTTTCGACATGACGGCGACGGGCCGCTGGACCGAAGGGCGCGAGAGCAATTTCCTCGACGGTGGCGCGCACTTCTACGGCGTCTACGAATGCGCCTGCGGCCAATTCATCTCGATCGGCGCGATCGAGCCGCAGTTCTACACGTTGTTGCGGAAGTTGGCCGGTCTAACCGACGAAGGCTTCGACGCGCAGATGGACCGCACGGCCTGGCCCACGCTCAAACAGAAACTGTCCGATGTCTTCAGGACCAGAACCCGCGACGAATGGTGCGAACTCATGGAAGGCACCGACGTCTGCTTCGCGCCGGTCCTGACCATGGCGGAAGCACCTCGGCATCCGCACATGGCGGCGCGAAAGATTTTCGTCAATCGTCACGGTGTCACCCAGCCCGCACCGGCGCCCCGCTTTTCGCGCACGCCGTCGGCGATCCGCGACACCGTAACGGCCGACATCGCAAGCCTCGTCAGCGAGTGGCAGGCGGGAAAATAGCTAGATATTTTCGTCCTGGCCAGGCTCGTCCGAAATCGAGGGATATTCGTCATTCGTATCATGCGTCTGATTTGCCATGATCCGCGCCGCCTGAGGAGGACGCGACGGTCATGGCGCTGCAACTGCGACCAAACTGCGAATATTGCGACACCGACCTTCCGCCCAATTCAACGGAAGCGCGCATCTGCAGCTATGAGTGCACGTTTTGCGCGGAGTGCGTCGAGACCAAACTCCATAATGTGTGCCCGAACTGCGGCGGCGGGTTTACACCGCGGCCGATAAGGCCGGCGCGGGAATGGCGGCCCGGTGCCTGCGTTGCCAGGCAGCCGCCGTCGACCAAGCGCGTGCATCTCAAATACAGCCTCGAGGATATCGCTGCGTATTCGGCTCGGATCAGCGATATTCCGCCGCAAGAGCGGTGAGCTCTCTCCACCGTCATTGCGAGCGAAGCGAAGCAATCCAGAAATTGCTCCGCAGCAAAAGGCGGGATTGCTTCGTCGCTTCGCTCCTCGCAATGACGGAGAGCATCACCCCGCCGGCACAATCGTCCCTTCGACCTCGCCAAAACCGACGCGGTAGCCGTCGCCCTGGCACCAGCCGCGCATGACCAGCGAATCGCCATCTTCAAGAAATGTTCGCTTCACGCCGCTTGCGAGCTCCATCGGCTCAGTGCCGTTCCATGAGATTTCCAGCAGGCTGCCGCGCTGGCTCTTCTCCGGGCCAGAGATGGTGCCGCTCCCCAGGAGGTCGCAGACATTCATGGCGCAGCCGGAGGAAGCGTGATGCACCAGTTGCTGCACCGACGACCAGTACATGTATTTGAAATTGGTGTGGCAGATATTGACCGCCTTGTTCATCGCTGCCGCGCGCAGGGCAACATCGAGCTGCAGGTCATAATTGTTCGGCTGTGCCTGCTGCAGATAGGGCAGCGGCGGCGGATCCTGCCTCGGGCCTTGAAGGCGGAACGGCTCCAGGGCTTCGCGGGTAACCACCCACGGGCTGATCGAGGTCGCAAATGCCTTGGCCTGGAACGGTCCGAGCGGCACATATTCCCATTGCTGGATGTCGCGTGCGCTCCAGTCGTTCAATAGCACAAAGCCGAAAATCATCTCCTCCGCCTGCGCTTCGGTCAGCATCTCGCCTATCGGCGACGGCTGGCCGATCATAACACCCATTTCGAGTTCGAAATCGAGCCGCTGACAGGGGCCGAAACTCGGGGTCTCCGCAGTCGGCGGCTTCAACTGGCCGCGCGGCCGGCGCACCTTGGTGCCGGAGACCACCACAGTGGACGCACGACCGTTGTAGCCGATCGGCATATGCAGCCAGTTCGGCTGCAACGCATTGTCCTTGCCGCGGAACATGACGCCGACATTGGTGGCGTGCTCCTTCGATGAGTAGAAATCGGTGTAGCCGGCGACCGTGATCGGCAGATGCAGCTTGGCCCGCGCCATCGGCACCAGCGCGCGTTCGCGCAAACGTTCATTGTCGCGCAATTCGGGATTGTCGTGACGCAACAATTCGCTGATCCGCGCCCGGGTGCGAGACCACACTTTCGGACCGAGCGCCATGAAGGGATTCAGCGTCGGAGCCGCGAACACGATGAGCTCACCGTCCGCCAGACGGCCGTCTTGTTCGAGCTCCCAGAGATCGAGCACATAGTCGCCAATCGCAACGCCGACGCGCGGCGTCGGCAACGCCGCGGTGGAGAACACGCCGTACGGAAGATTCTGAATCGGAAAATCCGACGCGACGTCAACCGGGACGAAGGAGCGGAGGGAGGGATCGTTGGGATGGGGCACTTGATTCTCCAATTGAACCGCCGTCATTTCCGGGCTTGACCCGGCCATGACGGAATCTTACCGGCGCGCCATCTCACGGCTTGTTCGGATCGAACCGCCTCTGCAGCCCCTTCCAGCAATCCGCATAGTCGTCCTGCAGCGTCGAGGATTGTGCCGCATGCGCGGTGATGCGTTGCGCAAACCGGGTCTCGAACATGAAGGCCATGGTGCCGGTCAGCTTCACCGGCTTCAATTCGGAATTGCTGGCGTGATCGAACGCTTCGCGGTCGGGACCGTGCGGCAGCATCATGTTGTGCAGGCTGATGCCGCCGGGCGTGAAGCCCTGCGGTTTCGCATCATAGACGCCGTAGATCAGCCCCATGAATTCCGACATGATGTTCATGTGATACCAGGGCGGACGGAAGGTGTTTTCGGCCACCGCCCAGCGCTCCGGGAAAATCACGAAATCGATGTTGGCGGTGCCGGCGGTTTCCGACGGCGAGGTCAGCACGGTGAAGATCGAGGGATCCGGATGGTCGAAGCCGATGGCGCCGACCGGCGAAAAGCTGCCCAGATCGTATTTGTACGGCGCGTAATTGCCGTGCCATGCCACCACGTCGATCGGCGAATGCGGCAACTTCGTCACAAACAGCGAGCCGCCCCATTTCACAAATAATTCGGTCGGGGTATCCTTGTCTTCATAGGCCGCAACCGGGGTGAGGAAATCGCGGGCGTTGGCGAGGCAGTTGGCGCCGATCGGGCCGCGCTCCGGCAGCGTGAAGGCGCCGCCGTAATTTTCGCAGAGGTAGCCGCGCGCGGGGCCGGCCGCGATCTCGACGCGGAATTTCACGCCGCGCGGGATCACCACGATCTCGCCGGGCTCGGCGTCGATCCGGCCAAACTCGGTGACGAAGCGCAGATTGCCCTGCTGCGGCACGAACATCATCTCGCCATCGGCATTGTAGAAATGCTGATCGACCATCGATTTGGTGATGAGAAACACATGCGCCGCCATGCCGGCTTGCGTGCCGGCATCTCCCGCCGTGGTCATGGTTTGCACGCCCTGCAGGAAGGTCATCTCGGTTTTCGGGATCGGCGCCGGATCCCAGCGCAATTGCGCGATCGAAATCTCCTGCTCGTGGCATGGCGCGGTGCGCCACAGCCCGGCATCGACCTTGGCAAAACGGCCGGAATGTTTGACCGAAGGCCTGATCCGATAGAGCCAGGAACGCTCATTGCTGCCGCGCGGCGCGGTGAAGGGCGAGCCGGACAGCTGCTCAGCATAAAGCCCGTAGGCGCAGCGTTGCGGTGAGTTGCGCCCGATCGGCAGCGCGCCGGGCAGCGCCTCGGTCTCAAAACTGTTGCCGAAGCCGGACATATAGCCGGGCGTGATGTTGACGGATCTGCGGCCGATTACGTCAGGTGAGGCGTTGATGTTCATGTCATCCTCCTTGCAAGGCCGCCCACATTTCCCGGTCGCGCTTGTCGGTCCAGATCACGGGATCGTCGATTCCCGATGCTTCATCGAAGGCGCGCGAGACATTGAACGGCAGGCAGTGCTCGTAAATCGCAAAACTTGAAAACTTCGGGTCCATCACCTCGCGCGCCGCCGCCATGGTTTGCTTGAGGTTACGGCCCCTGGCGACCGCCGCTTCCGCCGCGCCATAGAGCGTGGTGACGAAATCCCGCGTCATCGCGATCGCCTCTCGTCCGGTGGCGATGCCCTTCAGCGCGTCACCGCGTCCCGGCGCAATCGCCTTGGGATTGAAGGCTCGAATTTCGTTCAGCGTCCCCGGCCATTCGCGCAAATGCGCGTCGCCGCAGTAACAGGCCGAATGGTACTCGATCAGGTCGCCAGAAAACATCACTTCCGCATCGGGCACCCAGGCCACGATATCGCCCGAGGTATGTCCGGCGCCGAGCTGCATCAACCGCACCTCGCGCTTTCCCAAATAGATCGACATCTCGCCTTCGAAGGTCAGCGTCGGCCAGGTCAGGCCGGGAATGCTTTGCGCATCCTGAAACAGCCGGGGAAATCGGCCATATTCGGAATCCCAGTCCTGCTGGCCACGCTCCTCGACCAGCCGCCGGGTTTCCTGCGACGCGATCACCGCTTGCGCCTTGTAGGCCGACGCGCCGAGCACCCGCACCGCGTGATAATGCGACAGCACTACATATTTGATCGGCTTGTCGGTGACGGTGCGCACCCGCTCGATCACTTTATGGGCCATCGCCGGCGTCGCCTGCGCGTCGAACACGATGCAGCCGTCGTCGCCGACGATGACCGCCGAATTGGGATCACCCTCCGCGGTGAAGGCATAAAGATCGGTGCCGATCTCGGAGAAGGTGATCTTCTTCTCGGCCATGTCTGTCGTGGATGCGAAACCTTTTGTCATTTAGTCAAATCCTTTGCGACAACTCTCTTCCCGTCATTGCGAGGCGTGAAACGACGAAGCAATCCAGTTTGGTCTGACTTGATGGATTGCTTCGCTCCGCTCGCAATGACGATTTTCGACATGTCATACTTACTGCTGTTGCTGTTGCTGTTGCTGGCTGGCGTCGATCATCCGACGTTGCGCCAGCGCGATCGCTTCGCGCAGCACATCGAGGTCGCCGATATGATTGGCGAGGATGAGAACCAGCGCCGCATCGAGATCGGCGCTCTGCTCGTCGCTCAGTCCCCGATGGGCTTCGACGACCGCGCGAAACGCATCGTCCGGTTTGGCGAAGTTCGAGCTGGTAGACAATGCCATCGGGACCTCAGTTGTTGCCTGCAGCCCGCGCCAACGCGGCATCGAGCGCGGTTCGTGTCGGGTGACGAAAACGTGCGGCGACATAGCCGTCGGGGCGCAACAGATAGGCCGAGCCGGGTTCGGCATCGTAGCGTGCCGCCGCAAGTCCAGTGGAATCGGAAAAGCCACCCTCGCCGCCGACACGGATCACGCCGATGCCGTCGGGCGGATCGACCGCGGTGCCGTTGCCAAACGCGAGCAGGGTGAACCGCGTTCCGCAACCGATGAAGGCGTCGGTCAGATACGTCGGCTCGCCGGCCGGCGCGGCGATCGGCGCATCCAGCATCGAGGCGCCCGGCCGCGGACCGCCGCGCCAGGCATCGCGATCGGCGGTCGACAGCGGCGAGTCGTAGATCGTGGGAACCGACAGTCGTCCGGCATTGACCATACGTTTACCGAACTCGGTCTCCTTGGCCAGCGACAGCGCAGCCTTGCGCAGCCGCGCCTCCTGGTGAGAGTTGGGCGCCATGAAATCGGTCGATCGCGTCGATTCCCTGATGTTCTCGTCGGCTGCAGCGCTGCGCTCGAGGTGATAGCTTTCGAGCAGGGCTCCCGGCGAGATCCCCCTCAACACGCGGTCCAGCTTCCAGGCGAGATTTTCCGCATCCTCCAGACCGGAATTGGCCCCTCTCGCCCCGAACGGCGATACCTGGTGCGCGGCGTCGCCGGCAAAGATCACGCGGCCGTGGATGAATTTATCCATCCGGCGGCACTGGAACTTGTAGAGCGAAATCCACTCGAACTCGAACTTGTCGTGCCCCAGCATGCGCGCGATCCGCGGCCGCACATTCTCCGGCTGCTTCTCGATCACCGGATCCGCATAGCGATTGAGCTGCAGATCGATACGCCAGATGTCGTCCGGCTGCCTGTGCAGCAGCGCGGACCGCCCGGCGTGAAACGGCGGGTCGAACCAGAACCAGCGCTCGGTCGGAAATTCCGCGGTCATCCTGACGTCGGCGATCAGGAACTGATCCTCGAACACCTTGCCCGCGAATTCCGCGCCGGCCATTTGCCGCAGTGACGATCGCGCGCCGTCGCAGGCGACGACATAATTCGCGCCGATCCGATAGGGACCGTCCGGCGTCTCGATCGTCAGGATCGCACGGTCGTTGCGCTGCTCCAGTCCGATCACCTTGTTGCGCCAGCGCAGGTCAACGCCAGCGAGTTCCTGCACCCGATCTACCAGATAGGCCTCGGCATGGAATTGCTGGAGATTGATGAAGGCAGGCCGCTTGTGGCCCTGCTCCGGCAACAGATCAAACTGATAAAGCTGCGAGGCGCCGTGAAAGATTCGACCGACGCTCCACACCACGCCCTTGTCGACCATCCGGCTACCGATGCCGAGCCGGTCCCAGAATTCGAGCGAGCGTTTCGAGAAGCAGATCGCGCGCGAACCCTCGCCGATCCGGTCGGCATCGTCGAGCAGCACCACGCCCTGGCCACGCTGCGCCAGATCGATCGCCAGCGACAGCCCGACCGGCCCTGCGCCAACAATCACAACCGGATATTGAGAAATGTTACCAACGATCCGGTCCTGATCGGCGTGGCGACGATAACCGAACTGGGCCTTGGGCTGGAACCCGGACTGCGCCATGCTCGCCTTGCTCCGATAAAGGGGACAGCAGCCTTGCCAATTAGTCGCAATTGCAACTATCTTAAACAACCCGCGCGCTTCCGCGTCAACTCCCGTCGGAGGACTTTTGGCCAGACTCGACCTCTTCAAATTTGTGCCATTCCGCCTCAACCGGCTGGCGGCCGAGGTCTCTACGGCGCTGTCCAGCGAATATCAGCAGCGTTACGGGCTCGATATCCCGGAGTGGCGGGTGCTGGCGACGCTCGGCTTTCGCGCTGAGGCGTGCAGCGCGCAATACATTGCGCATTGCACGCGGACCCACAAATCCACCATCAGTCGCGCCGTCACCGCGCTGATGGCCCGGCAGCTGGTAGAACGGGTCGAGAACAAGGACGACCGCCGCGAGTTCGCCTTGCGCATGACCCGCAAGGGAAGAGCGCTGTACCAGAGGCTGATTCCGCGGCTTCTGCGCAAGGAGTGGGAGATCATGTCCTGTCTCACCGCGACCGAGCGAAAGGATTTCGCCCGCATGCTCGGCAAGATCGAGGATAGCCTCGATCTGGTGCAGGCCAGCCAAGACGCGGGGAAGGCGGGGGAGTATTGAGGCCGTTACCTCATGGTGAGGACAATCCGATCCGTTCACTTCGCCGCCGTCACCACGATCTCCACTATATGCGGCGGCTCGAGATCGACGCCGATGCAGGCCCGCATCGGTGGATTTGCCGCATCGACCCATTCGTCCCAGGCGCGGTTCATCTCGGCCTTCCGCGTTATGTCGGTGATGTAGACGATGGCCGACAGGATCCTGCTCTTGTCGGCGCCGCACAGCGCGAGGCTTTCGTCGATGCGGGCCAACGCTTTCGCGCTCTGCTCGTACATCGAGGAGGTGACCGGATCGGGCGCGACCGCCACCGTGAACACGAGGTCGTCGTGAACGACGGCGCGGCTGCGTGTCGGCGTCAGGCCGGGAAAACGTTTGATCATGGCGGGCTCGCCTCCATCGAGGTGTCTTGCGATCACCGGAAAATAAGCGCCGCCCGAACCGGCATCGATCGCTTCCTGCAATATCCCGGCGGTCAGTTCGGCGCCGCGGATTTTGATTCCCGCATCCGCAGCCAGTTCCAGCGCATAGGACATGTCCTTCAGCGCGTATTCGGTCGAGAACGCCCGCTCAGGGAAATTTCCGGGCACGATCGCCTTGAGGCCGTGATTGCGCAGCGCAAAACTGTCGGCAGAACCCTTCGACAACGTCGCCAGCAGCAGCGCGGGATCGACGTCATTGCGTTTGGCGACCGCGACCGCCTCGGACAGCGCGTTGACGGTCTGAAACAGCACCATGTTGTTGAGGATCTTCGTCACCTGTCCGGCGCCGGTGCCGCCGCAGTTGGTGACGTCAGTGGCAAAACAGCGGATCAGCGGCTCGATCGCAGCGAACAGCTCGCCCGTCGCGCCGACCATGACGCTGAGCGTTCCATCCTGCGCGGCCTGACGGGTACGCGCGATCGGCGCGTCCGCCCATGATGCGCCCTTTGCCTGCAACTGCCTGGCAAAATCACGGGTCTGGCTGACCGAGGAAGTTCCGAGATCGACCACTATCTGGCCGTTGCGGATGTTTTTCAGAATGCCGTCGCCTTCGAACACGGCGCGCACATGCGCAGCACTGGGAAGACACAGGAACAGGATTTCGCTTTCGCCAATCAGGTCTGCCACCGATGCGGCCACGCCCGCGCCTTCCGCCTTCAGCCGCGCCAGCGGTTCGCGCGCCAGATCGAACGCGATCACGCGCGCGCCGCTTTTCCTGACGAGGTTGCGGCAGATCGGCTCGCCCATCACGCCGAGCCCGACGAAGCCGATGGTTTTGTACGCCGTCATCTCGCGACCTATTTCGCGAAGGAACGTGACGGCGCCCTGTGCAGGGCGAAGGCATCGACCTTGTCGCTGGCGCGCGGATAGATCGCGGCCACCAAAGGATCGTGGCCGGGGATGATGCGGTCGGGATGACCGGCGAGCCGCTCGACGATCTCCCAGCCCTGGCACATGTCGCCGATGTTGTAGACGATCGGAAACGGACTGCGGCGATGCAGGTTGCCATAGTAATGCGCGGCATCCGACGCCAGCACCACCGGTCCGCGCGCGGTTTCGACCCGCACCACCTGCAACCCGTCGGAATGGCCGCCGACGCGGTGCAGGGTGACGCCGGGCGCGACCTCGCCATCGCCGGAATGAAAGGTGACGCGCTCGGAGAAGACGTGGCGGACCATCAGCGTCACATGCTCCACCGAAAATGGATGGCGCAGGACGCCGGAGCACATGCAGCGCCCGGTGGCGTAGCTCATCTCGCGGTCCTGCAGATGAAACCGCGCGTTCGGAAACAGGTCGAGATTGCCGGCGTGGTCGTAATGCAGATGGGTCACGACAACGTCCTTGATCGCGTCGGCGCCAACGCCGAAGCGCGCCAGCGCATCCACCGGATTGAGCGTGAGCTTGCGGTTCCGCAGGCCCGCCTCCGCGGCGTTGAAGCCGGTATCGACCAGGATATCGCGGCCGCCGCCCCGAACCAGCCAGACGAAGTAATCGAGGTCCGATGCCGCGGTCTCGTGCGGGTCCGGCAACAGGTAATTCATGTGGGGGGTGCGCGGCGACATCGTCGCATAGCGCAGCGCATAGATTTCGTAGGCGTTTTCCATCGGTTTGAACTTTTTTCTTGGCTGCGATTTGGCTGACCGCACCAAGCCACCGCCTTCTCAAAAGGTCAAACCCTTCTGGATTCATGCCGGGCATATGAAATTGCCGTGCGGCTTGCGGCAATGACCTTCGATCTTCGTTTCACACGCCCGCAACATTTGCCGCTACCGTGTCGGCAAAGGCCGCGATCGCCGAACCCGGGCCGGCCGTCGCGGCCCGGCTCTGAAAGGCGCCGCGCGCAAGGCCTGTCGCGGTGAATCGTCGCGGTCAATTATGGCTTTAGCCGGCGTTGACAGCGCTTGCAGGCGCCGTTTGATAATGCGATTTTGTAGGGTAAGGTCGCCGAGGCGCAGGCTGGGATCGGCGCCTTTTTGGTTGGACTGAACGTCTTATGAGAATCCGCCTAGCATCGATTGCCGCGTTGATCCTGTCGATCGCGCCGATCCTCCCGGCGGCCGCCATGGCCGCCGACCGCTTTGCCCTCGTCATCGGCAACGCCAAATATCCGGACGCCGACGCGCCTTTGAAGGAGCCCATCAACGACGCCCGCGACATCGCCGACGAGCTCAAGCGCGATGGCTTCACCGTCGAGGTCGGCGAGAATCTGACCGGCGACGGAATGCGCAAGGCTTTCGAGCGGCTCTACGGTCACATCAAGCCCGGCAGCGTCGCGCTGATCTTCTTCAGCGGCTTCGGCGTCCAGTCCAACCGCCAAAGCTTCATGATCCCGGTCGATGCGCAGATCTGGACCGAGCCGGATGTCCGCCGCGACGGCTTCAGCCTGGAGACGGTGCTGGGCGAAATCAACAGCCGCGGCGCCGGCGTCAAGATCGCCTTGATCGACGCTTCCAGACGCAACCCCTTCGAGCGCCGATTCCGGAGTTTCTCCGCCGGCCTTGCGCCTGTGATTGCGCCGAACGGCACGCTGGTGATGTATTCGGCGGCGCTGAGCTCGGTCATTTCGGACAATGGTGGTGATCACAGCCTGTTCGTGCAGGAGCTGCTCAAGGAAATCCGCGTTCCGGATCTGATGGCCGAAGAGACGCTCAATCGCACCCGCGTCGGCGTCACCCGCGCGTCCCGCAGCGAGCAGGTGCCCTGGATCTCATCGTCGCTGGCCGAGGATTTTTCGTTCATTCCAGGCGCGCGGCCGCCGGGTCCGACGGCGACCCTTCCCCAGCCACCGGTTGCCGAACCGCCGCCGCTGCCGCTGCCGCCGCGCGTTGACCCACCTCCCCCGCCACCGGCGCTGAAGGCCGAACCCGCCGTCATCCCGCCGCCCGACAAGCCGGCGCAAAAC
>NZ_SSNA01000152.1 GCF_004799445.1 Bradyrhizobium sp.
AACCGACCGTCCTCCTCGACGACGGCATCAACATTCGGACCACCGGGCTGTTCCACAGCAATGTCGGCTACGACTCACCCTTCACTCCCATTCCGGCGTGAGCGCGGATTCCACGAGCGCCAAAAGCGCGCAAGAACGGAGCCTGTGCGGACGCCGCCTCCGAAACCGAGGCGCGTCCGCTTAATGTCACCTGAGCCCGAAATGTTTCGTGACTTCGGCACGACGTCTTCGGTCATTCGCTAAAGCAATTGCCGCTCGGCGAAAGACGCGAATATTCCGGGAGCTTTGCTAAGCTCCGCAAAGGTTCCGGTTTGTGCGACTTTGCCGTCGACCAGCACGATAATGCGATCCGCCTGGCACACCGTACTCAGCCGATGCGCGATGACAATCCGCGTTACATTGAGGTTGCCGAGGGACGCGCTTACGATCGCCTGCGACTGGTTGTCGAGTGAACTCGTCGCCTCGTCGAACAGCAGAATACGGGGACGGCGCGCGATCGCGCGGGCGATCATGATCCGTTGCCGCTGGCCGCCGGAAAGCGTGTTGATGCCTTCTGCGATCACCGTGTGCATGCCCATCGGCATGCTCTTGATGTCGGCATCAAGTCCAGCAAGCCGCGCGGCTTCCCACGCCTGCTCAAGCGGCAGTTGGGCGCCCCCGCAAATATTGTCGTAGAGGCTACCTGTCGCCAACTTTCCGTTCTGCAGGACCACGCCAAATTGCAGCCGCACCGCGCTGATGTCGAGTGTGTCGATTGCTTTTCCGTCGAGGAACACGGCGCCCGTCTCCGGCCGTTCAAAGCCCAAGAGCAGCCGGAACAGCGAGGATTTTCCGCTTCCCGACGGGCCCACAATCGCGACATATTCCCCTGGCGCGATCCGCAGGGTGACGTTGTCGAGGACGGGCGGCCCGCTCGGCAGGTAGCGAAAGGTCAAGCGGGAGAACTCGACCGCTCCGGACAGCTGCCCCGGGGGCTTGCGGTCTTCCGAAACCTCGACCACAGCCGAGATCAGAGGCCGGAGGCGGGTGAGACGGGGGATTGCGATCAGTGCTTCACTCACGCCCGACGCCCATGCACCGATCCATCCCATCGATTGGCCGAATGCAGTGAAGAAGGCGAAAAACCCGCCGACGTCTTCCAGTAGCTTGCTCTTCGTAAATGCCGCCGCCGCGAAAATGACGAGCGTGGCGACAGTTGGAAACGATGTCTCAAAAACGCCGAGAGCGTTGGCAACCCGCTGGGAGGCAATGAAATACTGTTTCTGGATCGCGAACTGTCTCGACCACACCGCGAGGGCGCGAAGCGTTGCGGCTGCGACACGGAGCTTGCTGATGCCGGAGATGAGCTGCAGCACGAAGCCGCTGATCTTGCCCTGCGCGTTGAAGTGGTTGTTCTCATAATAGAGGCGAAGCGCGCTGGTGGCGATGATCAGGATCGCTCTGACAACCGTCAGCAGCAACGCGATCAGCCCGAGCTTGAGATCATAATAAAGCATCAGACCTATGCTGAACCAGCAGAACAAGCCGGCCATCATTCCGCGCAAGGCGCGCCCGGTTAAGATCCGCCGCGCCGCATCGATCCCCATCGCCCGATCGACAAAGTCGCCAACCGTGTATTCGCGAAACAGCGCCGCCGGCAGCCTGAGCAGACGGTCGATCACCGCCGCCTGCAGTTTCCAATCGATCAGGCCTTCGAGCCTGAGCATCGCCAGCCCTTCCATCGCCTGGACACCGGCCATGGCGACGGCCGTCACGGCAAGCGCGAGCGCGCAAAACGCGAGCTGGTCGAGCTCGGTGCGAGGTATGACGGAACTGATGAGATGTCCGGTAATGAGCGGGGCGACCAATGATAGCAGGCCGATCGCAACAACGGCCAGCACGATGCGGCTGATGTTGCCGCTCGAATGGCGGATCGAGAATGTGAGCAGGTCCCGAAATCCAACCGGGCGCGACGGCAACGCGGGATAGAACGTCACCGCTTCCGAGGCCAGCTCCATTGCCAGCGAACGGGTGACCGCACGGCGCGTTCCTGTTCTCGGTTCGAACATGGTGTAACGATGTCTCGCGCCCTGGATCAGCGCGACCGGATTGCGCTCCTCACCGTGCCAGGCCAGTAGCGGACCGACGTCCTGCTCCCACCATTGGCCCCGCAACAGGGTCCGGCGAACGCGTAGTCGCGCGGTTCTCGCGATCTCCACAACGTGGGCAAATTCCTGGCCGGCCGATGCGGGCCGCGGAGGGACGATGAGCGGCACTTGAAACGCTTCCGCGACCATCCGGCAGGCGGCGAGCAGCGGATCCGACGCGTCTGCGTCTATCTTTGCGCGGTCAAAGTGCCGTACCATGATCGCGGAGAGGCGGTCGAAGGATTCGAACGTCTGTGTCGTCGTCAGATCGCTGCGACGGACCAGGCGCTGCGTCTCGCGGCCAACATCACGGATCAGATAATCCCGAATACATGCGATGACGCTGAGATGGAATTGATCGGCGGCGCGCCACAGCACATCGGTTTCCGGCATGCCGGTGCTCCCGACAACGCTGCACGCAGACGGACCGGCCTCGATCCACATCCCTGACGTCAGCGGCAGCGGCGGACCACCGGCGGTAAAGACCGGATCGAGCCCCATGAACTTCGCCGTACCGGTCTGCAGGGCGACCCAAACGATGCTGCGTACCGGACCACGGCGCCGGTCGCCGGGCGGAATCTCGGCAGCTCCATCGCCCGTCACTTCGCGCATCTCCCAGCTCGGGGTTGGACCCGCGATTATCCTGGCGAGCCGTGTGATCCATGCGGTGATCGAACCGGCGGATCGGAATTCCCCGCGCGGCACGACCAGCGCTTCCGTGCCGGGACCGCCAACTGCGATCAGCCGGATCGGCGTGCCCGAACCGTCGACGGCATCCTGCAGGTCGAGAATAATCTCGCCGCTCTCGACCCGAAACAGATGGTGTCGAGCGCCCTCGGTGCGGCCTTCGACGAAGCTGATGGCGAAGACATCGACATGCCCCGCCACGACCAGCAACACGTGCTCACGGTGATCGAGAAGTCTCGGGTAACGACCATCGAGCACAATGCGGGTAGGCGGACAAGCGGTCGCCTCTTGATCGGCCGCTGCGGGCGCCTGTGGGAGGACAGAGTCGTTCATTCCTGAGCCACGAGTTTCGCGTATGCGCCCTGAAGGATGATCAGCTGCTCATGGGTTCCGCGCTCGGCAATTTTGCCATGCTGCAGCACGATGATCTCGTCACAGTCCCGGATCGTGCTGAGGCGATGCGCGATGATGATGCACGTGCAGCCCCGGCGTCGCAGATTGTCGTCAATGGCCTTTTCGGTGATCGGGTCGAGCGCGCCGGTCGCTTCGTCGAGCACGACTACCGAGGGATTGGAAACCAGCGCCCGGGCGATCTCGATACGCTGGCGCTGGCCGCCGCTGAAATTCGTACCGCCTTCGTTGATATAGCAGTCGTAGTTTCCCGCCCGCGTGGCGATGTCCTCATGGATGACCGCATCCTTCAACGCCTGTGACAGGTCCGCATCGGTTACGGTGGCGTCCCACAGCGTCAGGTTATCGCGGGCCGTTCCCTCGAACAGGAAGATGTCCTGATCGACGTAGGCGATCGAGTTTGCAAATACTTGTGGGGGGATATCCGGCAAAGTCCATCCGTCGATACGGATTTCGCCGGCCCATGGCCTGTAGAGCCCGCAAATCAGCTTGCCGAGGGTCGATTTTCCGCTGCCGGAGGCGCCGACAAGCGCCACCCGTGAACCCGGCTGGATGGTGATGGAGAGGTCCGCCAGCAGCGGTGGTTCCAGAACCGAGTAGCCGAATTGGAGGTTGCTGAGCTCGATCCTGCCGGTCAGCTTCGGAGGAAAGCGATCCGGCGCGACGGTGTCTTTGCCGGAATTGTCGAGCGGGTAATTATATACATCCTCGAGGCGCTCGAGCGCGCCCTTGATGACCTGAAAGCTGCCGACGTGATTGACGAGGTCGGTGACAGGCGCTGAAAAACTGGCCATCAGCGACTGGAACGCGACGAGGCTGCCGAGCGTGAGCGAGCCCTCGATCACGCGCAAGCCGCCGATGCCCAGTATCGCTGCGAGCGTCAGCCCGGAGAATAGCGTCGGCAGCGTGTCAAGAAAGATCGAGGATACGCCGAGTTCCTGCTCCGCGTTGAGCGCCTTGGCCTGAATCCCCGCCCATTGACCGAACGCCTCGTCCTCCAGTCCGCTTGCCTTCAGGGTCTCGATGGTACGCACGGCGCTCACCGTGGAGGCAACAAGCTTACCCTGTTCGAGTGTGAGGCTTCGGCTGAGATCCTGCCGGCGCCCGCCTACGAATTTTAGTGCCAGCACGTTCACCAGCGACATGCTGACGCCGATCGCCGCGAGTGGGGCATCGTAAATCGCCATTGCGGCGGCGAAGAACACAATCGATGTCAGATTGAGCGCATTGGCAGCGATGCCGCTGGAGAGCAGGCGGGCAATCTGCTCGTTGGCGTAAACGCGGTTCGCAATATCGCCGGCGTGGCGCTGGGTGAAGAACTCGACCGGCAGCGCCATGACGTGCCAGAGGAAACGGCTGATCATGACCACCGCAAGCTTGGTTTGCAGCCTCAGCAGCAGCGATTGACGCACCAGCGTCAGGATGCCGCGGATCAAAGCGGTCACGGCCATGCCGATCAGCAGTGGGACCAGCCAGTTCGTGCTGTGCTGGATCAGGATGTCGTCGACGAAGATTTTCGAAAATCCCGCGCTTACCACCGCGGGCACGATCAGCGCGAAGCTCACGACCACCAGCAGACCGACCGCAGGCTTCGAGCCGCGCAATTCGCGCAGCAGCAAACGCAGTCCCTGCGGTTTGCGACCGAGCTTCCTGAACGCCTCGGTTGGCTCCATGACGAGGACGACACCGGTGAACGCAAGATCCAGCTCCGCCATGTCGATCCGCCGCCGCCCGATCGCCGGATCGTTGATGTAAACGCGATCACCCACGATGCCCTCCAGCACCACGAAGTGATTGAAGTTCCAGTGAATGATGCAGGGCATCGGTAATTCGTGCAGCGTCGAAGGCTCCCTGCGGAAGCCCCTGGCGGCAAGGCCGAAACGGCGCGCCGCCCGGACGATGTTGCTTGCCTTGCTGCCGTCGCGCGAGACCCCACAGGCGACGCGGAGCTGCTCCAGCGAAATCCAGGCGCCATGGTGGGCAAGTACCATAGCCAGCGCCGCGGCCCCGCATTCGACCGCTTCCATTTGCAGGATGGTGGGTGTCCGCTGCACCGCCTTGCGCCAGAACCGTCTGCGGGCGCGCCGTGGATACGACAGCGGCGGCACCTCGTCCGGCGATGGCTGGGGCAAAGGGGCGTTATCCATCAAGTCCCGTCAACCGCTTGATGAGGGGCAGCACCAGGTCGAGCGGGCGTTGGCTTCGCGTGGTGACTTCCGCACGGGTCAGCGTTCCGCTGCTGAGACGAATGGGCGGCCCCTTTCCAACCGCCCAACGATAGCTGCTGACGGTTGTTGGGTCCTGTTCCAGGCTGACCGTCGCGGCGTAGGGCGCGCCCTTCTGCGAAAAGCGGCTGACGAGGCTGTCGTTGTGGAGCACCGCAGCCATACCCTGGGGAGTCATCGGGAAATCGGAGACTGTCATCACGGTGCCGACCATGGTTCCGAACTCCTCGCGTTTGACCGTGCTCGGCTCGATCCGGACCTGCATTCCGGGTTTCACATTCTTGCCGCGCTCCGCCGGAATATAGACCAACGCCTCGAGCTTCACCCCCTCGCTTTCGATTGCGACGACCGGCGTGCCGACGGCGAGCACCGAGCCCGCGGAGACCTTGACTTCGAGGACACGTCCTTCGATCGGGCTGATGACCTGGGTATTCTGGTTCAACATTCCAGCAGCAGCGTCCATCTGCCGGCGCGCGTCATTGAGGGTAAATTGCGATTGCTGGATATCGTGTTCGCGCTGCGTCTCCAGATCGGTCTTTTGCGATCGCAACTTCAGGATTTCGTTCTGGGTATCTTCCTTTCGCTGCTGCGCATCGGCGAGATCGCGACGACGATCCTCGAGGTTGCGTCGGGTGGTGTATCCCTTGGCCAGCAAATCCTCGAGGTTCTTGACATCGATCGTCAGATAATCGATGCGCTGGTCGGTGGCTTTTATGACTTGGTTGAATGCCGCCTCAAGCTTCGCAAAATTTTGGCTCTTTGACGCGAGTTCGCTGGCGATCTTCGAGGTCAGATCGGCATGCTCGCGCTCGCGTTCGCGAAACACCTCGACGGCGCTCGTGTGGCGCTGCTGGATATCGGTTTGGACGATCTGGGCGATCGCCTGGCCTTGCAGGACGTGATCGCCGACCGAGACGTCGACCGACGAGAGCCGTCCGGCGGCTGCGGAGACGGCATCGACGACCCGACCGCCTTTGCTGATCAAGATCCCCTCGCCGGGCGCGCGGGTCGGAATTCGGCCGATGACGCCCCAAGTCAACGCGGCCGCCAGGGCCAGACAAGTCACGAACGTCAGAATCCAGTCAAACGGTTTGGTAATGCCGACAAGATGGTCAAGCTGTTCGGGCGACGAGGCTCGCTGCAGCGCCACGGTGCGGAAGGCCCGTTGCGACTGTTCGGTCACGGTCGCGTCCTCCGGTTCGCGGTCGTGCCGCGGACTGGCATATCGGGTGCGTACAACGGTGGATTCTGCCGAAAATACACAGCTAACCCCTGCTCGCCGTGCCGGATCATACACCAAAGCGAATGCCGAACAACCAACCGCGGGCTGATCGAAATCGATCGGGAAGGAGCGCCTCTGGATCGAGGTTCGGTTTGGCCGAAAAGACGAGCCCTCGCCGTCCTGCCCTAGCGCAACAATGCGGTCAGGACTATGCTTCCACGAGCTTCCTTGCGAGGTTGATCTGAAATGATCGTGGCCGGCGTCAAGAATTCAGCGCTGATGTTTGCCTGGCGCGCCGGTCAATGGATAAGGCCGTTGGGCTTTGGGTTCGCGATTGTTTTACTCACACCGATCCTTTGCAGCAGCGGCGTCCTTACAGAGAGCGATTTCAAGAAAATCGAGGATATCAAGCCGCTCTTTCAGAACTTGATGGCTGATCTCTTTCAAACCTCAAAACGAACGGACATTTCCAGCGGCGACGCAGACTGTATCAAGTCGACAATCCGGGAGCTTCTTCAGATCTCCGATGAACTTTCCAGCTACGAATATTTGATCACGATTGAGAAGGAGATGACTGATTTTGGCGACAACAACCCGATGCGGGGCATCGTCAAATTTGCGGTCGAGAAAACCAACACCATTTTGGCCAGTGAACGAAAACGACTCGCTCAGTTGTCGGACCAGTGTTCGCGTTATCCCCTGTCGACAGGCAAGACGCAGCAGGCGCTGCAATTCATCGACTCCACGACCAATATCCTTAGTTTGATTCAGGTGCGTCTCTAGGCAAAAAGGCGTCGGGGCAATCAGGTTTTTGCCAATTTCCGGGGGATATGCCGCAGTGTGATGTCTATCACGGTGTCAATGAACTGCCCCGCCTATACCTGCGACCACCAATTGAGGGGATGGTCCCTTCCTAAACAAGCAGGAGAGAGACATGAATAACGAAATCCGCGAATTGAGCTTCGTCGAACTTGATAACGTTTCGGGTGGCAGCTTCGTAAGCTGGCTTGTCGGAGCCATTGGCGCCGAGGTTATCCACGCCATTCTGAACGCCAAGGACTCCACCCCGACCAACGTGTTGAACGGAATGCTTGGCGCCATCGGTCAAAAGCCGGTTTGATCCTCAGGCCACTCAACATTCCCAGACCACTCAAAGGCCGCCTCAATTGGCGGCCTTTTCGCTGGGCAGCGCGGATTCGCGGTACGAGCCAACCCGCCGCTTTGAATCGGGTGACGCGTGTTAGACCAGCGAACAAGAATGACTGGTCCAATTGTCGGATCAGTGCGCGTTTTCCCGTGTGGTTTGGCAAGACGCAGCAGGCGCTGCAATTCATCGACACCAGGACCAATATCCTTCGTTCGAAGTGCGTCTCTAAGGAAAACGGCGCCGCGGCAATCAGGTTTTTGCCAATTTCCGGGGACATGCCGCAGTGTGATGTCTATCACGGTGTTAATGAACTGCCCCGCCTATACCTGCGACCACCAATTGAGGGGATGGTCCCTTCCTAAACAAGCAGGAGAGAGACATGAATAACGAAATCAGCGAGCTGAGCTTCAATGAACTGGATCACGTCTCGGGTGGCGGCATCTTGAGTTGGCTTGCCGGAGCCATTGGAGCCGAGGTTGTCCACGCCATTCTGAACGCTAAGGACTCCACCCCGACCAACGTGTTGAACGGAATGCTTGGCGCCATCGGTCAAAAGCCGGCTTGATCCTCAGGCCACTCAACACTCCCAGACCACTCAAAGGCCGCCTCAATTGGCGGCCTTTTCGCTGGTCTTGCGGGGCTGCTCGGCCAAGCGCCGGAACCCGGGACCACGGCAGTCGATCGCGCATAAGCGCGAACAGATCAGGCGACGACGTACTGCCCGTCGGGTTCCACGCGGAGGCGGCGAACGCTTGTATCGGCTGC
>NZ_SSNA01000153.1 GCF_004799445.1 Bradyrhizobium sp.
GCTCTTCCAATGTGGTGTACTTGACGGGGTTGCGCCACTCGCCCCATGCCTCCGGATAGTCGATCAGGGCGTACTCGTTGATCTCGATAATCCAGCGCTGCATGCCCTTTTTATCATATCCATGGGGCTTAAGTCCGCTGATGCGGCCGACCAAGAACGCCGTTCCGTGAGGCTCATGATCGTGGAAATCAACGTCTCGCGCGTTACGGATGCAGACCAGGAATTCCCGGCGGCGGGCCTGCTTTTCCGCCACGACCCAAGAAGCCGATCCACCGACCTCCAGGATCTCGTCGCGGCTATTGGCTGTGAAAACGGCGATGGCAGAATGCGGCACGGCGAAATCCCTAAGTGGTCTGATAAGACCTATTTAGGTCAACCAACGCCATATGGCAACCAGGATGCCGGGTTTGGGCGGCGGGCCTGTCTTGGAAAAATCGACCGCGGTCGGGCCTCACCGGTCGCAATGTCCCAGGATCATCTTGGCGAGTTAGTTGACGTCTCTAGTACGTTGGGGGCTGGTCGATCATAGTCCTAGCGCCAGCCGCATTTGGCCCGCGCTAGTGATCGCAAAGTCGTCCGTGATTTGTTGAATGTAGCCGAGCTCAAGCAGCCGGTCGCTAAAGTTCTTCGGTATGGGCCGGTTTCTGCCCTCATCGACTTGCTCAAGAGCGTCAAATTCGGCGGCATTAAGAAATTCATTAAGGCGTGTCATTGATCCAATATGCGCCACGGATCGCGTGCTTTCCAGCGCGCAACTCTGCCACCATCAAACCATCCCACTATCCAGTTCTGGGTTCGCGGCAACCGGGAGAGCTACTCTGCCAGCCCGGTTTCCGGCGTCCCAGTTCGGGTGACTGCTCGCTCGCTGTTGACCGGGAAGCGCGCTCCCTGTTCTTCCCTGATATTGAATTGTCGTGATATTCAAGAAATGCCCGTGCTGCAGCGCTGTTTGATATTCCTGGCCGCTGGATCGCTGTTTTTTTTGAAAAAGACCCTGATATTGGCCAAATAACAGGGAGACGGGTTCGTATCTGACTGCGCACACCACCATCTAAGTCATTGAAGCCTCAAAGCCTTTTAGCGCCGTCGGTCCCATCCGAAACTTAGAGAACTCAACTGGTCCCAATCTGGTCCCAGTCGGAGATTCTTGATGGCCAATATCCGCAAGCACAGAAATAAATGGCAGGTCCGAATTAGACGGACGGGCCTTCGAGCCCTGTCAAAGACATTCACCCTGCGTAAGGACGCGATGGAGTGGGCACGGCAGATGGAGGTGCAGGCGGACCGGCACGATCTCCCGGCTGATCCCAAGGCGCTACAGCGTATTACCCTGGGGGAACTCGTCGAACGTTACCGGGACACGGTTAGCGTCACGAAGAGAGGATACGAACGAGAGCGTGTTTCCCTAACGGCATTTCTGCGCCACTCGATCTGCGCGAAACGTCTGTCCGACCTGCGAACCGAAGATTTCGGCGTTTATCCGCTACGGCCCACGAGCGCGCCTTTGGCGCGTTTGGTAGGGAATAGATCAATCCGCAGTTCTTCGTCGTTCAGCCTCACGCGTTTGCGTGCGGCACTACAGATCTTGTAAGGCATATCCTGCTCGCGGAGGTCTCGCACCAGTGCGTTGACGCCGCCGAGTTCGAGATAGCGTCGGTAGATCAGGCGGACCCGCTCTGCTTCGTCCTCAACGACGGCAATCTTGTCGTCCTTCATGTGATAACCGAGGGGGAGGGGACCGCCGACCCACAGGCCCTTTCTTTTAGAGGCAGCAATTTTGTCGCGGATGCGCTCGGAAGTGACCTCCCTCTCGAACTGGGCGAAGGACAGAAGCACGTTGAGCGTCAGCCGGCCCATCGAAGTCGTGGTATTGAACTGCTGGGTGACCGAGACGAACGACACGCCATGTGCATCGAACAGTTCCACCAGCTTAGCGAAGTCGGCCAGCGATCGCGTCAGGCGATCGACCTTGTAGACGACAATAACATCAAGCTTCCGAGAGCGGATATCCAAACGCGATTTGTGGATACATTCGATCTCGAACGGCGGCCGCTGCGCGCGCTGGAGCTGGCTTTCGAAAGAGCAGAAGCGCCCGGTTCAATTGGAAGATCCCGATCGACGTCCCTGAGGCCTAACGTTCACGACTCTTTGGCGAAGCGCTCTTTTTAGCTTTCCCGGATCGTGTGTTTCGCATCCCCAGACGACCACCGGACGCCAGCCCAACGCTTTCAGGCTCTCGGCGTGTTCGTCATCACGCTGTTTGTTGCGAAGGAGTTTTGGGACCCAATACCCGGTGTTCGATTTCGGAACCCGGGCCCGTTTTCAATGCTCATGGGAATGCCAGAAACAGCCGTTTACGAACAATGCCACGGCTCGTCCGGGGAAAACCATGTCGGGCGTGCCCGGGAGGTCAGTCCGATGAAGCCGAAATCGCAAACCTAGGGCATGCGCCGCTTTCCGAACTAGGATCTCCGGGCCCGTGTGCTTGGAAGAAACGCGCGACATCGTCCACGAGCGGTGTCTCGTGACCTCCGACGAGATTGCTGTTTTTCCTTCTGCCATTGGTCGGTCAGGGGCCAATCATTTTTAGATATGATCGGAGATATAATCGCAATTCTAGGTATTGCGATGAGCTTTTACTGGCTAAGAATGAGCAGAAACCTTATCAGTCGGCCTGGAGGCATGTTCCATAACATTCGATTTGCGCATTTTATGTCCGTTGTTGAGGTAAGAGCTGACCTCAATCGCGCCTGGCGCCAGGTCAGCTTTTGACCCAGGCTGTGTGAAAACTCCGACGTCGAACTTTCGCGTAGAACGTTTGTCTCGATGACGTTGAATAAGAAAAGAACCACTCTGGCAGGCGCCGTCAAAAGAAGAAAAGAGAGAAAACAATTCCGCGCGTTCTCCGCGCGTGGACGTTTTCACACAGCCTGGACCCGGAGCGGACCTAAGGGACGAGTGCTGCACATGTCCGCCCCCTGGCCCACATCACCAGTGCGCTTTCAGCACCGCGTCCACGGACGTCACTCCCGCAATCATTGAGCCGGTAATCGCGACCAGCGCGGGCACGCCGCGCGGTAATTCGAGGTTGATCAGCGAGGCCATGAAGATCGCAGCCATGGGCAGGACGATGACGAAGTAACGTCCTTGAACGCCCAAGACATGGGGCGAAGCGACAGGCGTGTAAGTGATGAAAAAAATCAGATAGACCAACACAAAGTAGCTGAGGACGGCAAAGCCTGTCACGATCGCCACGCGCGCACGCGTTCCACCCAGCGGCAGTTTTTGCAGCGGGACAAGCAGGAGGAGGGCCGTGAGCACGATATAAGTCCAGGGCCGAAGCACAATGTCCTGCCAGCCCAGGATGCCAATGAGTTCCGGCCACAGCGGGGCGCCCCATTCGCGCAGAGCCGTCCATGTCGCCAGCGGGAAATGAAATGGATGCTCCCACATGTAAGCGAGTTTCCACAACGGATCAAACTGCTCTACTGGATAGTCGTGTCCCTCGCGGACACGCCACGCCGCTACATCCGCTGAGACTCCGATCACCCACAGCGGCGACAGGATAACGCCCGGCAGTACGACGATCGCAATGGTCTTCCACCGGCGCACGAGCTCCCTGAGCCGGCCGGACATCAACTCCAACAGCACGAAAACAATCTGCGGCTGCTTGCCGAGTACACATACCGTCATCCATAGCGAGCGCTCCCAGACGCGCCCGTCGGAGGGCTTCCATGCGGCTCTGAAGCAGAGTGCGGTGATCACCAGCGCATAGCTGAGCGCGGCACCGTCCGCGCTAAGAACAACGCGGTTATAGAGCGATACCGGCAGCATCGCGATCAACACGAACGCCCATTGGAGGGTCGGAGTGACCGCGATGGCGTAGGCCGTTACCGCCGTGAAAAAGACCAAGCCGAGGAAGCGCATCAGGAACAGCAATTCGGGCAAGTCGAGGCCGAGCAGACGTCCGATGGCTGCCGCGAGGATATAAGGAGCATAGGCGACCGGACTGTAGCCTTCTGTGCCGGCAAACGGCGCGAACACAGGCGTTTGTGCGGCCTCATCATCTCTCGC
>NZ_SSNA01000154.1 GCF_004799445.1 Bradyrhizobium sp.
TTAAACCGCGCCACCAACTCGACATGCGGGGTGTGGCGGAACTGGTCGACCGGCGTCACGCCTTCGATTTTGTAGCCGCCATCGATCAGAACGCGCGCGTCGCGGGCGAAGGTTGCGACGTTGCAGGACACCGCGACCACCACCGGAATTTTGCTGGTGGCAAGCTGGCTCGCTTGGGCCTGGGCGCCCTGCCGCGGCGGGTCGAACACGACGGCATCGTAGTCGCGCAGCTCCTGCGGCATCAGGGGACGGCGGAACAGATCGCGGGTCTCTGCCTTGATCGGCTTCAACCCCGAGGTCGATGTCGCCGCTTTCTGCAGTGCGCCCACCGCGCCGGCGTCGCTGTCGAAGGCCGCGATCCGCGATTTCGCGGCCAGCCTGAGGGCGAACGGCCCAACGCCGCAAAACAGCTCGGCGATGTGCTTGGCGCGTTGGCAATGCTCCGATACCAACGCGGCGAGCGCCTGTTCGCCCGCGACGGTCGCCTGCAGGAATGCACCCGGCGGCAAGGTGACCTGCGCGGTCCCGATTTCGATCGTCGGCGGCGTGCGCATCAGTACCAGCTCGCCATGGCGCGTCAGCCGCGCCAAACCATGCTGTTCCGCGACCCGCGACAGCGTCGCGATCATGGCTGAGGGCAGCGGCCCCGAGCCGCGCACATCGACGTCGAGGCCGCCGTCGGTGGCGGTGAACTGGATATCGAGCGGCTTTCCGGTCGGCTTCAGCGGTTCGGCGATCGCCCACGCCGCGTCAAGCGCCCCGCTCAGGCCGGGATCGAGGATCGGGCAGCGATCAATGGGAACGATGTCGTGCGAATTCGCCGCCGAAAATCCGACTTTGAGCACGTCGTGGGTGCCCATCCGGCCATGAAGCGTGATCCGCCGCCGGCCGAGGCCATGAGCGTCGATCAGGGGATGCACGTCGCAGGCGATCTTCGCGTGCGCCAGCGTCTCGACGACCAGTTGGCGTTTCCATGCGCGGTAACGTTCGACTTCCCAATGCTGGATCGCGCAGCCGCCGCAGGTTCCAAAATGCTGGCAGAAGGGTGCGATGCGTTCGGGACTGGCGCGCTCGACCCCGATGAGGCGCCTGCGGTCGGGATGGTGACCCGGCACCGGCGCCACCTCGACGATCTCGCCGCCAAGCGCGTACGGTACATAGAGGGTCTGGCCGTCGGCAAAACCGACGCCGTCGCCGAGCTGGCCGACATGATCGATGGTGAGCCGCTCAACCACGGCGCGCGCCGATGAAGAATTCGATATTGCCGTCGCCTCCGGTGATCGACGACGGAAAGACGTGGATATCGGTGCAGCCCTGCGCAGACGCGAACGCGGTGATGTCGTCGCAGACTTCCTGATGCACCATCGCGTTGCGGATGATGCCGCGCTTGGAATGTTTTCGCGCCGCCTCGAATTGCGGTTTGATCAGTGCCAGCAAGCTCACCGGCGCCGCCGCCAGCGAAAGTGCCACCGGCAGCACGGCCTTCAGCGAAATGAAGCTGACGTCGATGACGACGACGTCCGGCCGCGCCGGCAGGCGCTTGCCCTCGAGGACGCGGATATCGGTTTCTTCCATCGAGACGATCTTCGGGTGGTCGTGCAGCGATCGATGCAATTGCCCGCGCCCGACGTCGATGGCGAAAACCATGCTGGCGCCGTTGGCGAGCAGTACTTCGGTGAATCCACCGGTCGATGCGCCGACGTCGAGACAGACGTGGTCCTCGATGTCGATGGGATATTGCTCCAGCGCGCCGGCGAGCTTGACGCCGCCGCGCGACACGAAGGGATGCGCCGCCTGCGCCTGCAATACGGCGTCGGCGGGAATCCCCTCGGAGGCTTTATGAACCTGCTTGTCATTGGCCGTGACCAGGCCCGCGTCGATCGCGGCCTGGGCCCGCGCCCGGCTTTCAAACAGGCCTCGCTCGACCAGGAGCAGGTCCGCGCGCTTGCGGGGAGGGGACAATTGGCGCTCCACGACTTGGCAATGTTGAGGGCGCCTCGGATCTTCGAGGGGCTAGAGGCGGCGAGCGCCCCGCGCGGGCGTCACTCCGCATCAAGCATGTATTCGATCGATCAGGCGAGCTTCACCGTCTCCGCCTTGAAGTCCTTGCCGAGGGCTTCGAACACCTTGGCGACGATGCCCTTGGCGTCGAGCCCGGCGCGGGCATACATCGCGGCCGGCGAGTCATGGTCGAGGAACACGTCCGGCAGGACCATCGAGCGCATCCGCAAACCGCCGTCGAGCATGCCGTGCTCCGCCAGCGTCTGCATGACGTGAGAGCCGAAACCGCCGACCGAGCCTTCCTCGATGGTGAGCAGGATCTCATGGTCGCGCGCCAGCTTCAGCACCAGGTCGACGTCGAGCGGCTTCATGAACCGCGCATCCGCGATGGTGGTGGACAGACCATGCGCGGCCAGCTCATCGGCGGCCTTCTCGCATTCGGCCAGACGGGTGCCGAACGACAACAGCGCGATCTTGGTGCCTTCGCGGACGATGCGGCCCTTGCCGATTTCGAGGGGAACGCCGAATTCGGGCATCTCGATGCCGCGGCCTTCGCCGCGCGGATAGCGCACCGAGCTCGGGCGGTCGTTGATCGCGACTTGCGTCGCCACCATGTGGACCAGTTCGGCCTCATCGGAGGCCGCCATGATCACGAAATTCGGCAGGCAGCCGAGATAGGCGTTATCGAACGAGCCGGCGTGGGTCGCGCCGTCGGCGCCGACCAGTCCGGCGCGATCGATCGCGAAGCGTACCGGCAGACTCTGGATCGCCACGTCGTGGACGATCTGGTCGTAGCCGCGCTGCAGGAAGGTCGAATAGATCGCGCAGAACGGCTTGTAGCCCTCAGTCGCAAGACCGGCGGCGAATGTCACCGCGTGCTGCTCGGCGATGCCGACGTCGAAAGTGCGGTCGGGGAAAGCCTTGGCGAAGATGTCGATCCCGGTTCCCGACGGCATCGCCGCGGTAATGCCGACGATCTTCTCATCCTTCTGCGCTTCCTTGACGAGGCTCTGGCCGAACACGTTCTGGTAGGAAGGAGCATTGGGCTTTGCCTTGGCCTGCGCGCCGGTCGCCACGTCGAACTTGACGACCGCGTGGAACTTGTCGGCGGAGGCTTCCGCCGGGCCGTAGCCCTTGCCCTTCTGGGTCACGACGTGGACTAGGATCGGCCCGGTCTCCATGTCGCGGACGTTCTTCAGCACCGGCAGCAGATGGTCGAGGTTATGGCCGTCGATCGGGCCGACATAATAGAAGCCGAGCTCCTCGAACAGGGTGCCGCCGTCCATCATGAAAGCACGCGAGTACTCTTCGACCCGGTTGGCGCGGTTGGCGATTATTTTCGGCAGATGGTTGCCAAGCTGCTTGGCCGCCTCGCGCAGCGTGCGGTAGGTCTTGCCGGAATACAGCCGCGACAGGTAGGCCGACATCGCGCCGACCGGCGGCGCGATCGACATGTCGTTGTCGTTGAGAATGACGATCAGCCGCGAATTCATCGCGCCGGCATTGTTCATGGCCTCATAGGCCATGCCCGCGGACATCGCGCCGTCGCCGATCACGGCGATGACATTATTCTTGCCGCCGGAGAGGTCGCGCGCCACCGCCATGCCGAGCGCCGCCGAGATCGAGGTCGAGGAGTGGGCGGCGCCGAACGGATCGTAGTCGCTTTCGGTGCGCTTGGTGAAACCGGACAGCCCGCCACCGGTGCGCAGCGTGCGAATGCGGTCGCGCCGGCCGGTCAGGATTTTGTGCGGATAGGCCTGGTGGCCGACATCCCAGACCAGGCGGTCGCGCGGGGTGTCGAAAATGTAGTGCAGGGCGGTGGTCAGTTCGACCACACCGAGACCGGCGCCGAAATGTCCGCCGGTGACCGAAACCGCATCGATGGTTTCCTGACGCAACTCGTCAGCGACCTGCCGGACTTGCTCCACCTTGAGCCGGCGCAGATCGTCCGGGGTGTGGATAGTGTCGAGAAGCGGCGTTTTACTGAATGTGGTCACAGCGAGTTTCCAATTTTGCAAGTCGGGAACAACGGCCCGACGTGAGATGGGTTGCGCAAGGTTCGCGCAGCGATAACCCAGAAGCCGGATGCCACCTGAGCAGGCCGAAGCCCGATTTTGAAAGCTGGATGCACTCCGGATCGTTCAATGTGATTTTAATCACCCTTGGCGGCTTCACCCTTCTCAATCATTTTCTTGAGCTTTTTGAAGTACTTACCATTGTCGGAATTTGACTTGGGAGGATCTTCGTCAGCCCATAGCCTTGAAGCTTTACACTAAAGTGGCGGCCAAAGCCAACCCGCCCCGGGGGCGTGACGCCCGACCAGTAAGGCGATGGAACCCGGGGATTTCAACCACGGCCATGGGCCGATGGTTCCATTTCGCCCAGAGGGGTCATCAATATGGCCAGTCTGAAGCCTTTTCAGGCATCGACCTGGCCCCTCGCTCTTAACTATTTCCGCAAGGAGTGAGGCGCCTTTATCCCGGTCGGCTCGATGCGTTTTCGAGCGACGCATGCCCTCGGACGTGATCCGGGGGTGGATAGCGCTCGCATAAGGAGAATGCGCCGAACAAAGGATTGGAACCCAGGTTCCAATAGGTCAGAACCGGGCCAGGGTTATCACTGCACGTCGAGTGGCTCGGTGCCGGTCGGCTGGCCGTTGGCGTCGGTGGTGATCTTGTCGACGCGGGCTTCCGCCTGCCGCAGCAATTCCTCGCACCGCCGCTTCAAGGCCTCGCCGCGCTCGTAGATGGTGACGGATTCCTCAAGCGGCACCTTGCCGTCCTCGAGCCGTTTGACGATCGTCTCAAGCTCTTCGAGCGCGCGCTCGAAGCTCAGCTTCCTGACGTCCGCTTGGGTGTTTTCGGCCATGGTGGTTTCCCGGGATGCGCTGTCTCGCCAGCGGAATCAAAGATTTCTATGCGGACGGATTGTGGCGCGAATCCGCGCCCATCAATGCGCTGACATGGGCTGCGACCGACTCGCTCAGGCCTTGAAGATCATAGCCGCCCTCGAGCACCGAGACAATTCTGCCTCCGGCACTGGCGTCGGCGAGGTCCATCAGTTTCTGCGTGACCCAGCCGAAATCCTCCGCCTTGAGATTGAGCGAGGCCAGCGGATCGCGAAAATGCGCGTCGAAGCCGGCGGAGACGATGATCAGTTCGGGGCTGAATTTCCTTAAGTTCGGCAGGATCACGTTCTCGAACGCGGCGCGGAACTTGGCGCCGCCATCCTCTGAGGCCAGCGGTGCGTTGACGATATTGTCGTGCTCGCCGCGTTCACCACTGGCGCCGGTGCCGGGAAACAGCGGCATCTGGTGCGTCGAGCAATACATCACGGTCGGATCGGCCCAGAAAATGTCCTGGGTGCCGTTGCCGTGGTGGACGTCGAAATCGACCACCGCGGCACGCGCAATCCCGTATTTGCGCTGGGCGTGACGCGCGGCAATGGCGACGTTGTCGAAAAAGCAGAAGCCCATCGGCTTGTTGATCTCGGCATGATGGCCCGGCGGGCGGACCGCCACGAACGCATTGTTGTGGGTGCCCGACATCACCGCATCGGTGGCTGCGACCGCGCCCCCGACCCCGCGCATGACGGCTTCCCAGGTGCCCGGGGACATCGAGGTGTCGCCATCGAGATAGACCAGGCCGCTGTCCGGCGCGATACGCCGCAGCTCGCCGACATAATGCTCGTCGTGACACAGCGTCACCAGATCGAGATTGCCCTCCGGCGCCTCGCCGCGCGTCAGTTCGTCAAAACGGTCTTCCCCAAGCACCTTGGCGACCGCGCGCAGCCGGTCGGGTCGCTCGGGGTGTCCCGGAGGCGTGGCGTGGTCGAGACAAGCGGGATGAGTGAGAAGAAGCGTCGTCATGCGTGGCCCTGGCGCGTCCGACGCGCCTTTCGAGGAGAGGCTAATGTAAGGTGTGATCGCCGCTGGGGAAAGGGCCGGGCAGGGGCCGGCGTATGAGTCACCTCGCCCCGCTTGCGGGGAGAGGTCGCGAGCTCGGCAGCGCACTTGCGCGCCAGAGCGAGCGGGTGAGAGGGACTCTCGGCGAATCCAGCCCTGACGAGAGTCCCCCTCACCTCGACCCTCTAAGAGCGAGCTTCGCTCGTCTCGACCCCGCAAGCGGGGCGGGGGAGCAGTAGTCGATCCCTGCTGCGTCTTACTATCCTAATTCAGCCGCGTGATGCGGTTTGCCGCGGCGGGGGCGATCGGGCTGTTGGCCTTGAAGTAAGTATAGAGCGCGTCGACGTCAAAGACGCCAAATTGCGGCGCGGTGCCCGCCTTCAACACGGTGAAGCCGTCGCCGCCGACCGACAGGAAATTGTTCACCGTCACGCGATAGCTCGCCGCCGGATCGATGCGTTCCCCGTTCAGCACCAAGCTATCGCTGATCACGTGTTCTCCATAGGGTTTCGCGTTGTCCCAGGCGTAACCAAAACCCTTCGAGACCTGTAGAATCCGCGGCCGGTTCGGATCGAGCCATTGCTGCTCGAGCATCGACTTGATCTGGTTTCCGGTCAGCGTGAGCGTGACCAGCTGGTTGCGGAACGGCTGGCTGGCAAACACATCGGCGTAGGTCACGGCACCTTCCTGCTTCTTCGTGATATCGCTGCGGACGCCGCCCGGATTGGTGAATGCGATCACAGCGCCGCCCCCGGCGGCGGCCGAGGTCGCGGCCAATTGGGCATCGGCGATGATGTCGCCGAGCGCGCTCTCGCCGGCATCGTCGGGCGCGCGCGACAGCGTGTCGGTGATCGTGCCCGCCGGGCGGTTGGCGATCGGGGCGGCGACTTTATCGTAGGACTCAAGCAGCGCGGTCTGTGCCGGATCCCTGGCCAGCGCGCCGGTGCGGACGATGACATTGTCAGCCCTGGCGCTGCTGACGTCGCGGGTCTTGGGGTCGAGCTTGAGGTCGATCGCGGTGACGAGGGTGCCGTATTTGTCGCCTGAGGTAACGAGCCGTCCGTCGATCTCGCAGACATAGGCCTGATGGGTGTGGCCGCTGACCACGACATCGACCGCGCGGTCGAATTTTTTCACGATATCGACGATCGGGCCCGATATACCCGGGCATTCATTATAGTCGCCGGCCGGAAAACCGCCTTCGTGGATCAAGACGACGATGGCCTCGACGCCACGCGCCTGCAATTCCGGCACCAGCGCGTTCACAGTGTCGGCTTCGTCCTTGAATTCAAGGCTCGCCGCGCTGACAGGGGAAATGATGTCGGGCGTGCCCTTCAGGGTCAGGCCGATAAAGGCGACCGGAATCTCGTCGAATTCTCTGATCTCGTAGGGCGGAAAGATGGTCTTGCCGGTATCCTTCTCGATGGTGGAGGCCGCGAGATAGTGGAACTTGGCGCCGGCAAAGGGATGCGGCCCCTGACATTTGTCGACCGGATGACAGCCGCCATTCTGCATCCGCTTCAGTTCGTCCTTGCCCTCGTCGAATTCGTGGTTGCCGACCGAGGCAATCTCGAGCCCCATCATCGACAGCGATTCGATCGTCGGTTCATCGTGGAACATCGCGGACAGAAACGGGCTCGCGCCAATCAGGTCTCCGGCCGCGACGAAGATGGTGTGCTTGTGGCCCTCGCGGAGTTGCCTGACCAGCGTCGCCATGGTTTCGGAACCGCCGGCCGGCACCATGATCTTCCGGGTCTTGTCGGCGGGGTCGGCGATCCTGATCCCGCCGGCGGGGGCGCGAAGGTAACCGTGGAAATCGTTGATCGCGAGGATCCTGACATTGACCGTCACAGTCTGTGCTACGGCGCGTTCGGACGGACCAGTTGCGATCGCAACGAGCGTCACCGCGGCGAGAATCTGAAAACCAAAGATCAGGCGAAGCGGATGTCTCATGACTTCAAGCTATAGCGTTAGTGTAACGATTTCACGAGCCGGATCCGATCCTCTCATCATGCGCGATGGCTCTATTGGGAAGATAAGGACAAGAGCTCCCAATTATATCCCCCGACTTGGGAAATTTTTCCGGGCTCCTCGGGCCATTGCCTTACGGTCCATTTCAACGTCGGGGACCACCAAAGCGTAGTGGTGTGATAGAGGATATTTTCGCGATAATAATCTTTCTTGATTTTATAGATCCAAAAGAGACCCGCCGGAACATGGGCCAGTCCATAGGCAACGACGGTGTAATCTATTTCATCCACAAATCTCGAAGAAGGATCGTTCTTGGCGATTCGCGCCGTATGGCCGACGCTAAGGGGCCATAGATTGGCAATCAGATTTTTTTCCGCAGCATCAGCGTCGCCAAGATGAGGACCAAGGCCACCGAACCAATCGTAGATTCCCTGAGCGTCCGACCTGATCCGGCAATTGAACCGATCTTCTTCGATCGCAATCATTCGGTTGGGGCGAAGGGTATTCCAGGCTGGAACGTTATAAGTGAACACAGTTCCGGTGTCCGGACAGCCAAATTTAGTTGTGGGAGTAAACGCGGCGGGAATTGGAATGAAGAACGACGTTTGACTATTGATAGCAGCCAGGATTGCGCACAAGCTGGCGAGGGATAGAACGAGCGACAGCAGCGCTTTCATTCGGCTTCACTTTCAAGCGGGGCTTCATATCGAGACCGATATGGCCAAGCCTGGAATCCACCGATCCTTCGTAAAGATATTGATAATTCCCCAACCGAAGATGCCCGGTTATGATAACGCGCTCTAACCCTTCTTGCGCGAAAAGAACGCCTTGAAAGCCGCGATCGCTTCCGCAGAACGCATCCGTTCGCCGAACAGATGGCTTTCCTGGTCGATCCTTCGGGTCAGGTCTTCCGGCAGCGGCCTCACGAGTTTTCGCGAGATCGCGACCGCTTCGGCCGGCAGCGCGCAAATGTCGCGCGCTACCTTGCGGGCCTCGGTTTCGGTGTGGCCCGGCGCCACCACCGTATTGACGAAGCCGGCGAGGCGGGCGTCCTCGGCGCTGAGCGTGCGTCCCATCACCAGCATCGCAAACGCCCGTTGATGTCCCATGGTGCGTGGCGCCAGCAGGCTGGACGCGCCTTCCGGAACCAGCCCGAGATGGATGAACGGCGTTGAGAAGGTGGCCATCGTCGAGGCGACGACGTGGTCGCAATGGAATAGCAGGGTGGTGCCGATACCGATCGCGATGCCGTCAACCGCGGCGACGATCGGCTTGGCGTTATGGGCCAGCGAATAAAGAAATTTCACCGCGTTGGAGGCACGGGGCGCGTCGGTGTTCGACGTGCCGTCCTTCAAAAAATCCTCCAGATCGTTGCCGGCGGTAAATACCCCCGGCCCCCCCGACATGACGATGCAGCGGATGGCCGGATTGCCCTGCGCGGTATCGATCGCCTCGCTCATGTCGCGATACATGGCTTGGGTGATCGCGTTCTTCTTCTCTGGCCGGCGCAGCGTGATGACCCGCGTGGCCTCTTGGTCGGTAACGATCACGTGTCCGGGCATGGTGCGGCCTCGAAAGGAGTGGCTTGAGTGTTTGTGGCGGCCATTCCGGAAATAACCTACATCATTCCCCACGGCGCCCAAAACCGCTGGTCGCGGTTTTTGACGTGGCGCAACGACGCGCGAGGAGCTTGACCATGCAACTGACCGGGATTCACCATCTGACCGCGATTTCCGCGAAACCGCGCGAGAATCTCGCTTTCTATACCGCCCTGCTGGGCATGCGGCTGGTCAAGAAGACCGTCAATCAGGATGACGTCAGCGCCTATCATCTGTTCTACGCCGACGGAAAGGCCAATCCCGGCACCGATCTCACCTTCTTCGATTTTCCGGCCGCCCCGGAGCGGCGCGGCACCAACAGCATTTCCCGCACCGGATTGCGCGTCGCGGGCG
The DNA here is from genome assembly GCF_004799445.1 of Bradyrhizobium sp. GTDB lineage: Bacteria > Pseudomonadota > Alphaproteobacteria > Rhizobiales > Xanthobacteraceae > Bradyrhizobium. The sequence goes on from NZ_SSNA01000154.1 coordinate 9,829, forward strand.
AAAACAGCCTGGGTTACTGGCGCGACCGCCTGCGCAACGCCGGCGGCCACGCCGGCGAGGTTACCGCGGTCGACGGCCGGCTGACGTTGCCGTTTGAGGATCAAGAGGGTCAGCGACTGGTGCTGGTCGATGACGGCGGCGTTGGACCGGCGTCGCCGTGGGAGAAGAGCCCGGTGCCGGCCGAGCACCAGATTCGCGGCCTCGGTCCGATCGTGCTCAACGTGCATGATGTTTCGCGCACCTCGATGGTTTTGACTGCCGTGATGAACATGCGGCATGTGCGCGACTACGCGGCCCCGGACGCGCCAGCGCTGGTTCAGGTGTTCGCGATGGGCGAGGGCGGTCCGGCCGCCGAGCTGCACGTCATCGAAGGTAAGGATTTGCCGATGGCGCGGCAGGGCGCCGGCGGGGTGCACCATGTGGCGTTTCGCACGCCGAACGAAGAACAATATCACGGCTGGACGCGGCGCTTAAGCGAACTCGGCATTCCCAACAGCGGCGAAATCGACCGGTTCTATTTCCGCAGCCTGTATTTCCGCGAGCCCAACGGCATCCTGTTCGAGATCGCCACCGACGGCCCCGGCTTCGCCACCGACGAGCCGATGGAATCGCTCGGCGAAAAACTCGCGCTGCCGCCGTTCCTCGAACCGAAGCGTGCGGCGATCGAGGCGGGGTTGAAGCCGATCGGGTGAGAACTTGGCCCTGGGGACGCGCACGCTTGGTCGTGCTTGGCGCGTCTACTCCCACCACGTCGTCCCGGCCTTGAGCCGGGCCCCATAACCACGAATGTTTGTGTTGCGCAAAGCTGGAGCCGCAGCTCTGCCTACAACAAGTATCGGTGGTTATGGGTCCCCGCGTTCGCGGGGACGACCAGTAGAGAGTGCGGATCAAGTTGCGCCCGAGTTCCCGAATGGACCGCCCATACCGGCCTCAACCTCTCCATCGTGTTGCCTTGGTTTGGTCAAACCCGGGTGAACTCTGGTAACGGATGTCGTCAACGTACAGGTAAATCCGCCGGCCGCCCTTGTGCGGGTGAGACATTGGACAGAGTACGGAGCGCCAATGCAATCCATGCTGAACCCGAAACCAAGCGATGATCCGCACGATGTTATCGTGGTTGCGCCCGATGCCGTTCGGGTCGCGCCCTCCGATGAACAGATTTCCCATCTGTTGCAGCAAGCCGCGCGCTTTCATTCCGAGGCGCAGGCCCGCAACGAAACCGGTGTCCCGGCCGGTCCGCCGGTTCCACCTGTGGACACGACGTTTCGTGCCACGGCTGTCAACGACATCAAGGGTCCGGACAACGGGCCGTCGATCGGCAGGCGGATGGGCCGCGCCTTCGCCGCGTTGCTGCTGGCGTTGTGTATTGGTGCAGCGGCGGTCGGCTGGCAGACCTTTGGCTATGCGGCCAAGAAGATGATGGTGAAGTGGATGCCGCAGTTCGCGCTGTCGACGTCGCTGCCACTGGAAAAGCTTTGGCCCCGCGCGCAACCGGCCCCGCCCGCCGATGAGGCGGACGCGGCGGATGCGGCGCCTGCGCAAACCGCACCGTCTGCGCAGACCACACCGCCCGCGCAGACCGCGACGGAAAGCAGCGCGGCGAACGCCACCGCTCCAGCCGTCGACCCGGCGCAGTCGCTGCAATCGATGGCGCGCGATCTCGCCAATGTCTCGCAAGAGGTCGAGCTGCTCAAGGCTTCCATCGCGGAGCTCAAGGGGCAGCAAACGGCGCGCGAGGCGGCGAAAACAGCCGAGCAGAACAGGGTTGCCGAGCAGAACGCGCGGGCCAGGATAGCAGCGCTTCCGCCGCGGCCTGCCGTGCCGCGGCCGCACAAGCCGATAGCACCATATCCGCCCACGCAAGCCTATCCGCCCGCGCAAGCCTACCCACCCGCGGCAGCTTCGCCGGTGTCGCAAGCCGCCACACCTTACTATCCGCCGCGGCAGCCTGAACCTCCGCCGCCGGCCGTCGATCAGCTGCCGCCCGCGCCGGGATTTACGTCGGTGCCCCGGCCGCCGATGCCGGTGCAGTAACGCATGATCCGGACCCGGAGGGCCGCGTTAGCGCAAAGTGGGAACCGGTTTTCCCTTGCGCCAAACGCGAAGCGTTTGCGCGAAGATCATGCGAAAACAAAGAGATGAGATCATGATCCGATTCGATCTAGTCGGATCATGATCCGCCCCGGTTCCTTAACGCCAGCTTGCGAACTGGCCGAGGCAGGTTCATCGGCCGGAACCAATCCGGCCACCGCGGCTTATCGCGCATACCCAAAGACCAAAAGACCAGGAGACTGCCATGACGATCGCAAAGATCCTTTCGGCTGGCGCTGTGGCCCTCACCCTCATCAGCTCGGCGGCTTTGGCCCAACAGGCGGTGACGGGCACGATTACCGGAATTAACCGGCTCAACGGCACCATCGCGATTCAGCGGACGCAAAGCGGCACCGTCGGGGCGAATACCGGCGGCGGCGCCGAAGAGTTCAAGGTACAAGGCGGCTTGTCGCTGGAGGACCTGCATGCCGGCGACAAGGTCAGCTTCTCCTCCACCGAGACCGGCGGGACCAGGACCATTACGAAACTGCAGAAGCAGTGAGACTTCGGAATCCGTGCCACACCGGCCCTCTCCCACAGGGAGAGCGAGCACAGTTCCGGTGTCGTTAGACTCGGCCGGCGACGCTTACCCCAGCAGCACCGCGTCCGCGCTGTTCACGGCTTCGGCGCTATCCATCACGGTGCGTTCCAGCGAAGGTGCCTGCACCGAAATGTTTTCGGCGAAGAACCGCGCCAGCGTGACATAGCGCGAAGAATCGCCCTCGCCGAGAGTGCGCGCGGCGAGCGCTTCGGCGGCGAGCGTGCAGCCGCCGAGCGTCGATCCGAACAGTTTCAGATACGGCGTCGCGCCGGCGAGCGCGTCGTTCGGCGCCGAGCCGACGCGCTCCAGCAGCCAGCGGCTGGTGCGCTCAAGCGAGGCAAGCGCGTCGCGCAGCTTGGTCCCGGTGGTGCCGAACGCCGGATCGTTCGAGGCCTCGACCTGACCCACAATGCCCTTGAGTTCGTCGAGCAGCGCCCAGACCGCCTCCCCGCCATTGGCGGCGAGCTTGCGCGTCACGAGGTCGATCGACTGGATGCCGTTGGTGCCTTCATAGATCGGGGTGATGCGCGCATCACGAAAATGCTGCGCGGCCCCGGTTTCCTCGATGAATCCCATGCCGCCGTGAATTTGCACGCCGAGCGAGGCCACCTCGTTGCCGATGTCGGTGGAGAAGGCCTTGGCGATCGGTGTCAGCAGCGCGCCGCGCGCCGCGGCAAGGCTGCGTGTCCTGGCGTCGGTGGCGCGCACGGCAATATCGAGCGCCACGGCGGTGGCATAGCAAATCGTGCGCGCCGCCGCGGTCAGCGCGCGCATCTGCATCAGCATCCGCTTGACGTCGGGATGCACGATGATGGGGTCGGAGCCGTCACCTTTTTTGCCAACGGCGCGGCCCTGGCGGCGCTCCTGCGCGAACGCCAGCGCCTGCTGATAGGCGCGGTCGGCAATGCCGACGCCCTCTAGGCCGACGCCGAGCCGGGCCTGATTCATCATCGTGAACATGCAGTGCATGCCGCGGTTTTCCTCGCCGACCAGGTATCCGATCGCGCCGCCGTGATCGCCCATCGTCATGGTGCAGGTGGGTGCTGCATGCATGCCGAGCTTGTGCTCGATGCCGCTGACGTAGATGTCGTTGCGGGCACCGAGCGAGCCGTCGGCGTCGACCAGGAATTTCGGAATCAAAAACAGCGAAATGCCCTTGGTGCCGGCGGGCGCATCGGGCAATCGTGCCAGCACGAAATGCACGATGTTGTCGCTCATGTCGTGATCGCCATAGGTGATGAAGATTTTTGTCCCTGTGATGCGATAGCTGCCGTCGGGGGCACGCTCGGCGCGGGTGCGCAGCGCGCCGACGTCGGATCCCGCCTGCGGCTCGGTGAGCTGCATGGTGCCGGGCCATTCGCCCGACACCAGCTTTGCCAGGTAGATTTTCTTCAGCTCATCGCTGCCATGCGCGTCGAGCGCCTCGATCGCGCTCAGCGTCAACAGCGGGCAGAGGCCGAAGGCGATGTTGGATGCGCTCCAGATTTCGGTGCAGACCGCGTTGATCGCGAGCGGCAGGCCCTGGCCGCCAAACGCCTCCGGTCCGGACACCGCGTTCCACCCGGCTTGCGTCCAGCGCTTGTACGCATCTGGCCAGCCGGGTGCGGTGGTCACGTTGCTGCCGTCGAGCTTGATACCGTGCTCGTCGCCGACCGCGTTGAGCGGCGCCAGCACATCGGAGGCAAATCGCCCGGCTTCCTCCAGCACGGCGGCGGCGATATCATGATCGAAATCACCGTAATGGCCGGCCTTCACGGCGGCCAGCAGGCCGGCGCCATGGTTAAGGGCCAGCAGCATGTCATTGATCGGCGCGCGATAGGTCATGACCGGGGTCTCGCTTTCGGGTCTCGCATCGGCTGGGATCAGCGGGCTGCCGTCTTCCCACGAAACCGCGCTTGTCTCAACTCCCGATCCGGTGCGATCGTGCCGCCACCGCGCCGGCAGGCGCGCCATTCCGGGCCCGGCAAGCCGCAATCGTTCGAAGCAAACGCCGCGCCGCCGGCTGGCCAAACCCAGCGAGAGATTCAACCCGAATTCAGGTTCTACCCTGTTGAAATAGCTCAACTGCCTCTATAGACCGGCGTTGCCAGACGGAATCCGCGGGACGGCCAGTCCGCCGCTTTCCGCAAGGCTATTGGGGCGTCGCCAAGTGGTAAGGCAGTGGATTTTGATTCCACCATGCGGAGGTTCGAATCCTCCCGCCCCAGCCAACCAGTCCGGCAACTGGAGATTGTGCAGTCATAAATCGCATAAATGCCCGCCAATTGCGGACTTTTGCGAATAAGAGGCCGGTCTCCAGGCTGTCCTTGTCGTAAACCCAATCGGGCTGACAACTGAGGCAGAATCACGCAATCCTTCTGTCCCATGAGGGAAGCTCTCAGCCTTATCTGGACGGCGTTGGTCGGGTTGTTCCGGTCACCTGCTTCGTTGGCAGCTGAGATCCTGGTGCTCCGGCATCAGATTAACATACTGAGGCGGCATTCGCCCAAGAGGCAGACGTTCAGCGCCATGGACCG
>NZ_SSNA01000155.1 GCF_004799445.1 Bradyrhizobium sp.
AGGTCAGATGGCCCAAATGGTGGACCGAAAATCCGTAATCCAAATAGTTTTCGTTCGCTTCAAGCAAGCTGTCGGCCGCGACTTGTCTGCCTTGTCCCCCATAGCCGACATGGTCGGCTAGGTCACCGCTGGCGGCAGATGCTCGAAAGCGGTGAGTACGCCTCCTCGGCAGAGCTTGCGAAGGCCGAGAAGGTCAACGATTCCTATCTGAGCCGTATCCTCCGCCTGACCCTGATAGCCCCGGGCATGACAGAGGCGATCCTGGCTGGGCGCCAACCCAGCGCGCTTCAGCTGAATGATTTATTGAAGCCGCTGCCGTCGGCATGGGAACGGCAGTATTCCGCGTTGTTCGATCCGCGGTAGCCTGACTGCGCCGAACAGGCTCACTGCCCTCAAACGCCGGCACTCGCTGATCCCTTGTCATGGAATGTCGAGGTCCGCTTTGCGCTGGATCCGAGGAAGGCGGCATGCAGGGATACTTGACAGCAGATCGGTCACCAAATCGCGCGTCGTGCACAGGATCTTGCCGGGGTGACTTTTCTTCTTACTGCTTGTTCAGTTTTTATGGCCGAGGCGTACTAGCGCCCGCCCCAACCCCGACGAAAAAGCCGGTCCATGAATTGGACTGAGGCGCCGCCTTGGGAACCGTTGAAATCGGAAAGCTGGAGGAGTGTTCAGTCGTGTAAGCCGTCGCCGTTGAGAGTGGTAGCGATCCTGGGGCGGGACGACTGCCCGATTGCGTTCTCGACCCGTGTTTACTGTTTTTGGCACGGTGCGTTTGGTTAGGCGGTGACAGCCCCGTCTTTTGCGAAACTTCGGAAAACGAGTTTGGGGCCACCGATTCACTAGCGGCGCTGCTGCACGCTATGAGGGGAAGAAGTGCCAGTCCGAAGAGTGCACGACACATGATAGAGGAACCTAACCTTCGTGAAACGTTCGATTACTCCAGCATTGGGTCGAGAATGTGAGCGAGCGCATCACCGGATGCCACCACTAGGTCCGTTGAACCCGGAACAGATTCTGGTCGCCCGGCAATCAATGTCGACGGAGCGCATTCGCCGGTCGTATAACAGACCCACCATGCCCATGCGACGGTCATAGGAACCTTTGGATGCCGCGGCGATATAGCAATGGTGGTCGAGACGCACGGCCGCCCTCGGGCCCGACCGCTTTCGGGTCTTCTGCAACAGCCGGCACATCTCTCAAGGAGCGTGTCGGCGCCCTGAAGAATCTGCGCCCCTTCTTGATGATGGTTTGGCGCACCAGCCGCGGTTTGACAGCCGCGTCTCTGGCGTTGCGGCTGGTTCGAGCGGTATTACCGGTGGTCACGCTCTACATCGGTAAGCTCATCATCGATAACGTGGTGCTGCTTGTGCAGGCGCCGGACAAGCCGGAAACGATGGGGCTGTGGCTCGCCAGCGGCCTGTTGAACTGGTTGATCCTGCTGCTCGCCTCCGAATTTGTGCTGGCGGTGATGGCGGACGTCCTTGGGCGCGTCGTCTCGCTGACCGATAGCCTGCTTGCGGAGCGCGTGACCAATGCTTCAAGCGTACGATTGATGGAGCACGCCGCGAAGCTCGATCTGGAGGACTTCGAGGACTCCGAATTTCAGGATCAACTCGAGCGGGCGCGCCGTCAAACCAGCGGAAGAATGACCCTGATGGGACAACTGTTCAGTCAGGCGCAAGATATCGTCACTGTAGCTAGTTTTGCCGCCGGTCTGATTTTCTACGCACCCTGGCTGATCGCCCTGCTCTTTTTAGCCCTGGTCCCGGCATTTATCGGAGAGGCGCACTTCAACGCCAAAAGCTACTCGCTCGATTTTTTCCGCACGCCGGAGCGGCGCGAACTGGACTATGTGCGGCAGACAGCAGCCAGCGTGGAAACTGCAAAGGAGGTGAAGATCTTCGGCCTTAACGGCTTCCTGATCGATCGGTACATCCGCCTTGCGACCGACTTTTACGCCGCGAATCGTCGGCTTGCCTTGCGCCGCGCCAGCTGGGGAGGACTTTTCACCGCGATCGGATCCGTAGGGTATTATCTGGCTTATGCTTACATAACATGGAGCACACTGACGGGAAAATTCTCCGTCGGCGATCTAACCTTCCTTGCGGGCTCGTTCCTGCGTTTACGCAGCCTTCTTGAAGGTCTGCTGACGAGCTTCTCGAACACGGCCAGCCAGGCCCTCTATCTCAACGACCTCTTTTCATTTTTCGAGGTAAAGCCGGAAATCCTGTCCCCGGCAAACCCGCGAAGTTTTCCAAATCCGATTGAGCGCGGCTTTGAGTTCGAAGACGTCGGATTTCGCTATCCCGGCTCGGAGCGATGGGCCGTACGCCATCTAAGTTTCACCCTTCACGCCGGCGAGGTGCTCGCATTGGTGGGCGAAAATGGCGCCGGCAAAACAACCTTGGTGAAACTTCTGGCACGGCTCTATGATCCGGTCGAAGGCCGGATCCTGCTCGACGGCCATGACCTGCGCGAATACGATCTGGAAGCGCTGCGTGGGAACATGGGCGTCATTTTCCAGGATTTCGTCCGCTACAATCTCAGCGCCGGCGACAATATCGCGGTCGGCAAAATTGCCGATCGTGGCGACCGGGCTCGCATCGCGCGCGCCGCCAAGCGCAGCCAGGCCGACGAAGTGATTGCCAAATTGCCGGGCGGCTACCAACAGATGATCGGCAAGCGGTTTAAGAACGGAGTCGAACTGTCCGGCGGAGAATGGCAAAAGATTGCCATTGCACGCGCCTATATGCGGGATGCCGCGGTGCTGATCCTTGACGAACCGACCGCGGCGCTGGACGCCCGATCAGAATTTGAGGTGTTTCAGCGTTTCAAGGAACTCAGCTCCGGAAAAACAGCTATCCTGATCTCTCATCGCTTTTCCAGCGTTCGCATGGCCGATCGCATTCTTGTTCTTGCCGAGGGCCAAATCGAAGCGGCCGGCACACATGACGAGTTGTTGGCACAGTCAGGTCGCTATTCCGAACTCTTTGAACTGCAGGCCGCTGGATATCGCTAGCTTGGTTTAACGGGCTCTCATTCTTGCTTCCCGGATGGCTCCGCTTTCCTGCCGGGGGCGAGGGCATACGCCCATCGAATTCGCTGCCGCGCGTGAGTGGTTGTGGCACATGGCTGACGTCACCGCCTTGCGAAATATCCGCTCAGCACCGAAAGCGGATTCGTCGATCCAATGTTAGGGATGCCTCAGGTCCGTTTTGGCCCAAGACCGGACTTTCCATGAACGTCTGTTTTTGACGAACATCTTGGGCGCTATGCTACTCACCGCATTTCGGTACTGCACTATCGCGCCTTAATTTGTGAGAGAGTGAGACTGCGGGACCGTGATTATCGAACTCCTCGCTCGCGGCGAGCGTCGTCTCCTGGTCGGGGGATTCGTCCACCAGCCAGTCCTGCCACTCGCCGGAATCGCCGTCTTCGCGGATCGCGGCGTTGAGCGAGACGTCGCCGCCGAGCCGCCGGTTCATGTAAATCACGTCCGTTTCGGTAACGCCGATCCGCCGGGCGATGATCTTCACCTGATCCAGCCGCATATCGCCATTGCCGAGGATGGAGATTTTGCTCTGGGCCTTGCGCAGGTTGAAGAACGCTTTCTTCTGGTTGGCCGTGGTGACCATCTTCACCAGCGACCACGAGCGCAAGATGTATTCCTGGATCGCCGCCTTGATCCACCACACGGCGTAGGTGGCGAGCCGAAAGCCCTTCTCAGGCTCGAAGCGCTCGACCGCCTTCATCAGGCCGACATTGCCCTTGGAGATCGGCAGGCCGTAGCCGCGATAGTCCCTGGCGATCTTGGGCACGAGCCGCAGATGGCTGGTGACCAGCTTGTGCGCCGCGTCGCGATCGCCGTGCTCGCGCCAGCGCTTGGCTAGCATGTATTCTTCCTGGCGCTCCAACATCGGAAATCGCCGGATTTCCTCAAGATAAT
>NZ_SSNA01000156.1 GCF_004799445.1 Bradyrhizobium sp.
ACGAACCGCATGTTGGCCCTCGTGACCGCCTCGCAAATGGCCTCTGCGTCAGTCGCGTCATTCTTCTGTCGCTTGACGTAGGGCTTCACGTAGGCCGGCGGCATCAGCCGAACGGTGTGACCAAGTGCCTGGAGTTCCCGTGACCAGTGGTGCGCCGAGGCGCAGGCTTCGATACCGACCAGACACGGCGACAGCTTCTGGAAGAACGGCAGGACGTAGCGACGCTTCAATTGCCGACGGATGACTACTTGGCCACTAGCGTCAACGCCGTGAACCTGGAAGACCGACTTCGCGATATCTAAGCCGATTGTCGTTATCGTCTGCATGGCTCGCTCCTCTGAATCGTGGGAGCCTCAACAGCGCCCACATCCATGGCACCGATGTGCCGGTGGAGGAGCCGTCCACATGGGGTAATCGCAGGAGCGAGTTGCCTCAAGCCAATCACTAGTCTTGGAAGGTAGCTGTTCCCCGATAGGATGGAAATACGGGCTCACGACTGGACGCTGGCCCAAGCATCGAATGGAGAACAGCCATGGAAGAATATATCGGTCTCGACGTGTCGATGAAAGAGACGTCAGTCTCGATCCGCCAAGCAGGTGAACGGATCTGGCGGGGCAAGTGCGCGTCTGATCCCAGAGTCATAGCCGAGCTCATCCGCAAGCGGGCGCCAACCGTGAAACGCGTGGTGTTCGAGACCGGACCACTGTCGATATGGTTTTATCATTCTCTGCGCACCGAGGGGTTGCCGGCGATCTGCATCGATGCGCGCCATGCTAAAGCGGCGCTCGATATGGCGGCGAACAAGACGGACGCGAACGACGCCGATGGTCTGGCCCAGCTCGCAGAAGTCGGGTTCTTCCGTGAGGTTCGGGTGAAAGGCTTCGACAGCATGCTGACCCGCACGCTTGTCGCGGCACGCACGCGGCTGGTCCGTATCACAACAGAGCTTTCCAACCAGATTCGTGGTGTCATGAAAACCTTCGGCCTGCTCGTTCCTGCCGGAAAGGGAAGCACCTTTGAGAAGAACGTCCGGAGCCTTCTTGCCGATCAGGACGGACTTGCATCGATCGTGCTCCCGATGTTGGAAGCCTGGCGTGGCATTCGCATCCGCGCCGCCGAACTCGGACGCCAGTTGGTCCGGGACGCGCGGCAGAGTCAGGCTTGCCGTATCCTTATGTCCATTCCCGGCATCGGTGCGATCACCGCAACCGCCTTCACCACAGCCATTGAGAGGCCGGACAACTTCAAGAAATCCCGATCTGTTGGCGCTTGGATCGGCCTGACGACGCGCCGCTACCAATCCGGAGAAGTCGATTATGACGGCCATATATCCCGACGTGGCGATCGCCATTTGCGAGGGCTTCTCTACGAAGCGGCGGCGGTCATTCTGACACGCAGCTCAACCGACAGCACTCTGCGCACGTGGGGTCTGAAGCTCCGGGAGAGGATCGGCTTCAAAAGAGCTGCCGTGGCCCTGGCGCGCAAACTGGCGGTTATAATGCATACGATGCTTAAGACTGGCGAGCTCTTCAATCCGAATGCCGGAGCCGCCGCATAAGTCCCGATAGCGTTCAGAACCTGAACGCCTAAGGTGTCCCTGCCGGGACGTGAGCCGAGCCATTCCGCTGATGCTGTTGCACTGCTGACTCAGCAAAGTGCGTCGTCCACATTGAAGGCTCGTCCTGCGAAGCTCTATCATGCGGCGGCTAATGTCGACCGCGAAGACAACCATGCACCCGGCAGCGTCCCCTGAACGAAATTAGTGCTTGACGCCTCAGCAGCGATTAGACAACAGCATCAACATCGGAAAATCTAACTACCGCGTGTGCTTAGGACGAGCTCCCTGTTCAGCTTCCTGGAACAATGCCTTCGTCGGCGTGTTGGGCCAGTTGAAGATGTCTTACCTTCAGGCCCACAACGCAACATTATTGGCACCGCCGAGCCCGATAAAAGCCGGCGTCATCTACACCTGTCCGATGCACCCGCAGATCCGCCAGGTGGGGCCGGGCAATTGCCCCATCTGTGGGATGACGCTGGAGCCGGTCAAGGCGACAGTGGAAGTCGGCGAGAACCACGAACTCACCGACATGACCCGGCGGTTCTGGGTCGGGCTGGTTCTAACGCTGCCGGTCTTCGTGCTGGAAATGGGAGGCCACATTCCGTTCCTGGGCCTGCATGATCTTGTCCCGCCGCGCATTTCCACCTGGATACAATTCGCTCTGTCCACGCCCGTCGTCCTTTGGGCGGGGTGGCCATTCTTCGAGCGCGCCTGGGCGTCGGTCATCCACCGCAGTCTGAATATGTTCAGTCTGATTGCCCTCGGGACGGGTGCTGCTTACCTCTACAGCCTGTTTGCGAAATCGAGCCCGCCCCCGGTCGTTACGTAAGAGAGAAGTCAAACTAGCCACGGACACAGGTCGGTCGACTTATGTCCTTTAACACCCTCAAACACCCTCAAACACCCTCAAGCCTCAGGAGAAGTTCCATGTCAGACGATGTCGTCATCGTCAGCGCCGCCCGCACCCCGGTCGGCAGTTTCAACGGCGTGTTCGCCACCATGCCGGCCCACGATCTGGGCGCGATCGCCATCAAGGCCGCCCTCGAGCGCGCGGGCATCGAGCCAGGCCGCGTCTCCGAGGTGATCATGGGCCAGACCCTGACCGCCGCGCAGGGCCAGAACCCGGCCCGCCAGGCCTCGATCGCCGCCGGCATCCCGGTGGAAAGCCCGGCCTGGGGCGTCAATCAGCTGTGCGGGAGTGGCCTGCGCACGGTCGCGCTGGGCTACCAGGCGCTGCTCAACGGCGACTCCGAGATCGTCGTCGCCGGCGGCCAGGAATCCATGAGCATGGCCCCGCACGCGCAGTACCTGCGCGGCGGCGTCAAGATGGGTCCGGTCGAATTCGTCGACACCATGATCAAGGACGGCCTGTGGGACGCCTTCAACGGCTACCACATGGGCAACACCGCCGAGAACGTCGCCCGGCAATATCAGATTACCCGCGCGCAGCAGGACGAGTTCGCCGTCGCCTCGCAGAACAAGGCCGAGGCCGCGCAAAAGGCCGGCAAGTTCAAGGACGAGATCGTCCCGGTCACCATCAAGTCCCGCAAGGGCGACATTGTCGTGGATACCGATGAATATCCGCGCCACGGTGCAACGCTCGATGCGATGGCCAAGCTGAGGCCGGCCTTCGAGAAAGACGGCACCGTCACCGCCGGCTCGGCCTCGGGCATCAATGACGGCGCCGCCGCGGTGGTGCTGATGACCGCCAAGCAGGCGGCCAAGGAAGGCCGCAAGGTTCTCGGCCGTATCGCGTCGTGGGGCCACGCTGGCGTCGATCCCAAGATCATGGGCACCGGGCCGATCCCGGCCTCGCGCGCCGCGCTGAAGAAGGCCGGCTGGAGCATCGGCGACCTCGATCTGATCGAGGCCAACGAGGCCTTCGCGGCGCAGGCCTGCGCGGTCAACAAGGACCTCGGCTGGGATACGTCCAAGGTCAACGTCAATGGCGGCGCCATCGCGATCGGCCACCCGGTCGGCGCATCCGGGGCGCGCGTGCTGGTGACGCTGTTGCACGAAATGCAGAAGCGCGACGCCAAGAAGGGCCTCGCCACTTTGTGCATCGGCGGCGGCATGGGCATCGCCATGTGCATTGCACGCGATTGAATGTGCGGCGTTGCATGATGAAAAGTTCATCTCGCAACTGCACTACGCAAGGCTAATAAGAAACGCCCGGCCTCAGTGCCGGGCGTTTTGTTCTTGATGTTCGTCAAACAGCTCGCTTAATTCGAAGCTACACAAGAAGCGAAGTTCAAAAAAGCGTCAGGGAGGGATTCGACATGGCACGTGTTGCATTGGTGACGGGGGGAACGCGGGGCATCGGGGCTGCGATCAGCAAGGCGTTGAAGGCCGCTGGCTACAAGGTTGCCGCCAGCTATGCCGGCAATGACGCGGCCGCCGACAAGTTCAAGGCCGACACCGGCATCCCCGTCTACAAATGGGATGTCAGTTCGTTCGATGCCTGCGCCGCCGGCGTCAAGCAGGTCGAGGCCGACCTCGGGCCGGTCGACGTGCTGATCAACAATGCCGGCATTACCCGCGACGGCGCGTTCCACAAGATGACGCTGGAACAGTGGAACGCGGTGATCAACACCAATCTCGGCTCGCTGTTCAACATGACCCGTCAGGTGATCGAGGGCATGCGCGCCCGCAAATTCGGCCGCGTCATCAACATCTCCTCGATCAACGGCCAGAAGGGCCAGTTCGGCCAGGTCAATTATTCGGCGGCCAAGGCCGGCGACATCGGCTTCACCAAGGCCCTGGCGCTGGAGAATGCCAAGGGCGGCATCACCGTGAACGCGATCTGCCCGGGCTATATCAACACCGAGATGGTGCAGGCGGTGCCGAAGGAAGTGCTGGAGAAAAGCATCCTGCCGTTGATTCCGGTCGGTCGCCTCGGCGAGCCCGACGAAATCGCCCGCGCGGTGGTGTTCCTCGCCGCCGACGAGGCCGGCGCCATCACCGGCTCGACACTCTCGATCAATGGCGGGCAGTATATGATTTAGTGAGATCGGCGGCGTGACGCGTCAAGTTGGCCTATCAGCCGACCGGCTTCGTCTAGGCATTCGACGTGCCGCTGTGGTCGCTGACGTCGGCAACGTACCAGCGGACGGCGGAGATGCCGAATGCACGGTGGCGCAGACGGCAGTGGCGCCCCGAGAGGGAGCAAGAACGGCAATTACAAGCACGGCCGCTATACCAAGGAGGTGGCAGCCTGTGCCTGTCGTAAATCAAATCCGGACATATTGGTGGCCGGCCCAGCTTGTGGATAGCTGAAGATTTTGGGTGCTGCGCTTCAGGCTGATGGTGAAACGAGGTCCGTGGTCACGGCC
>NZ_SSNA01000157.1 GCF_004799445.1 Bradyrhizobium sp.
CAAGGGACGGGTCCGCGTCATGAAGGGCACGCTGTCGGGCGGCACCGCGGCAAGCATGAAAGCCATGTTCTCTGCCGCGGCCAACGATCACAGCCTCGTGGCGCTGTTGCGAAGTCCGTTCGCATTGACGCCGGGCTTTGAGGGCCCGAGGCAGCCGCCGGGCAACAAGCCGCTCTACGACGAGGATCTGGCATCGTGGACGACGCCCTTCGTGATGGCGAACATCAACACCCGAAACGTGCACCGCTCCAACATGCTGCTGGGTTTTTCCTATGGCCGGGATTTTGTCTATGACGAGATGATGCTGACCGGCCCGGGCGAGAAGGGCGAAGAGAAGGCCAGACGCATCCTTGCGGCCAACACGTCGGAGAAGATGGGCAGCGGCGGGCCGAAGCCCGGCGAGGGCCCGTCGAAGGAAGAACGCGAGTCGGGCCACTACGATCTGCTGTTTGTCGGCCTCGCGCCCGATGGACGTCAGGTGCGCGTCGCGGTGCGCGGCGACCGCGATCCCGGTTATGGCTCGACCTCGAAGATGATTGCGGAATGCGCGATTGGCCTGCGCGAGGCGCCCGACGTCAAAGGCGGCATCTGGACGCCAGGCGCCGCGCTGGGCCAGCGCCTGATCAAACGGCTGGTCGATCACGCCGGCCTCACCTTCGACGTCGAAAACTAGATACGTCACGACCTGGCCGCGTCGGCGCTCCGGATCATGCCTTACACCGCACGGGGATCGTATTCATACATCCAGTCCATCCCCCTGGACGTGAACGGAAGCAGCCATTTCAGCATGTGGTCGCGGAGCCAGGCGCCGGTGGCGCTGAATTCACGCTTGCTGTTGCCGTTGCGGCGGGCAAGCGCGACGACGCGTTCGGCGCGCGGACGGCGCTCTTTTTCGAACGCCTCAAACGTCGCGCTGAGTTCCTGCTCGTTCTGCATCAGCCGGGCGAGCCGAAGGGCGTCTTCCAGTGCGATCGAGGCGCCCTGGCCCGCATGCGGACTTGTGGCGTGCGCGGCATCGCCGATCAGCAGGGCGCGCTTGCGCCACCATGTCGGCAAGGTCGCGACGTCGAGCGTTGCGGTGACCGTGATGTTATCGGCGGCTTCCAGCAGTTGCGGGATCGGGGCGTGCCAGCCGGCGTGGAAGTTGAGCAGATGCCGCTTCAGCTCACCCTGGCTCATGGCGCGGAACGTCGCGGCGGCGGTGCCGTGCGCGGGCTGGGTGCTCCACCACATCACGCCGTCGTTTCGATCCGGACTGCAGAATCCGTAGCCGAAAAATCCGCTCTGCCCGAAGGTCGTCTCCACGCGCTGTCCGATCGGGGTGTTCTCGATCACTGACCGCGGCACAAAACCGCCGAAGCCGATCAGGCCGGTATCGAACGGCTTGGGGTCGTCAGCAATAACGTGGGCGCGCACCGCCGAATGAACACCATCGGCGCCGATCAGAAAGTCGCCTTCGGCGCTGGTGCCGTCGGCGAAATGCGCCACGATTGGTTGATCGGCGCGATCCTCGATCCGCACCAGCCGTTTCTCGAAAGCAAGCTCGACGTCCTCGCACCAGGCCTTGTTCAGGATCGCGTCATTGAGCGTGGCGCGGCGCATGTTGACCGCCGGCTGACCGAAGCGCTGTTTCATGTTCTGGTTGACCGAACCGAGGCGGACGCCCGACTGCGAGTAGAAATCGAAGGATTCGGCGACGGATCCGCGATGGATCATCTCATCGGCGAGTCCAAGCTCGGCCAGCACATGCATGCCGTTCGGGGCGATCTGGAGGCCGCCGCCGATGCCGGCGGAATGGGGCCATGCCTCGAACAATTGCGCGTCGATGCCGGCCTTCTTGAGGAGGATGGCGGTCACCGGGCCGGCAATGCCGGCGCCGATGATGATGGCTTTGCGAGGTCGCTTCGTCACGGCTTGCTCCCGATGTCGCAGGGGTGGTAAGAAAGTACGGCTGCTAATTATCTTAGTAGCTAAGATATTATCTAACTAAGATATGAGGCGGGGCTTTGTCAAGGGCGAAAGCGCGGGCTGCGCTGCTGCAGGAACTGGAACACGCGGTGCGGCGGTCGTCCGGGCAAGGGGCGATCTTCTCGCAGGCCGTTGCCGGCCGCGCAGGCATTTCGAGTTCCGACATGGAATGTCTGGATTTTCTCAATCTGGAAGGTCGTGTGACGGCCGGAAGGCTCGCCGAGGTCACCGGTTTGACCACGGGTGCCATCACCGGCGTGGTCGACCGGCTGGAGAAGGCCGGATTCGTGCGGCGTGAGCGCGATGCGAATGACCGCCGCAAAGTCTTCATCGCGATCATTCCGGAGAACATCGCCAAGGTCGGAAGGTTTTACGAGCCCATGCAGCGCGCGGTCCTGCAAGACTGGGAAACCTATACGGACGCTGAACTGCGGCTGCTGCTTAGATTTATGACGCAGGGCTACAAGACCATGCTGGCGGCAACGGAGGAGCTGAAAGCGATGCTGCAGGCGCCGAAGGCAAAGCGCGCGGCCGCTAGGAAGCCGGCGCGGACGCGGTAATCGCCGGCTCTGGATCCGCCTGGTAGCGTTGCGCAGCGGCGAACATGCCCCACATCGCGCCCAGCATCATCCAGAAGTGGCGCCAGTGATCGGTGTCGATGATGAAGCTTTCGCCGACCGTGCCGAGAAACGCCGCAAAGATCGCAAGATAGGCGCGTTGCCAGGGCACGGTTACGAAGACGTGGCGAAATCCCAGAATGACCGTGACAAACACCAGCGCCGGATAGCAGACGCCGGCGATCCAGCCGCCGGACATGAAGGCGTTGAGGTAGGAGTTGTGGGTATCCTCGGGAAAGTAATTGTGGAACTGCAGCGGTCCAATGCCGAACGGCAGGTCCAGCGCCATGTCGGCGCCGAGAACATGCCGCCCGAACCGGCCAAAACGGCCCTCGTCATAGCTTTGGTCGAAGCTCGCGCGCTGCCTGAACATTTCGCCGATCTGGTCGAACGACAACAGCACGGCGATCAGCATGACCGCGACGATGACGGCGACAATCGAGATCACCACGATGCGCGAACGCTGCGTGCGCGACCGGCTGGTCAGGACCATCAGCGCCAGCATGAAGGCCGAGGTGACGGCAAGTCCGCCCCAGGCCGCCCGCGAAAACGCGAGCAGGATGGCGAGCGCCATGATGCCCAGCGCGATCGTGCTGCGGAATGATTTTCGGAAATCGTCGGAGACGACGCTCTGCAGAGCGAACAGGGCGGGAAGGATCAGGAACGCGCCGAGCACGTTCGGATCCTTGAAGGTGCCGCGGGCGCGCTCATACAGGGTGAGCAGGTCATGCCCGCCGGGGACGAGGTTGAAGTAGCCGGCAAGCGCCGAGGTCGCCGCGATCAATCCGCCCACGATCAGGCCGCGGCGAAGCATGTCCAGCCGTGCGGCGGTGTCTTCGGAGATGACCATGGCGAAGAACATGACCGTGACCGCCATATACCATGACGTCGCGATCCAGTTGGCGACCTCGGGCTTGTCCATGAAGGGAATGGCGCCGATGGAATAGCCGATATTGATCAGGAACAGCAGCAGCAGCAGCGGCATGAAGGCGAGCCGCAGCCGAAGACCGGTGGCGAAGAAGATGACGGCGGCAGTGAGCGTCATCAGCTCGTAAGGGCTGGGCTCGACGAAAACGATCGCGCCGCTGGCTCCCACCAGCCACACCAGCACGCGCTGCAGCGCCAGCACGCGCGGCGCGGATGTCACCGATGAAGGAAAGCCCCCGGCTGTCGCCGCATACGCCATTACACACCCGCAAACCTACGCAACCCGTACCAACGCCTGACCGAACCATTCTAATAGGCGTTCTCGTTCTTCGTCAGCAGCGCCAAAGGCGTCTTGAGCAGAATGTAGAGATCAAACAGTACCGACCAGTTCTCGATGTAATAGAGGTCGAACTCGACGCGCTTCTGGATCTTCTCCTCGCTGTCGACTTCGCCGCGCCAGCCGTTGATCTGGGCCCAGCCGGTGATGCCGGGCTTGACGCGGTGACGCGCGAAATATCCGTCCACCGCTTCGTCGAACAGCCGGCTCTGCAGCTTACCCTGCACCGCATGCGGCCGAGGACCGACCAGCGAGAGATTGCTCTTGAACACGACGTTGAAGAGCTGCGGCAGTTCGTCAAGGCTGGTCTTGCGGATGAAGCGCCCGACGCGGGTGACGCGGCTGTCGTTCTTGGTCACGACCTTCGCCGCCAGCGGATCGGCCTGATCGTGGTACAGCGAGCGAAACTTGTAGACGTCGATGCGTTCGTTGTTGAACCCGAAGCGCTTCTGGCGGAACAGCACCGGGCCCGGACTGTCGAGCCTGACCGCGAGCGCGATCAGCGCCATCAGCGGCGCGGCCAGCAGCAGGATAATGCCGCCGACAATGTGGTCGAACATCCACTTCATCACCAGATCCCAGTCGGTGATCGGGGCCTCGAACACGTCGAGGGTGGGAACCTTGCCGATATAGGAATAGGAGCGCGGACGGAAACGTAACTTGTTGGTGTGGGCGGAAAGCCTGATGTCCACCGGCAGCACCCACAACTTCTTCAGCATTTCGAGGATGCGCGTTTCCGCCGAGATCGGAAGCGCGAACAGCACGAGGTCGACGCGGGTGCGCCGGGCGAACTCGACGATATCGTCGACCTTGCCGAGTTTTGGGCTGCCCGCGCAGGTATCGAGCGCGCGATCGTCGTTGCGGTCGTCGAATACGCCGAGAACATCGATGTCGGAATCGTCCTGGATCTTGAGCGCTTCGATCAGCTTTTCACCGTTTTGGTCCGCGCCGACCACGATGGTGCGGCGGTCAAGCCGGCCCTGGCGCGCCCAGCCGCGCACCATCGCGCGAAGGAACAGACGCTCGCCAACAAGTGCAGCGAGGCCGAAAATGAAAAACGCCGAAAGCCAGAGCCGCGATATCTCGCCGCCGAGTTTTGCGAAGAAGGATGCGCCGATGAACAGCAGGAACACGAACGCCCAGGATGAGATCATCCGCGTCATCTGCCGGAGCTGGCCGCGAAATATCTGCACGTCGTAGATGTCGGAGGCCTGAAAGCAGATCACTGCGGTCGCGGTCATCCCGAGAATGGCCGCGATATATTCCCAGTGAAAGCCGTTGAGCGGCACCATGTATGCGAGGTAGAACGCTACACCGATCAGGCTCAGCAGCACGAAATCGACGACGCGAACCGCCCCCGCGATCACGACCGGCGAATAGGCGCGACCCACCTTCTGGCTGGTGACGGCAAGGGCCGCCTGCGACAGCCGGCGCCGCCGTTCGATCGGAGGGCGATCCGCCGAGGCGGCAACGGAGGCCGCAGCAGCGGCATCTACCATGGAGCGTGCGTTGATCGGTTCCACTGTTTCCAAGTCCGTTCTTGCACTGGCATTTAGGCATGCGCGCGCCGAGGCGGAATTCCTCGCCTCCCGGCTTAGAGGACAAATCGGAACAAACAGTTATCGTTGGTAAAGAACGGTTAACGGTCTGCAAACGCGTCGCGGTAGCCGGCCAGGACGCCTTCGACCATGGCGTTCTGCGAGAAGTGCATGAAGATTCTTTCGCGCAGGGATTTGGCGCGCGCCAGCGCGGCGGCGGGATCGTCAAGCGCGGTCTCGATCGCGTCCGCCATCGCGCCGACGGTGTTGGCAGCAAATAACGCGTCGGCATGGGTTCCAAATATCTCGGGAATGCCGCCGACGTTTGCCGCGATCATCGGAATTCCCGCCGCGGCCGCTTCGATCACGACGTAGGGCATCGAATCCCCGCGCGACGGAACCACCAGCAGTCTACCCTTTGAAAAGCCGTAACGCGCCTTGACGTGGCCGATGAAGCGCACCGCTTCCGCGAGGCTGTGTTTCTGGACCTGCGCATCGAGAGATCTGATCTCCTCGCCGTCCCCGGCAAGCGTCAGCGTTACCGGCTTGCCGTCGGCACGCAGCCGCGCCACCGCGTCGATCAGGAGGTCTGCACCCTTGATGTGCCTGAACTCCCCGACATAGACGAGATCGGTGGCATCAGAGGCCAAAACCACGGGATCGAACTCGTCCGCGGTCACCCCGTTGAACACGCAACGCACCAGCCCTCGGGCCGGCGTGCCGATGGTGCGCTGATAGGTATTCCGCGCGAAGGCGCTTTCAAACAGGAACAGATCGGTGCTGTTCATCAGGATCCGTTCGAGGCGGCTGTAGACGGCGCCCTTCCATGTGTTCAACGGGTAATGCAGCGAGCCGCCGTGGGGCGTGTAGACGCGAATGGAGCGCTTTGAGCGGGCTTTCATGCGGATGAAGGCGCCGGCTTTTGCGCCATGGCCGTGCACGACGTCCGGCTTCAGCCGCCAGATCAGGTACATGATACGCGCCCATATCAGAATATCGCCGGGATGGGGTTCGCGGTGAATGGCGACACGTCGAACGCCGAGCTTGAGGCGCGGTGCAATCTCCGCCAGCGCCGCCTCGGCGCGTGCGCCGCCGGTCAGGCTGTCGGCGACGATGCCGACATGATGGCCGCGATCGGCCTGTCCATTGGCCAGGTCCAGGATGTGACGAAAGATTCCGCCAACCGGCGCGCGCACCACGTGCAGAATACGAAGTGGCTGCTCTGATGTCTCGGGCATCTCTCTAGAACCAGCGCTCGCCGACCAGCACCGTGTCGCCGGGGCTGAGCGGGGTGCCGAGCGGCACCACGGCGCGGCTTGGTCCGGCATTGTCGGTGTGGGTCAGCGTCACGCTGTCGCGCC
>NZ_SSNA01000158.1 GCF_004799445.1 Bradyrhizobium sp.
CTAGTGGCGTTGCGCGGCGCGGTCCGAGCGGCTGTAATGCCGGGTCATGAGCACCAAGTCTCGCCACTCGATCTATGGCGGCCGGATCAGGGGCGCGGAAATCCGCGCCAGGAGCGCACGGGAGGCCGCCAAAAACGCCGCTCGCGAGGCCAACCGCGCCGAAGCCGAAGCCTGGTCGATCCGGATGGAAGGCTATGGCGGGCCGGCGCAGCCGTCGCCGACCATCGCGCAATGTCTGCATGGCGGGCTCGGCTGGCTCGAGGTCGAATGCAACCGCTGCAACACGCGCGCGAGCCTGCCGCTCGACGCCATCCGCCGCCCGCGCGACACGCCGCTGTGGAAACTCGAGGCATCGCTGAAATGCCGGTCGTGCCGCAAGGGGCGTTACGCGCCGCCGGTGCACATGATCAAGCTGACCGAGACGCGCGAGATCGCGCCTTATGTCTGGGTGCATCCGGATGAGGAGCGGTGAGCATCCGCGTCACACCTTCGAAGCCGCCAATTGCATCAACTCAGCCCTTTGCATTGCACACCCCGCATCGCGCTCGAACATAATAATAATTTTAGCCGTCCGGCTGGGCCTTCGCCGCAACCACCCGGCCGTGGCCGCCGTTGGTTCGTCAGCCAATTTTGGTGAACCACAGAGTTGAGGAGGATCTTATGAGGAAACAGTTTCTCGCAAGCGCGATGGCCGTCGCTCTGGCAACGGGAATGACGACCAGTGCGATGGCCTTCGGGCACGGCGGCGGCGGGTTCCACGGCGGCGGTGGCTTCCATGGCGGCATGGCTGGCGTACATGGCGGCGGCTTCCGCGGCAGCTTCGGTGCAATGCATGGTGGCAACTTTGCCGGCATGCGCGGCTTTTCCGGACGCGGCTTTCATGGTGGCTGGGGCGGCCGGCGCTTCGTCGGCGGCTACGGATATGGCGGCTATGGTTACGGCCCCTCCTACGATGATGGCTATTATGGCGGCCTCGGCCTGGTAGGCTTGGGCCTCGGGCTGGCCGGGCTCGGCTCTTGCTCGCCCTATGACTACGGCTACGGCTACGGCTATTGCGGACCGGGCGTCGTCGGCTGGTAAGTAGCCGCGCCGTCGTGACAGGTTGATATCGCATGGGCTGCCCGGTACCGGGCAGCCCTGATAATATAATTTACCTGTTCTGCTGCGCCTTCGCTGCAACCATCCGCGTGCGGCTGCCGTTGGTTCAGCAGCCGATATTGGTGAACGATCGGGTGCAGGAGGTTCTCATGAGAAAACAGCTTCTCGCGGGCGCGATGGTCGTGGCTCTCGCAACAGGTATGACGACCAGTGCGATGGCCTTCGACCGCGGTGGCGCCGGTGGCTTCCACGACGGTGGTTTCCATCGCGGCGGTTTCCATGGCCATGGCCGCCATGCCGGAATCCGCGGCTTCGGGCATGGCCGGCATCCTGGCTGGAGCGGCCCGCGCGTCGTCGGCGGCCATGGCGGCTGGGATTACGGCCCCAGTCATTATGAAGGCGTTGCCCCCTTCGGCCGTCTTGTCGGGCCGCCCGCCACGGGCGGATCGACTTTCTCCGTCGGCTTGTAAATGACGCCGGCATCGCGGCGCGGTGATCACGGCATTTCACAACCGTTCGCGGCACGGTGATCTCACGACGATCCCCTTACGGTCATCTACGGCTGCTCTGTTCGGGCAGCCCTTTTTTATGCGGCTATGCCCGGTGCCCGACGTGAAGACGAAGCGCCATCTGTCTTTTTCAGGTGAACGCGCATCGACGCGCCGGAGAATCTTCAAATGGGACGAGCGAGCACAGACGCCGCGCAGCTCGCCTCTTTAAACATTTATTTAATCAAACATTTTTTTGACCGCGGCCTTCGCCTCACTAAACATTTCTTTAATTCGGTTGGCGGTCGACCTGAGGTAAAGCTCAATCATCGGCTGGGGCCCCCAGCGCATTTGTGGACTACCAACACCTCAGCCGCAGCCCTTTTGCCAAGAGGGGATTGGCTAGGAATCCAACGGTCCATCTTGCGTCGTTCCAGTTGATGCACCAACAGCGGCGAGGTGCCGTGTCCTGCCAAGAGCGCGGAACCTCGCCGAAGTTGTTTTGGCTTTGCCGAGTCGCGATCGCGCGAAATTCTACTGCCGCGGCAACAGCCGCTCGTCCGGCGGCGCGATCTCGGTGACGAGATCGCGAACAAGCGCCTTCTTCGGCAACGGCGCCAGCGCGGTGACGCCTTCCTTCAGCCGCACCGTGCAGGCGTAATCGACCTTGCCGTCGATCAGCATCATGCATTCCTTGCAGGCGTTGGCATTGATGCAGGAGAATCGAAACGCCAGCGACGGGTCGGCCTCGCAGCGGAGCGCGCGCAGGCCGTCGAGCACGGACTGACCTGGCTCGAAGGCAACCTCAAAACTTTCGACGCGCGGCACTTCGCCGGGCGCGCCGCGCTGGATCGCGAGGGTTGCCTTCACGCCGCCGCCCTCCCGCTTGACGGCGCGGCGCGGCGGAGCTCCAGCGCGCTATCGCCCGACAGCGCGACGATCTGATTGACGCACCAGCCGTCGTCGAGACCCGGATGATCCTCACGCTGATGCGCGCCGCGGCTCTCGGTGCGCGCCAGCGCCGGCACCGCGACCGATTGCGCCACCAGCAGCATGTTGCGAAGATCCAGCCAGTCGACCAGCACGGGATCGAACGCGGAGGCGGAGGAAAACGGCACCTCGCCGATCTCGCTTGTCATGCGCGCGATCCCAGCCAGCGCCGATTGCAGTTTCGCTTCGGTGCGGAACGGCCCGACCTGATCGGCCATCAGCGCCTTCAGGTCCCTCACCAGCGCCGCCGCATTGGGCGCGTCGCGCCGCTCCGCGCTACGCAACAGATCGAGCGCGGGACGGGCGGCCTGCGCGGACCAGCGCGAGGAATTGCGCTGCGCATGGCGCGCGGCGTTGCGGCCGGCGCTTGCGCCGAATACCAGCGCCTCGGTGATCGCGTTGCCCGAAAGCCGGTTGGCGCCGTTGGCGCCGCCGACCGCCTCGCCGCTGGCGTAAAGACCGGGCACCGCCGTCCGCAGCGTGTCGTCGACCCGCACGCCGCCCATGTGGTAATGCGCGATCGGCGCGACTTCGACCGGCCGCTTGGTCAGATCGATGCCGTTGGCGGCGAGCCGGTCCACCACCGGGCCGAAGGCGCTGCGGATCTCGGCCTCGGGCAAATGCTGGAAACTGAGATAGGCGCCGCCGGCGGGGCTGCCGCGGCCGGCCTCGACTTCCCGGGTGATGGCGTAGGTGGCGAGATCCCGCGTCAGCACGTAACGGCCGTCGCTGCGGGTGTCCAGCGTCGCATAGTCCTGCTCGAATTCACGCATCTCGGCGTTGAGCAGCTTGCCGCCGAGCTTGTAGCGGAACGGATCCCACATGATCGGGTCCATGCCGACCAGCCTCGGCGCGAGGTGACCGATCGGAAAGAACTGCACGAACTCCATGTCGATGAGTTCGGCGCCGGCGCGCAGCGCCAGCGCATAGCCGTCGCCGCCCATGTTGGACGAGGCGCTGTTGCGCCGGTAAAGCCCGGTCAGGCCGCCGGTCGCGATCACCACGGCCTTGGCCGCGAGCGTGACGGCCTCTCCGCTCGGCAGATGCAGCGCGGTCGCGCCACAGGCCACCCCGTCATGAAGGGCGATATCGACGATCATCAGTTCGCCGATCCGGCGGATGCCGCGCGACAGGTTGAGCTGCGCGCGCAGCGCGCGCGACACCGCAGGCCCGGTGGAGAGAAAATCGACATAGGCGCAGCGCGGCCGGTCATGGCCCGGGGCCTGCGCCTGCTTGATGTGGCCGTCCTCGCGCGCCCAGCCGACCTTCCAGCCGTCCATCTCGCGCAGCCGATGCGGTCCGTCCTCGCACAACAAGGCGGCCAGCCGCTCGTCGCACAGGCCGCGGCCGGCCGCGAGCGTATCGGCCAGATGATGCTCCCAGTGATCCGGCGTCTGCTCGGCAAGCGCGGCGGCGACCGTCATCTGCGCCATCACGGTGGCGCCGCCCCGCCCGATCAGGCTGCGGTCCGCCAGCACGACCGAGGCGCCCGCCTTCGCGGCCTCGAGCGCGGCATACATGCCGGCGCCACCGGCTCCGATCACCAGCACGTCGGTCTCGATATGCGCCGGCGCGGCGCCTTTATTTGCTTGAGCGGTCATAATGGTTCCAGTGTCGGATCGCTCACGCTTCTAATGCACATCCCGGGGATAGACCACTTCCATAGCGGTTGGCTGCCATTCCAGCGGCAGAGGTCATCGCGATTTCAGCGCTGATGGAGCAGGCTGCGGCTGTTCAATTATTCAGCACCGCTGTCGCCGAGGCTCTGCAACTGTCGCGCTCTCTTTCAATCAGGAGCTGCGCCGCGACCCCTGCCGCGATGATGCTGGGCTCCTTGTCCCTGATGCCGGGCAGACCGATCGGGCAGACCAGCCGCGCAATCTGTTGCTCGGAGATGCCGAGTTTCTGAGCCTGGCCTGCGAACCGCGCCCGCTTGGTGGCGGACCCGATCAAGCCGACAAAGCCGAGGTCAGGGCGGCGCAGCGCCGCCGCCGCGATGGAATAGTCGAGCGGGTGAGAATGGGTCATGATCACGGCGAAGGCGCCGGGAGGCGCGGCATCGAGCTCGCGCTCGGGCGCGTCGGTGCGGATCGTGGTCACGTTGGCCGGCACATAGTCCGGAAAATGACCCTCCCTTGTGTCGATCCAGCGCACCGAAAACGGCAGCTGCGACAGCGCAAGCACGACCGCGCGGCCGACATGGCCGGCGCCGAACAGCAGGACCGTCTTCCGCACCTCACCGAACCGCTCGACGAAGCGCTGCTCGATCGGGCCTTTTGCGGCTTCCGCGCCGTCGACATCCCGGATCTCGCGCGCGATCCGGCCCTGCCCGGTCATGCGGCTGATGGTGGCAAAGACTCCAGCCTCCTCCGCGGCCGCGAGTTCGCCAACGCGGTCGAGATCGCCAGCATCGAAGGTCTCAATCAGGGTGGTGACCGATCCGCCGCAGCATTGGCCGAGATTCGGACCCAGTGGCCATACCCGCACCGACGCGGAAGGGGTTTCCGCCGACAGCGCGGCCTCCGCCACCGCGAGCGTCTCGTATTCGAGCCGGCCGCCGCCGATGGTTCCGAAAAAGCCGGCGCCCGGTTCAACCACCATGCGCGCGCCGACCTCGCGCGGCGCCGAGCCATCGACCTTGATCACGCTGATCAGGGCCGCGCGACGATGCTGCTCAAGCGATTGCCGGATTCGTCGCCACACCAACTGCATTCAGGTCGGTCCGCTGCCGGGGATGCCGTGACCGGGGAGACCATGGCCGTTCGCCAGCGCCGCCGCGGCGTCGAAGTCTCCCACCGCCTTGAGGATCGCTTCCGGCGTCGCCGGCGCGTCCAGCAGCACCGGCTTTCCGGGGTTGACCGAATGGATCGCGTCCGCGATCGCGGCGAACACCGAGGTCGCCAGCATCAGCGGCGGCTCGCCGACGGCCTTGGAACGGTAGATGGTCGGCTCGTGGTTTTCGTTGTCGAACAATGCAACGCGAAAATCATCCGGCACGTCGGAAGCGACCGGAATCTTGTAGGTCGACGGCGCGTGCGTCAGCAGCCGGCCGTCTTCGCCATAGACGAGTTCTTCGGTGGTCAGCCAGCCCATGCCTTGCACGAAGCCGCCCTCGATCTGGCCGATGTCGATCGCCGGATTCAGCGAACGGCCGACATCGTGCAGGATATCGACGCGCTCGACCTTCATCTCGCCGGTGGTGACGTCGACGATCACCTCGCTGCAGGCAGCACCATGGGCATAATAAAGGAACGGCCTGCCCTTTCCTTTGGCGCGGTCCCAATGCAGCTTCGGGGTCTTGTAGAAGCCGGCTGCGGACAGATGGATCCGTGCGCCGTAGGCTTTCCTGGCAAGCTCGCCGAACGAGACGCTCTCATTGCCGATGAACACCTGGTCGTCGCGGAATTCGACGATTTCCTCCGGCACGTTCCAGCTAGTGGCGGCAAACTTCGCCATCCGCGCCTTGATCTCGCGGCAGGCGATCTGCACCGCCATGCCGTTCAGGTCGGTTCCGGCGGAAGCGGCCGTCGGCGAGGTGTTCGGCACCTTGTCGGTCGATGTCGCCGTGATGCGCACGCGCTCAAGCCCGATGCCGAATTCCTCGGCGGCGATCTGCGCCACTTTCTGAAACAGGCCCTGCCCCATTTCGGTGCCGCCATGGTTGAGATGCACCGAGCCGTCCTGATAGACGTGAACCAGCGCGCCGGCCTGATTGAGCACCGCGAGCGTGAAGGAGATGCCGAACTTCACCGGCGTCAGCGCGATGCCGCGCTTGAGGATCGGCGAGGAAGCGTTGAACGTCTCGATCGCGTTGCGGCGGCGGCGATAGTCCGAGGTCCGCTCCAGCTGCGCGATCAGCCGGTGGATCACCTCGTGATCTTCGACGGTCTGGCCGTAGGGCGTGACGTCGCCACCGCTGCGGTAGAAATTGGCCTTGCGCACATCGAGCGGATCGAGGCCGAGCTGCCGGGCGATCGCATCGATGACGCGCTCGATCGCCAGCACGCCCTGCGGCCCGCCGAAGCCGCGAAACGCCGTGTTGGAGACGGTGTTGGTCTTGACCCGCCTGGAGAGGATCCGGAACGCGGGCAGGAAATAGGCATTGTCGGAATGAAACATCGCGCGGTCGACGACGCCGGCGCTGAGGTCGGCGGAACATCCGCAGCGCGCGGCAAGCTCGAGGTTCACCGCTTTGATGCGGCCTGCCGCATCAAAACCGGCCGACCAGTCGACCCGAAAATCATGCCGCTTGCCGGTCATCGTCATGTCGTCGTCGCGGTCGAGACGAAGCTTGCACGGCCGGCCGGTGGCGTGCGCCGCCAGTGCTGCGATCACGGCCCATTGGGTCGCCTGGGTTTCCTTGCCGCCAAAGCCGCCGCCCATGCGCCGCACCTCGCAGGTCACGTAGGAGTCGGCGACCCCAAGCACGCGGGCGACCACGTGCTGGACTTCGGAAGGATGCTGAGTCGATGAATAGACCAGCATGTCACGGTCCTCGCCCGGCACCGCGAACGCGACCTGGCCCTCCAGATAGAAATGCTCCTGGCCGCCGATATGGAAAACGCCCTGCAAGCGGTGCGGCGCGCGGGCGATGACTGCGTCGGCGTCGCCGCCGACAAAAGCGTAATCGGGCAGCACGGTCTCCCCGGAAGCCAGCCCCTGCTCGACCGTGACATTGGGCGGCTCGCGGGCGATATCGATGACCGCCAGCGTCGCCGCGCGCCGCGCGACGTCGCGCGTGGTGGCGATGACGGCGAAAATCGGCTGGCCATGGAACATCACGCGTTCAGCGGCAAACGCCGGTTCGTCGGCTCTGGCGGGTGAAATATCGTTCTTGCCGGGAACATCGTGGGCGGTAATGACCGCATGGACGCCGGGGAACGCGCGCACCTTCGCGAGATCCAGCCGCACGATGCGGCCCCGCGCGACTGGCGCGCCGCCGATCGCCACGTGCAGCGTTCCCTCGGGTTCGCGGATGTCGTCGATGTAGTCGGCAGCACCCTGCACGTGCTTGAACGCGCTGTCATGCGGCATCGCCCGATGCACGTGACGCAAGGACGGGTTGGGTGGTTCAATCCGCGACATCGACAGCCTCCCGGGAATCGAGGATGCGGGTCACGGGGCTGGATACGCCGGCGATCTCGGCCAGCGCCTTGATCACGATATTCCGCGCCACATTGAGGCGATATTCCGCGCTGGCGCGCATGTCGGTCAGCGGCGTGAAATCATCGCTGATCCGCTCGGCCGCCAGCCGCCAGGTGCCGGCATCGTGCAGCGCCGCGCCGACCAACTGATTTTCGACCGCCGTTGCCCGTTTCGGCGTTGCGGCCATGCCGCCGAAGGCGATGCGCGCCGAGGCGATGCGGCCGCCATCGACCCCGATGCGGAACGCGCCGAGCACGGTGGTGATATCCTCGTCGAACCGCTTGCTGACCTTGAAGGCCCGGAACAATGTGCCGGCAGACAGTTTTGGAACGATCAAGCGCCGGATGAATTCGCCGGGCTCGCGGTCCTGTTTGCCGTAGCCGATGAAGAACTGCTCAAGCGGCAGCGCGCGTACCGCGTCGCCCTTGCGCAGTTCGATATGGCCGCCGAGCGCGATCAACAGCGGCGCCAGATCCCCGATCGGCGACGCGTTGGCGATGCTTCCGCCGACGGTGCCAGCCGCCCGCACCTGGACCGAACCAAACCGCCGCAGGATTTCCGCGATGTCCGGATCGATCGAGGCCAGCGGCGGCGTCGCGCGCGCCAAGGTGACCGACGCACCGATATGCCAGGCATCGGCGGTTTGCTCGATTGCATCGAGGCCGGCCCGGCCGAGATGAATGATCTTGTCGAGGACCGCGAGCTTCTTGGTGATCCACAGCCCGACATCGGTTGCGCCACCGATGATCCTGGCATCGGGATGGCGCTGATAGAGCGAAGCCAGCGCGGCCTCGCTGGCGGGTGCTGCGAAGAAGCTGGCCTCGTTACCGACGAAAACGTCGGCATGGTCGTCCAACTGGCGCAACGCGGCGATGGTGCCGGGCTCGTTGGCGACAAAACTATCCGCCACGGGTCCGGCGCAGGCTTCGCGGGCGGCGTCGACGATCGACCGGTAGCCGGTGCAGCGGCACAGATTGCCCGCGAGGCAATCGTTGATCCCAGCGCGATCGGTTCGCTCGCCGTCGCCATGGAAATGCGCGAACAGGCTCATGACGATCCCGGGCGTGCAAAAGCCGCATTGCGACCCGTGGCCCGCGGCCATCGCGGTCTGCACCGGATGCAGGTTTCCCTCCTGCGCGAGGTCCTCCACCGTGATGAGCTCGCCGCCGTCGAGCTGGCCGAGCGTGGCGATGCAGGCGTTCACCGGTTCATATACCAGGCGGCCGTCGTGCTCCCTGGCGATCACCACGGTGCAGGCGCCGCAATCGCCCTCGGCGCAACCTTCCTTGGTTCCGGTCGCGCGCTCATCCAGCCGCAGCCAGTCGAGCACCGTGGCTTGCGGCACAAACCGGTCGAGCCGAATTGTCCGGCCTTTGCTGCGGAACTGGATGCAGTTTCTGGTCATGTGGGCTCCGGACTCGGGTGCGACAGAAGTATCAGCAGGCTCACGGGTATGCCCGGCAACATGATTCGAGGCATTATTTCAGGCCTGATTTAAGGCTTGGCGATCGAAAGACGTCACGACCGCCGATCCAGACCCGCGCGATATTCGACTTCGACGCAGTATAGATGATCTTTTGCAAGATGTTCTCGCCGGAATCGAGGTCGTCCCACAGCCGGATCGTGCCGCCCGGCGCGGCCGTATCGATCACCATCGCGTCGAACTGATAGCCCGGCGAGAAATGTCCGACCGGCAGGTCAAGCGCGATGGCGCCGCCGGTGGTGGCCAGATAGAAGGCGTCGCGAAAGTCGATCCAGACGCCGGACTGAGCGCTACGCTTCGCCGGCGGGAGGCTGGGGTCAACGCCACTTTCCAGCAGACGCGCGACGAACAGCGCGCTGCGCATATTGTCGAACAGCGACGCGCTCGGGCCGCCTGAAATATCGGTGCCGAGCCCGACATGCAGTCCCTTCTCGAGCGCCGCCTTCAGCGGAAACACCGCACTGGAAAAATAGGCGTTGGACAGCGGACAATGCGCAATGCCCGAGCCGCGGGCGCGGATGGTGTCCATATTGCGCGGCGTGATCAGGTTCGAATGCGCCAGCACGGTGTGGCGGCCAAGCAATCCGAAGCGATCCAGGCTTTCGGTGTCGGTGATGCCGTGACGGTCGAGCACATAGCCATGTTCCCAATCGCTTTCCGAACAATGGGTCTGGACATGACAGCCGCAACTCTTTGCCAGCGCGCCAAGTCCCTCCAGCGTCGCGTCGGTGCAGGAGGGAATGAAACGCGGCGTCACGACCGGCTTGACCAGCGCCGCAGCGTTGGCCGGGTGGCTGCGGATGTAACCGATCAGCTCTTCGGTACCGCGCAGCGCCGCCTCCGGCGACGCGTCACGGTAGAAATCGGGACACTCATCGACATTGTCCATCGCCACCTTGCCGATCAGCGCACGCTGGCCGGCCTCAAGGCAGATATCGGCGAGAATGCGCGTGGCCTCCTGGTGAATGGTCGCAAAATAAAGCGCCGTGGTGGTGCCATTGGCGATGAGGTCATCGACCAGCAGGCGATAGCTTTTTCGGGCAAAGGCCGCGTCGGCGTAGCGGGCCTCCAGCGGAAAGGTGTATTTCTGCAGCCAGACCTCAAGCGGGACGTCGAGCGCGCTGCCGAGTTGCGGGTATTGCGGTGCATGAATGTGCAGATCGATAAAGCCCGGCAGCAGATAGGCGCCTTCCGGCAGGGTCACCAGCTTGCCCGCGGCCTTCTGGCTGTCCTTCTGCTCATTATAATTGTCGTCGTGCGGTCGAAGCACGGAAGCAATGGCGCCGTCATCGCCGATGGAAATCAGCGCGTTCTGAAAATGATCGATGTCGCCGCGTTTGGTGGTATGGAAGCCCGATGCAATGATGGTCTTGCCGCACAAGTGGTCCATGAAGAGTTCTGCGCCTCGCCTTGTCGGTGGGACTATATTGAGTTTGCGGCACCAAGTCGCGGCCGAATCCGGAGCTCGATGAAGGCTGCGCGGTCTGCCTCCAGACAGCTCCAGAGAGCCCCATTTCCGACAGGCCGGGCATGACGGCGCGACCCGAATGATGCTACGACAGCATCACATCCGGCCTATTCATGCCCAATCGGAAACCGCATGCGGACGATTTCGACGACATTATTTCTGCTCACCGCCGTTTTGCTGGCGATGCCGTGCGAGCCGGCGTCGGCCCAATCGGTCGCGCCGCTCGGCCAGCCCATGGTGGCCCCGGCCAGACCACCCGCGGTTCCCTCGTCGCGCGCGGCCGCCTGCCACAACGGCGCAAGCTTCGATCGCTTCCTCGCTGATTTGAAGCAGCAGGCCGTCGCTGCCGGCGTGTCGCAGCGCGCGATCGCGGAAGCCGCGCCCTATCTCGTCTACGACCAGGGCATCGTCAACCGCGATCGCGGCCAGCGCGTGTTCGGGCAGGTGTTCACCGAATTCGCCGGCCGCATGGCCGCGCCCTACCGGATGCAGCAGGGCCAGGCGCGGATCAAGACCTACGCGGCGGCGTTCGCGCGCGCGGAGAAGGAATATGGCGTGCCCCCGGCCGTGATCGCCGCGTTCTGGGGCCTCGAAAGCGATTTCGGCGCCAACATGGGCAATCTGCCGACGCTGCGCTCGCTGGTGTCGCTGGCCTATGACTGCCGCCGCTCCGAGCGGTTTGCCGGCGAGACCATCGCCGCGCTGAAGATCGTCGACCGCGGCGATCTTGCGCCCGAGGAAATGATCGGCTCCTGGGCCGGCGAACTCGGCCAGACCCAATTCCTGCCGACGCATTATTTCAACTATGCGGTGGATTACGGTGGCCGCCGCAATCTCTTGCGCAGCCCGGAGGACGTGATCGGCTCGACCGCGAACTACATCGCCAACGGGTTGAAATGGCGGCGCGGCGAACCCTGGCTGCAGGAAGTGCGTGTGACGGCGACGTCAAATTTTCCCTGGGACCAGGCCGACCTCACGATCCAGCTGCCGCGTTCGAAATGGACGCAGCTCGGCGTGACTTATCCGGACGGCAAGCCGTTGCCGAACGACGACATGCCGGCCTCGCTGCTGCTGCCAATGGGCCGCATGGGGCCGGCCTTCCTCGCCTATGCCAATTTCGCCGCCTACACCGAATGGAACAACTCGCTGATCTATTCGACCACCGCCGGCTATCTCGCGACCCGCATCGCGGGCGCGCCGCCGATGCAGCGCCCCGCCGCGCGGGTGGCGCAACTGCCCTTCAACGAGTTGCGCGAGCTGCAGCAACTCTTGGTGCGCGCGGGCTTCAATGTCGGCAAGGTCGACGGCGTGATGGGCCAGCAGAGCCGCAGCGCGGTGAAGGCGATGCAGATCAAATACGGCCTGCCGGCGGATTCCTGGCCTACGGCCGAACTGCTGGCGCGAATGCGCGGGCCGCGCACGCAACCGGCAGCCGCCGCGGCGTTGCCGCCTCCGCGATAGTCCCCATATGTCCCCGGCCTAAGTCCGCCAACCGAAAAGAGCATCAGATGTCCTTCTACGACTCGACCGTTCCCGCCTTCCTGCAGATTCTCGGCAGCCTCTCCGGCCTGCTCAAAAAGGCCGAGGCCTATTGCGAGGTGAAGAAGGTCCAGCCCGAGGTGCTGCTCGGCGCGCGGCTTTATCCGGACATGCTGCCGCTGTCGAAGCAGATCCAGATCGCCTGCGATTTCGCCGCCAAGAGCTGCGCGCGGCTGACGGGGAGCGAGGTGCCGACCACGCCCGACACCGAAAAGAGCTTCGAGGAATTGGGCCAGCGGCTGGCGAAGACCAGCGACTATCTGAAGACGTTCAAGCCCGCGCAGTTCGAAGGCGCCGACGCAAAGGACGTGACCTTCCCGGCAGGACCGAACACCAACATCACGCTGAAGGGCCAGGAGTTCGTCAACCGCTTCGCGTTTCCGAACTTCTACTTCCACGCCGCGACCGCGCACGGCATCCTCCGGCACAACGGCGTGGAAATCGGCAAACGCGATTTTCTCGGGGTGAGCTGATTGCTCTCCCGTCATTGCGAGGAGCGAAGCGACGAAGCAATCCATGCTTCTCGCGCGGAGGGATGGATTGCTTCGATTCGCTCGCAATGACGATCCAGTTACGGTAAGTTCGACTGCCAAGGCGGATGTCCTCAGGCCATCTCTGCTCCCCAGCCTGCCATTTCAAACAAATCATCCTACGCGCGCCCTTCTGGCCACTGCGCAGCAAGCCCCGTGGTGTCTCGCGGGGCTTGCTTGCGATATCGTGATAGCTGGCTGCTTGCCGCGGGCGGCTGGAAGGCACACATCAGTGTTTCCCGCCTGTCCTGCCATTCACCGAGAGCCACAAAAATGAGTACGCCATCCAAACTTTTCGAACCCTACAAGCTTGGCCCGATCACGCTTCCCAACCGCCTTGTGATGGCGCCGCTGACCCGCAACCGCGCGGTCGAAGGCCTGGTGCCCAGTCCGCTGGCGATCGAATATTACGGGCAGCGCGCCTCCGCCGGCCTCTTGATCACCGAAGCGAGCCAGGTTTCGCAGCAGGGCCAGGGCTATCAGGACACGCCCGGCATCTATTCGAAGGAACAGGTCGCCGGCTGGCGCAAGGTCACCGACCGCGTGCACGCACGTGGCGGCCGCATCTTCATCCAGCTCTGGCATGTCGGCCGCGTCTCGCACACCTCGCTGCAGGTGAATGGCGGCGCGCCGGTGGCGCCGTCCGCGATCCGCGCCAAGGGCAAGACCTTTGTCAATGGCACCTTCACCGACATCTCCGAGCCGCGCGCGCTCGAGCTTTCGGAAATTCCCGGCATTATCGAAAGTTTCAGGCGCGGCGCCGCGAACGCGCTGGCGGCCGGCTTCGACGGCGTCGAGATCCATGGCGCCAACGGTTATCTGCTGGATCAGTTCGCCAAGGACGGCGCCAACAAGCGCACCGACGCCTATGGCGGCTCGATCGAGAACCGCGCCAGACTGATGCTCGAAGTCTCAAAGGTGGTGGCCGCGGAAGCCGGGGCTGAGAAAACCGGCATCCGGATTTCGCCGGTGACGCCGGCCAACGACATCTCCGACTCGAACCCGCAGCCGCTGTTCGACTACATTGTCGATCACCTCAGCACGCTGAAGCTGGCCTACATCCATGTCATCGAGGGTGCGACCGGCGGTCCGCGCGACATCGCGCCGTTCGACTACGCAAGCCTGCGCAGGCGTTTCAAGGGCGCCTATATCGCCAACAACGGCTATGATTTCGAACTCGCCAACAAGGTGCTGGCCGCCAACCAGGCCGACCTGATCGCGTTCGGAAAGCTGTTCATCGCCAATCCCGATCTGGTCGAGCGCCTGAAGAAGGGTGCCCCGCTCAATGCACCCGACAAGGCCACGTTCTATGGCGGCGGCGCCAAGGGCTATACGGATTATCCGACGCTGGAGGCCGCTGACGCGGCGGAGTAAGGACGCACGCCTCACCTTCGTTGAAAAGGCCGGGATCGCTCCCGGCCTTTTCCCTTTCGTCATGCCCCGCGCAGGGCGGGGCATCCAGTAATCGCCGCCGTCCACGATGGAATCGAGAAGCCGCGGCGTACTGGATCGTCCGCTTTCGCGGACGATGACAGCCGGTTGCAGGCTCGCCTCGTTGCTCTAATGTGCTGGACATGATCCAGCCCACGCCAGAGGAAACCATTCGTCGCGCCACGGCCGCGTTCAATGCGGGCCGGGCGGATGAAGCGCGGCAACTCTGCGAACAGGGTTTGATCCGGCAGCCCGGTGAACCCATGCTCGGCCATCTCTTGGCCGCCGTGCTGTTTTCCAAAGGCGAGATCGAGGCGGCGCGCGGTCATATCGCGACCAGCCTGGCACGACGGCCCGACAACCCGGCCGCGCGGCTGCTGGCGGCGCGCATTGCCCGCGCTATCGGCGATTTTGACGGTGCATTGTCGCATCTCGACCGGGCGATCGCGATCGCGCCACAGCGGGAGATATTTCTCGAAAAGGCGCGGACGCTCGATCAGGCCGGCCTTCGGCCGCAGGCGCGGCAGGCATGGCGGGCGATCCTGGACGTCATTCCCGAGAACATCGAGGCCGCGGCCCGGCTGGGGCGGCTGGCGTGGGAGGATGGCGATCATGCCACCGCCGTTTCCTTGCTGGAACGCGCGGCGCAACATGAGGCTCCCGCATCGGTCTGGTTCGATCTTGGCCTCGCCCGCCAGGATGGGCGCGACCCTGACGGCGCCGCACAGGCCTACCGCAAGGCGATCGAGATCAAACCCGACCACGCCGAAGCCGCGCTCAATCTCGGCGTCGTGCTGCAGGAATTAGGCGATCTCGATGGCGCCCTGCGCGCCTACCGCGTTGCCTATCGGCTGCGCCCCGAAAGCTTCGGCACCATCGCGATGGCGCTGACCTCGGCGCCGCACGGCCGGCTGTGGCTCGATGAGGCGTCGTTATACCAATCACTCGGCGGTGGTTAGCCGGCCACGCCGCGCGCGAAAATGTTTGCGGTACACATTGGGCGCAGCCAACACCTCGGCGACGGTCTTTGCGTAGGCCTCCTTGTGAACCGCGTCAAAGCTCTCGAACACGAGCTGCGGCGCCGCGCGCGGCACCGCGAAGACCTGCGCCACCGGCGTGCCCTTCGGCAGCACGCCGGAAAAATCCGGCTGCATCCAGACGGCCGGAAAATTGATCCCGCCGTCGTGAAAGCGATCGGCGTCGACCAGTCCGGTGACCAGGCGAAACGGCAGGTCGTCGCGATTGACCGGATGGGTGGCGAACAGCGACCAGCCGGGCTCAAGCTCGATGGTCCAAAAGCTGTTGAACTTGATCGCGGCCTGCCCGCCCTTGGCAAAGGGCGCACCGGCAAACTGCGCCGCGACGTGAAAGCTCAGGGGCGCCCGGGGATGCCCTGGGGTCGATGGCTCCGGAATGTTCCAGGCCCACGAAAACGAACCGCGATCGACCGTCACGTCGCAGGGCAGCAGGATGAGAACCCCGTAGGCCATCGCGTCGACAAAGGGCGGGCACTGCTTGACGGTGCGAATCTCCCGTCCGTGGATTTCCGAAGCCGCCTTCGCCGGCATCGCCCGCAGCCAATCGGGCAGCGCGCCGCGCGCCGGCACCGGCCGCGGCAGATGGTCCGATAAGGCCGGATCGCAACGAAAGATCATGCGCATGGCCAAACTCCTGTCGCGTGCGGCGCGATACTGCTGATTATATCGTCATTGCGAGCGAAGCGAAGCAATCCGTGGGACCGCAAGCGGAAATGTGGATTGCTTCGTCGCTTCGCTCCTCGCAATGACGATAAGAAGGGCCAGGAGCGCTCCCTCTCCCCGCGTGCGGGGCCGAGACGAGCGAAGCTCGCTCTTAGAGGGTTGGGGTGAGGGGTACTCTCCACAGACTCGGACTCGTGGAGACTCCCCCTCACCCGCCGCGCATAAGCGCGGCGACCTCTCCCCGCAAGCGGGGCGAGGTAACAGAACCGCTCGCACAATGGAAAAAAGGCCGGGATCGCTCCCGGCCTTTGGTTGTTCTCTGGCCGTCATGCCCCGCGCAGGCGGGGCATCCAGTAATCCGTGGACGCCAACGATCAGATCGAGAAGCCGCGGCGTACTGGATCGTCCGGTCAAGCCGGACGATGACAGCAAAGCGCCCTCAGTTCAGCGAGGCGCGCTTCGGCGGCGTTGCCGGCCACGACTTGATCAGCGTGTCGTAGTCGATGGTTTCGCCCTTCGGCTTCTCGTTCGCCAGCTTGCGCTGGGGCGCGATATTGCCGTCCTTGGCCGACTTCGCGAACCAGTGCTCAGCCGTCTCCTTCTTGTTCATCTTCGGCCCGCAGGCGCCCTGCACGCCAGATTTCTCCAGCCGCTCCATCACCGAGTCCTGCGCTGCCGCCAGCGAATCCATCGCGGCTTGCGGCGTTTTCGCACCGGACGACGCATCGCCGATGTTCTGCCACCACAATTGCGCCAGCTTCGGATAATCCGGCACGTTGTTGCCGGTCGGGGTCCACTGCACGCGCGCCGGCGAGCGGTAGAACTCGATCAGCCCGCCGAGCTTCGGCGCGCGTTCGGTAAAGGACTTGTCCCAGATGTCGGACTCGCGGATGAAGGTGAGACCGACATGGCTCTTCTTCAGGGACACCGTCTTGGAGACGATGAACTGCAGGTAGAGCCAGGCCGCCTTGCGGCGATCCACCGGCGTCGACTTCAAGAGCGTCGCAGAGCCGACGTCCTGATAGCCGAGCTTCATGCCGTCCTTCCAGTAGGCGCCATGCGGCGACGGCGCCATCCGCCACTTCGGCGTGCCGTCCGCATTCATCACCGGCAGGCCGGGCTTCACCATGTCGGCGGTGAAGGCGGTATACCAGAAGATCTGCTGGGCGATGTTGCCCTGCGACGGCACCGGTCCCGATTCGGAGAAGGTCATGCCTTGCGCCTGCGGCGGGGCATATTTCTTCATCCAGTCGAGATATTTGACGATCGAATAGACCGCCGCCGGACCGTTGACGTCGCCGCCGCGCTCGACCGAGGAGCCGACCGGACGGCAGCCTTCCATACGGATGCCCCATTCGTCGACCGGAAGTCCGTTCGGGATGCCCTTGTCGCCGTTGCCGGCCATCGACAGCCACGCGTCGGTGAAACGCCAGCCCAGCGACGGATCCTTCTTGCCGTAGTCCATGTGGCCATAGACCCTGACACCGTTGATTTCCTTGACGTCGTTGGTGAAGAATTCGGCGATATCCTCGTAAGCCGACCAGTTCACGGGGACGCCGAGGTCGTAGCCATACTTGGCCTTGAACTTGGCCTTGTATTCCGGATTGGAGAACCAGTCGTAGCGGAACCAGTAGAGGTTCGCGAACTGCTGGTCGGGCAACTGGTAGAGGTGGCCGTTCGGCGCCGTGGTGAACGACTTGCCGATGAAGTCGTTGACGTCGAGCCCCGGATTGGTCACGTCCTTGCCCTCCCCGGCCGTCCATTCCGTCAGATCGACGGCCTGACCGTAACGGAAATGCGTTCCGATGAAGTCGGAATCGTTGATCCAGCCGTCGTAGACGTTCTTGCCCGATTGCATCTGGGTCTGAATCTTCTCCACGACATCGCCCTCCTGGATGATGTCGTGTTTCACCTTGATGCCGGTGATCTCCTCGAACGCCTTGGCCAGCGTCTTCGATTCATATTCGTGCACCGTCAGGGTTTCGGAGACCGCGTTGATCTCCATCCCCTTGAAGGGGGCAGCGGCCTTGATGAACCACTGCATTTCCTTCATCTGATCGTCCTTCGACAGCGTCGACGGCTGAAATTCGGCGTCGATCCATTTTTTGGCGGCAGCCTCGTCCGCGAACGCGGGCGCGGTGATCGCAGATGATGCCGCCATCAGTGCGAGCGCGCTGGTCATCATCAGGATGCGTGTCCTTCTCGCAGGACCTTTGCTCATCTCCAAGTGTCGCATGGTGGTTCCTCCGTTGCAGCGACAGACATATTCAGGCCCGGGTTGGTCCCGGATCTGCTCTTTTTCGCTTGCCTCAGACGGTGCGGAATATTGCAACCGCCGAAACAAGCGAAATCACGGTGGCGAGCCAAAGGCTCGACAATTCAATTCCTTCACCGACCGGCAGCGTCGCGACGGTGTCGGTGCCGGCGAAGCCTATCCACAACAGATGGATCACGGCGGCCATGATCAGCGAAATGAACAGGCGGTCTCCGCGCGTGGTCGGAATCCGCAAGATGCCGACGCGCTCGGCTTCCGGATAGGCGATCGCCAGCCAGGTCATGACCGCGAGCGTTGCCGCCAGCAGCACGAAAAAGATCGCGGTCGGCAGCGTCCAGGCCATCCATGCGATGCTCTCCATGGCGCCCTCCTAGACCCTGCCGAGCGCGAAGCCGCGCGCGATGTAATTGCGGACGAACCAGATCACCAACGCGCCGGGAATGATGGTCAGCACGCCGGCGGCCGCCAGCAGGCCCCAGTCCATGCCGGCTGCGGAGACGGTGCGGGTCATCACGGCCGCGATCGGCTTGGCGTTGACCGAGGTCAGCGTGCGCGCCAGCAGCAATTCGACCCATGAAAACATGAAGCAGAAGAACGCCGCGACGCCGATCCCGCTGGCGATCAGCGGCACCAATATCTTCACGAAGAACCGCGGGAACGAATAGCCGTCCAGGAACGCGGTCTCGTCGATCTCGCGCGGCACGCCGGAGACGAATCCTTCCAGGATCCAGACCGCGAGCGGCACATTGAAGATGCAGTGCGCCAGCGCCACCGCCCATGGCGTATCGAACAGGTCGATCGCCGAATAGAGATTGAAGAACGGCAGCGCATAGACCGCCGCCGGCGCCATCCGGTTCGACAGCAGCCAGAAGAACAGATGCTTGTCGCCGAGGAAGCGGTAGCGCGAAAACGCGTAGGCCGCCGGCAGGGCCACGGAAATCGAGATCACCGTATTGATCACCACATATTTCAGCGAATTGATGTAGCCGGAATACCAGCTCTCGTCGGTGAAGATGCGCACGTAATGGGCGATGGTCGGCTGATGCGGCCACAGCGTCATGGTCGAGACGATCTCGCCGTTGGTCTTGAAACTCATATTGACCAGCCAGTAGATCGGCAGCAGCAGGAAGATCAGAAACAGCGAGAGGATGAGGCGGCGGCCGGGAATCGAATGCATCACGCGACTCCCTTGTCGGGGCGCCGCTCGGTGCCGGCATTGGTCATCACGGTGTAGAAGATCCAGCACACGATGATGATGATCAGGTTGTAGACCAGCGACAGCGCGGCGGCCTTGCCGAGGTCGAACTGCCCGAGCGCGATCTTGACCAGTTCGATGGAAATGAAGGTGGTCGAGTTGCCCGGCCCGCCACCGGTGACCACGAACGGCTCGGTGTAGATCATGAAACTGTCCATGAAGCGCAGCAGCACCGCGATCAGCAGCACGCGGTTCATCTTCGGCAGCTGGATGGCGGTGAACACCGCCCAGCGCGAGGCGCCGTCAATCTGCGCCGCCTGATAATAGGCTTCGGGTATCGACTTCAGCCCGGCGTAGCACAACAGCGCCACCAGGCTGGTCCAGTGCCAGACGTCCATCACGATGACGGTGGCCCAGGCGTCGAAATCGTTGGAGACGTAGTTGTAGTTGATGCCGATGCTGTTCAGCGCATAGCCGAGCAGGCCGATGTCGGGCCGGCCGAAGATCTGCCAGATCGTGCCGACCACGTTCCACGGAATCAGCAGCGGCAGCGCCAGGATCACGAGGCAGGCCGCCACGCTCCAGCCCTGCCGCGGCATCGACAGCGCGACCACGATGCCCAAGGGAACCTCGATCGCGAGGATCACGGCGGAGAAAAACAGGTTGCGCCACAGTGAAGCGAAAAACCGCTCGCCGAGATCGGTCGACGGATCGAGCAGTTCCTTGAACCAGCCGACGCCGTTCCAGAAAAACTGGTTGTTGCCGAAGGTGTCCTGCATCGAGTAGTTCACCACCGTCATCAGCGGCAGGATCGCCGAGAACGCCACCACCAGGAACACCGGCAGCACCAGGAACCAGGCCTTCTGGTTGACGGTCTTGTCCATCAGGCCGTCCCCTCGACCAAGAGGCTGTCGGCGTAAACGTGAACGTGCGATGGATCGAACACCAGGCCGGCGGCGTTGCCAGCAACGGAAAATCCCGGCGGCACTTTCGCGGAGAATTTCGCCTCGCCGATCCGCACCCGCGCGAAACGGACGCGGCCAAGGTCATCGATGCGCTCGATGTCGGCCGCGAGCAGACCCGGCGCCGGCGGCGCGACATCGACGAATTCCGGCCGCACGCCGATCTCGATTTTCGCCCCCGGTGGCAGGCGGTCATAGCTGCGGTTCAGCGCGATGGTGTGGCCGTCGATGCGCGCCTCGCGACCGCTGACCTCGGCGGGCACGATATTCATGCCGGGCGAGCCGATGAAATAGCCGACGAAGGTATGCGCGGGTTTGTCGAACAATTCCGCCGGCGTGCCGCTCTGCACCACGCGGCCGTCATGCATCACGACCACGGTGTCGGCGAAGGTCAGCGCCTCGGTCTGGTCGTGGGTGACATAGATCATGGTCAAATCGAGCGCGCGATGCAGCGCCTTGAGTTTCGACCGCAATTGCCATTTCAGTTCGGGATCGATCACCGTCAGCGGCTCATCGAACAGGATCGCCGCGACATCGGAGCGGACCAGTCCGCGGCCGAGCGAGATCTTCTGCTTGGCGTCCGCGGTCAGCCGCTGCGCCTTGCGCGCAAGAAAAGGCGTGAGGTCGAGCAGCCGCGCGATCTCGGCGACGCGCGCTTCGATCTCCACCTTTGGCACGCCGCGGTTCTTGAGCGGGAATGCCAGATTTTGCCCGACCGTCATGGTGTCGTAGATCACCGGAAACTGGAACACCTGGGCGATATTGCGCTTCTGCGTCGACAGCGGCGTGATGTCGACGCCATCGAACAGAATCTTGCCGCGCGACGGCGTGACGATGCCCGAGATCAAATTGAGCAGCGTAGTCTTGCCGCAGCCCGACGGCCCGAGCAGCGCATAGGCGCCGCCCTGCCGCCAGGTCATCGTGACCGGCTTCAGCGCGAAGGATTCCGCGGCGGCGGCATTGCCGCTGTAGGAATGCGCAAGATCGACCAGGTCAATGCGGGCCATGCTGCATGTCCCTCACGTCGCGCCCGGCGCGGCGACCAGCCGGCCGGCGGCGTCGAACACGAACACGTTGTCCGGATCGAGCACGGCGTCGAGCAGGTGTCCGGGCGGATATTCGTGCACCCCCTGCAACACCGCGACCCAGTTGGAGGCGTCGCGGTTGAGATGCACAAAACTTTCCGAGCCGGTGATTTCGGTCACCGTCACCGTGGCATGAAACGCATGGCGGCCGGCGATTCCGTTGGCGACCTCCAACTGGTGGGCGCGGAAGCCGACCCGGTAGGCGCCATCGTCGAGCTTTGCATAGAGTCCGGCGGCCGGCGCCTGCACGCCGCCGGCATATTGCACCGAGCCGTTTTTCTTTTCAATGCCGACGATGTTGAGCGGCGGGTCGGAAAACACCTGGGCGACGCGCAACGTGTCGGGATGGCGGTAGACGTTCGGCGTCGGACCGGCCTGCAGCACCTCGCCTTCCCACATGCAGATGGTGCGGCCGCCCAGCAACAGCGCCTCGGAGGGCTCGGTGGTGGCATAGACGAAGATCGCGCCGGAAGCCTCGAAAATGCGCGGCAATTCCGTGCGCAATTCCTCGCGCAGCTTGTAGTCGAGATTGGCGAGCGGCTCGTCGAGCAGCACCAGATCGGCGCCCTTCACCAGCGCGCGGGCGATCGCGGTGCGCTGCTGCTGGCCGCCGGACAATTGCAGCGGCGTGCGGTTCAGATACGGCTCGAGCTTCAGCAGCCTCGCCGCCTCCTGGACGCGCTTTTCGATCTCCGCGCGCGGCTTGCCCTGCACCCGCAGCGGCGAAGCGATGTTTTCATAGACGGTCAGCGAGGGGTAGTTGATGAACTGCTGATAGACCATCGCCACCGA
Organism: Bradyrhizobium sp.; assembly: GCF_004799445.1. Classification (GTDB taxonomy): domain Bacteria; phylum Pseudomonadota; class Alphaproteobacteria; order Rhizobiales; family Xanthobacteraceae; genus Bradyrhizobium. The sequence continues at coordinate 22,182 of NZ_SSNA01000158.1, forward strand.
ACGCCGCCGCACGTCGGCGCCGGTGACATCCTTGCCGTCGACCAGGACGCGGCCTGATGTCGGTTTGTCGAGTCCGGCCAAAAGCCGCATGATCGATGTCTTGCCCGACAGCGTCGGGCCGAGCAACACGCTCAGGGTGCCGCGCTCGAGCGTCAACGAAACGTCGCGAATCGCCGCAATGCCGTCGACCGATCGCCAGACGTGCTCCAGCTCAACGCTCATGGCCGCCCTCCCGCTTCACGCAAGGGGCTCTCGGGAGAGACGCGATGGGCTGATATCCAGTCGTCAAGGGCGGCAATTTCCGAAGACGTCAGTCGCAATCCGAGCTTGGACCGCCGCCATACAACGTCTTCGGCGGTGCAAGCCCATTCGGTTTGCATCAGGTACCTGACTTCGGCCTCCGTCAAGCTGGCGCCGAACGACCGGCCGAGATCGCCAAGGGATTTCGCGGTGCCGAGCAGCTTGCCGGCGCGCGTGCCGTAGGCATGCGCCAGCCGGTTGGCATGGGATGCCGTCAGGAATGGATAGTTGCGCACCAGTTCCGCCGAAAGCGCCGGGACCGCCGAGACATCCATGTCGCCGCCGGGCAGCGGCGCCTTGCCGGTCCAGCCTTCGCGCGCCTTGCTGCCGTTCAGATAGGGGCCAAGCTTTTCGAGCGCCTCTTCGGCGAGGCGCCGATGGGTGGTGATCTTGCCGCCGTAGATCGACAGCAGCGGCGCGCCGCCGGGCGTGTCGAGTTCGAAGACGTATTCGCGGGTAGCGGCCTTGGCATCGCTGGCGCCATCATCATAGAGCGGGCGAACCCCGGCATAGGTCCAGACCACATCCGAAGGCTTGACCGGGTTTGCCAGGTATTCGCTGACGGAATCGCAGAGATACTGGATCTCCTCGGCCGAGGCTTTCACCTTGGCGGGGTCGCCGTCGTAATCGCGATCGGTGGTGCCGATCAGCGTGAAGTCGTCCTGGTAGGGAATCACGAAGACGATCCGGCCGTCGCTGTTCTGGAACATGTAGGCGCGGTCGTGTTGGTAGAGTTTGCGCACGACGATGTGGGAGCCCTGCACCAGCCGCACCTTGGCGCGCGCGTTGACGCCGGAGCCCGCCGCCAGCACCTGTTCGACCCACGGACCGCCGGCATTGACGAGCACGCGGGCACGGATGGTCGAGCGCTCGCCGCCAAAAGTGTTCTCGACCGTGACCTGCCAGATGCCATCGGTCTGCCGGATCTCGACCGCGCGGCTGCGGGTGCGGATTTCCGCGCCGCGGTCGGCGGCATCGCGCGCGGTGAGAACCACAAGCCGCGCGTCGTCGACGAAACAGTCGGAATATTCGAAGCCTTTGGTGAAGCGATGCGGCACCAGCGGCTTGCCGACTTCGTCGCGGGTCAGATCAACCGAACGTGTCGGCGGCAGCAAATGCCGGCCGCCGATATGGTCGTAAAGGAACAGCCCGAGCCGCAACAGCCAGGCCGGCCGCAAGCCGTCATGGTGCGGCAGCACGAAGCGAAGCGGGCGGATGATGTGCGGCGCGATGCCCCAGAGGATTTCACGCTCGATCAGCGCCTCCCGCACCAGGCGGAACTCGTAGTATTCGAGATAGCGCAGCCCGCCATGCACGAGCTTGGTCGACCAGGACGACGTCCCGCTCGCCAAATCATTCATTTCACACAGGAAAACAGAATTTCCCCGGCCGGCCGCGTCGCGCGCGATGCCGCAGCCGTTGACGCCGCCCCCAATGATTGCGAGGTCGAAAATCCGCTCCAAACGACGCTTCCCCCGGCGACTCGCCTTCGCTTCGGCGATTTCGCTTTCGGTTTGGATTAAATCACAACCAAATGTGAAAGCAACGACAAAGTGCCGATGGCCCCTCGGTTTGCGGGACGGAAAGTTGCGCGATCGTTCAGCGGCGAAGCAGCCGGCCATCCATCATGACCAGGCTGGTCATGATCAATATCATCCCGAACAGCTCGAACGGCTTCAGCCTTTCACCAAGAAACACGGCGCCGAGCATGATCGCACTGAGAGGCACCAGCAGCGTGACCAGGGATGCGTTCGTTGCCCCCGCAGAGGCGATGAGATTGAAATACAGAACGCGAATGCCGTGGTGAAGACCGCGAGCACGAGGATCGCCGTCCATATGGGAATGCTCGAAGTGACGATCTGCTCCGGGCTGTAGAGAAAAAGGACGATCGGCGCCATGAGTATTGCTGCGACCGTAAGTTGGCCGGTTGCGACGACGGTCGGCTTGATATCCTTGAAGCGCTTGGCGTAGACGACGGCAAAAGCATACGAGATGGCGGCCCCGATGACCGCGAGCTTCGCCCATGCCGGGCCGCCAAGTCCGGATAGAAGTCCGGGACCGATCATGATGGCCGCTCCGGCCATCCCAAGCGCCACGCCGGCGAGTTTCGCGGCCGAGAGCTTTTCGTCTGATGTCAGCAGGTTCGCAACGAGGATCGTCCAAAGCGGCGTGGTCGCGTAAAACACGGATGCGAGGCCCGCGCCGATTTGCGTTTGTCCGCTGAAAATCAGGGAAAACGGAATCACATTGTTGAGCAGGGCCAGCACCAGGAACGAGCCGGGCCGGTCGAGAACGGGCGCGAAGGAAATGCCGCGCAGCCCCAACCAAAGATGCAGGACCAGCGCTGCGATCGAGACGCGATAGAGGACCAGGGCCAACGGCGGAATCTCGGCGACGGCAATGCGGGCGAAGAAGAAGGAGCCGCCCCAGAGAAAGCCGAGCAGCACAAGCTGCCCCCAATCGCCCACCGACATCGACCGCGACAAGACCGCCGTACGCAACGCTTTTCCTATCGCATCAGATGGAGACCGACTGCGTCGTGTGCAGTTCTATGGCAATAATGTCGGTTATTCTTGCTGAAATTTCTGCCATACATGGAAGGTCTTTTCACGTTCCGGCGAGCGGAAAGAATTTCCGCCGGGATGTCATATCCTGGACCCATGCGGGCGCACGCACGCAGGCCGGATGAGGCTATCGCAATCGGACCAGGGACGACGGAGCGCTTGTCGCGTCGGGGGCTTCGCTATCAGGCGTATCGGAATCATCGCCCGCATGGGGCATCGCCTCGATCACCTGGATGCCTCTGCTGTGGCAGATATTGGCAAGCCCGGCCGGCAGCGCGGCGTCGGTGACGAAGGTCTGGATCTGGCTGATATCGGCGATACGCACCGGTGCACTGCGCGTGAATTTCGTTGAATCGGCCACCAGCATCACGCTGCGCGCGTTGGCGATGATGGCTTGGGCGGCCTGCACCTCGCGATAATCGAAATCGAGCAGCGCCCCCTCTTCGTCGATCGCGGAAGCGCCGATGATGGCGAAGTCGACCTTGAACTGGCCGATCAGGCCGATCGCGGTCGAGCCGATCACCGCGCCGTCGGCGCGGCGCACCGCGCCACCGGCCACGATCACCTCGATACGCGGGTGCCGGTATAGCAGCATCGCGACGTTGAGGTTGTTGGTGATGACCAGCAGATCCTCATGCGAAGTCAGCGCGCTGGCGACCTCTTCGGTGGTGGTGCCGATGTTGATGAACAGCGAGCAGCCGTTCGGGATCAGCGCCGCGGCCGCAGCCCCAATCGCCTTCTTTTCCTCGGCGGCGACGAAACGGCGCGCCTCATAGGCGAGGTTCTCGACGCCGGAAGCAATGATGGCGCCGCCATGAATCCGCGTCAGCGAGCGGTGATCGCAGAGATCGTTGAGATCCTTGCGGATGGTCTGGGCCGAAACCTCGAAACGCCGGGCCAGATCCTCCACCATCACGCGGCCATGGGCGCGGGCGATATTGAGGATTTCAGTTTGGCGGTGAGAAAGGACGGTCACAGCGCACCTTGAGGAGACGAGGCTGTCCCATGGTGCGGCCGTTCCGTCGTCCGGTCAACGCGGCAGATTTGCCTGCCCGGCACCGTTCCACTCGAAAGCCGTTTTACGGTTAAGGCCAGCGCCCGGCATCGCGATGGCGGCGTCGCGCGGGTGACGGGCCTTATGTGACCAGCGTCAATCCGCCGTTTGCAAGCCGGATCGCGGCCCGCTCGGCCTCGCGGGCGTTGCGAAACAGCTCACCTTCTATCCGGTTGAAGCGGTGCGAGGCGGCGAAAAACCGGTAGCCGCCGGTATCGCGCACGACGATTCCCGCCGCCTGCGAGCCGACTTCGATGATGTAAGTGTCTGACATTTCCCATCCCGCGCCTCTCGCTTTCCGAGGGCGCGCATACAACGGCGCCGGTGGGAAAAGGTTCCGCGCTGCCGGCAGCCGGCTTCGCCACCCACACAATCGGCAACAATCACAAATCTGCGACTGCCCGGGAATGTTTGTTGGGGCGCGGTGTGACATCAGATGGGCATCGCCACAGGATTGCCCTAACCACATCGGGAGAGGCGCATGAGAAAATTCGCGATAGGGCTTTTGACACTGGCCGTCTATGCGACGTCGCTGGTGGCGGTTCCCATGGTCACACCAGCCAGGGCGGCGGCGGACAGCAGCAAGCAAATGAAGAAGCACAAGAAGATCCACAGAAGCCCCGGGATCGCCAATGCCAGGTCACCCGCGGCCAACCCGTTTCCGCCGATGGACGAGGATCCCGATCGAAAGGCTGGCGGTGGCGGCGGCTATTGAGCCCGAGCTGCGAATGTTGGGTCTCGCGCGCTGCTAAGCCACGCTGTGCCAAAGCCAGATCGTGAGCAAGCCCGAACGGCCCCGAATCCGGGTTTCGCTCGGCCCGACCAAAACACCGGATTGAAACAAGGCGCAGTCCCGGCCAGCCGCACGGAGCAATTCGTCGCTTAGCGCAAGCTTCGCGCCATGGCTGGCCGCTACTTCCATCAGGCGGCTCGCCACGTTGACGGTGTCGCCGGTCGCCGTGATGTGCTGGTAGCTTCCGCCGCCAAGCCTGGAGGCAACGATTGCCCCAAAGTGCGCGCCGACTTTGAATCCAAGTCTTGACGCTGTCGACGGCGGCAGCGAGGCCAGCCACCGCTCGCTGCTGGTGCAAAGCCCAAGAGCGCAATCCGCCGCCCGCGATGCATCTTCCGTCGCTGCCACCGGCAGGCCGAACAGAATCATGGCGCCATCACCCAGGAAACTGGTGATCATGCCGCCGCAGGCGACCGCTTCCTTGTCGACCAGGGCGTGAAAATCCTTCAACAGCTCACGTATGCTGTCCGGTCCAAGCTCTTCGCTCAGGGATGTAAATCCGGACAGATCGATAAAGACGACTGCCGCATTTTGGCGGACAGGTTCAGCAAGAAAATTCGGATCCCGGGTCAGCCATTGCTGCATGGCCGGCGCCTGAAACTGTTCGAGCAACCCGCTCCTCATGGCGAAATACTGCGCCCGCCGCCCGCCCGACCACAGTTGAAAGGCTCCGAACAAAACCACCGGCGGCGCCGCGGCGGCGACCGGCACGGCCGCGCTCAACCATATTCCCGACGAGAACGCCAGGAAGATCGTCACCGTCCAGATCACGACGACGGCCGCAGCCGCAACAAGGCCCACCGCACTTCGGCGCCACGCCAGCAGACCCACGAGAACTGCCGGCAGCAAGACCGCAGTCACGCCGTCGGCAATGCGCACGGACTGCCCCCGCAATGCGCCATCCCCGGCCATCAGGTGCGTGATGGCCGTGGAAATGACTTCCACTCCTGGCAATCGCGCCTCGAACGGGCTGGAGAAAAAATCCCCGCCGCCAGTAGCGGTAGCACCGATGACGACGATTCGATCTCGAATAGCGTCGGGAGCAATATCGCCGGCAAGCACCGAGGCCGCGCTGATCGTGAGGATGGTCCGGCGCGGCCCGTAAAACGTGATCGGCAGGGCATGATCGACATCGGTGGTGACCGATCGCTGATCCAGCAGCAGATGGTTCGGCTCGATCACAGGTTCCTTTCCGGTCGCCAGCGCGGCAACACGGAGCGGAAACGACAACTCGACCATGTCGCTGGTTCGAAACAGCATCGGGATCGATCGAGGTGTACCGGATGGATCGGTCGCCACGTTGGCGATGCCAACTTGCGCGCGATCCGCGAATTTCTTCAGCGGCAGCAGAAATCTCTCGGCCCTTGGAAGGCGAGCGAGTGGACCCTGGTCATTTTCGGCAAAAATCGACTGACTGGCTTCCGGGAATACTGCGGCGGCCGCAATTACGGCGGGGCGCGCCGCGAGCGACTTCGCCAGGGCGTCATCGGCATCATCGGCGCCGTTGTCGACCAGGAGGAGATCGACCGCAATGACTTTCGGCTCCAGCCGCGCGATCACCTCCACGATCCTCGCAAGATCAATCCGGGGCAGCGGGTAGACGCCCTTCAGCTTCACGATGGCGTCGTCGATCGCGACAATGGTCACGATATCCGGCGGCACCCTCACGCCGCGAACAAGCGTTCGAAGATCGCTCGTCGTGGATTCGACGCGATCAAGAAATCGCAGGTGACCCCGATCGTGTTCGAAATAGATACCGAATCCCCAGATCGCCGCCAAAGCGACAGCGAATATGGCCTGGAGATAGCGACCGCTCATTCGTGGGCTTACTGTCCGAGACGCGCCATCAAGGCAGACACCCGCGGTGAAGGCCAACGCTTCACCGTCAAGGGGCCGGCATCTTCAACATCAACACCTTCGCCGGCTCCCAGGGTCACGCCATGACCGCCCGCGCGTCGTCCAACGGCGACCCGCCCGTCGACGACAAAGACGGACGTCTTGTTTTCGGCGGCATCAACCGCCCATTTCGTGCCGCGCACCGCAGCGATCGCCTGAGGTGTAATGACCTCAAACTTATTTCCACCCGGTTTTTTCGGAACCTCGACCAGCACGGCCCCACCGGTCAGTTCGACCGCATCCACGCGGCCTTTGCCGTTGCGATCCCGCAGCGTATATCGGGCGCCATTTTCGGCGATGATGGTCACCCCGCCCTCGCAATGCAATGTTTGCGCGACAATCGAATTTTCCGACGAGCATCCCTTGTTGGCGGGTTGCGCCGCGGCGATCTCGATTGAGGTAAGCGCGCATGCGAGCAGAACACATCCCGCCTGGAATACCGCTTTCATGACAAAGCCTCCCTACTCTCGCTTGATGAAACATGGGATCACGAGACCCATTTTGCAACGTTGCCGGGCCTAGGGGAACGGAAAGCATCACGGGCGATGCGGCGGAGCAGCGCAGAAGACAAAAGCGATGATGATCGTCATGCCGAAATCGGCGGCGGGTCCTGCTTGATGCGCGAATGCATATCTTGCGCGCTGCTAGAGCCCCGTTTCGCTTGAATTGAAACGGGGCTCCAGATTCTTGATTTGACGCATTTTCTTGACGTGAACCGGTCGGCACTTCGCTTGAAAACGCGTTAAGCCACCTCGATCAGGATTTCGACCAACCGGTCGGGCATGTCGACCATGACGTCGTGGCCCGACGATACCTCATAGGTCTTCCAGCCTGGCGCGGTTTTCAACCTTGCCAGGGTCTGATCGAACACCGGACTGTCGAAGCCCGAGGCCCGGATGTAGGTCTTGCGGGCAATCTTCTCGCGGGCTGCGGCGCCGGTGATCTTCTCGACCACCGCGGCAAGCGGGTGGGCCGTGCATTTGGCATCCACCCAGGCCCGGTCCTTCTCGTTGACCTTGAACGCCGCGGCCGGAACCGGCTTCGCCACCAGATCACCACGGGCCACCGCATCCTCGAGCGCCTTCCTGGGGCCGGGATTGGCGAGCGATATCAGGTTATCGCCGGGCTGCGGAACGAAGGCGTCGAGATAGACGATGGAGGCTACGGATGGGCCGATCTGCTCGGCGGCCTCAGTGATCACGAACCCCGCGGATGAGTGGCCGACCAGGACGACGTCCTTCAAGTCCTCCCATTTCACCAGATTGACGACGTCGCTGACATGGGTGGTCAGATTGACATCCCTGGTCAGGAGATGTGAGCGGTCGGCCAATCCGGTCAATGACGGCGCATAAACCTTGTGCCCCTTCTTCTCGAGCGCGTCCGCGACCCGGCGCCAACACCAGCCGCCGTGCCAGGTGCCGTGAACCAGCACGAAGGTCTTTTGGACGCCTTGAGCCTGCGCCAACTGTGGCAGGCCGCCTGCCGCTACGGCACCGAACCCGGCTATCGCGCCGAGCGCCGCCCTGCGCGTCGTCTGCGTGGCTGTTCTTGAATCTTGCTTTGACATCGGGGATCTCCTCGGCTCGAGCCGTTTCCTCAGGGCAGCACAGGCCGTGATGGCCGGCCGCGACAAATATCGTCACGCCGAAATCGGCGGCGGGTCCTGCTTGATTGCTTGCGGATGTCCCTGCTCGTCGATCGAGACATAGGTAAAATTGCCGTCGGTCACCAGGATCGACTGCATCTCCTTGCGGCGCAGGACCCAGGCCTCGATATGGACGGTGATCGATGTCCTGCCGATCTTGACCAGGTTGGCGTGCACGGAAACGAGATCGCCGACATAGACCGGCTTGCGGAAATTCATTGCCTCGATCGCTACCGTCACGGTGCGCGATTTGGCGAGCTTGGAGGCGCAGACGCCGCCGCCGATGTCCATCTGGCTCAGCAGCCAGCCGCCGAAAATGTCGCCGTTCTGGTTGGTGTCGGCCGGCATCGCCAGCGTGCGGGTGCAGAGATCTCCGCAGGGTTCGGTTTCCGCGAGCGGCGGGGTGTGAACGGCCTGGGTGTCGGTCATGTCCTGAAAAGTCCCCGTCGAATCGATGCGGTGCTACTTGAAACTATCCCAGCCGGCATCCGGCGTGAACCGGCCGCCGAACTTGGTAGCGAGCGCGCGCAACGTCGCCACCACATCCTCCGCACCCCGGCTTCGCGCGTAGTTCAGCGGACCGCCGCGGAACGGCGCATAGCCGGTGCCGAAGATCATCGCGCCGTCGACCATGTCGGGATTGTCGACGATGCCCTCGCGCAGGCACTCGACGCAGACATTCGACATCGGCAGCACCAGCCGGTCGATCATTTGCGGCGTCGGCTGCGCTGCGACCGACGAAGCCGGCGCCTTGTCGGCCTTGCCGTCCTTCCAGACATAGAACCCCTTGCCGGTCTTGCGGCCGAGCTCGCCCTTTGCCACTTTCTCACGCAGCCAGGCCGGCGTCGGCGGCAGCAGATCACCGAATTTCGAGCGCAGCATGTCGCCGACGGCAAGGCAGATATCGAGGCCGACCTGATCGGCAAGCTCGATCGGACCCATCGGCATGCCGAATTTTTCCGCCGCCGCGTCGATGGTGGCCTTGTCGATGTTCTCGTCCAGCATCACCATCGCTTCCAACATGTAGGGCGTCAGCGCGCGGTTGACGACAAAGCCCGGCGAACTCTTGACCGGCAGCGGCAGGCGGTCGATGGCGCCGACAAAGGCCAGCGCCTGCTTCAGCAGTTGCGGATCGCTGCCGTCATGGCTGACGACCTCGACCAGTTGCAGCCGCGAGACCGGATTGAAGAAGTGCAGTCCGACCAGCCGCTCCGGCGCCTTCAATGTCGCCCGCAAGTCCTGCAGCGGAATGCTCGAGGTGTTGGTGGCGAGGATCGCGCCTGCCTTCATCTTCGGCTCGAGGCCGGCATAGACCTTCTGCTTCAGCTCGAGTTTTTCCGGCACCGCTTCGATGATCAGATCGGCGGTGCGGACGCCCTCGCCTTCGAGATCGGGCATCAGCCGGTCCAGCGCGTCACGGATATCGGTGCGCTTGCGCATGATCTTGCCGAACAGATCGGCGGCGCGCTTCACGGCGCCCGCGATCGGCTCGGGCTTCATGTCGGCGAGCGTTACCTTGAGCCCCTGATTGGCGCACCAGGCCGCGATGTCGCCGCCCATCGCGCCGGCGCCGATGACGTGAACGTGGCTGATCGTGTTGCCGCTGCCGGCAAGCTTCTTCATCTGCTCGCGCAGGAAGAACACCCGGATCAGGTTTTGCGCGGTCGGCGTCACCATCAGATGGGCGAACGAGCTCTTTTCGGCGGCCAGCATCGCGGCCTTGTCGCCGCCGTGCTTTTCCCAGAGATCGATCAGGCCGAAAGGCGCGGGATAATGCTCGGGCGACGCCGCCTTGGCGGCTTCACTGCGCATCCGCGAGGCGAGAAAACCTCTTGCCGGGCCTGAATTCAGGACGGTGTTGAGAAGTCCGGGGCGGGCGCGTTTCAGGTGGCCGAACACCGCGTCCTTGACGGCATTGCGAACATGCCGCTCCTGCGTCACGGCATCGACCAGCCCGAGCGATTTCGCCCGCCGAGCGTCGATGGTCTTGCCGGTCAGCATCAAGGTCATCGCCTGCATCGGATTGACCAGATGGGTGAAGCGCGCGGTGCCGCCGAGACCGGGGTGCAGGCCAAGCATTACTTCGGGAAAGCCAAAGCGCGCGCCGTCGATCGCAATCCGCGACTGACAGGCCAGTGCCACTTCCAGCCCGCCGCCGAGGCAAAAGCCGTGGATCACGGCCACGCTCGGAACCTTCAAGGCTTCGAGGCGGTCGATCACCGCGTGCGCCCGGCCGATGGCGGTCTCAACCGGGTGCGGATCGGCGGCGCCGCGGAATTCGTTGACGTCGGCGCCGGCGATGAAGCCGGAGGTCTTCGCCGAGCGAATAACCAGTCCGGTGGGCCGCTCGCTTTCCAGCGCCGCGAGCACGGTGTCGAGTTCCGCGATCACGTCGGCCGACAGCGTGTTGGCACTGGTCCCGGCGCGATCGAACAATAGCCAGGCGATGCCGTCGGCATCCCGCGTCAGCTTGAAATTCCGATAGGGACCGTTCGCATCCGGCTGCGGCCCGAGCTCGAGCACCCGATCTTTGAGGACGTCCATGATTCTGCTGTCCATGGCGTTCCCTATACCGTCTCGATCAACATCGCGCCGCCCAGCCCGCCGCCGATGCATTCGGTGGCGATGCCGCGTTTGGTGCCGAGCCGCTTCATCGCGTTTACCAGATGCAGCACGATGCGGTTGCCGCTGCAGCCGACGGGATGGCCGAGGCTGATGGCGCCGCCATCGACATTCAGTTTCGCGCGGTCGATCTGCCCCGCGGCCCCATCAAGGCCCAAGATCTCGCGGCAGAACTTTTCGTCGTCCCACGCCGCGAGACATCCCAGCACCTGGGTGGCGAACGCTTCGTTCAATTCCCAGGTCTCGATGTCGCCGAGCGACAATTTGTTGCGCTTCAAAAGTTCGGTCGCCGACAGCACCGGGCCGAGCCCCATGATCGAGGGATCGAGCGCCGACCACTGGCTGTCGACGATGACGGCTTTCGGTGTCAGGCCATGCTTTTTGACCGCATCTTCCGAAGCCAGGATGGTCCAGCATGCGCCGTCGGTGATCTGCGAGGAGTTGCCGGCGGTGACCTGGCCCCAGGGCCGCTCGAACACCGGCTTCAATCCCGCCAGTTTCTCCGGCGTGGAATCCGGCCGCACGCCATCATCGTGATCGTAGAATTGGCCGTCGCGGGCGAACGCGGTCTCGACCTCGCCTTTGAGAAAGCCTTGCGCTTGCGCATTCGCCAGCCGCTTGTGGCTTTCGGCGGCATAGGCGTCGGACTGCGCGCGCGTGATGCCGAAGAGATGACCGACCACCTCGGCGGTCTGACCCATGTTGAGCTCGGTGATCGGGTCGGTCAGGCCGCGCTCCAGGCCGATGATCGGCTTGAAATAGGCCGGACGCGCCTTGGCGATCGCGGCCAACTTGGCGAGAACGCCCTTGGCGCCGGCTAACCTCGCGAACCAGCGCACCCCCTGCTGCGGCCACACCAAGGGCGCATAGCTCAAGGCTTCCGCGCCGCCTGCCAAAATCAGATCGGAATTACCCTCGCGGATATAGCGATACCCGGTGTCGATCGACTGCATGCCGGAGCCGCAATTGATCTGCACCGTGAACGCCACCATCGCTTCGCTCATGCCGAGCCGAAGGGCCGCGACCCGGGCCGGGTTCATCTCGTCGGCAATGACATTGACGCAGCCGAGGATGACCTGATCGAACGCCGTCGGCGCGAAGGGTTGCCGGGCGAGCAGTGGCCGGCCGCACTGGACGGCGAGGTCGACCGGCGTGAAAGGTCCCGGCCCGCTGCGCGCCTTGAGGAACGGCGTCCGGCTGCCGTCGATAATAAAGACCGGTCGCGTCATCAGCTCGCCACCCTGGTATCACCGAGCTCCTGAAAGAACTGGTGCACGTCGGCCGGCTTCTTGTAGATCGGCGACAGCGCCTCCGGTGCGAAATCATCGACCTCGATCACCTTTGCGGCGGCTTCGTGGGCCGCGGCGAGCTGGTCGGCCTCCGCCTGGGTAATGACGCCTTTGGTCACCGCTTCCTTCAGGTCGTGAAGACGCGCGGCATGCATTCGCTTGGCGATATCCTCAGCGGCGGTGACGAGCAGGAAGGCCTTCTCCAGCCGCGCGACGCCGCGGTCATCCTCGACATGCGACAGATCCGCGGTCAGCCGATCACGCGCCGCCGACGGCTCCAGCACCAGCTGCGCGCATTGATGCACCACAAGGTCCGACGGGCCGAGCACGCGGGCACCGAACGGCTGGATCAGGAACTTGAGGACGACGGCGACGAACCTGTTCGGCAAATTCGCCAGGATTTCCGCGAAACGATTCTCGATGGTGCGGAAGCCGCTTTCCATGCACCATTCAAGCGCGGCAAAGTCGGCCGCCTGGCGTCCCTCGTCCTGCCAGCGCTTGAGCACGGCCGAGAGCAGATACAATTCGGACAGGATGTCGCCGAACCGCGCCGAGAGCATTTCCTTGCGCTTGAGCGCGCCGCCCAGCGTCAACAGCGCCATGTCGGCGCACAGCGCGAAGGCCGACGAGTAACGCGAGAGCTGGCGGTAAAATCCGCTCGCCTCGCCGGCGTCCGGCGCCGGCGCGAACATTCCAAAGGTCCAGCTGCGACCCCAGGCTCGGAACATGGTCGTAAAACTGTGGCCGACATGCTTCCAGAATGCCGTGTCGAAATCGTCCAGCCCCTTGGCGCGGTCCTGCTCGCCAAGCGCGTTCATTTCCAGCAACAAATAAGGATGCGCGCGGATCGCGCCCTGCCCGAACACGATCAGATTGCGGGTCAGGATATTGGCGCCCTCGACCGTGATGCCGACCGGCACCGAGCGATAAAGATTTCCCAGGTAATTCTGCGGACCGTCGATCACGGCCTTGCCGCCGTGGATATCCATCGCGTCGTCGATCGCGATCCGCATCCGCTCGGTGGCCTGCAGCTTCATGATCCCGGAAATCACCGCCGGATGATGACCCTGATTGAGCGCGGCACAGGTCAGCCGCCGCGCCGCATCGAGCAGATAGGCGGTGCCGGCGATGCGGGCGAGCGGCTCCTCGATGCCTTCGAATTTGCCGATGGAGATGCCGAACTGCTCGCGAATCCGCGCATAGGCGCCGGTGGTTCGCGCCGCATAGGCCGCACCCGCCGCCGACAGCGACGGCAGCGAGATGCCGCGTCCGGCGGCGAGCGCCGTCATCAGCATCTTCCAGCCCTGGCCGAGACGTTCTTGCCCGCCGATGATGTAATCCATCGGAATGAAGACGTCCTTGCCCCAGTTCGGACCGTTCTGGAACACCTGCATCGCCGGCAGGTGACGCTGCCCAATCGAAACGCCGGGAAGATGGGTCGGAATCAGCGCCACGGTGATGCCGAGGTCGTCCGCGGTCCCGACCAGATGATCCGGATCATAGGCCTTGAAGGCCAGCCCCAACAGCGTCGCGACCGGACCCAGCGTAATGTAACGCTTGTGCCAGTTGAGGCGCAGTCCCAGCACTTCGCGGCCCTCGAACGTGCCCTTGCAGATCACGCCGCTATCGATCATCGACGCGGCATCGGAGCCGGCCTCCGGGCTGGTCAGTCCGAAGCAGGGAATGTCGCGGCCATCGGCCAGGCGCGGCAGCCATTGCTGCTGCTGCTCCTTGGTGCCAAAGCGCATCAACAGTTCGCCCGGCCCCAGCGAGTTCGGCACCATCACGGTGACGGCGGCGGTCAGCGAACGCGACGAAAGCTTGCGCACCACTTCCGAATGCGCGTAGGGCGAGAAGCCGAGCCCGCCATGTTCCTTCGGGATAATCATGCCGAAGAATTTGTTGCGCTTGATGAAGGCCCAGACCTCGGCCGGCAGGTCGCGCCATTCCCAGTTGATCTTCCAGTCGTCGAGCATCGCGCAGAGCTCGTCGACCGGGCCGTTGAGGAAGGCTTTCTCCTCGGCCGTCAGCGTCGCCGGCGCCGTGGCGAGCAGTTTCGACCAGTCGGGATTGCCGGTGAAGAGGTCGGCGTCCCACCAGACATCGCCGGCCTCCAGCGCCTCGCGCTCAGTGTCCGACATCGCCGGCAACACGCCGCGGGCCCAGGAAAAGATTGGCTTGGTGATGAAGTCGCGGCGGAAGGAGCTCATGGGCTGTGTCCTTAAGGGTCGGCGCAGCGGCGCGATGCGGCAACTACACTTATGCCAACGGGCGACTCACTCTAGCGAAATGCGTGAGCTTTGGTTGATACTTCGCCCTTGAATAAAATGAAATTGATGCCGGCACGGGTCGGGTGGATAACGGCGGGCGGCCGCAACAGTTCCGAAACGCGATCAGTCACTTAGCGTCAATACGGCTTTAATCCGGCCGCGGCATCTCGAACATGGCATCCTGCCTGATTTCAAAATAGTCGCCCTTGCGGCCGGCACGCACGATGGGCCGCGCCAGCGCGGTCTGATAGACGCCGTCCTTGATGAGGGCCTTGTCGATGTGGACGGCGACGACCTCGCCGAGCACGAGCCAGGCCTGCGCCTTCCTGCCGTCGGCACCCTGCAACTGAACGATCTGCGACAATTTGCATTCAAACGACACCGGGCTTTCCGCAACCCGGGGCACGCCGACGAGCTTGCAGGGCGCCTCCGTCAGCCGGGCGATTTCAAATTCGCTGACGTCTTGGGGGACATGCGCGGCGGTCAGGTTCATCTGCTTCGCCAGATCCCGGGTCGCGAGATTCCAGACGAATTCCCCGGTCTCCTCGATATTGCCGACGCTGTCCTTCCAGGCGGTCGATGAAAATCCGATGATCGGAGGCGTGTAGCAGAACCCGTTGAAGAAGCTGTAGGGCGCGAGATTGACGTGGCCCCTGGTGTCGCGCGACGAGATCCAGCCGATCGGGCGCGGGGCAATGATGGCATTGAACGGGTCGTGCCTGAGGCCATGGCCATTGCGCGGCTCGTAATAATGCAGGTCTTTCGGGCTTGATGCGTCCACGGTCGTATCTTTCTTCAGGTTTGGCCGTCATTGCGAGGAGGCAACGGGTCGCGCGAATGCGCGCCCGATGACAGGCTCCGCGACGAAGCAATCCATACGCGCGTTAGGTGCTCCATGGATTGCTTCGCTCCGCTCGCAATGACGGGATAGATTCTCTCGTTTTCAACTTTTCGCGGTATCAACGTGCGGCGCCAGCCCGGCGAGAACGAAATCGATCATCTGGTCGATCGATGGTCCCGGCTTGTTCATGGATTGCGCAATCATCTGGGGATGGAAGAACCTGACCATCGCCGTGCAGGTGCACAACGCCGCCAGCAGCACGTCTTTCTTCTCGAATTCACCCGACGCCATCCCCTGCCCGATCACCGCACCAATGCTCTCGGTGACGCGCTGGATGTGGGCCACGCAGACCTCCCAGCTTTCCTCCATCGCGATCTCGACCATCTCATGGAGCTTGGAATCACCGACATAGCGCTCCCGGTTCATGCGATGAACGGTGGTCAGCAGCTCGCGCAGGCGGGGCGCCGCCGGACCCGGCGCGTTGGCGATCCGCTGCGCCTCGATCTCGACCTCGCCCATCAGGCTGCGGGCGACGCTTTCGTGGATCGCCTTCTTCGAATCGAAGAAGCGGTAGACGTTGGCCGGGCTCATGTGCAGTTCTTTGGCGATGTCGGCGACCGTGGTCTTCTGGTAACCGATCTGGCGAAACAGACGCTCCGCCACCACGAGAATGCGTTCCCTTGTATCCGGCTCGATATGTTCGGCGATCAGCGTCATTTCGGCACTCGATTCAGTCTATTCGGTTCTTTGTTTCAGCATGACCTTTTCAGGAAAAAGGTACCCGGATCATGCTGCAATGTTCAATTATTCCGCCGCCGCAGCAAGCGGAAATGCGGGTTCGGCGATGCCTGGATGTTGCGGCGCAAGGCCCACATGTTGGCTGCCGCCGCTTTCTTCAAGGCTGTTGCGGAACCAAAGCGCATAGAGGCCCGGCAGGTACAGCAGGGTGAGGAAGGTGGCGACAAACAGGCCGCCCATGATGGTGATCGCCATCGGGCCCCAGAACGCCGAGCGCGACAGCGGTATCATCGCCAGGATGGCCGCGAGCGCCGTCAGCACCACCGGGCGGGCCCGCCGGACGGTGGCTTCCACGATGGCTTCCTTCCGCGTCAGGCCGTGGGCGACGTCGGTCTCGATCTGGTCGACCAAAATCACCGCATTGCGCATGATCATGCCGGCCAGTGCGATCAACCCGAGCAGCGCCACGAAGCCGAACGGCTGGTTCGCGACGTTCAGCCCGAGCGAGGCGCCGACGATGCCGAGCGGCGCGGTGAGGAACACCAGGATCAGCCGCGAAAAACTCTGCAGCTGGATCATCAGCAGGGTCAGCATCACGATCACCATCAGCGGAAACAGCACGAAGATCGAGGCGTTGCCCTTGGCGGATTCCTCGAACGCACCGCCCGGCTCGATCCGGTAGGCCGGCGGCAGGCTGTCGCGGATCTCCTGCAGTTTGGGCCAGATCTGGTTGGTCACGTCAGGGGCCTGCACGCCGTCAGCGACGTCGGCGCGCACCGTGATCGCCATGTCGCGGTTGCGCCGCCAGATGATCGGCTCCTCATGGGCGTATTCGATCCTGGCGATCTGCTGCAGCGGCACCGCCACGCCGTTGCGCGACGTCACGGTGAGGTCGCCGACATGGCCGAGATCGAGCCGCTCGGACGGCACCGCGCGAGCCACCACATCGACCTTCTCGATGCCGTCGCGCATGGTCGTCACCGGCACGCCCGAGATCAGCATGCTCAGCGCCTGCGAGACGTCCTGCGGGGTGAGGCCGAGCGCGCGGGCGCGGTCCTGGTCGACCACGAGCTTGAGGTAGGGCGACTGCTCGTTCCAGTCGAGCTGCGGATCCCTGATGCTTTCATTCTGCCTGACGACGTCGCGCACCTTGTAGGCGATGTCGCGGACGGTCTGGGCATCCGGGCCGATCACGCGAAACTGGACCGGAAAGCCGACCGGCGGTCCGAAGTTGAAGCGATCGACGCGCACGCGCGCCTCGGTCAATGTCCCGCCTTCGACCTCCTTCTCGATGCGCGCCTTGATCCGCTCGCGCGCCGCCACGTTCTTGGCGACGATCACGATCTCGGCGAAGGCCTCGTTCGGCAGCTGCGGGTTGAGCCCGAGCCAGAAGCGCGGCGAGCCCTGGCCGACATAGGAGGTGTAGGTCGCGATGTCCTGGTCGTCTTTCAGCAGCGCTTCCGCCTTCTTGACGGACTTTTCGGTGACGTTGAACGCGGTGCCTTCGGGCAGTCGCAGCTGCAGGAACAATTCAGGCCGCTCCGACAGCGGGAAGAACTGCTGCTGGACGTGGCCGAACGCCACGATCGAGAGCGCGAAGACGCCGACGGTCGCCAGCACCACCTTGATGCGGTGGTTGACGCACCATTGAATCATGCCGCGCAGGATCCGGTAGACGCGGGTTTCGTACACCGCATGCGGATCGTGGTTGTGGCTGACCGTGATGTTCGGCAACAGCTTGACGCCGATATAGGGCGTGAAGATCACCGCCACGAACCAGGACGCGACTAGCGCGATCGCCACGATCCAGAAGATGCCGCCGGCATATTCGCCGACGGCCGAATTAGCAAAGCCGATCGGCAGGAAACCGGCCGCGGTGACCAGCGTTCCCGTCAGCATCGGAAACGCGGTGGATTCCCAGGCAAACGACGCCGCGCGGACGCGGTCCCAGCCCTGCTCCATCTTCACCACCATCATCTCGACCGCGATGATGGCGTCGTCGACCAATAGCCCGAGCGCGATGATCAGGGCGCCGAGCGTAATGCGGTGCAGATCGAGCGACATCGCATTCATGACGATAAAGACGATCGCCAGCACCAGCGGCACCGACAGCGCCACCACGATGCCGGTGCGCCAGCCCAGCGCGACAAAGGAGACGAACAGCACGATCGCGAGCGCCTCAATGAAGGAGTGAACGAATTCGGAGACCGCGTGCTCGACGACCTCCGGCTGGTCGGCGATGCGGTCGACATTGATGCCCAGCGGCACCGCCTTCATGAATTCCGCGGTGGCGGCGGCCACGTCCTTGCCGAGCTCCAGAATGTTGGCGCCCTTGGCCGTGACGACGCC
>NZ_SSNA01000159.1 GCF_004799445.1 Bradyrhizobium sp.
ATCCAAACCGTCAGCCGTACGTTGAAGGAAGAGGTCACATTTGATCGAAGCATGGTGACCAGCCTTGATTGGGCAAGCTACCCGATCCTGACGTTTCCTGAACTTCCAGAAATCGTCGTCGAGTTGATCGATCGTCCGACCGAGAAGCCGTGGGGCGCGGGCGAACCGACAGCAGCCGTGGTGCCTTCCGCAATCTCGAATGCGATCTTTGATGCTACCGGCGCGAGGATTCGCTCAGTGCCGTTCAAAGCGTCAAAACTACAGCCGATCTTAAGATCGATAACGTAACAGTCTGGGAGCGTGTTTCTGTAACCCAGCAGAGATGTGACCGAGATAGCGATGTCATCGGCGAAGTCAGCCTCGCACAACTAGCCTTTATTCAGGCGCCTGTCCTGAATTCAACGGCCGCTTTGCGCACGAAGGCCGCCCAGATCTATCGCGAGACTGGCAACCTGCGCACTGTGCAACTCCTCCTCGGCCATACGAAGCTGGAGAGCACCGTCCGGTATCTCGGGATTGAAGTGGATGACGCTCTAAATATCTCCGAGCAGATCGAGCTCTAATCGTCGACCACCGGCATTATGCCGGTGGTCGCTCACGTCAAGACATCACTGATTGACCCAAACTCGCGAGCTGATTCACACTGCGAGCTGATTTGTACGTCGCAATCCTGCCGCCCCGCGCGATCGCTATGACGGTGGACGGCGTCACACACCCCCTCCAAGCATCGGACTTTTCTTATCTTTTCACACGAGCGGCAGTAGAAATACCAACACCGCTACCAACAATTGACAGCGGAGCCTCGTCAAGCACCAGTTGTCGACGGCTTGCCGGCAAACGATGTCGGACACTATCACCCGAGTTAGGTTTGCTCGACCACGATCCTAAGATTCTGGTTCCACGGATACTCAGAATATTCGAGCCCCATGCGAGGTTTGGGGGAGAGGTTTCTGACCAGCGGCTTTTCGCGACGTTTTAGTCGCAATGGACCTTCCATTATTTGGCTTCCGTGTATTTGATCGAGACTTTTGATCTCCTCCGTAAGCCAGCTCAGACCTGACACTTTCTCGCCCCCACGCAGGATTCTTTTAATCGCCCTTCCCGAACCATCGTCTCCATCGATCCCTCTTACAAGAAGTCCGCAGTATATGTTATCAGCTGCACATCCAGCGGTTATGTCAACTCTAGATGTATTGGCATTAGATCCCCGTCGACGAATATACCAAGTATTTGAATTCCCTTGTTCGGAGTTCTTGTCGGTGTTTGGGTCAAGCCATTGGTTACAACGTAAATACAACTCAAGCGAAGTAATGTGCAGGGCTCTTTCGGCGAACTGATCGAAGATGAGATCATGCCCAAGCATTATCGACCGTGCAGCTATGAGAAAGCGGGAATAGATGTCATCGAACCCCGTAACGTTTCGGAAATCAGGAACCATCCTCTTCCTCCAGTTTGGTGCCGCATCAAGGATTTGACCTCGATTGCTTAAGACATCGTAAGTCCACTAGACGCGACCTGCGTCGCGTCGGCCGCCTCGACAGAGGAAGTATCAAAGAGTGGGTGGAAAAGGGTTACGTCCCCGCTCACGCCTGCGCAGCAAATGCTCAACTAGATCGATCGGGAACACGCGACCCAAGCGTAGTGCTTCCAGCGCCGCGTCCCCGACAGCTCCCGCGTACAGAGTAACCGAAGCCGTACAGGTACGGAAAGTTAACTTAGTGCGGCGCTCAACGCCGAGATATGGCGGACGTGGCAATGGCCTGCGGCGGTCATGCTGATCGCCGTTGCGGCCGTGTTTTCATCGCTGGCGGTCCAGGTAGACGGGATGATAAGCCACCGCACGAACTCGCCAGGTGGGCATTGCCGAAATGACGATCCGGCGGCCATTAGACGGCGGCGATCGTCGGTGTGGACGCGTGATTCTCGACGCGGTGCCGATCATGGGGAACCGTTGCCGCATCGCAGCGAGGATCAGGAGCAGTGAGAGAGAAACTGCCGCAGGGTATGATTTGGACGTTGCTTTCCTCGAAATGGCGGAACTTAGATGACCGTCCAGGGTCGCTTAACCAGGGAGGAAACCATGAACCCAATAGGAGCAGTTTATCAGCCCGAGCTAATTGAATTGATGAAGGCAGTCCTTGACGACGCCACGGCAATGCTCCCCGACACGGATACGCAGCGTCACGAGTTCGGCATTGGTCAGCTCCGAAACTTCAATTCGCGCGTTGTCGGGCGCCGAAACCGTAGCGGGACCATCCGGCCCGGCACCTCCTTCATTGTCCCATCTGGACAGCGCGCGTTGACGTCGGTTCCAATCGTTGGAGTTTTCTCGCGGCATGGGTCGGTCCCTCGCGTGGCGGCAGAATGCGGGCAGCATGATATCGGCAGTTCCAATCGATTGATGCCCTGTTGTGACCGCATCCGGTGATTGAGGCGGATGCGATCGCCGGCATCGCCAGGTTTTTACGCGGAGCGGCCGACCGGGAAAGACTTTGAACCCGTGGGCATCGGCCGATCATTGTCTATCATCGAGCACGCCTGACAATGGGGACGTCAATCGCCAAGCCTGGTGAGCGCGGCACCCCTGTGGTAGGCGATATGATCCGTCTTGCTGCTCTGGATCTCGTATTGTGGATCGTCCGCGCTCGCATGGTGGGTATAACCTTTGACCTTGAAATGGCGCGTATGCACGCGGATGATCGTGCCGCTGACACGGCCGGCCTCGGAATTCCAGCTCACGCGATCATGGATCTTGAAGCTGTTCGGCACGTCGTTCGATCCGATGCCGCCGAACAATGCAAGAGGAGGGCAGTGCTCGCACTGAATATTTCGGCGGCATGAGCATTCCAACCGCCGCGCCCCCTGTCGGTTCCCAAAAATCGCAACATTTAGCCGACAACTGGCGCTTTTGATTTTGGAAGCGCGCGCCTAGAGTCTACGGCGATGCCGGCTCGTCGTGCGGCTTCGCCCGTTGGAGCGATGACACGAACACCTTTTTCACCATAGGCCACTCGACCAGGACGATCGTCGAATTTGTCGATCTGTTGCGGGAGTCGGGCGTCAGCCTCGTTATCGACGTAAGGTCGATACCGCGGTCGCGCACCAACCCGCAGTTCAATCAGCAGAGCCTCCCCGAAGCGCTGGCACCTTGGAAGATCGGCTATCAGCATATCGCCGAGCTCGGCGGCCTGCGGGGGAAGTCGCGCGACGCCGAGCCCTCGCCAAATAGCTATTGGCGCGTGCGCAGCTTTCGGAACTATGCGGACTACGCTCTGACCGCCCCCTTTGCCGCCGGCTTGGCCCGGCTCCGGGAACGCGGCGGTGAGCAAAGTTGCGTGACCATGTGCGCTGAAGCGGTTTGGTGGCGCTGCCACCGCCGGATCATTGCCGATTATCTTCTGGCCGCGGGGGAGCAAGTGAAGCACATTCTCGGAAAATCGCATGTCGATGTGGCGAGCCTGACACCCGGCGCCGTCGTTCGCAACGATGGGACGGTGGTCTATCCCGCCGAGGGCCCGCCCTCAGGTCCGTGACGATCGCGATACGCCCCTCTTGCGGGTGCGGGATGGCTGCAAAGATGCCTGTGATTTGGGGGTGAGAGCAATGATGCGGATTGCGACGGATTGGCACGACGGGCAACTAGCGCATGGCTGCGATGGGCGATTTGCCCGTCGTGCAAGATCAGCGGGCCGCGGCGAAGACGATTCACCTGTTTCCGCAACCTCGTGCCTGGCTAGGTGTCAGCGGTCTTATCAGGACCATACTGCAGCACCTGCACTTTCTCCAGCGTGACGAGACCGCTATCCATCATCCCGTCAAGCACAGGCAGAAACTCGTTGATCTTCTCTTCAGAGTCCACGATTTCAATGACCAACGGCAAATCCAACGATAGACGAAGAATTTTGTCGGTGTGGATGCGGCTCGATTTGCCGAAGCCCATTGGACCACGCAACACCGTCGCGCCGGCCAGTTGCATTTCCCGCGCTTTCTTCACAATGGCTTCATAGAGCGGACGATCATCGAACTTGTCATTTTCGCCGGTGAAGATCCGCAGCAGCAGTGCTTGTTTCGGTATTTGCATTTCCGGTTCCTTACAAACGATTGAGACGAGCCGCCAGTGCGTGACCGAGCCATACGGCAGTCAACCAGCCCACGACCGAGACGAATAAATTGAAGGATGCGGCCTGGATGTTGCCGGACTGCACAAGCCGCAGGGTCTCGAGACTGAACGCGGAAAATGTGGTGTAACCTCCGCAAATCCCGACCATGACGAATTGCCTCTGCCGCGGGCTGACGAACAACCTGCCGTCGGGGCCGGTCAACGCCGCATAAAAACCGATAATGAACGAGCCGGTCACATTGACGAATAATGTGCCCCAGGGAAAACCGCTCCCGAGCTGACTCAAAAACAGGACGGAAACCAGATAGCGCGCGACCCCTCCGACAATGCTGCCGAGCGCGACGGAAATATAGGAACCGGTCGTATCCCAGAATTTTTGCAGCCAAATGGAGCGGCGCGGGCGTGGAAGCGGACGATTCTCAGCCTGTTTGGCCGCCGGTGGATTCGGTGAAACGTTGTCCTGCATGGCCGGGTTTCCCGTTACCCGAACGCGTGTTGGCCGGCGGCGAAGCCGACAGCGACGGCAACAAGGCAAAGAGACACCGAGAGCACCAGATTCCAGGCCGCAAGCGATACCTCGCTGTCGCGAGCGAGCGACAAGGTCTGGAGGCTGAAGGAAGACACGGTCGTGTAGCATCCCAGGAATCCGGTGACGGCAAATTGCCACGGTCTGACGGCCGCGAAAGCCCCGTGGCCTGCTGCCGATGCCGCAAGCACGCCGATAAAAAATGCTCCGCTGACATTGATGACCATCGTTCCCCAGGGAAATGTCTCGCCGACACGCCGCGCAACAAATCCGGACAGCCAGAATCTCGCGATCCCACCGAAGACACTGCCCAGAGAAACCCAGATCACTCCGTCGATTGTATCCACCGCATGCCTCGACTTGCTTTCAGATTTACACGCTGTTCACCAGATGCTGAAGCGTCCCATGGTCGTCCCTTTCAACGTCGCAGAAAGCCTGTCCTCTGCATCTTCCCTGTCAAGCCTTGTCCACAACAACCAACACATCCAGCCTGTAGCGCGCACCGTTCCTGGTTGGCGCACGACCGAGTTACTTGACTTCACGTTGAGACAGAGAAGGAGGCCTGAGCGGCACATCGCC
The DNA here is from genome assembly GCF_004799445.1 of Bradyrhizobium sp. GTDB lineage: Bacteria > Pseudomonadota > Alphaproteobacteria > Rhizobiales > Xanthobacteraceae > Bradyrhizobium. Next base: position 5,226 of record NZ_SSNA01000159.1, read on the forward strand.
ATGGCTTAACCCCCGCATTCTCGACGCGGCAGGAGTCATCAGCCCTCATCAGGCGGTTTTGGGGAACCCCTTCCCCTTGGATGTGAAAATACTAGACGATATCAAACCAGGGATCAATGTCAGCCGGTTCATTTCGGCTGCGCCGAATGAACGACACCGCGCATCTGGACGCAGGGCTCAACTAGCCAAAGCGTCCACTTCGTTTGCGGAGACCCTCGGAGCGATCGACGGGCTCGGGACGGCAGCTACGTGGCGGCGGGCATCATAGACTTCAAGCACCCGTTTTGCCGTCTGGGCCTCGAGCCGCTCGAAGTGTTCGCGCGCCCGCTCAAGATCCATTTTGGACATCTTGCGGCCCGCCGCCCTCATCAGCAGGAGAGCCTTGACCGTCGGCCAGGAGCAGCCCGCGGCTTTGGCGACGATCTGCACCACGCCCGGGTTATCATTGAGGATCGCCCGCTCGGCCATCTCGATCGGACAGCTGGCGAGCACCGACAGAGCCGTTACAGCCTGTTCAAAATTTTGCGAACACGCGGCGGAATGAACATTGGCTTCGCCAAGCTCCTTCCAGTTCTGCAGTCGCCTGACCCTTGACCTGGCTTTGGCGTGGTCCTGAGACTTGTTGCGAACCTCCAGGTTTATTTCGTCTATCACCTCGGTGACCGCGTCCTGTACCGCATCGGTAAATTGCGGATTTGCCGCCACGATCTTCTTGCACACCGAAGCGGAGGCCGTTTCAAGAAGTCTCAAGAAGTGATGCCGGGGAATGTCACGACGCTTTCCAACCTGCAGCGCAAGCTCGGCATCGCCGCCAGCGCGCAGCACGAGTTCGCGAAAGCTATCGTCCGAAATGCGGGCACCGGCATTCTTCGCAACGGTGTGGACGACAATGGGTTCACCGCGCTCGATGAGTATCTTGGTGATCACTTCGCTGATGGTAAGACGCTGCGCGATCGCCTGAAGATGACCCTGGCCCTGGGTACTTGCGTTGGCAACAAGGTCGAGATCGCTGAGTGCCGTCGACTGACTGAGTACGGGAGCCGCCACGGCGATGGCCTCATCGCAGGCAAATGCCCGAATCAGCGTCGCTGGCGCATTCGGTTTGGTGGCAAGATGGTTCGACAGCTTGACCCGGGTTTTCAACTCAATCACGGTAACAAGGGTTTTGAATACATCGTCGAATAGCTCGATCTGCTTCTTCGAATGACGACCCGCCCCGGCGACGAACAGATCGGCGATACGTGTGAGTGCCCTTAACTGCCTTTTCGTGAGTTCAGATAGTGTTTCGTCCTGAATTTCATCGATAAGATTGGAGAGCGTTGTCATGATATTGTCTCGTTACGCTTCACGCTGGAAATGGAAGATGGGACGGTGACATTCACGTGCTACCACCTGAACCGTGAAAATAGCTGGCTGCCGTTGCCTCAGAGATAATTCAAATTGTCGTCAATTCAAAACCGGCCATCCAGATTTGCCTTAAGTCGGCTTCTCTTTGAATTCTGTCCCTCTCCCTGGCTCACCCTGGAAACACGTCCCACAGTCGCGGAGGATTCGAGCAGGAAGGCGAGTACGGAACCGGCGCGCGAGCCGACAAGAGGGATCGCGCATCCGTCGCGGCTCCGTGCTCGACACCAGCACGCCCGAGCCATGAACCTGGGCGGTGCACGAAAAAATCCGGCGCACGGCGGCAGGCCATCGGGGGCACCCTCGCCGATGAAATCGATCCTGAAGCCGGCTTTGGCGAAATCCATCCCTGTCGTCTTTGTTTCTCGCGTGATAGTCCTGATAGTCATGAGTCTTAACTATCGAAATGCTGCTCAGATGCATTCGTCCCATGCCGGCAGGCCGCTGCTCCGATCGCCCGATGATGCAGCAAGGCTGGCCTCGGCCTTGATCCTGCCGCCAGGCCAAGGCCCGGGCGGGAGGCCGCAAATCCATACTCCAGACGTGCAAGACCGGGACGTTGGATGATCGCAGCCCAGGGTAAACCGTCTGCCATTGCACGGTTATTGAGCCTGCTGGGGCAGCCCCAGCATTCGTATCGGCCCAGCACCGAGATATTTCTCGATTTGAACGTCAATCGGATCGCCGACAATCTGCACTTGGCGATCGACGGAGGTAAGCGCGGGGCCGAGAACCGGCCAACGACCGACGCGGAGACGTTCGACGACATTGAGCATCAGGTCGTGGAACTGGTCGAGACCCACAAGCAGGATAGCCATTCAATCTATCTTGAACACCTGCACACCTATGATGAGCGCCTGACGGCGCTCAATTTCGAAGAGCGCTTCGCGATCATCCAGCAGGCGGCGCCGGAATCGGTCGGCGAATTCCGTGCCGAAGCAGCGCTGGGCCGCGACGAATTGTTCAGTCTGCGGCGGCGGCTCTATGATTCGGAACAGGAACGCGACGATTTTCGCCGGCGCCACCGACTGGCGCGACCTGCCCGGCTGTCATCCCAGGGCAAGACCTTGCTCAAGGTCGGAATATTGGCGGTCCTGTTCGTCATCGAAGTGGTCGTTAACGGCAACTTTCTGGCCAAATCAAACGCGCAGGGGTTACTGGGCGGCGCCGTTCAGGCGGTGAGCTTCGCAGCCTTGAATATCATCGCCAGCTTCCTCTGGGGCCTGGTACCGATTCGCCTCATCAATCGCCGGAACTGGTTTCTCAAATTGATCGGGCTGTTGTCCGGCATCGGCTACCTCGCCTTCGCGATCGCTCTCAATCTCACGCTCGCGCACCTTCGCGAAATACCGCCTAGCGTGAACGGCGATGTCGGGCAGGAAGTCATGACCCAGCTTCTCAAGGCCCCCCTCGTTCTGAACGACATCCTCTCCTGGGTGTTTTTCGGGATTGGCCTGATCTTTTCGCTGATTGCCATGACCGACGGATTGCTTTTTACCGATCCGTATTTTGGCTACGCTTCGCTGGAACAGCGATGCAACGACGCCCGCGCCCACTACACCGAAGGCAAGGCGGAATTGATCGAGCGCCTGCGCGAAATCAGGGACGCCGCGAGCGAGGCCATGAACGGCGCCGCACGCGATTTATCGGTGAGGCGCGGCGAATTCGATTCGATCATCCAGGCCCGCGGGCGGCTGGCGCAGCGATTCGCCGAACATCAAAATCACATCGAGAGATCCTGTCGCGCGCTGCTGGCGATCTATCGCGAGGCCAATCGCAAGACGCGAACCACGCCCGCTCCCGCCTACTTCGCAAGACCCTACAGCATGGATCGCATCGTCTATGTCGGAACCGACAGGGATGAAACGGCGCGAGATCAGCTTCGCCAGTCAATTCTGGAGACACAGGACATCCTGAATCGCCAGATTCAGGCCATTCACGAGGCTTTCGACGAGGCTGCGCGCTCGTATCGCGAAATTGACGACCTGATCCCGGAGAGCAAGCGTGGCCCGTCGGCAGTCAAGACAGCGTAACCGCGCGCGCGGCACCGGCGCTGCGATCGGCGGCATTGCGTTGATATTCCTTGCGCTGGCGGCATTGGGTATCCTGGCCTTGTTCTACTTTACGGTGACCCCGAAGCCGAAACTCGATGCAGCCTCGCTGTGCCCGATCGAGGGGCCTCGCGGCATTGCGGTGGTTCTGGTGGATACTTCCGACGACCTGCCGGAACCGGCCCAGCGCCAGGTGCTGGGTCTGCTCGAAGACCAGATCTCCGAGCTTCCCGACTATCACAAGCTCGACATCCGCGTGCTCGACATTGCGGGCAGCCGAAGCCGCTCGCTGTTTTCGAAATGCAATCCGGGCGACGGGACGGGCTTGAGCGAGTGGACCGATAACCCGCGCCTGGCACGGATGCGCTGGCTCGAGAGTTTCCGGCAGCCCGCAAGGGACGCCATTAAAAACAGCCTGACCTCCGCGAAAGCGAAAAATTCGCCGATCATGGGCGCGATCCAGGACATCGCGATCGACCAGTTTTCCTCCTCGGCCGCGCAAAAAGTCGAAAAGAAACTCATCGTGATTTCCGATATGCTGGAGTTTACTCCGCTTTACAGCCAATATCCGAGCGCCGGCGACCTGTCCTATCAGCGGTTGAAACGATCGCCCGCCTACCTGAAATTCAGGACGGACCTGCACGATGCGCACGTCAAGATCGAATACGTCCAGCAAACGCAGGTGACCATCGACACGGTCCGTCACATCGAATTCTGGAAGGAGTGGATCACGGACAACAAGGGAGTGTTCGATGGCGCGCGGCGACTGCAGGGTGCAAGATAATGGCCTCTACCAATAGCCTTCGCGATGTGCCACCCGGGCTGTTGAGCGGGCTGCTGTTCTTCGCCGTCGTGATGTCGGGCGCCGGCTACATCGTGTTCTCCAAGCTTCATGGATTCGGCGCGCTCCAGGTCACGCTGGTTCCGGTGCTGATCATGATCGCCTACGCGTCCGCGCTCGGGCTGGCGCGCCTGTTTCGGCTGCGCGACGACCAGTCCGGCGACAATCTCTACTACATGGGCTTTCTGTTCACCCTGACCAGCCTCGCCGTTTCGCTCTATCAGTTTTCGTCCGAAGGATCGGCCGAACAGATCGTGCAGAATTTCGGCATCGCCATCGGTTCGACGATCGCGGGCATCACCTTGCGGATATTCTTCAACCAGATGCGGCGCGATCCGGTCGATGTCGAACACACCGCGCGGCTGGAGCTTGCCGACGCCTCGCGAAAGGTGAGGCGCGAGCTCGAAAGCACGGTTCTCGAATTCGGCTACTTCAGGCGCGCCACCCAGCAATCGCTCACCGACGCGGTCGGGGAAATCGACGCGATGCTGAAAGAGGCAAGGGACCGGGTTGTCGGCCAGCTCGAGGGCTTCGCGCTGGACGCCAACAAGCCGCTGCAGGACGCATCGCGGCAATCTGGCGATGCCATCGAGCAACTGAACACCAGAATTTTAGCGACCTTCGAGACCGTCGCAAGGCAGCTTGCCGACGACGGCGCGCGGCTCTCGACCAGCACGGCTGCGATCGTGCAATCGATCGACAGCGTCGTCTCGAAGCTGGCCTCGCTGCAAACCCCGGAACACATGATCGAAGTCAAGCTCAATCCGGCGATTGCCGGCCTGACGCGGGTGGTCAGCACGTTCAGCAAGAATGCCGAGGTACAGGCGATTTCGGTGAATTCCAACCTGAAGCAGACCCAGGCGCTTTCGAGCGCGATATCTATTCTGCTGTCCGAGATCAGGGCCGCCGAGGCGGCGCGTATCGCCTCCAATCCCTTGATCGTTCCCGCCGATACGTCGCCGACGCAAGCCACCGCGGCACGCCTCGAAGGGGACGACAGCTACTAGCTAGTGTGGTGGTTCAGAAGTTCTCATCGTCAGTGGGGCGAGTCCGTGATGAGAACTTCTGAACCAAAACCACACTAGAATCATGTATTTCTAGTGTCCTTTCGAATCCGAAGTTCGCAAAAGGGGGGCTGCAAGGGAGTGCGAACTTCGGATTCGGGACACTAGTATCTCGCGGTCAAACCGCAAAACCATCATCAGGCAGGTTCGCCATGGACGGTCATATCTTCCGACAGTCGTCATCGTATCGCCAGGGGCTCGTGCTCGGCCTGACGATGGCCGAGATCATGATCCTGCTGATATTCTGCCTGCTGATCACGATGGCCACGTTTCTCAAGCGTGAGCAGACCAAACGGGAAGAGGCCGAACAGCAGGTCCGGGTCGAGCGGGTCAGCAGCATGGCCGACCGCAACCTGGTGACGGCGATCAAGCAGAATCCCGAACTCTATGAGCGGCTTCGCTCCGAAGTCGTGACCTCGAGCAACGTCAAAGCCGTCGATGAATTCTGGCGCGAGCTGGTCGAAAGCCGCAATGCGATGACCGATCTCAAGAAGGGGGGCCTGTCGGAGAAGAATATCCGCGATCAGCTCGCCGATATGGAGCAGCTCAAGTCCAAAGGCATCAGCCTGGACAAGGCGCTTCGTGACGCGGACATCGTCGGACGCATCGAAAAAGTCATGCCTGCCGCCGGCCAGTCTTCCACTCCGCCGCAAATGATCGCCGACGCCGTCAGCCGCGGGCTTTCCGGAAACCCATCAGGCCACCAATGGCCTCCGATCATACGATTGAGCGAAGCCGACGGAAACTTCTTCAGGACTGGAAGCGCCGAGCTGTCGCCCGAGTTCCGCGAGAAGCTGCTGGCTTCGACGCCCGAACAGATCGTCGCGCTGCTCAAGAAATACGACGTCGATGTCATCGAGGTCGTCGGCCACACCGATGAGCAGCCGGTCGGCCTGCGGCAATCAAACCTCGATCGCGATTTGGTCCCGGTTCTCAGGAATTACGCGAGCATCGCCAGCCTCGTTCCGGCGGACAATGCAGGGCTCGGCCTCGCACGGGCGGTTTCGGTTGTCAGCTTGCTTGGCCGCAGTCCGCTGCTTTCGGGATACAAGCTGATACCGATGTCCGGCGCGCAACTGATCAATACCGACGAGACCTTGGCCATCGCCGGATCCTTTTCGGGCGACGTTCGGGAGCGACGGCGAATTGAAATACGATTGCGGAAATCGTCGCCGCATTGAGGTATCGGCCGATGCGTCGCCGGCTTCCCGGCTGCGCTGAAACGCCACGGCCAAAGCGCGCTCGGCGATATCGCAACGGAAACCCGGTCAAAACAGCTCACTTGGCCGGCTTCGCGCGAATTGGTCACAAACTAACCCTGGGTATATGGACCTTTTCATCGTATCAGGCATTTGCTCACCGCAGCATTTCGCTGCCGAGAGAGGCGGCCCGATGTTTCTCCCCTTCTTTTCCACCGTGTCCCTGGCATTCGAGTCAGGCAA
>NZ_SSNA01000016.1 GCF_004799445.1 Bradyrhizobium sp.
GCGTCAAGGTGACACGGCGGAATTTCGGGCGCGATCGCCGTTATCCCATCACCAACAAATTTCGCGATACCGGCAAGCCGTTGCCGAGGCCCGACGACACGCTGGTGTCGCGCGCGAGCCGCGGCTCGGCCGAAGCGTTCGAGGGATAGGGTCTAGCGCGCCGGGATAAAGGTTGGGCCGACCGAGCGGATCGGCTTGTTGTCCGACGGTGTGCCGGAAGGTGCCGTCGGCGTGCCCGACGCGGCCGGTGCGGGCGCCGGTGCAGCCGTGGCATCAGGTGGCGTGGTTGCCGCCGTGGTCCCCTTCTTGGCGGGCGCGGGAGCCGGTTTCACGGGCGCCCGCGACATCTTCTTTGCGCCCTCTTCGGTGACGATGATGTCGCCCTGCTGTTCGGCGGCGGCCTTGTCGTCGATGGATTTCAGGGCGTCGGACCAGGTCTGTCCGGCGGCCTTGCAGGCGCAGGAGGGGTTGAACTCCTGACGGAAGCGGAAGGCATTCGGCGACGAGGAATAGGGCTGCCCGCTGATCGACACCGCCTGGTTCATGTCTTCGCCGGGATTGCGATAGGCGTAGAGGCTGGCTTCCGCCGCCGGGCAAAGCGCCTTGCAGGTCTTTTCGTCATCGGGGAAACGGCCGGGCACGGTGGCGAACGAGATCGGAAAATAGGCGCCATCGCAGCTGCGCACGCAGACGGTGCGATAGGTTCCGGATTGAGGACCGACATCCGCGGGTGGCCCGCCCGGACTGTTGTTGTTGCCAAACAGATTGTTCAGGAAGTTGCCGGGGCCGCCCTGCTGCTGCACGGCGTTGGCATATTGCGGCCCGCAATTATTCTGCGCCAGCGCCAGCAGAACCGAGCGGCGCTGGTTTTCGCGATCGCTGCCGCCGAGGCCGCCGCCACGCAACCGCTCGAGGCTGGTCGTGATCTGATCGAGGTTGGCGCGCATCTGCTGGATCTGGTTGTTGACCGGGCCGCATTGCGCCGACTGGCCGTTGAACAGCGAGAAAAATCCGGAACTGTCGCAGCCCATCCGCTTGGCCTGCGAGGTGACGCGATCAAGCTCAGCCTGCTGCCTGGAAGCGGCATCCTGGTAACGGCGGATCTGCTCGTCCTTGGCCGGGTCTCCGCCACCACGGTCGATGGTCGCCAATTGGGCTTCCAGCCGCGGGCACATCGGATTGGCCGCAGCCCCCTGCGACGGCGGCCCGGGATTCACCTGGGCGCGGGCGTCCATGCCGAACACAGCCGCGCCAAGCAGCACGGCGACGGCCAGCATCGATCTGGAACAGGAGGCAATCAACTTTTCAGGCATGTCCGGCCATTAAGGGGCGACTCCGCGCAGGCTTTGGCAAGAACCGAAGGCGCGGCCCGGCGCCGCCGATTTGAAGCTCCTGAAACAATTTGCCGCAAGCTCACACCAGGAAGGTCAAATCGAAAAGCGGTGCCAGAAAGAAAACAGTTAGCCAAAGCCCTTGTCGTCTCCGAAGTTCGTTTCACTGGGTGCCGCGACCTGTCGCGGACTTCGAAAAACGGGGCGCAAGCCGGCTTCATACCTGCTTCTCGGGGCAGCGTCACGTCGTTTCCGGGGCGCCTGTGTGGCGGGGTTGGCCGGGATTGCCAGCCTAGCGCTGGCAGGTAATGGCGACGTATTCATTGCAACCGGCATGGCCGCAGCTCTCGCCGGCCTTGGGAACCGAGCCGGTGATTTCATCCGGGTCGACGCGGCGGTAGGCGGAAGCCTCGGCGAAATTCCGCGACTGGCAATAGGAATGGGCGGCGTGGGCGCCGCATTTCTCGCCCTTGGCCAGGCACTGGTCGACGCCATAGCCGTCGGCCTGGTTGGCGATGATGAAAACACGACTGTCGGCCCAAGCCGCTGACCAAGCCGCTGATCCCGCGAGGATGGATAGACAGGCCAAGAGCGCTGAAATGGATCGCATGCTGCACCGATGAATGAGGGGATCGCCCTCGCAGGATAGGCCCGAAGTGTGAATAATCTGATTAACCATCGCGGGACGGGCCGTTTGGTGCCCCAAACAGGCTTTTCTGAGGCACTTGACGCAATCCCCTCCGCTGGCCCATGGTAATTTCCATGCACGGTTTCCTCGCCATCTGTGGCATTTGCCGCGAGATTATGAGCTAGCGATTCGCTGGCTGAGGCCGTCTTTTCTCATGTGAGATCACTGGACGCCCGGCCGCTAGGGTACGGGATTTCCATGGAGCTACGCCTTTACGATACCTTGACCAGGGAAAAGCGCACTTTCGTGCCGCTCGATCCCGGCAATGTGCGGATGTATGTCTGCGGGCCGACGGTCTATGACTTCGCCCATATCGGCAATGCGCGCCCGGTCATCGTGTTCGACGTGCTGTTCCGGCTGCTGCGGCATCTCTACGGCTCCGATCACGTCACCTACGTCCGCAACATCACCGACGTCGACGACAAGATCAACGACCGTGCCGCGCGCGATTTCCCCGGCCTGCCGCTGAACGAGGCGATCCGCAAGGTCACTGAAGTGACCGAAAAACAGTTTCACGACGATGTCGATGCGCTCGGCTGCCTGCGCCCGACGGTCGAGCCGCGCGCCACTGATTTCGTGCTGCCGCGCGCCGACGGCAAGGCGGATATGGTGACGCTGATCAGGCAGTTGATCGCGCGCGGCCATGCCTATGAAGCCGGCGGTGAGGTTCTGTTCGATACGCAGTCGATGCCGGATTACGGCGCGCTGTCGGGCCGGAAGCTCGACGAGCAGCAGGCCGGTGCGCGGGTTGCGGTCGATGCGCACAAGAAACATCCGACCGACTTTGTGCTCTGGAAACTATCGTCGGACGACGAACCCGGTTGGGAAAGTCCGTGGGGCAGGGGCCGTCCGGGCTGGCACATCGAGTGCTCGGCGATGAGTGCGGCCTATCTCGGCGATGTCTTCGACATTCACGGCGGGGGCCTTGATTTGATTTTTCCTCACCACGAGAATGAAATCGCCCAGTCGCGTTGCGCCCATGGCACTTCCGTCATGGCGAATTATTGGATGCATAACGGCTTCCTTCAGGTCGAAGGCGAGAAGATGTCGAAGAGCCTCGGCAACTTCGTCACGATCAGAGAATTGCTGGCGGATTGGCCGGGCGAGGTGCTCCGCCTCAATATGTTGAAGACGCATTACCGTTCGCCGATCGACTGGACGCTGAAGGGATTGGAAGAAAGCGCCAGGACACTCGACGACTGGTACTGGGTCGCCGCGGACATCAAGGGCGAGCAACCTTCTCGTGCCGTCGTCGAGACCCTGTTGGACGACCTGAACACGCCGCAGATGATCGCCGCATTGCACGGATTGCGGAATAAAGCGGCTTCCGGAGATGAACATGATCGCGGCCAGTTTGCCGCTTCGTTGCGCCTTTTGGGCTTCCTGTCCGAGAGTGCGGCGGAATGGAACGGACGAAAACAGCAGGCAAGCGGGATCGACGCGAAACAGATCGATGGTCTGATTGCAGATCGTACCGCCGCCCGCGCGCGAAAAGACTTCAAGGAATCCGATCGCATCCGCGATGAACTCGCGGCGCTGGGCGTTGTCATCAGGGATTCCAAGGAAGGCACCACGTGGGAGATCGCGCGATGAGCGAGCAACGGGTTAATCCCTCTCCCGCAGGGGGAGAGGGGAAGAAATGGGAGATCACGCGATGAGCAAACCGGATACGCCTTTCCCCAGGCACTGGCTGTATTATATCGCGCTGAAAATCCTGCTCATTGCCGGCGCCATCGCGCTGGTCCTGAAACTGTACGGCTTGTGGTGACATCGATGGGACAGGCGTTGCCCAAACCCGCGCTGCGGCCATATCTCGGTGAAGACGCGCCGGTGCTGGCGGCGATCTTCGCTGCCAGCATCGAGGAATTGACCGGCGACGATTACAGCGAGGCGCAGCAGCAAGCCTGGGCCGGCGCCGTCGATGACGAAGAAGAATTTGGCAAGCGCCTGGCCTCCGCGCTGACGCTGGTCGCCACGCTGCAGAGTTCTCCGGTGGGCTTTGCCTCGCTGAAGGGCGCCGATCACATCGACATGCTCTACGTACATCCCGGCGTGGTCGGGCAGGGGGTGGCGTCGATGCTGTGCGATGCGCTGGAGAAGCTCGCCGGCGGACGCGGCGCCAAGAGCCTCACCGTCGATGCCAGCGACAACGCGGCGGAATTTTTCGCCAAGCGCGGTTACGTGGCGATGCGGCGCAATACCGTCACCGTCAACGGCGAATGGCTTGCCAACACCACGATGCAGAAGACGCTGGGCGATGGCGCCAAGCCAGAGGTTCTTAAATGACTCGTTCCGACATGACTCGCGGACGCCTCATATTGCGATGGCCCGCTCTCTCATTCTCCCTCCCCCCTTGCGGGGGAGGGTCGGGGAGGGGGGTAGCCCCAAATTGTGACTTCCGCCGCGACACCCCCCTCCCGCCGATGCTTCGCATCGTCGACCTCCCCCACAAGGGGGGAGCTAACAAGAACGAGGGCCCGTCATGAGCATCGCCGCAGTGCCCACCACAAAGGAACGCCTCTATCTGTTCGACACCACGCTGCGCGACGGCGCGCAGACCAACGGTGTCGACTTCACGCTGCATGACAAGCAGCTGATCGCCGAGATGCTCGGCGAACTCGGCATCGACTATGTCGAGGGCGGCTATCCCGGCGCCAATCCCACCGATACCGAATTCTTTGCCGCCAAGCCGAAACTCGGTCATGCCCGTTTTACCGCGTTCGGCATGACGCGGCGGCCGGGCCGCTCCGCCTCCAACGACCCCGGCCTGGCGGCGCTGCTGCAAGCCAAGGCGGATGCCATTTGTTTTGTCGCGAAATCGTCGGCCTACCAGGTCCGCGTCGCGCTGGAGACCACCAACGCGGAAAATCTGGCCTCGATCCGCGACAGCGTGAAGGCCGCGAAGGAAGCCGGCCGCGAAGTCATGCTCGACTGCGAGCATTTCTTCGATGGCTACAAGGAAAATCCGGAATTCGCGCTGGCCTGCGCCAAGGCGGCCTATGATTCCGGCGCGCGCTGGGTGGTTTTGTGCGACACCAATGGCGGCACCATGCCGCATGAGGTGGAAAGCATCGTCACCGAAGTGACAAAGCATATTCCCGGCGATCACCTCGGCATTCACGCCCACAACGACACCGAGCAGGCGGTGGCCAATTCGCTGGCCGCGGTGCGCGCCGGCGCGCGCCAGATCCAGGGCACGCTGAACGGGATTGGCGAGCGCTGCGGCAACGCCAATCTGTGTTCGCTGATCCCCACCTTGCGGCTGAAGGCCGAGTTTGCCGATTCCTTCGAGATCGGCGTGTCGGAAGACAGGATGGCGACCCTGATGAAGGTGTCGCGCACGCTCGACGACATGCTCAACCGTGCGCCGAACCGCCACGCGCCCTATGTCGGCGAAAGCGCGTTCGTCACCAAGACCGGCATTCATGCCTCCGCCGTGCTCAAGGACCCGCAAACCTACGAACATGTGGCGCCCGAGGCGGTCGGCAATCATCGCAGGGTGCTGGTGTCCGATCAGGCCGGCCGCTCCAATGTCATCGCCGAACTCGATCGCGCCGGCATCGCCTACGACAAGAACGATCCGAAACTGGCGCGTCTGGTCGAGGAGCTGAAGGAGCGCGAGGCGGCGGGTTACGCCTACGAGTCCGCCAATGCATCGTTCGATCTTTTGGCGCGGCGCACGCTTGGCAAGGTGCCGGAATATTTCCGGGTCGAACAGTTCGACGTCAATGTCGAGCAGCGCTACAACGCCAACGGCCAGCGCGTCACGGTGGCGATGGCCGTGGTCAAGGTCGACGTCGATGGCGAAAAACTGATCTCGGCGGCCGAGGGCAACGGTCCCGTCAACGCGCTCGACGTGGCGCTGCGCAAGGACCTCGGCAAATACCAGAAATACATCGAGGGCCTGAAGCTGATCGACTATCGCGTGCGCATCCTCAATGGCGGCACCGAGGCGGTGACGCGGGTGCTGATCGAAAGCGCGGACGAGGAGGGCGAGCGCTGGACCACGATCGGGGTGTCGCCCAACATCATCGACGCCTCGTTCCAGGCGCTGATGGATTCGGTGATCTACAAGCTGGTGAAATCCGGCGCGCCGGCGTGAGGCTTGCGACGAAGAGGTTCAACAGTCATCGTCATTGCGAGCTAAGCGAAGCAATCGAGATATGTGAACGCGGCGGCACCCTGGATTGCTTCGTCGCTACGCTCCTCGCAATGACGGTAAACTCCGAGAGAACGACATGATCGACCATATCTCCGTCGGCGTCAGCGATCTCGAGAGATCCGCGCGCTTTTACGAAGTGACGCTGGCGCCGCTCGGGCTTTCGCGACTGGTGACGCGGCCTGCCACGGTCGGCTTCGGCAAAAGCTATCCCGAGTTCTGGATCAACCTGCGTGCCGGGATTTCGCCGGTGCCGCCGGAGAGCGGCAGCCACATCTGTCTTCGCGCGAAATCGGCCGGCGAGGTCGACGCGTTCCATGCCGCGGCGCTGAACGCCGGAGGCAGCGATGACGGCGCGCCGGGGCTGCGGCCGCACGATCGCGTGCGCTACTATGCGGCGTTCATCAGGGATCCCGACGGCAATCGCATCGAGGCGGTGACGTTCCCCAAGGAATGACTTGAAGAATGACTTGAAGGAAGAATGACTTGGAGGGATGACGCGGTAACGCCCGCGGCCCGGCTTACAGGCGACGGGCGATTTCGGGCTCCATTTCCGCGGTGCCTTCCTTGGCGCGGGCGGCAGCGGCCTGCAGCCGCGGCACGATATCCTCGACCCGTTCGGCCTTCAGAATATCCACCGCCAGACTTGCCCGGATGAATTGCGTCTCGCGCATATGTGCCAGCAGCGCCAGCAACGGCTCCCAAAAGCCTTCGATGTTCGCGAGCAACACGGGTTTGGAGTGGCGGCCGAGCTGCTGCCAGGTCAGCTGCTCCACCAATTCCTCCAGCGTGCCGATGCCGCCGGGCAGCGCCACGAACGCGTCGGAATGTTCGAACATCAGCCGCTTGCGCTCGTGCATGTCGGGCGTGACGATCAGTTCCTGAACGCGCTTGAGGGCGTTCTCGCGGGCGGTCAGAAAGCCAGGTATGATTCCCGTCACCGTGCCGCCGTGATCGAGCACGGAGGTGGCCACGGCGCCCATCAATCCGATCGAGCCGCCGCCATAGACGAGGCGGATGCTGCTTTCGGCCAGCGCCTTGCCCAGCGCGATGGCGGCTTCGACGAAGCGCGGGTCGGTGCCGGGGCCGGAGCCGCAATAGACGCAGACTGTCTTGATCTTGTTCATATCCGTCATGTGGCACTGCAGCGTAAAAGTCGTCAAGCCCAAATGGATTCGCCTTGCGAACGGAATCTATCCGCATATCCCCGCAAATTGCGAAAGAATTTGGCTCCCGCGAGGGTGTACGCAGCCGGTAAACGCTCTATATGACTGCCGAATGCGAAAAAACGTAAAAAAGCGCGCGCCGAACCGGCGTGCCGTGCGCCGGGGCCAGCTCGATGGCTCATACTGATTCGGCCCCAGGCGCCGGCGAAGCGCCTGCTCCCGATAATGCCTTCGGACAGGCGACCCTGAAAGGGACGCTCTGGCATCTGTGGCCCTATATCTGGCCCGGCGACCGCGTCGATCTGAAAATGCGCGTGGTCTGGTCGGTGGTGCTGTTGCTGGTCGCGAAACTGGCGACCCTGTCGGTGCCGTTCACCTTCAAGTGGGCGATCGATGCCCTGACCGGCGCCGACAGCGCGCCGGTGCAGTCGTCCAACTGGACGCTGTGGCTGATCGCCTCGCCGCTGATCATGACCATGAGCTATGGCGGCCTGCGCGTGCTGATGGCGGTCCTGACGCAGTGGCGCGACGGAATTTTCGCGCGCGTGGCGATGCACGCGGTGCGCAAGCTGGCCTATCTCACCTTCGTCCACATGCACGAGCTGTCGCTGCGTTTCCATCTCGAGCGCAAGACCGGCGGGCTGACGCGCGTGCTGGAGCGCGGCCGCACCGGCATCGAAGTCATCGTGCGGATGGTGATCCTGCAACTGGTACCGACCATCGTCGAGGTATCGCTGCTGATGGCGGTGCTGCTGTGGAAGTTCGACTGGCGTTACGTCCTCGTCACCATGATCACGGTCGTGATCTACATGTACTATACCTACATCGCGACCGAATGGCGGATCGAGATTCGCCGCAAGATGAACGATTCCGATACCGAAGCGAACACCAAGGCGATCGACTCGCTTTTGAACTACGAGACGGTGAAATATTTCAGCGCCGAGGAGCGCGAAGCGAGCCGCTACGACGGCTCGATGGCGCGTTACGAACAGGCCAGCGTCAAGACCTATACCTCGCTCGCCGTCCTCAATACCGGCCAGGCGATCATCTTCACCGCCGGCCTCACCGCGACCATGCTGATGTGCGCGATCGGGGTCCGCAGCGGGCACAATACAGTCGGCGATTTCGTCATGGTCAACGCCATGATGATCCAGCTCTACCAGCCGCTGAATTTCATGGGCATGGTCTATCGCGAGATCAAGCAGGCGGTCATCGACATCGAGAAGATGTTCAACGTGCTGTCGCGCAATCCGGAGATCAAGGACATTCCGGGCGCCATGCCGCTGGTCGTGACGTCGGGCAATGTGCGCTTCGACAATGTGCAATTCGCCTACGATCAGGAACGCCCGATCCTCAAGGGCCTCAGTTTCGAGGTGCCTGCCGGCAAGACGGTCGCGATTGTCGGGCCGTCCGGCGCCGGCAAGTCGACCATCTCGCGGCTGCTGTTTCGTCTCTACGATGTCTCGAGCGGCAGGATCCTGATCGACGGCCAGGATATCCGCAACGTCACCCAGATCTCGCTGCGGGCCTCGATCGGCATGGTGCCGCAGGACACGGTCCTGTTCAACGACACCATCCGTTACAACATTCGCTACGGCCGCTGGGACGCCAGCGACGCCGAGGTGGAGGAAGCCGCGCAGCTCGCGCAAATCGACGGCTTCATCCGGATCGCGCCGAAGGGTTATGAGACCCAGGTCGGAGAGCGCGGCCTCAAATTGTCAGGCGGCGAGAAACAGCGCGTCGCGATCGCGCGTACCGTCCTCAAGGCGCCGCCGATCCTGGTGCTGGACGAGGCGACATCGGCACTCGACAGCCACACCGAGCAGGAAATCCAGGACGCGCTGGAGCGGGTGTCGCGCAACCGCACCTCGCTGGTGATCGCGCACCGGCTGTCCACGATCGTGGGCGCCGACGAGATCATCGTGCTCGATCAGGGCCGCATCGCCGAGCGCGGAACCCACGGCCAGCTTTTGGCAACCGGCGGACTTTATGCCAGTATGTGGAACCGGCAGCGCGAGGCCCAGGAGGCGCGGGAGAAGCTGGCGCGGATCGCCGACGAGAACGAAGCGCCGAATCGCGAGCCGCCGCCGGTCGACGACAAGCTGGTGACGCCGGCCGCGGCAGAATGACCTAAATGCAATTCCTCCCCACAAGGGGAGGAAAGATGACGGTGAGTCCTGATGTCGATCGCCAATTCCATCCACGCGCAGATTCCACCCATTCACCCCGAGGGCTATCCGTTCATCGGCGGCTTCGCGCTCGTCAGTCTGATCCTGTTCTGGATCTGGACGCCGCTGGGCTGGATCGGGACCGGGCTGACGGTCTGGTGTGCGCTGTTCTTCCGCGATCCGGTGCGGGTAACACCGGTGCGCGAGGGCATCGTGGTGGCGCCGGCCGACGGCCGCATCTCGATGGTGACGCAGGTATTGCCGCCGGCCGAACTCGGTCTTGGCGACAGGCCGTTGCCGCGCATCTCGATCTTCATGAGCGTATTCAACTGCCACGTGAACCGTAGTCCGGTCGCAGGGCGGATCGATCGCATCGCCTATCGGCCGGGCACCTTCATCAACGCCGAGCTCGACAAGGCCAGCGAGGACAATGAGCGTAATTCGCTGGTGATCTCGACGCCAAACGGGCGCATCGGCGTGATCCAGATCGCGGGCCTGGTGGCGCGGCGTATCGTATCGTTCGTTCGGGAAGGTCAGTCGATCGGCGCCGGCGAGCGGTTCGGATTGATCCGGTTCGGGTCGCGTCTTGACGTCTACCTGCCCGAAGGCACCCGATCGCTGGTGTCGGAAGGTCAGACCGCGGTAGCCGGAGAGACCATTCTGGCCGATTTCAAGCTGAGCGATCAGGGGCGAACCTACCGCGCCGATTAACCATCGGGACCGTCGAGCCGATCGGGCAACCGCCGCAATGGCGGAACAGGCCCGCGCTTGCTATATAAGGGCGGCCATGCCGATGCCGATCGATCCCAACAACCCGGAAATGCGCCGCCGCCGGTTTCGCCCGATTCCGGTGCGGATGCTTGTACCCAATTTTATCACCTTGCTGGCGATCTGCGCAGGCCTGACCGCTATTCGCCTGTCCACGGAAGGACGGATGGAATTGGCGGTGGGGGCGATCGTATTCGCGGCCGTGCTCGACGGCATTGACGGCCGGGTCGCCCGCATGATCAAGGGCCAGTCGAAATTCGGGGCCGAACTCGATAGTCTCGCCGATTTCGTCAATTTCGGCGTCGCGCCCGGTCTGATCCTGTATTTCTGGCAATTGCACGAACTGAACAATGGCGGCTGGATCGCCGCGATGGTTTTCGCGATCAGCGGCGGACTGCGGCTGGCGCGCTTCAACGCGACCATGGACGATCCCAACAAGCCTGCCTTCGCGGCGAATTACTTCACCGGCGTTCCGGCCCCGCTCGGCGCGATCACGGTGCTGCTTCCGATCTATCTTGCCTTCCTGGGCGTGCCGGAACCGCCGGCCGTGCTGACCGCCGCCTATACGCTGCTGATCGGGTTCCTGATGGTGTCGCGGCTGCCGGTGTTTTCGGGCAAGACGGTTCGCATGCGCGTGCCGCCGGAAATGGTGCTGCCGGTTTTTGTCTCGGTGGTGTTCTTCATCGCGCTTTTGATCGGCTATCCCTGGTACATTCTTTCCGTGTGCACCGTGTTGTATCTCCTCAGTCTGCCCGTCGGATGGAAATCCTATCGCGACCACGAGCGTAAAGCCGCGGCGCAGGCCGTAACGCCGGCGTCTGTTACCCCGTCAGATCCGGCGGCACCGTTCGTGTCGAGCGCTGCCGACGCGGGGCGGGATGATCGGCCGGCACGCCTGAACTGAATAGCCAGTGATGTGGAACGCGATGGCGGGACAAGCCAGGTCGCTTGCCCGTGGAGATGGATTTTGCCGATCGCGCGCCGGTCGGCTATATGGCTGACGGTAAGGGTCCGCCCCTGAATTCTGGAGAGAACGCCCGTGACAAATCCCGCTTCCGCGCCGCTGCCCGCCGCACTGCTTGAGGCGTTGGCGCGTTACGACACCCCGACGATCTGCAATGCGATGGAAGTCGTGGCACCTGAGCGCCGCCTGATCGGCTACACCACCAAGCCGCTGGTATGCCCGTTTCCAGGGCTGCCACCGATGGTCGGCTATGCGCGCACCGTCACCATCCGCTCGGTGCTCAAGTCCTCGCTTCCTGCGGACGAGCAGGCCAGGCGCCGCATCGCCTATTATGAATATATGGGGACCGGCATTGGGCCGCGCATCACGGTGATCCAGGATATCGACGGCGCCGACCTCGGTTACGGCGCGTTCTGGGGCGAGGTGCAGAGCAACGTGCACAAGGCGCTCGGCTGCCTCGGGGTCATCACCGACGGCTCGATTCGCGACATCCCGCAATGGGCGCCGGGCTTCCAGGCGCTTGCCGGATCCATCGGTCCGTCACACGCCTGGGTTCACGCCGAAAGCTTTGGCGGCGAGGTACGCGTCGCTGGAATGACGGTGCGCTCCGACGATCTCATTCATGCCGATCAGCATGGGGCGATCGTGATACCGATCGACATCGCCGCGAAAATTCCGGATGCCGCCGAACTCTGTGGCCGCCGCGAGACGCCGATCCTGGAAATCGCGCGAGCCAAGGATTTCAGCCTCGACAGACTGAAAGAGGCGCTGAAGCGCTCGGCTGAAATTCACTAGATCATGATCCGATTAGGTTGAATCGAATCATGATCTCATCTCTTTGTTTGAGCATGATCTCCGCGCAAACGCGTTTCGCGTTTGTCGCGAGGGAAAACCGGTTCCCACTTTTCCGGATCATGCTCTAACGGCGGCTTCGACATGGAAATGGGCGGCAAGACGGTATTGGTCACGGGATCGACCGATGGCGTCGGCCGCTATGTCGCCGCCAAACTGGCTTCCGCCGGCGCAACAGTCCTGATCCACGGCCGCGATCGCGAACGGGCCAGGACTCTCGCCGATCAGATCAAGCGCGAAGGGCGCGGCGAGGCCTTGTTTTATCAGGCCGATTTGTCGCAGCTCTCGGCTGCGCGACAGCTCGCGGAGGCGGTGATCGCCGACCACGGCCGGCTCGACCTGTTCATCAGCAACGCCGGAATAGGATCGCGGACGCTCGGGTCTGAGCGCCGGACCAGCGCGGACGGCCATGAATTGCGCTTTGCCGTGAACTATCTCTCCGGATTTCTGCTCGCCTACTTGTTGCTTCCGCTGCTGAAGGCCTCCGCGCCATCGCGCATCGTGAACGTGGCTTCGCTCGGCCAGCATCCGATCGACTTCGACGATGTGATGCTGACCAGAGGTTATACGGGGACGCGCGCTTACGCCCAGAGCAAGCTGGCGCAGATCATGTTCACCATCGATCTCGCGCAGGAACTCGCAGGCTCGGGCGTAACGGTGAATGCGCTGCATCCCGCCACCTATATGAACACCACGATGGTGCGGGAAGGCGGCATCACCCCGATCTCCACAGTCGAGCAGGGCGGCGACGCGATTTTGCATCTCGCCGCTGGCGCCGACGTGGCAGGCAAGAGCGGGCTGTTCTTCAACGGCATGCGGCAAGCGCAGGCCAATCCGCAGGCTTATGACGAACTCGCCCGCCGGCGGCTGCGCGCGATCAGTCTCGAACTCACGGGCTTGCCGGGCGCCTGATCCGACGACTGTTTTTTTGAGTCTGATTTTTTTGGAAATCCGTTTGCCGCCTTTCCGGATCATGCCCTAGCGAGACAGCGCCACATCCTGGCCGGAACCGGTCTTGCCTTCAAAGCGATTGGACCCTGCCGGCGTCAGTTGCGCCAGGGCTTGTGCGTTGTGGTCGCGTATCGTCAGGCCGGTCTCGGTATAGGTCCACTTCCGGCTGGTGAAGAAACTGAACGGGCAACCTCCTCCCGGCGCGATGGTGCCCTCGGTCGCGTCCGGATTGCCGCCGAATGTCACTGCACACGACCCGGTACCGGTCGACGAAAGCGTCCATCGGCCGGCCAGGCTCACGGGGGGCGCCGCGGCCGAAGGGCCACTGGCAGGCGCGCCGCCGCCAGACGAGCCGCTGGGAGAGCCGCCGTTGAGGGCAAAACGGTCGCTGCCGCTGCAGGCCGCAAGCCACGCGGCGCAGACAACGATCGGAATGGTGGCGATACGGGGTGCCATGAAATGCAGGGGGCCGACGGGACAGGGATCGACGCTATGGTTAGCAGAATGTTGCTGCCGTGTCAGGGCACCACGTCGTTTGGCTGGATTTGCGGGTTCGGTCGCAGCTTACGACAAGGGTCGTCGTGCTGTTCCCTGCTGTCGCCGCGCGAATGCGGTTTAACCTTTACGCGTCTTTAATGGCGGGGACGTAGGGTTTCTGTTGCGCGACCCGGGACGGGTCACGTCACCGTCCAGGACGGCCGGTGGTTCGCGTACGCGTGGAGTTCCCCCATGGATATTATGACGAGCGTTGGGCTGGTGTTCGGCACCATCATCCTTGCGGCGATAATGCTCATGGGCGGCGATATTCACATGTTCATCAGCGAGCACGCTGTCATCATCGTCATCGGCGGTTCGATCGCCGCCACCATGATCAGGTTTCCGCTCAGCGCTATCCTGCACGGCATTCCGCTCGGTGCGAAATTCGCGTTCACGATGAGCCGGCTGTCGGCGCGCGATCTGGTCGACGAACTCGCCCGCATCGCCGAAATCGCCCGCAAGCAGGGGCCGGTCGGGCTCGAAAAAGTCGAGACCGACGAGCCATTTCTGGCCAAGGGAATTCGCTACGTCGCCGACGGTTACGATCTCGAATTCATCCGCGACAATCTCGAACGCGACCGCGACAACTTTCTGATGCATCTCGACGAAGGCGGGAAAATCTACCGCGCCATCGGCGACTGCACGCCGGCATTCGGCATGGTCGGCACGTTGATCGGCATGGTGCAGATGTTCGCCAACATGACCGATCCTTCGAAGCTCGGTCCGTTCATGGCCACCGCGCTGCTCGCAACGCTTTACGGTGCGGTGGTCGCCAACCTGTTCTGCCTGCCGATCGCCGACAAGCTGCACGGCAAGCTGCTCGACGAGGAGACCAATCGCACGCTGATCATTGACGGCATCCTGATGATCAGGGATTCCAAGAGCCCGACGTTGGTGCGCGAAATGCTGCTGGCCTACTTGCCGGAAAAACACCGCCACGAAGAGGGCGAACCGGTCCCGGCGTAACGCGGCGGAACTCGGTCCGGAAAAATCAACCATGGCCAAGAAAAAACGTGGCGACGGGCATGGCGGAGGGCACGGCTGGTACGTGTCCTTCGCCGACCTCATGGGTCTGATGATGAGTTTCTTCGTGATGCTCGTCGCGTTCTCCACCATGGACAACAACAAGCTCAAGATCGTTGCCGGTTCGATGCGGGATGCTTTTGGCGTGCAGACCGATGCGCGTTACTCCGGTATCGTCGAATCCGATGGTCTGCCGACCCGGCCGACACTGAAGAACGTCGCCCACATTGCGCCGGAGGACTCCTCCAATACGCCGACCCCGGACGACCAGGATCGGAGCCGCACCGCCGGTGCCCGGCTGAAAATCGATCGCGAATTCGCGCTGGCCTCGGCCTCGCTGCGGCAGGCATTGCAGGACATGCCCGAGATGACTGAAATTTCCAAACACATCATGTTTGAAGAGACCAGCCAGGGCCTCAATCTGGAAATCGTCGACCAGGATGGCCGCTCGATGTTCGCCGATGGTTCGAAGGTGCCTTACGAGCGGACACGCCGGCTGATCCAGAAACTCGCGGCTCCCCTCAAGGCGACGCCGCTGCGAATATCGATCGTCGGCCACACCGCCGCGGGCTTCGTGCCCTCGCAAAGCGATTATGGGGCGTTCGATCTCTCGGCGGATCGGGCGAATGCGGTCCGTCAGATTCTTGAGAGGGAGGGATTGCCGACAGGGCACATCTTTGCAGTCTCCGGCAAGGCGGACACCCAGCCGCTGTTTCCCGACGATCCCTCGCTGTCGGCGAACCGCCGCGTCACCATTACGCTGATGCGCGAAGATCCGCCGTTGCCGCCCGATCTGAAGCCGTAATTCCCGCTCGCTACTATAGTACCTTCACCGTCTCGGCCGGCGCCACGCGGTAATTGCAATTTTTGCATGGCATAGCTTCAAAATCGGGCTAGGCTATGCTTGAAGTGCAGGGCTATAAGCCGGCTCGCTTTGCTATTGTGCAGTGAAGCACCTTGAGGCTCCCGTTCCCATGACAAGCGATGTTGTAGCTCCCGCCCCGGAAACGACGGCGGCCAATGGGCATGGCGAGGCCCATTCGACCGCAGGCTTCAAAGCCCTCCTGATCGGCAGCATCGGTGTCGTCTACGGCGACATCGGCACCAGTCCGCTTTACGCGCTACGCGAAGCCGTGGTGGCGGCCAGCGGCCCCTCTGGCGTTGTCGAACCGCAGGCGGTGCTCGGGGTCGTCTCGCTGATCCTGTGGGCGCTGATTATCGTCGTGACGCTGAAATACGTCCTGATCCTGCTTCGGGCGGACAACCACGGCGAGGGCGGAACGCTGGCACTGATGGCGCTAGCGCAACGCGCGGTCAGCCACGGCGCCGGCGCCATCGTGCTGCTCGGGATCGTGAGCGGCGCGCTGTTCTACGGCGACGCGGTGATCACGCCGGCGCTGTCGGTGCTGTCGGCGATCGAAGGCATCAAGCTCGTCACCGCGGCGTTCGATTCCTATGTGGTGCCGCTCACGGTGCTTATCCTGTTCGTGTTGTTCGCGGCCCAGTCGCGGGGCACCGCGCGTGTTGCGGCCTTCTTTGGACCGGTGATGTGCGTCTGGTTCGGCGTGATTGCCATCGGCTCGATCGTTCCGATCATGCAGCATCCCGAAGTGCTGTTTGCGCTGAATCCGCTGTTAGCCATCACCTTCATGCTGCATCACGGCATTATCGGCTTTGTCACGCTCGGTGCCGTGTTTCTCGCGGTCACCGGAGCCGAGGCGCTCTATGCCGACCTCGGGCATTTTGGCAAGCGGCCGATCCAGACCGCGTGGCTCTTCATCGTGTTGCCGTCGCTGGCGTTGAACTATCTCGGGCAGGGCGCTCTCGTCATCGCCGACCCCAAAGCGATCGAAAACCCGTTCTTCCTGATGTTTCCGGAGTGGGCGCTGATTCCGATGGTGACCCTCGCCACGATCGCGACCGTGATCGCCAGCCAGGCCGTGATCACCGGCGCCTATTCCCTGACGCGTCAGGCCATACAGCTCGGCCTGCTCCCAAGATTTGAAATCCGCCACACCTCCGAAGCCCATTCCGGCCAGATCTATATTCCGCGCATCAACATGCTGCTGCTGGTGGCCGTGACGCTGCTGGTGCTGATGTTCCGTTCGTCAAGCGCGCTGGCGTCGGCCTACGGCATTTCGGTCACCGGCACCATGGTGGTCACCGCGATGATGGGTTTTGTCGTGATCTGGCGGGTATGGAAATGGTCGCCGTTCGCGGCCGCAGCCCTGATTGCGCCATTTCTGTTTCTCGATCTTACGTTTCTCGCCGCGAACCTTTTGAAGGTGCTGGAGGGCGGCTGGGTGCCGCTGGCGCTGGGCGCGGTGGTGATGATGTTGATGTACACCTGGCGGCGTGGCAGCCGGCTGTTGTTCGACAAATCGCGCAAGCTGGAGTTTCCGCTGGCCGATCTGGTGGCGATGCTGGAAAAGCGGCCGCCGCAGCGGGTTTCCGGCACCGCCGTCTTTCTCACCAGCGATCCGATCAGCGCGCCGACCGCGCTGATGCACAGTCTGAAGCACTACAAGGTGCTGCATGAGAAGAACGTCATCCTCACCATCGAAACCGCGCCGACGCCGCGGATCAACCCGGCCGAGCGGGTCAGGCTGGAACAGGTCAGCGCCACCTTCACCAAGGTGACATTGCGGTTTGGATTTATGGAATCGCCGAACGTGCCGAAGGCGCTGGCGATTGCGCGAAAGCTCGGTTGGCAATTCGATATCATGTCGACATCGTTCTTCCTCTCACGGCGCGCGCTGAAGCCGGCGGCGCATTCCGGAATGCCGCGCTGGCAGGATCACCTCTTCATAGCGCTGAGCCGTACCGCCAACGATGCCACCGACTATTTCCAGATTCCCAGCGGACGGGTGGTCGAGGTCGGAACGCAGGTCACCATCTAGGCCCTGGACCGGCGCTCGATCCTTCTTCCGCGCTTGATTTTCATCCCGCGAGAGGCGACGGTTGGCAACGGAATATCATTAGAGCATGATCCGGAAAAGTGGGCAGCGGTTTTCCGAAAAGATCATGCTCAAACAAAAGGACAGAGCGAGATGAAAATTCAACGAAAAGTCATCTCGCTCTAGTGGCCGCAGGGAGGGTTTGAGTGGCGGATCAGGGGCATCGGGTTCACGATTTGACGCCGGAAGAGGTATCGAAGGGTATGGCCGACGGGCGCTATCTGCTGGTCGACGTCCGCGAGCCGAACGAAGTCGCCGTGGATGCCTATCCCGGCGCGGTGGTGGTCCCGCTGTCGACCTTCGATCCGAAAGGCATTCCCGATCCGCAAGGCAAGCAGGTGGTTTTCGCCTGCCGTTCCGGCAAGCGATCGGTGACGGCCTCATTGGCTGCGCAAGCCGGCGGGTTTTCCCATGACAAGCACCTCGCGGGCGGGATGCTGGCCTGGAAGGCCGCGGGTTTGCCGACCAGGTCCGGCGGCTGATCGTTGCCATGACTTCCATGAACAAGGTATTTGCGGATCTGCCCGTCACCATCTTTGAGGCGATGTCGCAGCTCGCGCGCGACAACAACGCGATCAACCTCGGCCAGGGTTTCCCGGACGATCCCGGGCCGGAGGACATTCGCCGCGCCGCCGCGGACGCGGTGATGGATGGCTACAACCAATATCCGTCGATGATGGGCATCCCGGAATTGCGTCAGGCGATTTCCGCTCACTACGAGCGCTGGCACCGCATCGCGCTCGATCCGATGACCGAGGTGATGGTGACCTCGGGCGGCACCGAGGCGCTGACATCGGCGATTCTCGCCGTCGTCGAGCCCGGCGACGAGGTGGTGGTGTTCCAGCCGGTATACGACTCCTACCTCCCGATCATCCGCCAGGCCGGAGGCATCCCGCGTCTGGTGCGCCTCGAGCCGCCGCACTGGCGATTGACGGAACAGGCGCTGCGAGGCGTTTTCAACCACAAGACCAAGGCCGTCCTCTTCAACAATCCGCTCAACCCCGCCGCGGTGGTCTATCCGCGCGAGGACCTCGAACTGCTGGCGCGGTTTTGTCAGGAGTTCGACACGATCGCGATCTGCGACGAGGTCTGGGAGCATGTGATCTTCGATGGCCGCGAGCATATTCCGCTGATTACCATCCCGGGAATGCGTGATCGCACCATCAAGGTCGGCTCCGCGGGCAAGATCTTTTCCCTGACCGGCTGGAAGATCGGTTTTGTCTGCGCCGCACCGCCGCTGTTGCGCGTGGCGGCGAAGGTGCACCAGTTTCTCACCTTCACCACCGCGCCCAATCTTCAGGTCGCGGTCGCCTATGGCCTCGGCAAGCCGGCGGATTATTTTCACCAGATGCGCAAGGATCTGGCGCGCAGCCGCGACCGCCTTACAGAGGGACTGCAGCGCATCGGCTTCCCGGTTCTTCGCTCGCAGGGCACCTATTTCCTCACCGTCGATCTTTCGCCGCTCGGCCTCAACGAGACCGACGAGGCGTTCTGCAAACGCATCGTGACCGACTACAAGGTTGCGGCGATCCCGGTATCGGCATTCTACGAGCAGGATGCCGTCACCTCGGTGGTGCGTTTCTGTTTCGCCAAGAAGGATGCAACCCTCGATACCGCGCTGGAGCGGCTGTCCGACGCGGTGCACCGTCGATAGGAAGCAAGACCGATGCCGCGCGGCCCGACCTGCATGCAAATCCGATGTGCCGTCGCGATCGCCGCGGTGCTCGCGTGGCTGTCACCTGCAAGGGCGGAGGAGCGCACCGTCAACTTCTACAATTGGTCGAATTACGTGGCACCAGGGGTGCTCGAGGACTTCACCAGGGAAACCGGGATCAAGGTCGTCTACGACACGTTCGACGCCAACGAGACGCTGGAAACACGGTTGCTGGCGGGAAAATCGGGCTACGATGTGGTCGTGCCGACGGCTTACTTCCTGCAACGCCAGATCAAGGCCGGCGTTTTCCAGAAGCTCGACAAGTCGAAATTGCCGAACCTCGCCAATGCGTGGCCAGTGGTGACGCAACGGCTCGCCATCTACGATCCCGGCAATCAATATGCCGCCAACTACATGTGGGGCACGACGGGGATCGGTTACAACGTCAAAATGGTGCAGAAAATCCTCGGCCCCGACGCCAGGATCGACAGTTGGGATATCGTGTTCAAGCCGGAGAACCTCGCCAGGTTCAGGGATTGCGGCGTTCACATGCTGGATTCCGCCGACGATATTTTTCCGGCGGCGTTGAGCTATCTCGGGCTCGATCCAAATTCGACCAAACCGGCGGATATGGAAAAGGCCGCCGATCTCGCCATCAAAATTCGCCCCTTTGTCCGCAAGTTTCATTCCTCCGAATATCTGAGCGCGCTGGCGACCGGAGAGATCTGCCTCGTGGTGGGTTGGTCGGGCGACATCATGCAGGCACGAAGCCGCGCTGCGGAAGCGAAAAACGACATCGCGATCGGCTACGCCATCCCGAAGGAGGGCGCGCAGATGTTCTTTGACAATCTGGCGATTCCCGCCGACGCCAGGAATGTCAGCGAAGCCTACGAACTGATCAACTATCTCTACCGGCCCGAAGTGGCCGCGAAGAACTCGAATTTTCTGTCCTACGCCAACGGCAATCTGGCGAGCCAGAAGCTGATCGACCCCGGGATTCTCGATGACAGCAACATCTATCCGGACCAGGCAACGCTTGCAAAACTGTTCGTGATCACCGCGCGCGATCCTGCGACGCAACGCGTGATCAACCGGCTTTGGACCAAGGTCAAGACGGGACGCTAGAGTCTTCCCTCGCGCCGTCATTGCCTGCGACAAACGCGAAGCGTTTGCGCAAGGGAGCAAAGCGACGAAGCAATCCATCGAACAGCACATTCGGCTCTTGGATTGCTTCGCGGAGCCTGTCATCGGGCGCGCATTCGCGCGACCCGTTGGCTCGCAATGACGACGTTGGGCGCCTTTGGTCATCGCCAGCGGCGATGCAGCCACAGCCACTGGTCCGGATATTCCCGAATCCAGCCTTCGATGACCGACGTAATCGCCTGCATCGTGCCCTGAATATCGATCTGTCCCGCGGCATCACGCACCGGCTTTACTTCTTCGGACAGTTCGGCGCGGAAGCGATGGCCGGGCAGGCGGATAATGCGCACGCCGTGGATGGGACATTCGATCTGCCGCAACAGCCGCGCCAGCGTCGGGTTGGCCTTGGTCTTGCGGCCGAAGAACGTCACCTCGACGCCATTGGCGAAATACTGGTCGGCCAGAATGGCGACGTGCTGACCCCTTTGCAGCGCATCCGCGAGCCGGAGCGGGGCGTCGCGGCCGGCGGGGATCAGCGTTCCCATCTTCACGGCGCGGAGTTCCTCGATGATCCGGTTCGCCGAAGCGCTGTTGGGCCGGCGAAACAGGATGGCGGCATCGAGCCCATGCGCCACCGCCGCCACGGCGGGCAGTTCCCAGTTGCCGAGATGGCTTGCAAAGATCAGCGCCGGCTTGCCGTCGAGCCGCAGTTGCGCGAACAGCTCGTGGGTGCGCGGCTCAATTTCGATGCGGCTGTCTTCGGGATGGGCTGGGTCGTGCTCCCAGACATGATCGAGGTGAGCGAATTCGGCGCCAAGGCGGCCGAGATTGTCCCAGACGCCGGCAAGAATGGTCTCGATTTCCTCGGGCGATTTCTCCGGGAAGGCGGCGGTCAGATTGGCGCGGCCAATGCGCTGCTCACGCGTCAAGGGGCCGATCAGGCCGGCGATCCGGCCGAACAGATTCGCGGTCTTGATCGGATCGAAATAGCGGGTGGTGCGCAGAAGTCCGATGGTCAGCGCACCGACCGCGGCTTCGCTGATCGGCTTGGTCGCGTCGCGAATGCGGGCTCGGGTGCGAAGCAGCAGGGGATGCATCAGAAACCAACGACGATTGTGCCGGACGCTTTCCGGCTGGCCATGCGCTTTTGCACTGGAGGGGCGTTGCGCCGGTTAAACCGGTTCACGCGTCAGAATCAGCACGGCATTCTGGCCGCCAAAGCCGAACGAATTCGACATCACCGCGGTGACGCGGGCATCGCGGGCCTTGTTGGGAACCACGTCGAAGGGAATCGCCGGGTCCGGAACATCGTAATTGATCGTCGGCGGAATCCGCTGGTGTTCAAGCGTCAGCAGCGAGAACACCGCCTCGACGGCGCCTGCGGCGGAGAGTGTGTGCCCGACCATCGATTTGTTGGACGACACCGGAATTTGCTTGGCGCGTTCGCCGAACACGCTCGATATGCCGAGATATTCCATCTTGTCGTTCTCGGGCGTGCCGGTGCCGTGGGCGTTGATGTAGTCGATCTGGTCGGAGGCGAGGCCGGCGTCGGCCAATGCATTGCGCACGCAGCCGATGATCGGCTTGCCGTCGGGACTGGACCGGGTGCGGTGGAAGGAGTCCGCCAGTTCGCCGCAGCCCGCAACGATGCCGAGAATGGTCGCGCCGCGCGCGGTGGCGGCTTCGTAGCTCTCCAGCACCAGCGCGCCCGCACCTTCGGCCATGACAAAACCGTCGCGGTTCTTCGCAAACGGCCGGACCGCGGCCTGGGGCGGATCGTTGTGGGTCGACAGCGCCGACAGCAACGAGAACCGGACCAGGGCTTCCGGATTGACCGACCCGTCGGTCGCAACGCAAAGCGCGGCGTCGGCCTCGCCGCGGCGAATCGCTTCGACGCCGAGCTGGATGGCGCTGGCGCCGGATGCGCATGCGGTGGACAGTGAAATCGGCGAACCCTTGGTGCCGAACGTCCCGGCGAGATAATCGGCTACCGAGCCGAACAGGAATCGCTGGTGATATTGCGTATATCTTCCGCCGCCGCTGACCCGCAGCATCGCGTCATAATCGACTTCCGTGCCAGCCCCGATCGCACGCCCGAGTTCCTGGCGTTGCGGCCACTCGACCTCGACGGGGGCCACGGCGAGAAACAGCGGGCCGGGAAAATCACCCTTGGCCCCGATGGCGGCCTGGGCGACGGCTTCCTCGGCGGCGAGTTCGCCGAGCCGCTCGGAAAGGTCGGTGGAGGAGAACGGCTCGATCGGGATGAAATCGACCGTTCCGGCCATCGTCGTCCTCAACCCTTCGGTGGGAAAACGCGTAATGGTGCGGATGCCGGATTCGCCGGCGGTGAGTTTCTTCCAGTTATCGGCCTTGCCGGCGCCGAGCGATGTCACGACGCCCATCCCGGTGACGACGACGATCGGCCGTCCGAACTTATCGCGCTTAGCTGTCATGTTGTCCCCGCCAATTCAGCGTTGCATTCACCTGATCGCTTCGACCAGCGCCATGCCTTCGCCCCGCCAATGACCTGTCCCGATCACTACAATCTGGGTTGGCGGAGTGGACATTTCAACCTCCAGCCCGGTGGGATCGTTGGGCGGAAACAATGCGCCGCGCGAGAGCGAAAGCGCTGCAAGGGCCAGCCCCAACGGAAATTGCGTTTCCATCGTATGGCCGAACATCGTTCCGGTGGCCCGCACCGCAAAACCCGGATGGGCGCCGAGGAATGCGCTCTCTTCGGAGGTCGCCGGTTCGGCGCCGGTCGCGCCGGTGATGATGGCACCCTTGTCCGCAAGCTTGCCGAGCTTCGACCACAGCCCTTCCAGCGCCGAGGTAACCTCGCCGGGGTGCCTGCGGCGCGCCATGTCGGCCACGACATTGGTCAGGCGCGCGTAGGGCTTTGCGCCGCGCGCTTCCGCATGCGCCCTGGACTCGATCACGAGAAACGCGCCGCCCGATCCGAGCGCAAAGCCGCCGTTTTTGCCGCGCGCCCAAACCGGAACGAACTTGTCCTTGAGATTGAAGCCGCCGAACTCGTAGAGGACCAGCAGATCCTTGCGCTCGCCGTTTTGCGAGCCGCCGATCAGCGCGATGTCGCTCTGGCCGGCGGCGATGCGTGCAAGGGCGATCCGTGCGGCGTCGACGCCCGCGGCTTCCTCGCCCATGAAGGTACGCGACGATCCGGTCACCCCATGCACGATGGCGATGTTACCGGCGAGCAGGTTCGAAAGCTGCGCCAGGAACAGCGTTGGACGCAGGTCGTTCATCAGCCGCTCGTTGAGAAAGCCGGGAGCCGAATTGCCCTTCGCTTCCAGATTGAGAATGTTGGAATCGACGGCGAGATCGCGCTCGCCGCCGCCGGCAGCGACGATCATGTCCATTCGCGCCAGGATTTCCTTGTTGCCCTTGATGCCGGCCGACTCCAGCGCCAGCCCCGCGGCGTATGTGCCAATGCGCTGCCAGGCCTCCATCTGACGCTGGTCGCCCTTTTTGGGGATCTGGGTGTCGAGGTTGATCGGTGCCCAGGGATGTACGATGTGGGGCGCAAAGCTCTTCTCATCGACGTTGATTCGCCGCTGATTGAGCGCGTCCCAGTGCGCGTCCAGACCCTCGCCAAGCGAGGTGGCCAGGCCGATGCCGGTGATCCAGACTTCCGCTGATGCCGGGTTCGAAGATTTTGTCTCAGTCATCTGCGATAGCCTGTTGCGGAAAGCCGATACGCTTGGCCACGGCGTCCATGTGTCCGCGCAAATCCGGATTCGGGAAGGGAATGTGGCTGAACGTGATCGTCGCGTTGCATTTCAGCTTGCCGCCGATCCTGACCCGCGCTTCGGTCATCGCATAACCCGAGCCTTCGTGAAGGATGTTGGCGTCGATCGTCAGCAGCTCCCCCGGGGTGACGAAGCCGCGCATCTTGGCCTCCTTGACCGCGGCCAGAAATGGCATGCGCTCGAATCTCATCAGCGCGAGCAATAGCCAGCCGGAGGTCTGCGCCATCGATTCGATCAGCAGCACACCGGGCATGATGGGATGGCCCGGGAAATGCCCTTCGAAGATGGTGTTGTGCGTAGGAACCTGCGCCTCGGCCGTAATGGTCTTCTCACCGATGTTGAGGTCGAGAATACGGTCGATCAGCTGGAAATATTCGAGGTTCATGGCGGGCGGTTACGCCCCCTTGGCCGCGACCAATTCGTCGATGCGAGCGCTGAGGTTTTTCAGAACGAAGTACTGCTCGGTGGTCGCCTTGCCGTCGTTGACTTCCTGGGTCCACTTTTCCAGCGGCAATTTGATCCCGAACGCCTTGTCGATCGCGAATGCGATGTCGAGAAAATCGAGGCTGTCGATCCCCAAATCGTCGATCGCGTGGCTTTCCGGCGTGATCGTGTCGCGTGGTATGTCGCAGGTTTCAGCGATAATCGTTGCGACCTGATCGAATGTAGAGGACATCACTAAGCCTTTGATACATTGAAGGTAATTTTCAGAGCCTTGGGAGGGTGGCCGCTCCGCCCCGGAATGCCCCATCCGCCACCCGGAGTCGAGTGCCCGTATATCGGAGCGCCGCCTTGAGTTCAATGGAGGTAGCCGATGCCCAAGGCATCGGATTTGGGGGAAAACGAGCCGGAAGGGGCCGAAAATGCTTAAGGATGTGGCGCGGAAATCCGCACGCAGTCGCGGCGCCCCATCAGCACGCAGTCCTGGGTTCTGCGTAGATCGGCAATACTCACGGCGAGCCATATTCCGATCGCCAGGAGAGCGAAGGTAAACGCGAAAGCGGCCACGTTGGCCAGCATGCGATGGCGAAAATCATCGGGTTCTTCCCGGTCATGTTCGTAGCGGGATAAATCGCTCGCTGCCTCGAACTGCCGAACCGGTTCGTTCAGGTTTCTTGGCGGACCCGCTATGGGAGCCAGGTTACGCGGCCGGAATTGGAGCACGCGGTGCTCATCTTCTGAAGAGGCTGAAATAACGGGCCGCTGGGTTTTCACGGCTGCCATCTCCGGGATATACCGTTGTTATTTAGCACGCTCGCGACGCGTCTCCCAGAAAATCTTGACCTGGCAACCGGCCAGGAGAATCTATTCGTCCAAAGTCTCATGGAACTTGCCGTAGTCGATTCGAATCCGGCCGTCCTCCGATGAGTCGAGGATATCGGCGTAACGCTGGCCAAAGCGAATATCGGTATGATCGTAGGACCTTCGGGCATGAACCGTTTGCGCCGCAATAACGTCATACCCGGACACTACAACCACAAGTGATACGCCCGTTGCGCTAAAGTCGGCCTCACCAAGCCCGTAAAGCGGACTTGCCTCATCGAGGACGTGGTAGAGCGTCCAGCTTAGCGCGAGTGCGGGGTGCTCGTTGCGCACCAATGGCAGCTCACAGAACCTGCGCTGCGACTGGCCCTCCTGGCTCACGACATTCTGAAGCAGCCAAAGCCTGGCGGTGGCATTGCCGATGATGTTGTGGCGTTCGTTGGCGAAGCGAACCATCAGCGTCGGCTTGCCCTCATGGCTGGAAATGACCGGAGTGTTCGCGAACAGCAGTCGGGCATTCGGCCGCGAGAACCGGGCGAAGATCAGCCCGGTCATCAGCGACATCGAGAAGATCCCCGTGAACAGCTCCACCGTGGCGATGAAATGTCCGTAATGGGTCTGCGGGTGCATGTCGCCGTAACCGGCAGTCGAAAGCGTCTCGATGCTGAAATAGAGATAATCGATATAGGCGCTGCCCGGCACGTTCGAGACCGGCTGATCCCCGATCCAGTAGAACACGGCGAAAACCGCGTTGAAGGCGACAAATACCAGCGCGGCCCCACCGATAAAGGCCGGCCACGAGGCCGTCATGCAGCGATGGCTGATGTCGGCCCAGAAGTTGAGACGAAGGCCTTCGGCAATGATTTCACGGCTGCCAATTCGCACGACACGCGCCTTCGACATCTGCTCACTATGGTTCTTGAACATTTTCTGATTCTCTTGGTGGCGCATCATCGCCAAAGCGCTGGGCGGCTTGGCGAAAAATTGACGCACTCTTTAACAGTTGAGGGCGCGACCGGACACAAAAGCGGCTTCCCGCCTTTTGCTGATCGCGCGCCGGGCAAAGGCAATTGATCGCCGGCAACATCATGCCATAATCGGCTCGATTGCAGCGACATTTTTGGCTCCGACAGGGGGATTTCAAGTCATGGCGAATACCCGCGAACCGATCCTTCAGCCGATTCCGATTCTCGCGCTCCGTCCGACCCAGATGACGGTCGGAATGCGGGAGGTGAAAGAGAAGCGCAAGCGGTGGCGCGAGCATAAATCGAAAAGGAAGCAGGCCGAGCTACTCGGCAAACACATGATCCCGGTGGTTCATGGACCGGACAAGCGTTACTACGTCATCGATCATCATCATCTGGCGCGGTCACTTCACGATGAGGGCGTAAAGGACGTTCTCGTCACCGTCGTCGCCGACCTCACCATGGTCGATCGCGACGCGTTCTGGGTGGTGCTCGACGACCGCAAGTGGGTCTATCCATACGACGCCAAGGGCGAACGCCGACACTACCGCGACATCCCCAAAACAGTAGTGGACCTCAAGGACGATCCATTCCGCAGCCTCGCCGGCGAATTGCGGCGGGTCGGCGGTTTTGCCAAGGATACAACGCCGTTCAGCGAATTCCTGTGGGCGGATTTCCTGCGCCGCAGATTGTCGCGCAAGAGCGTGGACGGCGATTTCGAGAAAGCCCTCGAGAGAGCGCTGGCGCTGGCGAAAAGCAAGCAAGCGGTCTATCTGCCCGGCTGGTGCGGACCCGAGTCGGACGACTAGCGTCTCGCATCGGCGGACCACGGCCTATTTCGGCTGGCGCCCCATCATGTAGAACTCGTCGTTCGGACGCATGGAGGTGACGTTGGCCATCCGGTTCGATAACGCGAAAAATGCGGAGATCGCGGCGATATCCCAGATGTCGTCGTCGCTGAAGCCGTGGCCGGCGACATCGGCGAAATCCGCTTCCGAAACCAGGTGCGCCTCCTTGCTCACCTTCATTGCGAAGTCGAGCATGGCGCGCTGGCGCGGCGTGATATCCGCCTTGCGGTAGTTGACGGCGATCTGGTCGGCGATCTGCGGATTCTTTGCCCGGATTCTCAGGATCGCGCCGTGCGCGATGACGCAATAGTGGCACTGGTTGGCGCTGGAGGTCGCGACCACGATCATCTCGCGCTCGGCCTTGGTCAGACCGCTGTCCCTTTCCATCAGGGCATCGTGGTAGGCAAAGAACGCCCGGAATTCGTCGGGCCGATAGGCCAGCGTCAGGAACACGTTCGGAATAAAGCCGGATTTTTCCTGCACCGCGAGCAGGCGGGTGCGGATATCTTCCGGCAGCGCCGCAACGGAGGGCGTCGGGAAGCGTCTGGCGATGGGCTGCGTCATGGCGAATTCCCGGTCGATTGATGCGAAGCGGTGGCCCGAGAACATAGTCGATGGCCGCGCCCGCGCAAAGCGTGGCGCGAAGGATGACTGCGGTGGATGCGGGATCAGGGCCGGACGTGGTTCAGCGCAGCGGCTTTTTCAGCAACGAAAACCGGTCGGGATCGAGCCCCAGCGAAGGCTGCAGCATGGGCGCTTCCACCATGCGCGGGGCCGACCGCTCGCTGATCCCGGGATCGTTGGCGACGTCGCGATTGGAGGTGGCGCCGCGCCAGCGTTCGAGCACGGCGCCGACGAAATGCATATCGTGGCCGGCGGTCGCCGACGGCACCGTCGAGATGGTGGCTTCGCTGCGCGGCAGTTGATGCGCCGGCACTTCCTTGAAGCGCAGCCGGGTCGGCAGCGCCACGCCTTCGCCGAACGCCAGCACTTCGCGGGTGCCGAGCGAGGGAACGAAGGACAGCAGGTTCGCCGCGGCGTCGGAGACCGCCGAACGCAGCAGCGCCTGGTCGCGTTCGTTGGCCAGGCGCATCGTGAACAGCGTGTTGCACTGGGAAATGATGGTGGCGTCGAGTTCGGCGGGACGCTGCGTGACGAGGCCGAGATAGACCCCGTATTTGCGGCCTTCCTTGGCGATCCGCGACACCGCCTTGCGGGTCGGCCCGAACCCGATGTTGCGGTCGGCCGACGCGTAGCGATGGGCCTCTTCGCAGACGAACAACATCGGCGAAACACCGTCGCTCCACAGCCCGAAATCGAACGCCATGCGGCATAGCACCGACACCACGGAATCGATGACTTCGGCAGGAAAACCGGCCAGCTGCATCACGGTCATCGGCCGGCCATTGGCGGGCAGCCGGAACAGGTGGCTGATCACCTCGGCCATGGTGTCGCCGCCGACATTGGCGTTGTCGAACATGAACGCGTAACGCGGGTCGTTGCGCACGGTCTCGATGCGGGAGAGCAGTTTGTGATAGACGATGCGCGAGGAGCGGTTCTCGAGCTTGCCCATGCGCTCGTCGATCAGCGAAATCAGGTCGACCAGGCGATAGGGCACCGGCGTATCGAGGGTATAGCCCACCGTCTTGGAATCGGCGCGTTTTAGCCGGTCGGAGTTCTGGTACTGGGTATAGATTCCCTTCGCCGCCGGAATCACCTCGGCGAGAATGTCGAGTTCCTCGGGGTTGCCGGGCCGGCCGCCGAACAGCACATCGACGATTTCTTCGAAGTTGAACAGCCAGAATGGCAGCTTCAGATTGCGGGGATTGAGCACCAGCGCGCGGTCGCCGAAGCAGCGGCCGTACTCGTTGTGAACGTCGAGCAGGAAAATCCGCAGGTTCGGCCGCGACTTGAGTATCTCGTTCAGCAGCAGCGACACGCCGGTCGATTTGCCGACGCCGGTGGAACCAAGTACCGCGAAATGCTTGGAGAGCATTTCCTCGACGTCGACATAGGCGATGACGGACGGATCCTGCTGCAGGGTGCCGATATTGATCTGGTCCGATCCGCTCGGCGCATAGACCGTGCGCAGTTCCTGATTGGTGATCAGATCAACGGCATCGCCGATGGCCGGATAGTTGGTGACGCCGCGCTGGAATTTCTGTCGTTCCGATCCACCAAGGATCTCGCCGAGCAGATCGACCGAGGCGGTGGCGATGTAATTGTCGGAAGTCGGCAGATTTTCGCACGACACTTCGGTAATCATGGCGACAATGGTGGAATTTGCGCAGCGGATACTGACGAAGCGGCCCACCGTGGCCCGGATTTCCGAGACGCCCATCGGGCTCGTCGCCACAAGGCCGACCCGCGCGAGCGATCCGCGCACCAAAATTACACGTCCGAAGGATGTCACAGTGGTTGAACCCGGCATGTCGTGAATCGTGCTTCAACGGGAAACTATGCAGTCAGTCGTTGCACAAACGGTTAAGCCGGGGTCGTCAATCGGCGATATCTTTCCTCCGGGGGGCGGTTCCAGGGGTGCCGCCCCGGCTGGCCTCGATGGATCGCTTTCGCCGGGAAAACCTGCGTTTGCAGCCGATCCACCGGCGGTGGCGCCACCTGCGGGCTTAAGGTTTGATTAACCATTCCGGAGTCGGACGGTCGCCACCGCTGCGCCTGTTTCCGGAAAACGCCGGGGCCGAGGATGCCGGGCTTTACTCCCACCCGAGCGCGCCGCCGTTCTGGTACTCGATAACCCTGGTCTCGAAGAAGTTCTTCTCCTTTTTGAGGTCCACCGCCTCCGACATCCATGGAAACGGATTTTCCGCCTCGTCGAACACGCGTGCCAATCCAAGCTGGGCGCAGCGGCGGTTGGCGATGAAGTGCATATAGGTTTCGCACAGCGCGGCATTGAGGCCGAGAAAGCCGCGCGGCATGGTGTCCCTGCCATATGACGCCTCCAATTCGGCGGCGGTGGCGATCATCGCACGAATCTCCTGCTGGAATGGCTGGGTCCAGAGATGCGGATTCTCGATCTTGATCTGATTGATGACGTCGATGCCGAAGTTCAAATGGACCGATTCGTCGCGCAGGATGTACTGGTACTGCTCGGCGATGCCGACCATCTTGTTGCGGCGGCCGAGCGACAGGATCTGCGCAAAGCCGGTGTAGAACCACATCCCTTCGAAGATGACATAGAAGGCCACGAGGTCGCGCAGAAATGCCTGGTCGGATTCGGGCGTTCCGGTCTTGAAACCGGGATCGTCAAGATGCCGGGTATGCTCGAGCGCCCAGGCCGCCTTGTCCGTGATCGACGGCACCTCCCGGTACATGTTGAACAGTTCGCCCTCATCGAGGCCGAGGCTTTCGACGATGTACTGGAACGTATGGGTATGAACCGCCTCCTCGAAGGATTGCCGCAGCAGATACTGGCGGCATTCCGGATTGGTGAGGTGGCGGTAGATCGCCAGCACGATATTGTTGGCGACCAGGCTCTCGGAGGCTGCGAAGAACCCGAGATTGCGCTTGATGGCGCGGCGCTCGTCTTCGGTCAGGCCGTCGCGCGATTTCCAAAGCGCGATGTCGGCCTGCATCGAGACCTCCGTCGGCATCCAGTGATTGTTGCAGCCGGAGAGATATTTCTCCCATGCCCATTTGTATTTCAGCGGCAGCAGTTGATTGACGTCGGCGCGGCAATTGATCATGGCCTTGTCATCGATCGAAACCCGGCCGCCGCTCCGGTCGATCAGGTCGCGGCCGATTTTTTCGATAACGCTATCCGGATTCGGGACGAGCGCTTCGGGCGGGCGCGGAATGGTCGTGGTGTCGGACCAGTCAAGCATGGCTGTTGTTCCTTGGTTTCGTGCCGCTTACTGGCAGGCTTCACATTCGGGATTGTCGATGGAGCAGGCGAGTGCATTGGCGAGATCCGGCGCGCCCGGCGCCATCCGGATCGGGGTGTTCGCCGCCATCGCCTGCCACGACGAGACGCTGTTGAGCTTGCCGTCCGTGCCCTTCAACGTCGACTTCTCGACGTGGGTCGCACTGCGCGAGCGCAAATAATAAGTGGTCTTGAGGCCGCGTAGCCAGGCCAGACGGTAGAGCGTGCTGAGTTTCCTGCCGGAGGGGTTGGCAATGTAGAGGTTGAGCGATTGGGACTGGTCGATCCATTTCTGCCGGCGTGAGGCGGCTTCGATCAGCCAGACACTGTCGATCTCGAAAGCGGTAGCGTAGAGCGCCTTGAGATCTTGGGGAATGCGGTCGATGCCGCCGATGCTGCCGTCGAAATATTTCAGGTCGTTGACCATCACCTCGTCCCACAATCCACGCGCCTTGAGGTCGCGGACCAGGAACGCGTTCATGACGGTGAAATCGCCCGACATGTTCGATTTCACGTAGAGATTCTGGTAGACGGGCTCGATCGACTGCGCCACGCCGCAGATGTTGGAAATGGTCGCGGTCGGCGCAATCGCCATGACGTTCGAATTGCGCATTCCCGTGGTCCGGACCCGGGCGCGCAGGTCGCTCCAATCCAGCGTGGTGGAGCGATCCATTTCGAGGCCACCGCGCGCCTCCGCGAGGATCTCGATCGAATCGATCGGCAGGATTCCCCGGCTCCAGAGCGAGCCGTCGAACGAGGGATAGCGGCCGCGCTCTGCGGCAAGATCGACCGAGGCCGAAATCGCGTGGAAGGCGATCGCCTCCATGCTGGTGTCGGCGAACTTTACCGCCGCCTCCGACGCCATCGCGATCCGCAGCGCCTGCAGCGCATCCTGAAAGCCCATCAGTCCCAGGCCCACGGGGCGGTGTCGCAGGTTCGAGCGCCTCGCCTCGGGGACGGTATAGAAATTGATGTCGATGACGTTATCGAGCATCCGCATCGCCATCGTCACCGTGCGCTTGAGCCGCGCGTCGTCCAGCCCGCCGCCCTGGACGTGGTTGGCGAGGTTCACCGAGCCGAGATTGCAAACGGCGACTTCGTCGTCGGAGGTGTTGAGCGTGATCTCGGTGCACAGGTTGGAGGAGTGAATGACGCCGCAATGTTGCTGCGGCGAGCGCAAATTGCAGGGGTCCTTGAACGTGATCCAGGGATGCCCGGTCTCGAACAGCATGGTCAGCATCTTGCGCCACAGCTCGGTCGCGCGGATCTTTCTGAATACCCGTATTTCGCCGCGCGCGGCCTTGGCCTCGTAGAAGGCGTAGCGTTCGGCAAAGTTCCTGCCGTAGAGATCGTGCAGGTCGGGCGCTTCATCGGGCGAGAACAGCGTCCATTCGGCGTCGGCCTCGACCCGCTGCATGAACAGGTCAGGCACCCAGTTCGCGGTATTCATGTCGTGGGTACGGCGGCGGTCGTCACCGGTGTTCTTGCGGAGGTCGAGAAATTCCTCGATGTCGATGTGCCAGGTCTCGAGATAGGCGCAGACCGCGCCCTTGCGTTTTCCCCCCTGATTGACGGCCACCGCGGTATCGTTGGCGACCTTGAGGAAGGGCACGACACCCTGGCTGTCGCCGTTGGTTCCCTTGATGTGGGCGCCGAGGCCGCGCACCCTGGTCCAGTCGTTGCCGAGGCCGCCGGAGTATTTGGCCAGCAGCGCATTATCCTTGATCGATTTGAAGATGCCGTCGAGGTCGTCGGCGACGGTGGTCAGGAAGCAGGAGGAAAGCTGCGGCCGCAGGGTTCCCGCATTGAACAGCGTCGGCGTCGAGGCCATGAAATCGAACGACGAGAGCAGGTCATAGAACTCGATGGCGCGGGCATCGCGATCGATCTCGCGTATCGCCAGCCCCATCGCGACCCGCATGAAGAACGCCTGCGGCAGTTCGATGCGGCGGCTCCCGGCGTGAAGGAAGTAGCGGTCGTAGAGCGTCTGCAGGCCGAGAAACTGAAACGCCAGGTCGCGCTCCGGCCGCAGCGCGGCGGCGATCCTGCCGAGATCATAACGCGCCAGTTCCGGATCGAGCAGTTCGGCCCTGATTCCCGTTCTGACATAGAGCGGAAAGTATTCGGCGTAGCGCGTCGCCATGTCGGCCTGCGATGCGTTGACCGGCGCGGCATGCACGAACGACAGCACCTCGGTTCGCAGCCGGTCGAGCAACAGCCGCGCGCTGACATAGGTGTAGTTCGGCTCCTGCTCCACCAGCGTGCGCGCCGCCATGATGCCCGCAAGCGCCAATTCGTCCTGGCTGATTCCGTCATAGAGATTGCGGCGCGTTTCGGCGAGGATCGGCGCCGGATCGACGCCGTCCAGTCCCGCGCACGCCTCGCGAACGATCAGAGCGAGCCGCTCCTCGTCGAGCGGCACCCGCGTGCCATCGGCGAGCGCGACATGCAGCGGCGGCTGCGAAGGTTTTGCAGCCTGGACCGCGTTTGCCTCGGCGCGCCGTTTTGCCCGCGCCTCGCGGTAAAGCACATAGGCGCGGGCGACCTTGTGATGTTCGCTGCGCATCAGCGCCAGTTCGACCTGATCCTGCACGTCTTCGATATGGAAGGTGCGGCCTTCGCCGACCCTTCGGGTCAGCGCGCCGGCGACTTCAGCGGTGAGCTGCTCGACCGCTTCGTGCACGCGGCGCGAGCCGGCGGCGGTATGTCCTTCCACCGCGAGAAACGCCTTGGTCATCGCCACCGATATCTTGGCGGCGTCGAACGGCGACACGGCTCCGTTGCGGCGAAGGATCTGCATCCCCGGTTCGCTCCTCGCCGCGGCAGGGGATTCGGTGCGTGGTAATGGATCAAAGGGAATGGCTTGGGCGGCTTCGCGATCGATAGACAATGACATCGGCAGACCCCGTG
Source organism: Bradyrhizobium sp. (assembly GCF_004799445.1). GTDB lineage: Bacteria > Pseudomonadota > Alphaproteobacteria > Rhizobiales > Xanthobacteraceae > Bradyrhizobium. Next base: position 33,995 of record NZ_SSNA01000016.1, read on the forward strand.
GTGATGCGTTGTTGCAATTCGGGGCTGGGTGTCTTTGAGCGACGCTGCAGGGTGCATGGACGGCAAACGCCGGCATGACGATGCATGCGACCGCCGGGACACCCCGCCCGTGGACGTTTCTTCGGTGTCGCGGCAGTTCTCCTGGCTCGCAGGTCGTCGTTGCCCTCCTGCCTTCCCAATGCGGTGCCGCATCAGTGGCGTAAGAACGGGGGCAACTCACTGCTTACAGTTGCGGGGGCAGCGCCGGAATTTCGCGAAACAATCGCGTTCACCGGCTTCCCTCTTAGCCACCAAGTCTTGCGACAAGGCGGACCGTGACAGCTACATCTGGTAGTATTCGCCGGTGGGTGTCAATGGGCCGATAGAGCCATGGGCAAAAAAAATTCAGTGCCGGCTGAGTTGGATCACGCACCGGCAGCAAGCTTTCGCAATATCCGACGGGCTGGCCTCGGCTGCCGCAAGGCTGTTACTCTTGCATCAACAAGAAACCGGGCAGGGTGGAACGCGATGAACCGCGGCATCGAAATTTGAGCGAGTTGGCGCGGCCATCCGCGCTCGCACCCTTCCGCACCAGGAATTATCGTTTCCAATGGCCGGCCGACTTGCTCACCTCGTGGGCTTTCGAGATGGAGACGCTGATCCTCGGCTGGTATGTGCTGACCGAGACCGGATCGGTCCTGCTGCTGACCGTGTTTGCCGCTCTCAGCTATACCGGAACCCTGATCGCGCCGATGTTGGGCGTGGTGGGCGACCGTATCGGCCATCGCGATCTGCTCGCGATGATGCGGGCGACTGATTCGGCGCTGGCCGCCACCCTGATGACGCTGGCGCTGACTGGTCATTTGAGCCCGCTCTATGTCCTGATCATCGTGGCCGTCATGGGCCTGGTTCGTCCGTCCGATCTCGGCGTGCGCGGCGCGCTGGTCGCGACCATCATGCCGTCGGACCAATTGATCGGGGCGATCAGCATCTCCAGAACCACGATGGACACCGCGCGCATCGCGGGCGCGCTGAGCGGCGCCGGATTGTTGGCGGCCCTTGGCATGGGGCCGGCCTATATGGCGATCGTCGGCCTGTATGCCGCCTCCACAGTGCTGACGCTCTGCATCGTGGCACCCTCGAAGCCGCACCCGATCGACCAAGCCGCTGATGGCCCGCGCTCCCCGATGCGCGATCTCCGGGAAGGGGTCGCCTATGTCTGGACCACGCCAACGATGCGCGCCGCAATCGGGGTCGCGTTCCTGGCCAACCTGACCGCCTATCCTTTTTCCAACGGCTTGCTGCCCTACATCGCGCGGGAGATTTATGGCACCAGCCAGACCGGGCTCGGATATCTGTCGGCCAGCTTCGCGGCCGGCTCATTGGTGGGTTCGATCGCCTTGAGCGTGGTCGGCGGAGTCCGGGAGGCGCGGCTGATGATCGGCGCGACGGTGATGTGGTATGCGATGCTGCTGGTGTTTGCGCACCTGCGGAGCGTGCCGGCCGCCATCGCGTGCCTGCTGCTGATCGGCTTCGCGCAGAGCCTGTGCATGATTTCCATCGCGGTGATCCTGATGCGCACCGCGAGGGAACATTTTCGCGGCCGGGTGATGGGCGTGCGCATGCTGGTGATCTATGGCCTGCCATTCGGGCTCTTGGCGGCAGGCGCGCTGATCGACGAGCTCGGCTTTGCGGCGACCGCGACGCTCTATGCGGCCGCCGGTCTCGCGTTGCTGATGGGCATCGCACTAAACTGGCGCGCGGATTTGTGGCACGTCCACGCGCCGGCGAATGCGAGGTAGGGCGCGCCCCGCGCACTGGCACGCGCCGCGGGCGAGGGGGCTTTGTCTGACGCGGACGCTGGCTTTGTAGGGTGGGCAAAGGCGCATCGCGCCGTGCCCACCTTATTTTTGGTGCTATGACCGGTGGGCATGCGGAGTTTATCATCGGGCGCGCATTCGCGCGACCCGTTGGCTTTGCCCACCCTGGAGTTGACGCGGACATCGCGTTAGCGCGGAAGGACGAACAGAATGCCCCCCGAACCGATTTTGGACCTCGCCCATCTCGGCCATCTGGAATTGCTGACGCCGAAGCCGGACGAGAGCCTGAAATTTTTCGTCGACGTGATGGGCATGACCGTCAGCGGCCGCAAGGGAGAGTCGGTTTACCTGCGCGGCTGGGATGATTATGAGCGCTATTCGCTCAAGCTGACGGCCTCGAAGACCTCGGGCATGGAGCACATGGCGCTGCGAGCGCGAAGCCCGCAGGCGCTGGAGCGGCGCGTCGCGGCGCTGAAGGGATCCGGTTTCGAGATCGGCTGGACCGATGGCGATCTCGGGCACGGGCCGGCGTTCCGCTGCCGCGATCCGGACGGCCATATCGTCGAGCTCTATTACGAGACGGAGTGGTACGAGGCGCCGCCCGAACTCAAACCTGCATTGAAGAACCAGGCGCAGCGCTTTCCCGCGCGCGGCGTCAATGTCCGTCGGCTCGATCATCTCAATTGCCTGGCGGTCGACATCAAGGCCAACCGCATCTTCTTCGAGAAATACCTCGGCTGCCGGCTGACCGAGCAGATCGTGCTCGATGACGGCACCGAAGCCGCGATGTGGATGACGATGACCAACAAGAGCTACGATTTCGCCTATTCGCGCGATCATTCCGGCACGCCGGGCCGCTTCCATCACGTCACCTATGCGCTCGACAGCCGCGAGGATATCCTGCGGGCGGCCGATATTTTCCTGGAGAACGGCGTCTTCATCGAGACCGGCCCGCACAAGCACGCGATCCAGCAGACTTTCTTCCTTTATGTCTACGAACCCGGTGGCAACCGGGTCGAGGTCGCCAATGCCGGCGCCCGTCTCATTCTGGCGCCGGACTGGAAGCCGATCGTGTGGACCGAGGAGGAGCGCAAGAAGGGGCAGGCGTGGGGGCTGAAAACGATCGAGTCGTTTCACACCCACGGGACGCCGCCGGTTTAGGCGTCATCCTGAGGTGCGAGCGAAGCGAGCCTCGAAGGATGGCAACATGCACGGCCTCGCAACCATCCTTCGAGGCCCGCGCAAGAGCGCGGGCACCTCAGGATGACGGTCTGGTGCGGTCGGTATAAGTCTCAAAAATTGTTGACCCGCGGAAGATTTCTGTTGTCGCCACGGCGCCTCCTGTGGCTTCCCGGGGAACCTGCCGCCTGCTATCATGACCGGCGATCCAACCATGCGGGGACATCCAACAAGCCTCGCCTCAAGAACAAACTTCAAATGGGGAGAAAACCAACATGAATCGCCGATCAGCCATTGCGCTGCTTCTCACGGGTTTCGCCGCGCTTTCATATGCGCCGCAGGCCTCCAGTGAAACCGGATGGGTTACGCTGTTCGACGGCAAGAACCTCGATAATTTCACCGCCATCGGCGACGCCAATTGGCGGATCGAGGACGGCGTCGTCGTGGCCGACAAGGGCAACGGCTTTCTGGTCACCAAGAACACCTATGCCGACTATCAGATCAGGGCCGAATTCTGGGTCGAACCCGACTCCAACAGCGGCATCTTCATTCGCTGCTCGAACCCTGAGAAGGTTGGCGCCGACAACGCCTATGAGGTGAACATCTGGGATGCCCGCCCCGATCCAAGCTACGGCACCGGCGCGATCGTCAACCTCGCCAAGGTCGACCCGATGCCGAAGGCCGCCGGCAAATGGAACGTCTATGAGATCACGGCGAAAGGTTCGACCTTCACCGTCGTCCTCAACGGGCAAAAGACCGTCGACGGCGCGCAGGACGCCAAGTTTGCCAGCGGCCGGATCGCCCTGCAGCACGGCCTTGGCCTCAAGGACGACAAGGGCGTGGTGAACGACAAGGGCGTGGTCAAGTTCCGCAAGGTCGAGATCAAGCCGCTGTAATACTCATCCGCGGCAACGAAATTCCTCCGCGCACCCGACAAGCTGCGCGGGGGGACAGAAGATTTCTGATCAAGCCGCTCGGCCCCATCGCTTTGAGCAGGCTGAGGCACCAACCGATTGCCCGTCGGGTTGCGGCAGATTGGCACGACGGGCAACATTGCGCTTCGCTGAGACCCCAAATCAGTGGCCTAATTCCGGCCATCCCGTTCCGACAAGAGGGGCGGCCGCGCGTCGTCACGAACGCGGGATGGGATGTGGTGGACGCCAGAGCAGCACGAGATTCCAGCCTGTTTCCGGATCAATCCTCTTTGCATGGCGGTACACCATGAGCGCTTCGTCGAGCCTCAGACTTCACCGAGCGTGGAGGCCTTGTTGTTAAGAACCGCCACGACGTCCGATTGCAGGTCGAGGGCCCGGTCGAACCATTCCAGCGCCTCCTCGTCGCGAGTGAGCTTCTGCAGAGCGGCACCGATATTGTTGCATATGTCGGCATTCGCCGGATCCAGTGCCTGTGCCTGCCTGCTGTCGGACAGCGCTTCCTCAAATCGATTAAGGTTGCGCAGCGCCACGCTGCGTCCATTCAGGGTCAGAGCGCGGTTAAGCTGCAGTTCGTCACACAGGTTCAAGTAGACAAGAGCCTCTTCGAAGCGCTGCAGCTGGAGCAGAACGAGCGCGTAGTTGTAAGCTGCGTACCAGTAGCGCGGGTTAAGCCTGAGCGCATGTTCAAAGTCCCGGATCGCGTGGTCCGGGCGCCGCAACAGGACCTGGACGTTGGCGAGTTTTGTCCACAACTCGGCATCGTCCGGCGTGATCTGCGTCGCCTTGTTGAAGGCCTTCAGAGCCTCTTCATGGAGCCCCTGTTGTTCCAAAGCGGCGCCGAGGCTCGCAAGATAAGGCGTCTTGGGATCTGCCCGATTGGCGCGGCCGACCCACTCAATAGCGGCATCGTATTGTTTGGCATGGAGGGAGAGCAGGCCCATGAGCTGGAGCGTATCCGCATGCCCGGCATCGAGTTCAAGAGCCCGCTGGCAGCAGCGTTGTGCGTCCGGGTGACGCCCGGCGCTCATGTGGCGGAGGCCGGCCTCGTGGAGCGCATCAGGGGTGTCCCCGTCGGTAGCGCTCGGAGCGGTCTGCGATTTGCGGGCAGCTGCCCGGCGTTCATGACGATTCATCTGCTCGATCCAAGTAAACCCCACATCAACCTCTAGATGATTCGTCGCTATCGGCGGAGCTTTTTGGCGTACGATACGAGTGGCGCCGGTTCGCAGGCACGAGGCTATGGCGCACTACCGCAGCGCATCCACCCGGGCCGGCTC
>NZ_SSNA01000160.1 GCF_004799445.1 Bradyrhizobium sp.
TGCGAATGCTTCAAAGAGAGCACGCCATCCGGAGCGCGCCGCAGATCGGAGGGCACCTGCGCGCCGATATCGCTTTTGGCCGGCGTAACACCGCCATCGGCCAGCCACAGCGCGCCAGTCACGTAGCTCGCTTCGTCGGACGCGAGAAACGCGAAGATGTTGGCCATCTCTTCTGGCGTTCCCCGCCGACCAAGAGGAACCATGGCGTCGATTCCCAATTGCTCGGCCTGGCCGATCGGACTGTCGGCGCCTCTGGTCCACGCCGTGTCGACGGGACCCGGGCAGACGCAATTGGCGCGTACGCCGTACGGCGCCTGCTCCAAGGCAACGCCCTTCATGAAGGCATGAAGGAAGCCCTTGCTTCCGCCATAGGGGGTGAACCTGGGAGAACCGTTCAGTCCGGATTCCGAGCCGGTGAAGACGATATTGCCCCGGCTCGCCCGCAGATGCGGCAAGGCGAACTTTGTCACCAGAAATGCCGTCCGAATATTGTTCCTGATGGTCTGATCGAAGTCCTCGATGCGATAATCATCGGTCGCGGCGTTGGCGATGAAAATGCCGGCATTGCTGACGAGAATGTCGAGCGACCCGAAACTTTGCAGCGCGAGCTCGACACACTCTCGAGCATGCAATTCCTCCGCAAGGTCGCCGAGGTGCACGATTGCTCGACCGCCGGCGTTCGTGATCGCGTCGGCGACGTCCTGTACCGGATCGGCAGGCAGGCCGCTCAAGACAAGCCGCGCGCCTTCGCGGGCGAACTTTTGCGCGATTGCTTCGCCGATTCCGGTGCCGGCTCCGGTAATGATCGCAACCTTGTTCCGTAAGCGCATGTGTGTCTCACTTTCTGCGTCAACGGCGTTCCTAAACTCCGTCCATGACTGAAGGCTTGATCAGGATCAAACGCGCCGTCATCGAGGAGGCTTACCAATCATTGAATTATTGCAGCTTCCTCCGCAGGAGACTGATCGATGGATCTCAATGACGCAATCACCGGCCGTCGTGCGGTGCGTGAATACACCGCCCAGACAGTTGACGAGAAATTGATCCGTGCGCTGATCGATGCGGCAGTCCAAGCGCCGAGTGCCGTAAACCAACAACTGTGGACCTTCACGGTCGTGCGCGATCAAGGCGTGCTCGATCGAATCTCGCGCGAGGCCAAATCGCACATGCTTGCGACGATGCCCGCGAATTCGCTATCCGATCATCTCCGGCCCCATCTTGTGGACCCGGACTTTCACATCTTCTATCACGCGCCTGTGTTGATTCTGATCTCGGCCAGCGCGCAGGGTCCCTGGATCGTCGAGGATAGTGCGTTGGCGGCCGAAAATCTCATGCTCGCCGCACACGCCGCTGGGCTCGGCAGCTGTTGGATCGGGTTTGCGCAGAGTTTTCTCAATACGTCCGATGGAAAAAATGCGCTCGGCCTTCCTCCCGCCTGGGTGCCGGTTGCGCCAATCGTCGTTGGATATCCCAAGGCTGCCCCGCCGCCCGTCCCTCGTAACGAGCCTCAGATCCGCTGGGTTGGCTGAGAACCGTCTCCGGGCGGGACGCCGACAGACATGGTTATGCGTCTCGCCTTGGACTGGACAGATTATTCATTACGGACGATCAAAGCCCAGTCAAAGAAAGTCAGTGATATGCAGCATCTCATCGTCGTTGCCCATCCTGCCAAAGATAGCTTCACGATGGGGCTGACTCGTAGTTATGCCGCCGAGTTGGAAAGGCTCGGGCATAGCCAGCGGACATGCGATCTGTACCGCATGGGATTCGACCCTGTACTGTCCGCGCAGGAGCTTGTGCCGGTCGATGCCGATCATCCAGCCCGAACCGACGTGGCGAAGGCACAAGATGATATCCGCGCCGCAGACGTTCTCACCGTCATCTATCCATTGTGGTGGATGTCGATGCCGGCGATGATGAAAGGGTATATCGATCGGATCTTCGCGCGCGGATTTGCTTATGAATCCCATAACGGTGTCGTGCGAGGTCTGCTTTCCGGAAAGAAAGCAGTTCTGATCACGATTTCCGGAGCACCGTTGCCGCTGCTGGTTAAAAGTGGCAACTGGAATGCCGTGCAGGTTCTGCAAGACACGCATGTCTTCCGCTCCGCCGGGTTTGAATTGCTGGAGCATCTGCATTTCGACGAGGTCGTGCCCCAGCTCCCGAAACCGGTCGCTGAGCAGCACATGGTGCTGGTACGTTCCTGCGCACAGCGGCATTTCCCCGCGAGCTAGAACAATTTGGACGGCCCCGAAGACGTTCCTGCCGATCGTTGCTTCGGATCAAAAAGGAGAATGACTCATGGCAAAAAGCCAAATTGATGCCCCTGTATGGTTTGTGACCGGCTGCTCAAGCGGCTTTGGCCGGGAGTTTGTCCGCTCGGCTCTCACACACGGGTTTCGCGTCGTGGCGACGGCGCGCGATCCGAAGAAGCTCTATGACATTATCGCCGGGCATAAGGGCCAGGCGATCGCGCTTCCGCTGGATGTGACGAATGCCGAAGAGATCAAGCACGCCGTCAGTGAGGCCGAACGCGTGTTTGGCCGTATCGATGTGCTCGTCAACAACGCCGGCTACGGCTATTTGGCTGCCGTCGAAGAAGGCGAGGAGAAGGACATTCGTGCCATGTTCGAGGCGAACTTCTTCGGTCTCGCCGCCATGGTCCGTGCGGTTCTGCCGGGAATGCGCGCTCGGCGGCATGGATGTATCGTCAATATCGCTTCCGTCGGCGGGATCGTCGGCTTTGCGGGGTCGGGCTACTACGCGGCCACGAAATTTGCGGTTGAAGGCTTGTCGCAGTCCCTCGCCAAGGAAGTGGGACCGCTGGGGATCCGTGTGCTGGTCGTCGAGCCAGGTCCGTTCCGGACCGATTGGGCCGGACGATCCCTGAAACAATCGGCCACATTCATCAGCGATTACGAGCAGACGTCCAGTGCACGTCGGCGCGAAATGGCGGGATATAGCGGCAAGCAAGCGGGCGATCCGGCGCGGGCTGCGGAGGCCGTTATCGAAGCGGTACAATCACCCACGCCTCCGCTGCATTTGGTGCTGGGTCGCGCCGGCTTCGACAACGTCGAAAACCAGTTGAAGTCGATGCTTCAGGAGGTCGAACGCTGGAAGCCGACGACTTTGGCTGCGGACTACCCTGCAGCCTGACGCACCGTCGGCGCGATATCGTTTCGTTCGAGCGGCAGAAGCGAGGTTTTTGAGCCAGGCTGGCGCCGGCAAGCAGGCGCACGACTTGCCTTGTCTAAGGCCGCCTTACGCGGCGAAACGTGTTGGCGGCGCCATGAATTCCGGTCCGACAGGATCGCGGATGCAATCGGAGAGGATGCGGTCGATCTCCATCAACGCATTGCTGTCCAGCTTCCAGCCCATGACCTCGGTGACCTGATCAAGTTGATCGGGATGTCGGGCGCCCCAGAGCGCGATACTCAGCGGCTGCTGATCGAGCACCCAGCGCACCGCCAAATGGAGGACGCGCTTGCCGTACTTTTCACGCGCGAACGCATCGAGCTGCTCGACCGCATGAAGATATTGTTGCAGGCGCGGGGGTTGGAACTTGGGATCGGTACGTCGCAGATCGTCGCCGTTGAAGCTCGAATCGGCCTTCATCCGGCCGCTCAGCAAGCCGCGGCACAACGAGCCGTAGGCGAGCGTTGCAATGTTCTTGTCGCGGCAATAGGGCAGGATGTCCTTCTCAGCCTCGCGCTCGAACAGATTATGCGGCGGCTGCACGGAGTGCAGCGGCGCGACGGATCGGAATAGATCCATCTGTGCCGGGCTGAAATTGCTGACACCGATCGCCCTAATCTTGCCCGCCCGGTGCAGCTCCGCAAGCGCCCGCGCCGTTTCCTCGATAGGGGTGCTCGGATCTGGCCAATGAACCTGATAGAGATCGATGACATCCGTACGCAACCGACGCAGTGAATCCTCGATCTCCTTCTGGATTAGCGCCTTGCTCGCGTTTCGGAACGGCGCTCCGTCGCGCCAATCAAGGCCGACCTTGGTGGCAATAAGGACATTTTTCCGTTGTCCGCTTTCCGCCAGCGCCTTGCCGACAATTTCCTCCGCATGGCCGAAGCCATAGACCGGTGCCGTATCGATGATGGTTATGCCGCGATCGATGGCGCTCCGGATTGTCCGGATCGACTCCTGATCGTCGCTTCCGCCCCACATCCATCCGCCGATCGCCCATGTTCCAAGCGCGATGCGCGAGGGAGTGAGGTTAGTGCCGGGAATGGTCGTCGTTTCGAGCGTGACATTTGGCATTGTTCAATCCTTGTGATGCTATCGCGAACCGGGATAGCAGCTGTCCTGCTGCCCCCGATCCGTCTGCCAGGGAGGAAAAGCTCGGCCTTAGGCAGCATCACTCTTGATCGGCGTCATGAACGGATAATCGGTGTATCCGGCTGCGCCGCCGCCGAAGAAGGTTGCGCGATCGGGAATGTTTAGCGGTGCGCCAGCGCGCAAGCGCTCGACGAGATCCGGGTTGGAAATGTAGAGCCTGCCGAATGCGACGAGGTCTGCGAGGTTGTGGCGCCGCGCCTCAAGGGCCAGCTCCAGGTCATAACCGTTATTTGCGATATACAGTCCGTTGAACGACCTTCTCAAAATCTGCAGGTCGAAACCGCCTGAGACCTCGCGCGGCCCTTGCGTGGCGCCTTCGATGATGTGGATGTAGGCCAAACCGAATGCGTTCAATCGTTCCACGACGTAACCGTAGGTTCCGGCGGGATCACTGTCGAGGGCCGCACCGTTGACCGGGCTGACCGGCGAAAGGCGGATCCCGACGCGGTCGCCGCCGCAGACGCTCACCACGGCCTCTATCACTTCGAGCAGCAGACGCGCGCGGTTCTCGCGTGACCCACCATAGGCATCTGTTCGCTTGTTGGTGCTGTCGCGCAGGAATTGCTCGATGAGATAGCCGTTGGCCGCATGAATTTCGATGCCGTCGAAGCCGGCGGCGAGAGCGTTCGCCGCGGCGCGGCGATACTGCTCGATAATCCCGGGGATTTCGGAAGTCGCAAGCGCGCGTGGTGTAACGCAGGGCTCAAAGCCAGCCATGGTATAGGAGGTGGCTTCCGGCCGAATTGCCGAAGGAGCGACCGGCAAGGCGCCGTCGGGTTGCAGCGAAGGATGTGACACGCGTCCGACATGCCACAGCTGGGGAAAGATCCGACCACCGCGGGAATGGACAGCCTCGGTTACTGGCCGCCACGCCTTGACCTGCGCGTCATTATTTATGCCTGGCGTAAAGGCATAACCTCTTCCCTGCGGCGAGATATTCGTTCCTTCGGCGATAATCAGGCCTGCAGAAGCGCGTTGTCCATAATATTCAACCATCAAGGGCGTCGCCAGACCATCCACGCCAGCGCGGCTCCGCGTAAGCGGTGCCATGACGATGCGGTTTGCAAGGTGGTAGGGACCAAGTCGCACCGGCTGAAAGAGATCGCTCGGCGGAGTGGTCATAACGCTTTTGTCCGGCATGGCATTTCTCCTTCGGATGTCGTCGGCGATGCAAGTTTTGCGGATAATCAAGCAGCCAATACAACACCTGCCGCAGAAATCCGGCCTTGATCCTGGTCAAGTGACGAAAGCGGTGCAGGTCTTCAAGGACAACATGCGAGAGCAAAGCGGTCGGCAAGGACGGCAAAGCGCTCGCGGGTGCGGCCAAGACGTGCATCGTTGCCCCAAATTTTTCGTCACTTATTATTTTTGCCTTTAACCGTGCTCGCAGGCCGATGGTTTTTTCGGGCATGCGCTTTGATCCGGCGCAAGGACATGTTCCCACAATGGCGATATGCGTTCGCCATGTTCGAGGTGGTGATAACCGAGCACAGCTTCACCGAGTGGGAATGGCGTGTCTGCGACCGCAGCGGACGGCCCATAATGGTGGGATGGCAAAAATGCCGCAAGGACGCCAAATATCAGGGCGAGGGTGCGCTATTCCGTCTGCTCGCTTCCGGCTGGAAAACCCCATCCAAAAGAAACGGCGCCAGGCCGGGGGAGAGCTGAGGCCGTCATTTCCTCGGATGCCATGAAAGGCCGAAGGAGCCGACGTGAGCTTAGACGATCAGCCTCTCAACGATCCGCGCCATACCGCCGTTCACGAGGCCGGTCATGCCGTGATCGCGCGTGTACTGACGCTGATGTGCGGCGGCGCGAGCATCGTGCCGGACCATGAAGTCGGAGGAGCTGGGCACAGCATCACCGCTGATCCGTTGGAATGTGAAGCAGAGTGGTTGAAACGCGGCAGGTTGCGACACGAAAATGCCGTTTGGCATGCGCGGATCATAACGTACATGGCCGGGGCCGAATCCGAAGTAGTGATCCTTGGCTCGACACAGGGCGGCGACGGTGATGACCGTTATCAGATCGCGCTGATGTCGGAAGAACTGACAACCGGAGCTGATTGGGATCGGCTCGAAGCCCGGCTGCGCGCCATGACGCGTACACTGATCCGTCGGCATCGTGTCTTGATCGAACGTGTCGCCGATACTCTGCTCGCAAAAGGCAAGCTGACTGCCAAGCAACTCGACAGGCTGGTCGGTCGCAGCGTTAATGACGTCAAGGTCAATGCTCCGACGTTGCTGATGATGAGCCGAGCAAGGCGGCGTCCCGCCTAACTAAACACTCAATAGCTCTTCGCATATCCCGGCGTATCCTCCTGCCGTGCCACCTTGCAAAAAACGTCTTTCCCGCCGCATTTACCGCAATGCATTTTCGCGCCCAGCTCTGCAATCGTCGTGGCGCTTATCATCAGCCTTGGCCGTTGCTGTCGGACTCACGGCGATGGCGCGGTCGTTGCAAGCATCACTTGACATTTGTCAAAAGTAGCTCGACTTGTCACTTGTCAAAAGCTCTCGGAGGACGGCACCACCATGAGGCCCAGCAAGAAGAAGATTGCGGCAATGGCACTGCTGACGACCGGCAGAGCGACGGTGTCTGAAGTCGCGCGCCTTGCGGGAACCTCCCGGCAGCGGGTGCAGCATTGGGTCAAGTACGGGATCGAGCACAAGGGGCCGCCATGGCCGCGCGGCTATACGCCCCCGCTCGAACTCGACGTGCGTGCGGCGCGATCTGCATGGCTGGCAAAGCAGTGGGCGGCTGAGATCGAGGCCCTAGGGGCAGAGGATCACGCGACTGAGCACGAGTGGGACGCAGCGCTTAAACGAGTGCACCGCCGCTTGTCAGCGAACGCTGAGTCATGACCGGCGATCCTAAGCTGATCATATTCGCCGACGGCTGAAGCTGTGATTGAGAAAATGTGAATTTCACCATCCCTTCGGGAGTCCGCCCCGAACATCGGTCGAAAGTTGCTCGCTCTCTTGCTCGCCATGCGCGCAGTATAAAGCGCAGCCTTTTTCGTTTGCAGTTGCGCCTCCAAGTCGAGTATTTGAATGCATGGCGGTGAATCGAGGAAGTGTCCCGATCGACTATTTTCCAAACAGCGTGCGCTCGCCAGAGGATGATTCATGGCTACTCGCCGAATGGCATCGCTTTCTTCTCGAAAAGTGATTTACGCGGCAATGGTTGGAAATCTTCTGGTTGCCGCAACAAAGTTCGGTGCGGCCCGATGGACGGGCAGTTCCGCCATGTTGAGTGAAGGTGTCCACTCCGTTGTCGACACTGGAAACTCGCTTTTGCTTCTTTACGGTCTACACCGCGCGGAAAGGTCGCCAGATCACGATCACCCGCTGGGGTACGGCCGTGAAATATATTTCTGGAGTTTCGTCGTCGCCGTGATGGTTTTTGCACTCGGGGCCGGGGTGTCCTTCTATGAAGGCGTCGCACATGTCCTATATCCCGAGCCGATCCGGAATGCTGCAATCAACTACGCGGTTCTTGGTTTGTCAGCGCTGTTCGATGG
>NZ_SSNA01000161.1 GCF_004799445.1 Bradyrhizobium sp.
TCCGCCAGTTTGACGCCGGCACCGAGGCGTCAGGACCACACGACTTCGCCGTCCGCAAGCCAAGCGCCCTCGTCAGAAGCGCCACCTGCGTCCACCGCATCCCGCCCCAACGTTCGTGACGATGGCCAACGCCCCTCTGCGGGACAGGATGATTCGTTTCTACTGCTGTTTCTACCAGGTGGTCAAGCGATAATTCGGAAAATCAGAAATTTGGAGAGTTTCCGGGGCGGGTCAGCGAAGGATATAGATTTGATCAGGGTCGTCGGCGAAGCAGAGTTTTTTGCAAAGAGGGCTGGACAGACGGATCGACAAACTGCCCGTCATGCAAAATCAGCCGACCTGCCCGCCCTCATCTGGGCGCCTTTCGGACATGGCGGATCTGACTGGCGATCTCCGTTCGCGGGGGTAAAGCAGACATCCGGCAGCTAAGCGAAGATGTACACTTGTGACCCCGCAGAGGACATGCCGGTCTCGCGAAGGCGTCGAAAAACTTTTTGATCCAAATCAAGGCGTCACGTCGAGGGTCATCCAGTCTACGAAACCTTGTGGCGCGCTCAGTGATGGGTGCTTTCAAAAATGGAAAAATTCGTCATGGGTAGTTGTCGATTGAGCGTTGCGACACTGACACTGACCTTTCTGTTGTCCACAGCATCGAGCGCGCAACAAATCAACGGCGTGCCGGGCTCACCCAGCGCGACGACGACGATTCCGGGCGACCAGCTTCCGGCGCCGCCGGAAAAATTCGGTGGCAAGATCGAGCGCGAGGCGACCAAGTCGAAGCCTTACTGGCCGGCGCGCATCGTCCCGCCCAAAGGCGCGCCGAACGTGCTTTTGATCATCACCGACGATGCCGGCTATGGCGTGCCCTCGACGTTCGGTGGCGTGATTCCGACGCCTGCGCTCGATCGCATCGCAAACGAGGGGCTGCGCTACACCAATTTCCATTCGACAGCATTGTGTTCGCCGACCCGCGCGGCGCTGATCACGGGGCGCAATCATCACTCGGTCGGCTACGGCGTCATCGCCGAGCAGGCCACCGGCTATCCCGGCTATGACAGCGTCATCACCAAGGACAAGGCCACCATCGGCCGGATCCTGCAGGACAATGGTTACCACACCGCCTGGTTCGGCAAGAACCACAACACGCCGGAATATCAGGCCAGCCAGGCCGGGCCGTTCGATCAATGGCCTACCGGCATGGGCTTTGAATATTTCTACGGCTTCATGGGCGGCGACACCAACCAGTGGGAGCCGGGCAACCTGGTCCAGAACACTACGCCGATCTATCCCTATGTCGGAAAGCCCGGCTGGAACCTGATGACGGCGATGGCCGACGAGGCGATCGACTATGTTAATCGCATCAATGCCCTGTCGCCCGATCAACCCTTCCTGATCAAGTTCGCGCCGGGCGCCACCCACGCCCCGCACCACCCGACGCCGGAGTGGATCAAGAAGATCAGCGACATGCATCTGTTCGACGACGGCTGGAACAAGCTGCGCGACACAATCTACGCCAACCAGAAGAAGCTCGGCGTCATTCCGCAGGACGCCAAGCTGACGCCGTGGCCGAAGGACCTGATCAAGGAATGGGACCAGCTCAATGCCGACGAAAGGAAGCTGTTCATTCGGCAAGCCGATGTCTTCGGTGCTTTCGTCGCCTACGCCGACAATGAGATCGGCCGCGTGATCCAGGCGATCGACGACCTCGGCAAGCTCGACAACACGATCGTCATCTATATCACCGGCGACAACGGCACCAGCGCCGAGGGCCAGCCGAACGGCACGCCGAACGAAGTGGCGATGTTCAATCAGGCCAACCCTTCGGTCGAGGAGCAGCTCAAATATTTCTACGACGTCTGGGGCACCGACCGCACCTACGGCCACATGTCGATCGGCTGGGCCTGGGCGTTCGACACGCCGTTCTCCTGGACCAAGCAGATCGTTTCGCATTTCGGCGGCACCCGGCAGGGCATGGCGATCTCCTGGCCGAAGGTGATCACGGACAAGGGCGGCGTTCGCACCCAGTTCCACCATGTCATCGATGTGGTGCCGACGATTCTCGAGGCGGCCCATATCAAGCAGCCGACCATGGTGGATGGCATCAAGCAGAGCCCGATCGAGGGTGTCAGCATGATGTACACTTTCGACAAGAAGAACGCGAACGCGCCCACGAGGCATACGACGCAATATTTCGAAATGTTCGCCGATCGCGCGATTTATCACGACGGCTGGATCGCCAGCTCCAAGGTGCTACGGCCGCCATGGGTGACGGTTGCCAAACTGCCGAGCCCGCTGGAGTACCCCTGGGAGCTTTATGACCTCAAGAACGACTGGACGCAGTACGAAGATGTCGCGGCGAAATATCCGGCGAAGCTGAAGGAGATGCAGGACCTGTTCTGGAAGGAAGCGCAGAAATATCAGGTTTTGCCACTGGATTCATCGGTAGCCGGGCGCTTGGTAACACCGCGACCGAGCCTCAGCGCCGGCCGCACTTCCTTCACCTGGATCCGGCCAATGACCGGCACGCCGAACGGCGATGCGCCGAGCCTGCTCAACACCTCCTACAATTTCAAGGTCGACGTCGAGATACCACAAGGCGGCGCCGAGGGAATGTTGATTACGCAAGGCGGGAGGTTCGGCGGTTACGGCTTTTACGTTCGGAAGAACAAGCCGGTGTTCCTCTGGAACTTGGTCGACCTCAAGCGTGTACGCTGGGAGGGGCCGGAGCTGACACCCGGCAAGCACCAGATCGAGTTCGACTTCAAATATGACGGTCTCGGCGCAGCTACCATGATGTTCGGCAATTATAGCGGAATCGGGCAGGGCGGCACCGGTACGCTTAAGGTTGACGGCAACACGGTGGCGACCGAGAAAATGGAGCATACGCTTCCCTTCATCCTGCAGTGGGATGAATCGCTCGACATCGGGTCGGACACCGGCACGCCGGTGGACGACGACGACTACAGCACGCCGTTCACCTTCACCGGCAAGCTCAACAAGATCACGCTGAATATCGACCGCCCGAAATTGAGTCCCGCGGATCTCAAGGGTCTCGAGGATGCGGCGCGGGCCGCCGGTGACGGACCGACAGGCGATGCCGGCGCGGCTGCGGCCGCCACGCCGCAGGTTTCCGCCGATATCGGTCTGGGTCTGCTTCAGAAAGTCGAGCTGCGGCTGGACAAGCGCGGGGGCTGCCGCAAGCAGGCTGAAGCGCTGGGGCTCGGGATTCTCGAAAGGATCCAGTTCGTCCGCAAATGCATGGAGTGAAATTCCATCGACGAAGTTGTCGTGCTGACGAGTTCGAACTCGCGCAGTCCGACGATGCAACGAGCGGGTGGGGTGCCGTTTTCCAATGCTGCGTAGCAGCAGCGGTACGGATTTTTAACGAAATTTTTGCTGTTGTGACCCATCCGCCACGGTCTTCACACGCCGTATGTGAGCTACTGTTTGAAGAGGGTCGACTGCCTGGCGAATGGTTCTGCGCGAGAGAGTGCGCAGGTCCGCCGTTCTGTCGCAAACTTCCGATCACAGCTGGCGCGAATACCGCAATTCTGCATGGAGGTCTGCAATGGTACGAAATGAATCGAGATTTCGCTGGATTGGCCTGATGGCAGCGGGCGCGGCGCTTGTTTGCTCAGTGGAAGTCTCCCGCGCGGATGAAAGCGGTGTTTCGTTCTGGCTTCCGGGATTATACGGCAGCCTCGCCGCAACTCCCGGCACACCAGGTTGGTCAGTGGCCGCGATCTACTACCACACCTCGGTGAATGCGTCGGGGGCGGCGGCTGCGTCGCGGGAATTCCAGGTCGGACGATTTTCCCCGACCGTCAATATCAATCTGAATCTGGCCTTGAGCGGCCAGGCCGATCTGATGGTAGTCGCGCCGACCTACACCTTCGCGACGCCGGTGCTCGGCGGCCAGTTGTCCGCGACCCTGGCCGGCATCTATGGCAGAAACTCCGCGAGCCTCGCCGGCACGCTGACGGCGGCCGGGGGGCCGATCGTGACGACGCGCACGGGATTTCTTGAAGACGCGCTCACTTCCTATGGCGATCTCTATCCGACGCTGAAGCTGAAGTGGAACAGCGGCGTCAACAACTACATGGTCTACGCCGCCGGAGACATTCCCGTCGGCGACTACAATCCGAACCGGCTGGCCAATATCGGCATCGGTCACGGCGCCCTCGACGTCGGTGGCGGCTACACCTATCTTAATCCCGCATCAGGCATGGAATTGTCGGGCGTCGGCGGCTTCACCTACAATTTCAAGAATCCCGATACCCAATATCAGAGCGGCGTCGATTTCCATTTCGACTGGGGCGTGTCGCAGTTTCTGTCGAAGCAGGTCATTGTCGGCGTCGTCGGCTATGCCTATCAGCAGGTCACCGACGATTTCGGTCAGCCGGCCGTTCTCGGCGGCTTCCGCTCGCGCGTTCTCGGCGTCGGGCCGCAGATCGGATATATTTTCCCGATCGGGAGCAGTCAGGCGTTTCTGGGCCTGAAGGGATATGGCGAATTCGACGCCGCAAACCGACCGTCCGGCTGGAATACCTGGCTGACGTTCTCGATCTCCGAACCTGCACCCGTTAACACGGTGACGCCGACCCGGCACATGGTTACGAAATAAATGAACCAACAGATCGAGATCTTGGATGGGACGCCGCAACCGCCGTTGCGACGGTGACAGTTTGCCCAGCAACATGCTGGCGCGAAGCGTTCATGGATCGCCCTCCTTATGTCGCAACGAGTTTTTGACTTATGAATACGGCAGAAAGCTTGTAAGTTGTTGAAGGGCTGCTTCTGGCGCAAAGTGGCCCTTGGCGGGTAGCTTACCGATGTCTGCTCTCGGGGGTATTTCGGACAAGCCGTGGAAGCGGGGCACTTCCGTTTTTGACCCTGAGCGGACCTTACTTTTGAACCGGTCTCAGGGCCTCAGGTCAAATTCCCTGAGTTTCTTTGCCGCCGTGCCGAATTGGCCAAGTTGATAAACCGCCGCGCCCGCCGGCGAAAAGGTGAAGGGCTCGAACGGTTCGGTGAGCAGCTTGTCGAGGTAGGTTCGAGGTGCGAGGCCGGTGGAGACATGCGGACTAAAGCGTTCGGCCGTGTTTTTCGGAACAAACGTCGAAACATAGTCGATCAGGAAGGGGTCGATGACGCGATCATCTGAAGTCGTGACGAAGGCGGCCGAAGTTCCGCTCGTCACCGTGAAGGGGGCTACCGCGGCGACCAAGTCATCTTGCAGCTTGAGCAGTTCAGCTGTCGGCCTCGCGACAATCCCAGAGAGGCCCAGATCGTTGGATGGGACGTAGTAGTATTTGAAGGCTTCGAGCTTTATCCCGGTCACATTGGCGCGGGCAAGAACCTTGCCGGCGGCGGCATAGACCTTGTCGAGGTCCGCCGTGCGGACGAAACGCTGGATTAGCGTAATGTGAGGGCGGTGCGCCGCATCCAGCGCAAAGCCTTGCGGAAATATCTTCAGGTGGCTCGCGTTCACGGCTTCCGCATGGCGGAGCATGGTGGCGTCCGGCTCGAGCAGGATGTCGATGGCCGTGACCGTTCCCGGTTCGAACGGAAACACCAGGCCCCAATCGTTCTTCATGCTGACGACGGTCCAGCCTGCCTGCTTCGCTTGATCGTAAAGGGCCTGCGGGAACGCCCCTAGTTTCGGTTCGGGCAATCCCAGCGCCGGACCGTAGGCGTATTCGCGGGCCGCATCGTCGTGCAGCACCAGCAGTTCGAACCGCGCGCCGCCACCGGCTTGCGTGTATTCCAGCATTTCCTTGTCGCCACGGGAGTTGCCGAACGCGGCGATCGGACGACGGCCGATGTGCTGGTTGATGCCCACGGGCTTGCCGCCTTGGTCATCATTGAAGTTGAATTCCGGCAAGCGCACGAGAATGGGTTTTCCGTCGCGCATGTCGAACTTCGTCTTGATGCTGCTGCCGACAACCTGTTCGGGCGGGATGCCGTAAACGCGCGCCGCCCACGGCCGCATGAACTCGATGCCGCCGCCGGAAACGATGTAGTTCTTGAAGCCGTTGGCGCGGAGGTAGGACAGCACTTCGAGCATGGGCTGATAGACCATGTCGGTATAGAGCTGGCCGGTTTTCGGATGCTTCGCGGTGGCGATCCAGTTTTTTACGATCTGCTCGAATTCCGCCGTGGTCATGCCCGCATGGGTGGCCATGACGATTTCGAGCAGGGCGTGGTCGCCGCCGGCCATTGCCTTTTGAAAATCGCCCTTCAGGAGGGAGGCGAACGGCTCCCGGGTTTTCCATTCCGGGTGCTGCGGCGCCAGCGCCTTGACGCGGTCGAGCGCGAAATACAATTGCACCGGCATCGGCTGTTCGCACCACAGCGTGCCGTCATTGTCGAAGGTCGCGATGCGTTCGGGCACCGGCACGAAGTCCGGCGAGCCGGGTTTGGTGACCTTCTCGACAAAGGCGATGATGGATTGCTTCGCCGGGCCGTCGTTCCACGACGGCAGGGGATCGGCAGCTTGCGAAACGACGGTGGTGAACCCCAGCGCAACGAGGGCGAAAATGATGAGAACGGCCTTGAGCGCCGTTCTCTGCATACCGAATTTGGCGTTCTGCTTTATGCCCATGTTCAAACGGCCTCGCAGAGGTTTGCCGACACAAAAAGGCGTCCAGCCACACTCAACGGCTATTCTGCGTTCCGGTCTTCCGACTTGAGCCAAATCAAGGCCGGCTAATCCGCCCAACTCTAGCTTGGCCCATTAGCCGGCCGGCCTGTGCCGACCTGACCAACAAAAAACCGACAATTGCTCAAGATCACTTGGTTTCATCAGCCTGGCTCGCCGTCCCCCCAGGTATCGCAACGGCCTTTTTGAGCCCTGGCCGCGGGGACGCGGCACAAACAGAGAAGGAAACGCTGCATGGCAAGATGGAAGCACGCGTTGGTCGCGATCACGCTCGCGGCGCCGCTATTGGCGCCTGCGACTGTGCAAGCGCAGCAGCCGCGAAAGCCGAATATCGTCATCATCTGGGGTGACGACATCGGCCAATCCAATGTCAGCGCCTATTCGCGCGGGATGATGGGGTATCAGACACCGAACATCGACCGCATTGCCAATGAAGGCACGATGTTCACCGACTATTATGCGGAGCAGAGCTGCACCGCCGGCCGTGCTTCCTTCATCACCGGGCAGTCGGGCTTGCGCACCGGCATGACCAAGGTCGGTCTGCCCGGCGCCACGCTCGGGTTGCAGAAGGAAGATCCGACGATTGCCGAACTGCTCAAGCCGCTCGGCTACGCGACCGGCCAATTCGGCAAGAACCATCTTGGCGACCGTAACGAATTTCTGCCGACCGTGCACGGCTTCGACGAGTTCTACGGCAATCTCTATCACCTCAACGCCGAGGAAGAGCCGGAGCTGCCCGACTATCCAAAGAGCCCCGAGTTTCGTGCCAAGTTCGGACCGCGCGGCGTGATGGACTGCAAAGCGTCGGACAAGGACGATCCGACGGTCGATCCACGCTTCGGACGGGTCGGCAAGCAGGTCTGCACCGACACCGGCCCGCTAACGAAAGCGCGGATGGTCGGAATCGACGACGACATCGCCAACCGTGCAGCCGACTACATCAAGCGGATGAACAAGGCCGGAAAGCCGGCGTTCGTCTGGGTGAACTTCACACACATGCACTTCCGCACCCACACCAAGCCTGAAAGCATCGGCCAATCCGGGCGTTGGCAGAGCCCGTATCACGACGCCATGATCGACCACGACAAGAACGTCGGCACGGTGCTCAAGGCGATCGACGACGAGGGCATCGCCAACAACACCTTCGTCATGTACTCGACCGACAACGGTCCGCATATGAACTCATGGCCGGATGGCGCGATGACGCCGTTCCGCAACGAAAAGAACTCGAACTGGGAAGGCGCCTACCGGGTACCGGCGATGTTCCGCTGGCCGGGCAAGATCAAGCCGGGCCAGGTCTCCAACGACATCGTCGCCCATCTCGACATGCTGCCGACGCTGCTGGCGGTCGCCGGCGATACCGATGTCAAAAGCAAACTGCTCACCGGCTACAAGGCCGGCGACATGACCTACAAGGTCCATCTCGACGGCGACAACCTCGTGCCTTACCTCACCGGTCAGGCTCCGAAGAGCCCGCGTGAATCCTTCCTCTACATCAACGACGACCAGCAATTGACGGGCCTTCGTTATGACAACTGGAAGCTCGTGTTCATGGAACAGCGTGCTACGGGAACGTTGCGTATCTGGTCGGAGCCGTTCACTAACTTGCGGATTCCGAAGATTTTCAACCTCCGAACCGACCCCTACGAGCGCGCGGACATCACCTCGAACACCTACTACGACTGGCTGCTTGACCACGCCTTTCAGCTGGTCCCGGCACAGGCCTATGTCGGTCAGTTCCTGACGACGTTCAAGGATTTTCCGCAGCGTCAGAAGGCGGCCAGCTTCAACATGGATGAAGTGATGCAGAAGCTGGGGGAGTCGTCAGCAAAGGATTAGGCGCCGTCGATGCAAATGATCTGCGGCCGGCCATGCTCTGTGGTCGGCCGCAGGAACGATCGGACCGGGGAGTCAGAGATATAACCCGGGCCTAGTCGTCATCACCAGCGCGATACCGCGCTGAAGTTAGCAGCGCGTTGAGACGCGCGGAGACCGACCATGCTGATCATCGCAATTCTCTACATCGGCATCGCCTGGCTGGTGTTCTTCCGGTTCAAGCTGCTGCCGTGGAACTGGCCGTGGCGGATTGTCACGGCGCTGCTCGGCTGCGTCATCCTCGCGGTATTCATTGCTCTTCTCAACACGCTGACGCCTTCCGGCCGGATCGCGGTTGTCGGACGTGTCGTCGAGGTGACGCCAAACGTCGCCGGCACCGTCACGTCGATACCGGTCGAGCCCAATGAGCTTGTCAAGGCCGGAACGGTCCTGTTCCAGATTGATCCCGCCCCTTACGACGCCAAGGTAAAACAGCTTCGCGCGGCCGTCGCGGAGGCGCGGCAGAAGGTGGAGCAACTCAAGTCCCAGGTCGATCTCGTGGTCGCGGATGTCAAAGGTGTGGGCTCTCAGCTGGACTATGCGGAAAAGCGGCGTGATGACGTTGAAAGACTTGCGAAGACCGGCGCGACGAACCAGTTCGCGCTTCAGGATGCGGTTGCAAAAGTCGATGGGCTCACCGCGCAGGTCCAGGCCGCCAACGCCAGGGAGATCAATGCGCGGTTGGCCCTCGGATCGGAAATCGGCGGTGAGAATACCACCGTCGCCCAACTCAACGCACAACTCGAAAACGCGCAATGGGAGCTCGATCAGACGACCGTGAAAGCAGCGGACGACGGCTATGTCAGCATCATGACACTCGCGGTCGGAGCCCGGGCGGTGCCGTTTCGGGGGGCGATGTCGTTTATTCTCGCCGACGACATGTCCATCGTCGGCGTGTTCGACCAAAACGGATTCAAGAATATCAAGCGCAGCGCGCCGGTGAAGCTCGTGTTCGCAAACCGGCCCGGTAAAGTCTTTTATTCCGCAATTTCGGATGTCTATCGAGGCGTCGGCCAGGGTCAGGTCGCGGTTTCCGGCACGCTGGCCCGAGCGGAGACGGTCGGGACCAGTTCGACCTTTCCGGCGAAAATCGAAATCCCAAAGGGCATCGACCCTGATATGCTCCGGCTCGGCATGGTGGGAACGGCGACGGTCATCTCCGACAAAGCGGGCCCGATCGGACTTTTGGCTACGATTCTTCTTTGGGTGAAGGCATACGCCGCGTATCTATGATGCGGTCTGCTTGGCCTTGACCGTCGGACATCTATCCGGTCGGTTCTTGGGCGGTTTCGTGAGAGGGACCGTTGGTGTTCTTTCTTGCGGCCATATTGCGGCTGAATGCGGTCGATACGGAGCGTCGCCAATGCGAGCGGGAATTTTTCCCGGACGGAAAAGACGCGATGCTGGCGTCACGGTCGCCCTTGTACTTTTTAGCGTTTGCCTCCTCGTTGCGATGATCCTGCGGCCGACGGTTGCCGCCTCACAAGACGCGTCCTCCCGTGATGAAAGCAATGCGGGCCTGGACTTCTTCAGGCCTCCGTCGAATCTGTTTCAGATCATGACCTATTACAAGACGGCTCCAGGAAGCGGACCCACGAGCGGATCTACTGCCAACGTCACGACCGAGACGCTCAATCTGCGTTATGACCACGCAGTGGCTCTCGCGCCGATGTGGGTCCTGGCGCTGCGCTCAGATTTGCCTCTACTTGCCAAGAATCCCTTCTCTTCCAGCAATCCCGATGGCGATTACCTGCATGGCGTCGGTGATGCTGATGTTCAGGCTGCCATCATCCATAATTTGAGCCAGCGTTGGGCGGTCGGCTTTGGCGCCCGCCTGATCGCGCCCACGGGTGGAGACACGTTCGGCTCGGGAAAATGGCAGATGATGCCCATTGTCGGCGTGCGCTACGCGTTGTGGGAGATCAATTCATCCAGCTATTTCGAGCCGATCGTTCGATACGACGCGAGCGTTGCCGGTGATCCGACCAGGAGAAATATCAGCAACCTGCAATTTGCGCCGACATTCAACCTGGGGCTTTCGGACCGATGGTTCCTTACCTTCTATCCGAACGCAGATATCCGGATAAATCTGGGAGACCCGATCACCGGCCAGACCGGCCGGCTGTTCCTGCCGTTCGACGCCAGAATCGGACGCAAACTGTCGGACAATGCCGCGCTCTCGTTCGAGCTCGGCGTCCCCATCATCAAGGACTATCCGATCTATAATATAAAGACGCAGGTCAGGCTGAACGTGACCTATTAGATTTCTACGGAATGCCCGGATATTCCGGCTGCCCGAATTGACGAATCCGCTCCCCGATCCACGCGCGGCCCACTTGACTTGAGGGCACGCCGGCCGATGATGATAGCGGTCCTGGTGGAGGATTGTTCGATCGCTTTTTTGCGATCCCGGCACTGAGGGACTAGGCCGTTGGCACGCAAGCGACGCAAATCCGGCAAGATAGTTGGATCGCGGAAAAAATCTGCCGGAGAGCCGACGCAGGCCGAACTGTCGCAAGAAACGACTTCTGACATATCCAGAACCACTGTCCTCTCGGGACGTCTGATTTGGATTTCGGCGGTGGCGGCCGTGCTGGTCATCGCCGCCGCCGGCTTTGGCTTACATCTGCGCAGTGGTAACGGGATTGCGCCGACGGCAAGTTTCGTCGGCAGCCAGACATGTGCAGGCTGCCACCAGACCGAAGCAAAATTGTGGGAGGCCTCGCAGCACAAGGCAGCGATGCAGCACGCGACCGACAAGACCGTGCTCGGCGACTTCAACGACGCAGGCTTCGATTATTACGGCGTGCATTCCCGCTTCTTCCGCAAGGACGGAAAATTTCTCGTTGAAACAGACGGTGCGGACGGCAAGCTTGCCGTGTTCGAGGTGAAATACACTTTCGGTATTGATCCGCTGCAGCAATATTTGGTGGAATTCCCCGACGGTCGTATTCAGACACTGTCGATCGCCTGGGATAGCAGGCCGAAGGAAAAAGGCGGACAGCGCTGGTTCCACATCTATCCTGACGAGGAGATCAAACACGACGATATCCTGCACTGGACCAGGCTGAACCAGAACTGGAATTTCATGTGCGCGGAGTGCCACTCGACCGGCCTGCGCAAGAACTACGACGCCAGCACCGATCATTTCGCCACCGGCTGGGCGGAGATCAGCGTGGGTTGCGAGGCGTGCCATGGACAAGGTTCGTCTCACGCTGCCTGGGCGCGCGACCAGAAGAGCTGGTGGCCATTTGGCAAGCGCGAGGATTTGAACAAGGGATTGCTCGTTCGCTTCGACGAGCGCTCCGATGTGACCTGGCCGATTGATCCGCAGACCGGGACGGCGCGGCGCAGCGCCGGGCCCGTCACGCTTCGCAAGGAAGTCGAAACCTGCGGATTGTGCCACGCGCGCCGCGCCGGGTTCCACGAAGACTGGATTCCCGGCCGGTGGCTGTCGCAAACCCATGTAGTCGAACCGCTGGCGCGCAGCACCTATCAGGTCGACGGATCGATCCGCGACGTGGAAGAGCCTTATAATTATACGCCGTTCAAGCAGAGCAAGATGTTCGCCGCCGGTGTCACCTGCAGCGATTGCCACGAGCCTCACAGCTCGAAGCTTCGGGTCTCGGGTGAGGGGGTCTGCCTGCAATGCCACGCGTCCGAGAAGTACGCCGATGTCAGGCATCGCCATCACGGTGGCGTCGACCCGCCGCCAACCTGCATTTCATGCCATATGCCGGCGCGCACCTACATGGTCGTCGATCCGCGCCATGATCACAGCTTTCGCATCCCGAGGCCCGATCTTTCCGTCACGCTCGGCACCCCGAATGCGTGCAACGATTGCCATGGCGACAAGGCACCGCAATGGGCCGCCGCGGCCGTCGAAGGCTGGTTCGGCCCGGACCGCAAGGGCTTTCAGACCTACGGGGCGGCTTTCCATGCTTCGCGTACGGACCAGGCGGATGCCGCCGCGCTCCTTGCGGCCCTCGCAGCGGATCCCAACGCGCCAGCCGTTGCGCGCGCGAGCGCGCTTGACGAGCTTGGGTCTCGTGTTTCACCCGCGAACATCGGCCTGGCGCGAACCGCGCTCGCCGACGCCGATCCAATGGTCCGGATCGGCGGGCTCGACATGCTGGAAAATGTACCCGCCGGTCAGATCTGGCCCTGGGTGTCTGCACTGCTGTCCGATCCGGTGCGGGGCGTTCGGATCAGGGCGGCTTCGCTGCTCGCAGCCGTTCCGACTGCAAGCCAGCCTCCAGCCGACCGGGAACGATTTGAGCGCGCGGCGACCGAGTTTGTGGCCGCGCAACGCTTCAACGCCGACCGGCCGGAAGCCCGCACGACATTGGGGAATTTTCTTGCCCGGCGCGGACAGCCAGTCGGCGCCGAGACCGAATACAAGGCTGCGCTCCAACTCAGCCCGCGATACGTCGCGGCAACCATCAACCTGGCTGACCTCTATCGGCAGCTCGGCCGGGACAGCGACGGGGAAGCCGTGCTTCGCGCCGCGACCGCCGTTTCGCCCCGCGACGCCGCGGCGTATCACGCGCTCGGCCTGACGCTCACCAGGCTCAAGAAGCCGGAAGCGGCACTCGCCGAGTTTCGGCGCGCGACCGAGCTCGCGCCGGATGGGGCCCGATATGCCTACGTCTACGCTGTTGCGCTGAACTCCGGCGGTCAGGGCGATAAAGCCATGGCGGTATTGAAGGAGAGCCTGGCGCTTCATCCGAACGACCGCGATATCCTGTCAGCGCTGGTTGCCTTCAATCGCGCGGCCGGGGATACCGGTTCCGCGCTCGCTTATGCCGAACGGCTGGCTGTCGTCATGCCGGATGACCGGGGCCTGGCAGGCCTTATTCAGGAGCTTCGGCGCCCGACCAAACCGAACTAGGGGTACGTCTTCACGGCAGCGCCAGCAGTCCAGCGGCGATCGCCAAAGTGGCGAGCGCCGACAGCGCCAGCGACCAGTGCACGCCGATCAGGCTGCCGAGCAGGCCAACGGAAACGCCGCTGAAGGCGCGCAAGCCGAGGCTCGCCATGTTGAACAGGCCGATGACGCGTCCGCGCTTGTCGGGCGGCGCATTGATCTGGACCAGGCTCTGCGCCATGGCGTTGAAGGATAGTTCCAAAAATCCCGCGGCAAACAGGAAGCCGAGCGCGAGCGGATAGCTTGTCGCCTGCGAGAAGCTCGCCAGCGCTCCGCACCACAGCATCGCGAGCACGATCGCGGTGCGCGGCCGCGGCGGCAGCAACCCCCGGCTTTCGAGCACGATACCCCCCAGAAACGCGCCGGCGGCATCGGCGGCCAGCAGCATGCTGTAGGACACGCCGGGATCGCCATGGCCGAGATCGGTCGCGAGCCCCGGCATTTGCGAACTATAGGCATTGCCGACAAAGAACGACGCCGCACCGGCCAGCAGTGTCATCGAGACGATGACGGCATGAGGCTTGATGTCCTGCACCGTCTGCACGATGTCGCCAAAGCCGCGGACGGCGCGGCGCGGGGCGGGGATGCCGGTGCGGTAGCGCGGACCATAGGGCGCGTTGACGAGCCACAGCACCAGCGGCAGATAGAACACCGTGTTGAGCATGATGCCGGGCGCCGGCCCGAGCGCGATCAGGATGACGCCGCCGACGGCAGGGCCAATCAGGATGCCGAGATAACGCGCCATCGCGTTGAGCCGCACCGCGCTCTCCAGATCCTGCGGGCCGACGATATCGTAGAGCAGCATCTGGTTCGGCGTCTGCCACAGCACCCCGGCGCAGCCATGAATCACCAGGATCACCATGGCCTGCCACATCTGCAGGGTGTCGGTGACGAAGAAATAGCTCCAGCTCAGGGAGGCGATGATGAACAGGGTCATGCCGATCTGGATGATCCGGCGCGGGTCGAAGCGGTCGGCGAGCGCGCCGGCGGCGACCGAGAACAGCAGGAACGGCAGCCAGTGCGACACGATGGCGAAACCCGCCAGGGCCGGCGAGTGAAATTTCTGGAACACCATCCAGTAGCTGATGACGTGCTCGATATTGTCCGCCATCATGGCGAGCACATAGGTGATGAACTGGGCCCGGAAGCCCGGGTGGCGCATCGCCGCAAAAGACCGCTGGGTGGATGACGCGGTGACGGGGGCAGTTCTCGTATCGCTCATCAAGGAACCGTTGGCTGCGCTGTGGGAGGGCCACATCCGGCAGCGCAATGCATTGGACATGTTCGAAGGGATGGTGGATTCGGATATTACGGTTTGCCCGGCCACCATGTCGATGGGCTCAATCGAATACCACTCGACCGATGTTGCATGGCCGCGCTGATGAGCGATCGGCAACCAGCAGGCGCGGCGGTTGTCTCTGATCGTAGGGTGGGCAAAGCGAAGCGTGCCCACCATGATAAATCGAATTCAAGTGGTGGGCACGGCGCGAAGCGCGCCTTGGTCTTACTGCGTCATAACCGGCTTTTCACCTCATCCTGAGGAGCTTGCGCAGCAAGCGTCTCGATGGATGTGGCCCGGGAAATACATGCGGGGGCCTCATGGCTCGAGACGGCGCTTGCGCGCCTCCTCACCATGAGGGTTTAGTCGAGTGACCCAGTAAGAATAGCCCACCCTATTATGCCCTGCACGCTAGGATGCCCGTCCTATCGCGCTCTTCTCCGACATTGCGAGCGCAAGCGAAGCAATCCAGTGTCAGGGGCAAGCTGGATTGCTTCGTCGCCCAGGCTCCCTTGCGCAAACGCTTTGCGTTTGTCGCAGGCAATGACGATGAACGGTGATCTTGCCGCCCCAGTCGCGCCGCGCCATACTCATTTCAATGCTCCGACAACGACCAGCCTGAGGAGATGCCCTTATGAAACCGTGGCCGCTTGTTCGACGATTATCCGTGATCGGCGTGGCCGCGCTGTTGGCGGTGAGGGCCGCTGCCGCCGCCGATGTGCAGGTGATGATCTCGTCCGGCTTTTATGGAGTCTATTCCGAACTGGGTCCGGCTTTCGAGCGTGCGAGCGGCGACCATCTGGTCACCACGCGCGGTCCATCGATGGGTGACTCTCCGGAGGCCATTCCGGCGCGGCTGGCGCGAGGCGAGGTCGCCGATGTCGTGATCCTGGATGGCGGGGCCGCCGACGAACTCGGCAAGCGGGGACTGGTGCGCCTCGACAGCAAGACCGAGCTCGCCCGCTCACTGATCGGCATGGTGGTGCGCGAAGGCGCCGCAAAACCCGATATCGGGAGCGTCGAGGCCTTCCGGGACACGCTGCTGGCGGCAAAGTCGATCGCCTACTCTGACAGCGGTAGCGGCACCTATCTGTCGACCAAATTGTTCGCCCGGCTCGGCGTCGCCGGAGAGATCGCGGGCAAGAGCCGAAAGGTGAGGGGACCTCCGTCCGGCGAGCCGGTGGCCGCGGTGGTCGCGCGCGGCGAGGCGGAAATCGGCTTCCAGCAGGTCAGCGAACTGATCCATGTCCCCGGCATCAGCTTCGTCGGTGCGATTCCGGCCGAGCTCCAGCCGATGTTCACGTTCGCCGGCGCGCTCGCCAGTACGGTCCAGCAGCCCGAGGCGGCCGCTGCGCTGCTCCGGTTCCTGGCTTCGCCCGAAGCCGCGCCGGTGATCGTGAAGGCCGGACTGGCGCCGCCCTCGGAGCGCTAACCCGGGATGGTTTTAGGTTGAGGTGCGGCGGCGATCCGTGGCTGCTCCCTCTCCCCGCCTGCGGGGTCGAGACGAGCAGAGCTCGCTCTTTAGAGGGTTGGGGTGAGGGGGACTCTCGTCAAAGTCGGACTCGCGGATAGTCCCCCTCACCCGATCACTTCGTGATCGACCTCTCCCCGCAAGCGGGGCGAGGTAGCCGAAATGCGCGAACAGACCGATTCAATCAAAATTCATCCGGCGTTAGCCCGCGCAAACCGGTTTCACCGATGCGGACGCCTGGCGATATCAGGGCAGGAATTTGATGCCGTAGGTCTTGCCGCGACGCCAGACGACTTCGCAGAGCTCGCGCTTCGGATGATCCGGCACCAGCGCCAGTTCGAAGGTGTCCCTGACATCCATCGCATCATCGGTCGCGATCCTGGCGCCGCCCGGCGAGACGTCCAACACGAAGCATTCACGCTTGGTCATGCCGTTGTCGACCGTCATCCAGGCTGGCTGCTTGCGCAGCTGCCGTCGCGGTTCGCGCGGTACCTTGGCCCTGTACTCAAGCACGGTCATGATGACCACCCGTCGTTGGACGTGACGGCGATCGGCTCGGCGATCGTCAAAACAGGTCGCCAGATTGACGGCGATTTCGTAAAGTTCCCTTAGCGCATTACCTTGAAGTTTATCGGTTTACGTCGCCGGGATGTCCGGCAGCCCCCCGCGATCGCCACCTTCGATGGGCCTTCTAGGCCTGCTTCAGCGCCGCGATGGCATCCCGGACATCCGGATCGAGGCCCGCGCCGCCGGCGTCGAGATGGGCGAGGATCGCCGTGCGCATCCGCGGATCCCAGAATTTTCGGATGTGCTCGGCAATGCCCGGAACCGCCTTGTCGTGGCCCTGGCTGTGGAAGAACTTGCCGATTTGATTGGCCATGTAGACCAGCCGGTCAGGCGACATGGACGGCTCCTTGCGTGACGGCCGCGGACGTAATGCGGCCCGGATGGGTGAAGATCTCGAAGCCGTCGCCACGCGCGATGGCCGCAAGCGTAATGCCGGCGGCATCCGCCATCCGTACCGCCAGCGCGGTCGGCGCGGAAACCGCGACCATCACGGCTGCGCCCATCGCGGCCGTCTTCTGCACCATCTCGACCGAGACCCTGCTGGTCAGCAACACCATGCCCTGATCAGTCGAGATCCCGCCCTGCGCCAGCGCGCCGGCCAGCTTGTCGAGCGCATTGTGGCGGCCGACGTCCTCGCGCAGGGCGACAGTGCCGCGCCCCGGCATCCAGAACGCCGCGGCATGCACCGCGCGGGTTTCGACGTTGATCGTTTGCAATGGCGGAATGCTCTGCATCGCCGTCATCACCTCTTGCGAGGAGAATCCTCGGCCCTGCGCGACGATGGCCGCCGGGCGCACCGCCTCGGCAATCGACTCGATCCCGCAAATTCCGCAACCCGTGGGGCCGGCGATATGCCGCCGCCGTTCATTGAGCCGATCCGCCCGCGATGGCGCCAGCCACATCCGCAGCTCGATGCCGTCGTCGAGACCGATGATATCGAGCGAACGGATATCGTCGGGGGATTGCACGATGCCTTCGCTGAGGCTGAACCCGACGGCGAAATCCCGGAGATTCTGCGGGGTGGCCATCATCACGGCATAGGTGCCGCCATTATAGGTCAGCGCAATCGCGGTCTCTTCCGGAATCGCACGCCTGCCGCGGCTGGGGCCGCCGTCGCGCCAGACCTGACGATCAACCGTGCGAACCGGGTCGTGCATCGCCTTACTCCGCGGCTTCCACGACGGGGGCAATGCGCCGGGAGTGGCGGGCCTGTTCGTCATAGGCCTTTTGCCATTCCGACGGACCGTTGGAGGGTGAAATCTGCACCGCCGTGACCTTGTATTCCGGGCAGTTGGTGGCCCAGTCGGAATATTCGGTGGTGATGACGTTGGCCTGGGTGTCCGGATGATGGAACGTGGTGTAGACCACGCCCGGCGCGACCCGCTCGGTGATCAGCGCGCGCAAGGTGGTTTCCCCGGCGCGGCTTGCAAGCCGCACCCAGTCGCCATCGCGCACGCCGCGCTGCTCGGCGTCGTGGGGATGGATCTCGAGCCGGTCCTCCTCGTGCCAGATGATATTATCGGTGCGCCGGGTCTGGGCGCCGACATTGTACTGGCTGAGAATGCGCCCGGTGGTCAGCAGCAGCGGGTAACGCGGACCGGTACGCTCGTCGGTGGCGATATATTCGGTGATGACGAACTTGCCCTTGCCGCGCACGAAGCCGTCGATATGCATGACCGGCGTGCCCAGCGGCATTTTCTCGTTGCAGGGCCATTGCACCGAGCCGAGTTCATCGAGCTTGGCGTAGGAAACGCCGCTGAACGTCGGCGTCAGCGCCGCGATCTCGTCCATGATCTCGGAGGGATGGTTATACTTCATCTCATAGCCCATCGCCTTGGCGAGGCGGATCGTCACTTCCCAGTCGGCCAGTCCGTTGCGCGGCGACATCACCTTGCGGACGCGCTGGATGCGGCGCTCGGCGTTGGTGAAGGTGCCGTCCTTCTCGAGGAAGGTCGATCCAGGCAGGAAGATGTGGGCGTAGTTGGCGGTCTCGTTGAGGAAGAGATCGTGGACGATGACGCATTCCATCGCCGATAGCGCCGCAACGACGTGCTTGGTGTTGGGGTCGGACTGCAGGATGTCCTCACCCTGCACATAAAGCCCCATGAAGGTGCCCTCGACCGCGGCATCGAACATGTTGGGAATCCGCAGGCCCGGCTCCTTGTTGAGCTTGACCTTCCACATCGCCTCGAACGACTGGCGTACCGCATCGCCCGAGATATGCCGATAGCCAGGCAGTTCGTGCGGGAATGAACCCATGTCGCAGGAACCCTGCACATTGTTCTGGCCGCGCAGCGGGTTCACGCCGACGCCGGGCCGGCCGATATTGCCGGTCGCCATGGCGAGATTGGCGATCGCGATCACCGTGGTGGAGCCCTGGCTGTGTTCGGTGACGCCGAGCCCGTAATAGATCGCGCCGTTGCCGCCGGTCGCGAACAGCCGCGCCGCGGCGCGCAACTCCCTGGGGTCGAGCCCGGTCGCCATCGCGGTAGCTTCCGGACTGTTGTTCGGCAGCGCGACGAAAGTGGCCCAATCCTGGAACTCGCTCCAGTCGCAGCGCTCCCGCACGAAGGCCTCATCGACGAGACCTTCGGTGACGATGACATGCGCCATCGCGGTCAGCACGGCGACATTGGTGCCCGGCATCAGCGGCAGATGATGCTGGGCCTCGACGTGGGCGGAGCGAACGATATCGGTGCGACGCGGATCGATCACGATCAGCTTGGCGCCGGCGCGCAGGCGCTTCTTCATGCGGGATGCAAACACCGGATGCGCGTCGGTCGGATTGGCGCCGATGATCATCATCACGTCGGTCTGCTCGACCGAATCGAAATCCTGCGTGCCGGCCGAGGTGCCGAAGGTGGTGGCCAGCCCATATCCGGTCGGGGAATGGCAGACCCGGGCGCAGGTATCGACATTGTTGTTGCCGAATCCGGCGCGGACCAGCTGCTGCACCAGATAGGTTTCCTCGTTGGTGCAGCGCGAGGAGGTAATGCCGCCGACGGAATCGCGGCCATATTTGGCCTGGATCCGCTTGAACTCGGAAGCCGCGTAGTCGAAGGCCTCGTCCCACGACACTTCGCGCCAGGGATCGGTGATCTTTTCGCGGATCATCGGGTGCAGGATGCGCTCCTTGTGGGTGGTGTAACCCCAGGCGAAGCGGCCCTTGACGCAGGAATGACCGCGATTGGCCTTGCCGTCCTTGTACGGCACCATACGGACGACTTCCTCGCCGCGCATTTCCGCCTTGAAGGTGCAGCCGACGCCGCAATAGGCGCAGGTTGTCACCACGGAATGCTCGGGCTGGCCGATTTCGATCACCGATTTTTCGGTCAGCGTCGCGGTCGGGCAGGCCTGCACGCAGGCGCCGCAGGACACGCATTCGGAGCCGAGGAAGCTCTCGCTCATGCCGGGCGATACCCGGCTGTCAAAGCCGCGCCCGGAAATCGTCAGCGCGAAGGTGCCTTGCACCTCCTCGCAGGCGCGCACGCAGCGCGAGCAGACGATGCATTTCGACGGGTCGTAGGTGAAATAGGGATTGGATTCATCCTTCGCCATCCAGGCCGCGTTCGCGGTCCCATTGGCCTTGGCGAAGACGTGGTTGTCGCCCTGATAGCCATAGCGCACATCGCGCAGGCCGACCGCGCCCGCCATGTCCTGCAATTCGCAGTCGCCGTTGGCGGCACAGGTCAGGCAATCCAGCGGATGGTCGGAGATGTACAGTTCCATCACCCCCTTGCGCAGTTTCTTCAGCCGTTCGGTCTGGGTGTGGACCACGAGGCCTGGCGTGGCCGGCGTGGTGCAGGACGCCGGCGTGCCGGCGCGGCCCTCGATCTCGATCAGGCACATGCGGCAGGAGCCGAAAGCGTCCACCATGTCGGTGGCACAGAGCTTTGGAATCTGGGTGCCGGCCTCCATCGCCGCGCGCATGATCGAGGTGCCCTCCGGCACGGTGACGCTCTGGCCGTCGATGGTGAGCGTGACCATGGTTTCGGATCGGGAGCGCGGGGTTCCGAAATCGGTTTCCTGGATCAGCGACATGGCGATCGTCCTTTATTCCGCAGCTTGCAGGCGCGTGGCGGCCGGGCCGAAATCTTCCCGGAAGTGCTTCAGGGCGCTCATCACGGGGTAGGGTGTGAAACCGCCCAGCGCGCAGAGCGAGCCGAATTTCATGGTGTTGCAGAGGTCTTCGATGACAGCGATATTTTCCGTCACGTGCTCGCCGGCGCGGATCTTGTCGATGGTCTCGGCGCCGCGGGTCGAGCCGATCCGGCAGGGCGTGCATTTGCCGCAGGATTCGATCGCGCAGAACTGCATCGCAAAGCGCGCCTGCTTTGACATGTCGACGCTGTCGTCGAACACCACGATGCCGCCATGGCCGATCAGGCCGTCGCGCGCCGCGAAGGCCTCATAATCGAACGGCGTGTCGAACAGCGCGCGCGGAAAATAAGCGCCGAGCGGACCGCCGACCTGGACGGCGCGGACCGGGCGTCCTGTAAAGGTGCCGCCGCCGACGTCGTCGACCAGTTCGCCGAGCGTGATGCCGAAGGCGACCTCGAACAACCCACCATATCTCACGTTGCCGGCGAGCTGGATCGGCATGGTGCCGCGGGAACGGCCGATGCCGAAATCGGCATAGGCCTTGGCGCCGCCGGCGAGGATGAAGGGGATTGCCGCGAACGACAGCACGTTGTTGATCACGGTCGGCTTGCCGAACAGGCCCTTATGCGCGGGCAGCGGCGGCTTGGCGCGGACGATGCCGCGCCGGCCTTCCAGGCTTTCCAAGAGCGAGGTCTCTTCGCCGCAGACATAGGCGCCGGCGCCGACCCGAACTTCGAGATCGAAGCTGTGCGCAGAGCCGCCGATGCCGGTGCCGAGATAGCCGCCACGCCGCGCCGCCGCGATCGCCGCGTTCATCGCCTCGACCGCGTGCGGATATTCCGAGCGGATGTAGATGTAGCCCTTGCTGGCGCCGACCGCGACGCCCGCAATGGTCATGCCTTCGATCACCACGAAGGGATCGCCCTCCATGATCATGCGGTCGGCGAAGGTGCCGCTGTCGCCTTCGTCGGCATTGCAGACGATGTATTTTCGGTCGGCGCTGGTCTGCGCCACGGTCTTCCATTTGATGCCGGTCGGAAAACCAGCACCGCCGCGGCCACGCAACCCGGAGGCGGTGACATCGGCGAGGATGACCTCCGAGGTCAGCGTCAGCGCGCGTTCGAGACCCTTGTAACCGTCGTGGGCGCGGTAGTCCTCCAGCGAGCGCGGATCGACCACGCCGCATCGCGCGAAGGTCAGGCGGGTCTGCCGCTTCAGCCAGGGAATGTCCTCGACGATACCGAGCCGCAGCGGATGCGGGGCTTCCGCCAGCATCGCGTCAAGCACGGAGGCGACATCGGCATCGGCCACCGGACCAAAGGCGACCCGTCCTTTCGCCGTTGCGACCTCGACCATCGGCTCCAGCCAGTACAGGCCGCGCGAACCGGTTCGGACGATTTCAACGGCCAGGCCGCGCCTCGCCGCCGACTGCTCGAAATGCCATGCGATCCCGTCGGCGCCGACCGCGATCGCGCCCGCATCGCGCGAAATGAAAATACGCAGGCTCATCGCCGCGCCTCCGCGACCAGCGCGTCGATCCGCGCCTCGTCCAGCCGTCCGACCACGCGGCCGTCGAGCATCGCCGAGGGCGCGGTGGCGCACAGCCCGAGGCAATAGATCGGCTCCAGTGTCACGCGTTCGTCCGGCGTGGTAGTTCCGAGGGCAATGCCGAGTTGGGCTTCGGCGCGCGCCGCCAGCGCATCGCCGCCGGCGGCCTGACAGGCTTCGGCGCGGCACAGTTTCAGGACGTGCCGGCCCGCGGGCTTGTGGCGAAAATCGTGGTAGAAGGTGAATACGCCGTGAACCTCGGCGCGGGACAGGTTCAATGCGGACGCGATCATCGGAATCGCCGGCTCCGGCACGTAGCCGAAGGCTTCCTGCAGCGCGTGCAGGATCACCAGCGTCGCACCTTCAAGATGCGTATGCTCGGCGATGATTTCGGCGCCGCGCGTGGCGTTCCATGGTTCGTAGACTGTCATCATCCGCACTCTCTATCGGAGGCCGTTTACCAGCGTCACAACAATCGGAAATCACTTCAAATATCAATAAAGCCGTCTCATGCGGCGATACGGAAACGCGATCAATACGGATATGAAATCAAGTGATATGAAAATAGAATTGACGAAGGGCTGATACCGCCGCAGCACATGCCGGCCTGCGTTTTTGCGTCCTCGCATCGCGCGGACCGTGGTATTCGTTGTCGTGAAACCGTTGGGGGTCTTCTTGATCGACAAGCTTGAACTTCTGCTCGCGCTGGCCAAGGAGCGTCACTTCGGACGCGCCGCGGAGGCCTGCGGCGTGACACAGCCGACGATGTCGACCAGCCTCAAGCAGCTCGAGGAAATCCTCGGCGTGATGCTGGTGCAGCGCGGCTCGCGGTTCCAGGGCTTTACGCCCGAGGGCGAGCGCACGCTTGACTGGGCGCGGCGCATCGTCGGCGACGCCCGCGCGATGCGCCAGGAAATCAACAGCCTGAAGGACAAGCTTTCCGGCGAGATCCGGATCGCGGCGATTCCGACCGTGCTGGGCATGGTGGCTTCACTGACCACGCCGTTTCGCGCGCGCCACCCGGACGTGCGCTTTCGAATCCAGTCCTGCACCTCGGCCGACGTGCTGGGCCTGCTGGAAAATCTGGAGGTCGATGCCGGCCTGACCTATATCGAGAACGAGCCGATCGGCAAGGTTCGCACCATTCCGCTCTACAACGAAAGCTACCGTCTGCTGACGTCGCCGGATGCGATGTTCGGCGATCGCGAGCAGGTCACGTGGACGGAGGTTGGACAGGTCCCCCTGTGCCTGCTGACG
Source organism: Bradyrhizobium sp. (assembly GCF_004799445.1). Classification (GTDB taxonomy): domain Bacteria; phylum Pseudomonadota; class Alphaproteobacteria; order Rhizobiales; family Xanthobacteraceae; genus Bradyrhizobium. The sequence goes on from NZ_SSNA01000161.1 coordinate 23,687, forward strand.
TCGGACATGCAGAACCGGCGCATCATCGATCGGGCGCTTCGCTCGGTCGGGGCGGAGGCGACACCGACGCTGACCTCGAACTCGCTGCTGGTGCTTTATACCCACGTCAAGACCGGCCGCTGGGCCAGCGTGATGCCGGCAAAGCTCGCTGAGACGCTCGGGCTGGCGGATACCGTCCGCAGCATTCCGATTGTCGACCCCGTCGTCGATTACAGCATCGGGATGGTGATACCGCAGCGCGATCCGATGACGCCGCTGATCGCCGCGCTCGTTCAAATCGCGCGGGAAGTCGCCCCGACGCTGGAATAGCGAAGGCGATTTTTGGCGCGCAGGAGAAGACGCGTCAACAAAGGATCAGGCCGCGGCGGAGACCTTCGCTCTGGCCTTGCGCGCGTCGCGCGGCAGCGATACGCAGACCACCGTGCCGGTGCCGAGCTTCGAACGCAACCGCATCGACCCGCCGTGCAGATTGGTCAGCGATCTGGCGATGGCCAGTCCCAGCCCGGAGCCGTGATAGGTCTTGGTGAGCTGGCTTTCCACCTGCTCGAACGGCCGTCCCAGCCGCTGCAGCGATTGTGCGGCGATGCCGATGCCGGTGTCGGCAATCATCAGCACGATCCTGTCTTCGAGCAACCGGCTGCGGACCACCACCTTGCCGCCATCGGGCGTGAATTTGACGGCGTTGGACAGCAGATTGACGATGATCTGCTTGATCGCCCGGCGGTCCGCCATGACCGAAATGGTGCTGTCGATATCGGCATCGAGCAGCAGGTTCTTGTCGTCGGCCCGCCCGGACACCACGCGCAGGGATTCCGCCAGCGTCTTGGACAAATCGAGCTCTTCCATGTCGAGCTTCATCCTGCCGGCTTCGATCTTCGACATATCCAGGATGTCGTTGATCACTTCGAGCAGATAGTGTCCGCTGGTGAGGATGTCGTGGCAATATTCCTGATATTTCTCCGAACCCAGCGTTCCGAACATGCCGCTTTCCATGATCTCGGAAAATCCGATGATGGCATTGAGCGGCGTGCGCAGCTCGTGGCTCATATTGGCGAGGAATTTCGACTTGGTCTGGTTGGCTTCCTCGGCGCGATTTTTTTCCTTGGAATATTTCTCCGCGAGATCGGCGAGTTCGAGGGCCTGCCGTTCGAGTGCGGACTGCGAACGTTTCAGATCGATCACGGTGGCGCGCAGCCGAAGGTCGTTCTCGACCAGTTTCTGTTCGTGTTCCTTGATGCGGGTGATGTCAGTTCCGACCGAAACGTAGCCACCGTCCTTGGTCCGGCGTTCGCTGATATGCAGCCAGCTTCCGTCGTCGAGCTGCGCCTCGAAGGTTCGTGCGCCTGGCGCCCGGTCGGCGACCTCGTGCAGGCGGGTGCGGACCTCCGGCATGCTGCCGACTTCGATCACGGTTTCATAGGAGGTGCCCGGCGTCACGGCGGAAGCCGGCAGCTTGTGCAGTCGCTGGAAATGCGAGTTGCAGAGCACCAGCCGATCTCCCGCGTCCCACAACACGAAGGCTTCCGGGATGGTCTCGATCGCATCGCGCAGCCGCAAGTCGGCCTCTATCGTTTTCTCGGCCAGGCTCTTTTGCTCGGTGATGTCGACGGCGATGCCGATCAGGTGCAGGCCGGCGTCGGCGGCGCCCTGACTGAGTTCGCAGCGTACCCGCAGCCAGATCCAGTGGCCGTCGGTGTGCCGCATGCGGAAGGTCTGGTCGATGTGGTTTATCTTCGACGAAATGAGCTGATCGGCGATCGCGAACAGATCGATGTCATCGGATTTTACCAGCGCATTGACCTCGCCGAACGTCAGGAGGTCGCTGCGGCTGTCGAGCCCCAGCATCGTGAACATCGACTGCGACCAGAAGATCCTGCCGCGCGAGAGATCCCAATCCCACAATCCGCAACGGCCGCGGTTGAGCGCGGTGTCGATACGCCCGCGCACGGCGTCATTGATCAGATCGCCTTCGCGCGCGCGGGTCGATTGCCAGTGGAACGCGAAGCCGAGGATCAGCACGACAAAGCCGGTGGTGGCGGAAAGTGTCACCGACAGGGCTGCATCCGATCGCCAAAGCGAATCGAACTTTTCCTGGATGATAATGACCTGACCGGGCAGCGATTTGACGACGTGCTGGACCGCCAGCGCTTCGTTGCCGTTCGGCAGGGTGATGTCGGTGACGCCGGCTTGCTGCGCGGCCGCGCCCAGTGGCAGCGCCGCGCCGATGAGGTCGAGGATGCGGCTGGTGTCGCCGATCGTGGCTTCGGTTGGAACGCGGGCGAGGACGCGTTGGTCGACGCCGGTGACGATGACGTGTCTGCCGGCAGCGATGGCCCAGGACGGAATGAGGCCGGGCAACAGCAGTTGCAGGCGCTCAAACGAGGCCGCGCGATCCGGTCGACCCGAAGCGATGCGGTCGAGACGTTCGGCCAGCACATCGGCCACCGCCGCCAGGTCGCGCTTGATCGACGCGCGCTTCAGCCGGTTCTGATCGATCACCTGCACGAAGGCGCCAAGGCAAATCGTGATGAGGAAGGCAATGATGAGGGTGGGCACAGCTCGGCGGAGCGCAGGCTCCGCAATCAGCAGCCTGTGATAGGCCGGTTTTGCGATCGATTGCGCCAATCCCTTGATCGAATCGGATTGGACGCACGCGTTCGCCGCGTGTGCACGCGCCATGCCTCTAGCCCCCTCGGAAAGACTTTTCTGAACCCCGTCCGGAAGAACCCCAGTGCCCCCGAATCAAGATCATTTGAATCCAGTTTTTGCGAACTGTCGAGAGTCAACGATTCGTTAATGCAAATAAATCTTGTCCACGGAGAATCAGGCCTTCGAAATCCCCGCAAAAATACCTGCGATGTGAGTCCGAAAGGAGAACACGCGTGGCGCGACGGCAGATACCGGCTACGCGTCGGGGGGCTCGGCGTGGCTGATCACGCGCTTGACGGTGGGAAAAGCGCGCCGCAATGCGCGCTCGATCGCGTCGACATTCTCGTGAACCTTGATCACGCTCATCGACGGCGCGGCGCGGCAATGAAAGTTTACGATTTCGCCGGCCACCGTATCGCGCACCCGGACACTGTGGATGTCATGGATGGCGCCATCGGCGGCAAACCCCGACAGCGCGAGCCGGATGGTTTCGACACGGTCGGGCGCGGCGTCGGTACCGAGCGGCAGTTCCGGTTCCAGTGGCTCGATATGGGTGTCGACTTCGACGTCCTCGCCGAATTCGTCACGGATATTCCGCTCCAGCCCCTGGGCGATGTCGTGGGCCGCCGTCAGCGCCATATCGCCGTCGACTTCGAGGTCGATGCTGACGGTGAGCTTGCCGCCGAGGTCGTGAACGGTGACGTGGTGGACGGCGAGACCGGAATTGCGGGCGATCACCATGATGCGTTCGCGGACGCTCTCGTTGTCGCGCGCCACCGGCACCGCGGTGAAGGTCAGGTCGGCGTCGTCAAGCGTTTTGGCGACGGCGTCCTGCGCCTTCCGCTTGATCTCCTCGATGCGGTCGATGGGGTAGGTGCGTGGGACCTGCACGATGGCGTCAATGAAGTGCGTCGACCCCACCATCCTGACCCGCAGTCGTTCGACATCGACCACGCCGGGCACCGCCCTGATCGCGGCGGTGGCCTGCTCCATGACGCCTTCGGGCGCGCGGTCGAGCAGGGTTTCGACGGTGGAGCGCGCCAGCCGCAGGCCCAGCATCGCGATCATGACCGCCACGCCGACCGCGGCAGCGGCATCGCCCCAGGCATAGCCCCATCCGGAAAGCGCAAGTCCGATGATGACGGCGAGCGAACCAAGCACGTCGGAGCCAAAATGCAGCGCGTCGGCGGCCAGTGCCTGGCTCTTGGTGTCGTGCGCGGCGCGGTGCAGCGCGCGGGCGCGCCAGAAATTCACGGCGATATCGACCAGCAGTACGATGAACGGGATCGCCGACAGCGTCGGCGGCGGCGCACCCTCGTGCAGGCGGCTGTATGATTCGACGAGAATCCCGCCCGCCAGCACATAGAGCATCGCGATAATGCCCAGCGCCGACAAGCTCTCGAGCTTGCCATGGCCGTAGTGATGTTCCTTGTCCGCCGGAAGGTCGGAAACCCGCACCACCATCCAGGTGACAATGGTCGCGACCACGTCGACCGAGGAGTGCAGCGCCTCGGAGATCAGCGCGAGACTGCCGATGGCGATACCGACCACCAATTTCGCCGTGGCCATGGCGGCGCTGGCGAAAATCGAGATCGCCGCAACGCGGGATTTGACGGTGTGAACGGGGGCGCCCATGGGCGGGGGGTTTAGCAGCCCGTCACGCAACATTAAAGCGCCGATCGAAGTGGAATTGGCCGGCGCCGGGCGCCACAAAATCCCGGGCTATGGCGTCTTCAAAATACCTCTGAGGCCCGCGCGCTCCGCGGCTTGGGAGAGCAGCCCGCCGGCTTGCGCCTCTTCGACGAAACGGCGCAGATATTCCAACGCGGCCTCGCGGCCCTTCGGGATCGCGATGGCGACGTGTTCCACGCCCCAGCGGCCGTCCAGTACCCGCGCCCCGGGCATTTGGTCGGACATCTCAAACAAGGTCGGCTTGTTGGTCGCAAATACGTCGAGCTCTCGGCGTTCCAGCATTTCAATGGCGCGCTTGACGTTCTGCGCCGCTACGACGGTGGCAATTGGCAGCAGGCTCGGAATTGTACCTTGCGACGTGCTTCCTTGTGTGACGCCGACCCGGATGCCGGGCCGTTCTAAGTCTGAAATGGCCGCGATCGGAGAAGCAGCCGGCACGAGGTATCCGAGCTCGAGCGAAAGCAGTGTCTGGCTGAACGTGACATCGGCCGCGCGCGCGGGCGTGGCATTGCTGACCGTGAAATCAACGTCTCCCGCTTTCATTCCCGCAAGCACATCCGCAACTCTCTGATAGTTGATCTGTTCGAAGGCGACGTCGAGCCGCTTCGCCAGCTCCTTGCCCAAATCGAGACTGAGGCCATGGATCTCGCCTGTCCTGCTGTCCTTGACCATGGATAGGGGACTACCGGGATAAACACCAACGCGCAGCCTGCCATTGGGGGCCAATACCTCCCGCGCGTCCTGAGCCAGTGCGCCGGCGGACGCTGAAGCCGCGACAGCCGCTGCGACCGCGATCGTGACGAGGGGAGGGCACATTGGATTCTTGCCCGGGCCGGTTAAGTGGTTATCCAGTCAATTCTATAGCGTCACGACGATCTTGCCGAGATGCTTGTTGGCTTCCATGTGTTCGAACGCCTTGCCGATATCGCCGAAGGCAAACACCTTGTCGATCGGCAATTGCAATTTGCGTGATTCCACCGCCGGCCAGATATCCTTGCGGACCTCGTCGAAAATCTCGCGAATTTCCTCGATCGTGCGGCTACGGAAGGTGACGCCGATATAGCTGATGCGCCGCGCGGCGTGCAGGTCGAAGTTGAAATCGGCATGGGTGCCGCCGAGCCTGCCGACATTGACGATGCGGCCCTTGATCCTGGTGGCCTTGAGATTTTGGCTCGCGACCTTGCCCGAAACCTGGTCGACGATCAGGTCGACGCCTTCGCCGGAGGTCGCCTGCAGCACCTGATCGACCCAGCCGGGATCGCCGGAATCCACCGCCAGATCGGCGCCGAATTCCTTCAGCCGCCCGCGGCGCATCGCGTCCGTCGAAGATCCGACCACGAGGCTGGCACCCTTGAGCTTTGCGATCTGCAGCGCCATCAATCCGACGCCGGAGCTTGCACCTTGAATCATCACGGTCTGGCCGGGCTGCAATCCGCCGACGGTCACCACCGCGTTGTGCATGGTGGAGATCGCGATCGGCAGCGTGCAGGCTTCCTCGAAGTTCATGTTCGAGGGCGTGCGGTACAAGCGCCCGTGATCGGCCAGCGTGTATTCCGCGAAGGCGGCGCTGCCCGAACCCATCACCTTGTCGCCGGGCTTCACCCCCCTGGCGTCGGGGCCGACTTCGGCGATCTCGCCCGCCCATTCCATCCCCAGCACAGTACCGGCGCCGCCGGCGCTGCCATGGGCGTGACCCTTGGTCATGCCGAGGTCGGCGCGGTTGAGGCCGCAGGCGTGAACGCGGACCAGAACCTGCGTGCCTTTCGGCGATGGCTTGGCGACTTCGGTGATGGCGGCGCCGTTGGCGCCGTAGACATAGGCCTTCATGCGATCATTTCCCGTTGGGTGGTGGTGCGTAGTCGCCTGGATCATGATCCGATTGGATTGAATCGGATCATAATCTCATCTCTTTGTTTGAGCATGATCTCCGCGCAAACGCGACGCGTTTGTCGCGAGGGAAAACCGGTTTCCACTTTTCCGGATCATGCTCTATTCGGCGGCCTGGCGGCGGTTGCCGGAGATCATGCCTTCCAGCCGGCCCTGGATGATGGCTTCCGCCTCGCGCATGATGCGTGATACCAGCTCCGCGCAACTCGGGATATCATGGATCAATCCCTGTACCTGTCCTGCGGACCAGATGCCTTCGTCGGCGTCGCCGGTGGCGTAGACCATCTTGCCGCGCGCGCCGGCCACGAGGTCGCGAACCTGCTCGAAAGTCGCACCTTGCTTTTCCATGGCGACCACTTGGGTGCTGACCGCGTTCTTGGCGACACGCGAGGTGTTGCGCATGGTGCGGAAGATCAGCTCGGTCTCGCGCTCGTCATTGCCGACGATCTTTTCCTTGATCCGCTGATGGATCGGGCTCTCCCTGGTGCACATGAAGCGCGTGCCCATGTTGATGCCCTCGGCGCCGAGCGCCAGCGCCGCGACCAGGCCGCGGCCGTCGCCGAAGCCACCGGATGCGATCATCGGGATCTTCACCTTGTCGGCGGCCACCGGAATCAGGATGAGCCCGGGCGTATCGTCCTCGCCGGGATGGCCGGCGCACTCAAAACCGTCGATCGAAATCGCATCGACCCCCATGCGCTCCGCCGACAGCGCGTGGCGGACACTGGTGCATTTGTGCACGACCACGATGCCGTGCTTCTTGAATTCGGTGACGTGTTCCTGCGGCTTGTTGCCGGCGGTCTCGACGATCCTGACGCCGCTCTCGATGATGGCCTGGCGGTATTCGGCGTAAGGCGGCGGCTTGATCGATGGCAGGATGGTCAGGTTGACGCCGAACGGCTTGTCGGTGAGGCCGCGGCAGCGGGCTATTTCCCTCGTCAGATCCTCCGGCGTCGGCTGGGTCAGCGCGGTGATGAAACCGAGTGCGCCGGCATTGGCGACGGCGGCGACCAGCTCCGCCCGGCCGACCCATTGCATCCCGCCCTGGACGATCGGATGTTCGACGCCGACGAGCTCGGTAAATCGTGTCTTGATCATCGCCTGCCTCTGAACCGCTTCCCCTGGGCGCGGGACGCGCGCCCTGATCTGTTCCGGTTTCCGGAAGGGGAGGATGCCGTCGCAGTGGCCGATTGTCCATCGCGCAGGTCTTCCGATCCGGCGCCGCGATCATGCAGGAATGGATGGTTACATTTTGGGACGGGTGGCCGCGATCTTTCGATTGAACAAAATCAGCATTGCGACAAAGGCCGTCAGGAGGCCGCATGCAATATCCGCACGCGTTTATCGGCTGGCCCAAAGATGCGTCTCAGAGCCGGGGTGATCGTCGCTGAAGATAAACGCCTTCGTCAGGCGGGCACGGCCCGCGCCGCAGCCGTCACTTCATCGTCGAATGCGGTTGAAATATCGCGGATGCTGATCACGCCGCACAGACTGTAGTCGTCGATGACCGGCAGGTGGCGGATGTGATGCTTGTTCATGAGATGACGAACGTCTTCGAGCGTATCGTTCGACGTGCAGGAGACCAGTTGCTGAACCGAGATCAGCTGCGAAACCTTGATGTTGATGCCGGCCGCGCCGTGTTCGGCGATGGCGCGGACGACATCGCGCTCGGTGAACATGCCGACGGCGGTATTGCCTTCGGTCCGCACCACGTCCTTGACCACGAGCGCGCTGACATTGCTGGCGCGCATCAGTTGGGCCGCGATGGCCACGGTTTCATTCATTCGAACTGTTGCAATACGCGCGGTCTTTTTGCGCAGGATGTCTCCGACTTTCATCGCAACCTCCTTCTGGTCAGCCGCAGGAAATTAGCAAAATAATTTTGGTATACATTATGCCAATTGTCAATTCGATTTCGTTGGAAATCGATCGCGGAAAGCGGCAGTAATATTGACGTTTCGGCGCGCGCGCTGCTCGGAACACTTTATCCCAAAAGGGATCCAGAAATATCTTGTATTTTGTATGCCAGATCGCGCGGACCAAAAAAGAGGCGCGCCAGGGCGCGCCTCTTTCACGAGAGTGGGAAAGCGTCAGGCCAGCTTGGCGTCTCGCGCCTTGGCCTCCGCTGGGGCTTCATTGCCGAGAATGAAGGCACGGCGCATCGGCTTGATCACGAACAAGGCCAGCAGCGCAGCAGTGGCATTGAGCGCAACCGCGATCACGAAAACCGCCTGCCAGCCGTATTTGGCGGCAACGATGCTGGCCAGCGGCACCAGCAGCGATGCGGTGCCCTTCGCCGTGTACAGCATGCCATTGTTGGTGGTGGCGAACTTGACCCCGAAGGTGTCGCCGCTGGTCGCCGGGAACAGGCTGTAGATCTCGCCGAACACGCCGAAATAGACCGCGGTTGCCAGCACGAAGACAATCGGGATGTGTCCATATACCGACAGCGTCAGCAGCATGGCAGCGGCCGTTCCAAACGCGATGAACATCGTGTGCTCTCGCCCGATATTATCGGAGACAAATCCGAAGAACGGCCGGCCGAACCCATCGAAGATCCGGTCGAGCGAAATCGCAAAGGTCAGCGCGGCCATCTGGAAGCCGGCCAGGCTCACCGGTTCGTTGGCGATCTTGAAGTCGTGAGCGATTGGCGCAATCTGCGCCGCCGTCATCAGGCCGCCGGCGGCGACCATCACGAAGACCAGATACATCACCCAGAAGATCGGGCTGCGCAGCACCTGCGGCGGCGTGTAGTCGATCTTGGTTTGCGGCAGGTTGAGCTGCTTCTTTTTCACCGGCATTGCTTGCGACGGCTTGCGGAGGAAAAAGGCAAGGATGAAAACGATCACGCCTTGTCCGATGCCGAAAGTGAAGAATGCGTCTTGATAGCCGCTCGTGGCAATCATTTTCGCAATCGGCGCGACCGTGAGCGCGGCCCCTGCACCGAACCCGGCCGCGGTAGCGCCGGCGGCCAGTCCGCGGTGGTCGGGAAACCATTTCAGCGCGTTGCCTACGCAGGTGCCGTAGACCGCGCCGGCGCCGATGCCAGCCAAGACCGCTGCGGTGTAGAGCAGCGTCAGCGAATCGGCGTAGGAATTGAGAACCCAGGCGATCGCAACCATGATGCCGCCAAAGGCAATGACGACCCGAGGACCGTATTTATCGACGAACCATGCTTCGATCGGAACCAGCCAGGTTTCCGTCACGACGAACAGCGTAAAGGCGAGCTGGATCGCCGCGCGGCCCCAATGATATTTCTGATCGATCGGATCGACGAACAGCGTCCAGCCGTATTGCAGGTTCGCGACCATCGCCATGCAGACAATGCCCATCGCGAGCTGCAGCCAGCGGAAGTATTTGCCTTCGGCGAATGGCACTGTCGATGCTTGTGGTGTGGTGGTCATGATTCCTCCCCTGGTACGCTTTTATTTTGGCCTCGGGCGTTACCGGCGCGACATATTGGTATGTGATATGCCAGAGTGCAAGTCATAATTCAGATAAATGCTGCAGCGGGCAGCGGCGCACGCATTGGCCACCAGGACCCCAAACGAAAAGACCCCGGAAAACCGGGGTCCTTGTTCGGAAGGAACGATCCCGCGGGGCTCGCCCGCGAGGGTGATCGGCCCGCCGTCTTACAGGTTACAGGCCGAAATAGGGCAGGTCGCCGTTACGAGCGGCGATGAGGGCATTCGCCATCAGCACACGATCGATGACCGACATTAAGCGGCTGAACAATGTAGCGGACGGCGTGAAGCCGAGAGAGGCGGTCTTCGACATGGTATCTCTCCTTTGGGTCAGTGATGTTGTCCCAACATAGGTATACCAGATGCCAGATCAATTGATTTGTTTGCATAGCAGCATAATCTCTTCTGCAATGCAGCATAGGGCGATCGGATTTTCCAATCAAAAAGGGCCGCCGGAGACCGGCGGCCCTTCAACTATCTGAAAGAAAAAGACTTTCTACTCGGCGGCCACTTTCCGTGGCGGATCGAGCGCGCCGGAATCGTGAATCTCCGCCACCTGATGGTCGGAAAAGCCGAGAACCTGCCGCAGGATCTCGTCGGTATGTTCGCCGAGCAGCGGCGAACGCAGAACCTCGCTCGGGCTGTCCGACAATTTGATGGGATTGCCGACCGACAGGTATTTGCCACGCTGGGGATGGTCCACTTCGACCACGGTGCCGGAGGCGCGCAGCGACTGATCTTCAGCCAATTCCTTCATCGACAGGATCGGGCCGCAGGGAATGTCGTCCTTGTTGAGAATATCCATCGCCTCGAACTTGGTCTTGGTCATGGTCCATTGCTCGATACGCGCGAAAATTTCATTCAGGCGGGTCAGCCGTGCCGGCGGCTTGGCGTAATCGGGATGGGTCTTCCAGCCGGGCTCGCCGATGACGTCGCAGATCTTCTCCCACACGGGCGCCTGGGTGATGAAATAGAGGTAGGCGTTGGGATCGGTCTCCCAGCCCTTGCACTTCAGGATGCGGCCCGGCTGACCGCCGCCGGAATCGTTGCCGGCGCGCGGCACGGCGTCACCGAACGGAATGCCTTCGCCGAACTGGCTGTATTCCTTGAGCGGGCCATGAGCGAGGCGCTGCTGGTCGCGCAGTTTGACGCGCGCCAGGTTCAGCACGCCGTCCTGCATCGCCACGGTGACGCGCTGTCCCTGTCCGGTCATGGTGCGCTGGTAGAGTGCTGCGACGATGCCGAGCCCAAGATGCAGCCCGGTGCCGCTGTCGCCGATCTGCGCGCCAGTGACGAGCGGCAGTCCGTCGCGGAAACCCGTGGTCGATGCCGAACCGCCGGTACACTGCGCGACGTTCTCATAGACCTTGCAGTCTTCATAGGGACCCGGACCGAAGCCCTTGATCGACGCCACGATCATTTTCGGGTTGAGGGCGTGGATCTTTTCCCAGGGGAAACCCATCCGGTCGAGCACACCGGGGCCGAAATTCTCCACCAATACGTCGCAGCTCTTGATCAGCGCGGTGAGGACTTCCTTGCCCTTCGGGTTCTTGGTGTCGAGCGTGATCGAGCGCTTGTTATGGTTGAGCATGGTGAAATACAGGCTGTCGACGTTCGGCTTGTCCTGCAATTGACCGCGCGTGATATCGCCGACGCCGGGGCGCTCGACCTTGATCACGTCGGCGCCGAACCAGGCCAGCAGCTGCGTGCAGGTCGGTCCTGACTGAACGTGGGTGAAATCGAGAATGCGAACGCCCTTCAGCGCTTTTGTCATCATATTGCTCCGTCTAAAATCTGTTCCTGCGCGCGCAGGAACACGTGGAATCTGTGAATCTGTCGGTTCATTTCTTCTTGAGAGCGCTCTGCGGATTGAGGTTACCGATGCGACCGCTTTCGGAGCCGGCCGCCGGATCGATCGCTGCGTTGATCAGCGTCGGTTTGCCGGAATCCATCGCCGCGTTCACCGCGCGCTTCAACTCGTCGGGCGTCGTCGCATGGACGCCGACACCTCCGAACGCCTCCATCATCTTGTCGTAGCGCGAGCCCTTGACGAAGACCGTCGGCGCGGGGTCGGAACCGACGGAATTGAGGTCGGTGCCGCGATAGATTCCGTCATTGTTGAAGATGACGATGCAAACCGGCAGCTTGTAGCGGCAGATCGTTTCGACCTCCATGCCGGAGAACCCGAAGGCCGAGTCGCCTTCAACGGCGAGCACCGGCTTGCCGGTCTCGATCGCAGCGGCAATGGCGTAGCCCATGCCGATGCCCATGACCCCCCAGGTGCCGACGTCGAGCCGCTTGCGCGGCTGGTACATATCGATGACGCCGCGCGCCAGATCGAGCGTGTTGGCTCCCTCGTTGACCAGGATGGCGTCAGGCCGCTCCTTGATGATGGTGCGCAGGACGCCGAGCGCGCCGTGATAGTCCATCGGCGAGTTGTTGTTCATCAGCCGCGGCGCCATCTTGGCGACGTTCTCTTCCCGCTTCGAACTGACCGTCTTCACCCAATCGGCCGGCGCGGCGGACCAGTTGCTGCCCATCGCGGCAAGCAGCGCCGACACACAGGAGCCGATGTCGCCGACTACCGGAGCGACGATCTCGACGTTCGAGTCCATTTCCTTCGGCTCGATGTCGATCTGGATGAATTTCTTCGGCGCAGTGCCCCAGGTCTTGCCCTTGCCATGCGACAACAGCCAGTTGAGGCGGGCGCCGATCAGCATCACCACGTCGGCGTCCTTCAACACCGTCGAGCGTGCCGCGCCCGCGCACAGCGGATGCAGGTCGGGCAACAGACCCTTGGCCATGCTCATCGGCAGGAACGGAATACCGCTCTTCTCGACCAGCGCGCGGATGTCGTCGTCGGCCTGGGCGTAGGCCGCGCCCTTGCCGAGAATGATCAGCGGACGCTTCGCGCCCTTGAGGACATCGAGCGCGCGCTTGACCGCGGACGGGGCGGGGATCTGGGCCGGTGCCGCGTCGATCACCTTGACCAGCGATTTGGCGCCGGCCTCGGCATTCATCACCTGTCCGAAAAGCTTGGCGGGCAGATCGAGATAGACGCCGCCGGGACGTCCCGACACCGCGGCACGGATCGCGCGTGCGAGCCCGATCCCGATATCGGCGGCGTGTAGCACGCGGAACGCCGCCTTGCAGAGCGGCTTGGCGATCGCAAGCTGGTCCATCTCCTCGTAGTCGCCCTGCTGCAGGTCGACGATCTCGCGTTCCGACGAGCCGGAGATCAGGATCATCGGGAAGCAATTGGTGGTGGCATGGGCGAGTGCGGTGAGGCCATTGAGGAAACCGGGCGCCGATACCGTCAGACAGACGCCAGGCTTCTTGGTCAGGAAGCCCGCGATCGACGCCGCATTGCCGGCGTTCTGTTCGTGACGGAACGAGATCACCCGAATGCCGGCGGCCTGCGCCATGCGGCCGAAGTCGGTGATGGGAATGCCGGGCACGCCGTAGATCGTCGTGAGGCCGTTGAGCTTCAGCGCATCGATCATGAGGTTAAAGCCATCGGTGAGCTCTTGCTCGGCGTCGGCCGTTTTCGTTTCGAGGCTTTGTACTGCTGCGGACATTCCGCTTCTCCCTGATCGTTTCTTGCGAAGGACGAGTTCGTCCTTCAATGAGTCGCGCGAAGCCTACGGTGCTGGAGCGCTAGAAGAGTTCCTGGCCATGCGCTTCGACATAAGCGGCAAGGCCGAGTGTGTGATCCCGCGCGAGCTTTTCCGCAAGCTCGGTATCGCGTTGTTCGAGCGCGTCGATGATCGCCATATGCTCGGGCAGGGACGCCGCGGTGCGGTCCACGCGCCCGATCGTCAATTGCCGGTAGCCGCGGACATGCAGCAGGATATCGTTGGTCATGTCGACCAGCACCGGCGACTCGCTGAGCGCAATCAGCGCCTGATGAAAGGCGATGTTGGCCTTCGAATATTCCTGGATGTGATCCTGCGGCAGGCGATCCTTGCCAAAATCCTTGAAGAAGTCGCGCAGTGCCGAAATGTCCTTCTTGCGCGCGGTGGTCGTGATCAGTCGCGCCGCCATGCTCTCAAGCGCGGCCCAGGCCCGGATCATGTCCACGATCTCGCTCTTGGTCCGACGCACGACGACGATGCCGCGCCGCGGCACGGTCTTGACGAAGCCATCCTGCTCCAGCATCGCGATGGCTTCGCGGATCGGGGTCCGGCTGACGCCGAGGCGCTCCGACAGGGCGCGCTCGTCGAGCATCACCGGCTCGGGCGTCGCGTAGATATCCATCTTAAGGATAGCTTCCTTCAAGGCCTCATAGGCCTTGTTCTTGAAGCTCGTCTCCGGCACGATCCGGACGATCGCAATCTCTGCCTCGGGCATGGGGGGCGGCGCCTTGGTTTGTTTCCGTGTAGGCACGACTCTATCGCCTCCTGGGAGACGTCTGTTGATCCAAACAACAACTGAATTATTTTTGGCATGCCAAATGCCAGAATGTCAAGTTGCGCATGTTTTCAACACTTCCGTGACTTGACAAGTTCGTTTCTGGCATACCAAATGCCATACGAGCCTTCTATTCCGCGGCCGCAACAGCCGCAGCGGACGCGGACCCGCGTTTGCCATCACCGTGAATGCCAATTGAGCCTGCGCCGGCAAGTCGGGGTGCTGATCCCAGCGCGCGCTGCCGGCGAACCAAGAATAGACTTCAAGGAGGAAGCCAATGTCGAATTCCAAAGATGCGGTCCGCAAGATTCTCGATGCGGTCAAAGCGGATAAGCGCACCAGTCTGACGGCACCGGAAGGCAAGCTGGTTTGCGATGCCTATGGCATCCCGGTTCCCAAGGAGGGGGTCGCCAAGTCCGCCGCGGAGGCCGCGAAGATCGCGTCCGCGATGGGCTTCCCCGTGGTGATGAAGATCGTCTCGCCGGACATCCTGCACAAGACCGAAGCCGGCGGCGTCATGGTGGGTGTGAAGACCGCCGCCGACGTCGAGGCGAATTATGCGACCATTCTGGCCAATGCCAAGAAGTACAAGGCCGACGCCAAGATCGAAGGCATTCAGGTTCAGCAGATGCTGGCTGGCGGCACCGAGGTCATCGTCGGCTCTATCACCGACGGATCGTTCGGCAAGCTGGTGGCCTTCGGCCTCGGCGGCGTGCTGGTGGAGATCCTGAAGGACGTCACCTTCCGGCTCGCTCCCGCCACCAAGGACGACGCCTTGTCGATGCTCGACGGCATCCAGGCCCATGACATGCTCAAGGGCGTGCGCGGCGGCGACCCCGTCAGCCGCGAGGCGCTGGCCGACGTCATCGTCAAGGTGTCACAGCTCGTCAGCGACTTCCCCGAAATCGTCGAACTCGATCTCAATCCGGTATTCGCCACCAAGAAGGACGCGATCGCCGCCGACGTGCGCATCGTCGTCGACTTCGACTACAAGCCGCGCCCGGCGCCGCGTCCGACCGAGGAAATCGTCACCGCGATGAACCGCATCATGCAGCCGAAGGCGGTCGCCGTGATCGGCGCCTCGGCCGAGGATGGCAAGATCGGCAACTCGGTGATGAAAAACCTGATCAATGGCGGCTACAAGGGCGACATCTATCCGATCCACCCTAAGGCCGCCGAGATCCTCGGCCACAAGGCCTACAAGAGCGTCAAGGATGTACCGGGTGTGATCGACACCGCGGTGTTCGCGATCCCGGCGAAGTTTGTCGCGGGCGCATTGATCGAATGCGGCGAGAAGAAAATTCCCGGCGCCGTTCTGATCCCGTCGGGCTTTGCTGAAGCCGGCGCGCCTGAATTGCAGGCCGAGATCGTCGAAATCGGCAAGAAGTACAACGTCCGCCTGATGGGGCCGAATATCTACGGCTTCTATTATACACCGGCCAATCTCTGCGCCACGTTCTGCACCGCCTACGACGTCAAGGGCCACGCGGCGCTGTCGTCGCAGTCCGGCGGCATCGGCATGGCGATCATCGGCTTCTCGCGCTCGGCCAAGATGGGCGTCTCCGCGATCGTCGGCCTCGGCAACAAGTCGGATATCGACGAGGACGATCTGCTCGCCTTCTTCGAGCAGGATCCGAACACGACGATCATCGCGCAGCATTGCGAAGACCTGAAGGACGGCCGCGCCTTCGCCGAAGCCGCCAAGCGCGTCTCCAAGAAGAAGCCGGTGGTGGTGCTCAAGGCGGGCCGCACGTCGGCCGGCGCCAAGGCTGCTTCGTCGCACACCGGCGCGCTCGCCGGCAACGACAAGATCTACGAGGACGTGCTCAAGCAGTCCGGCGTGATCCGCGCCCGCAGCTTGCGGCAACTGCTCGAATTCGCGCGCGGCATTCCGGTGCTGCCGACCCCGAAGGGCGAGAACGTGCTGATCATCACCGGCGCCGGCGGCTCCGGCGTGTTGCTGTCGGACTCGGTGGTCGACAACGGTATGTCGCTGATGGTGATGCCACCCGACCTCGATGCGGCGTTCCGCAAGTTCATCCCGCCGTTCGGCGCCGCCGGCAATCCGGTCGACATCACCGGTGGCGAGCCGCCGATCACCTACGTCAACACCGTCAAGCTCGGGCTGTCGGATGACCGCGTCCATTCGCTGATCCTCGGTTACTGGCACACCATCGTGACGCCGCCGATGGTGTTTGCCCGCAACATGGTCGAGGTGAAGAAGGAGATGGAGGCCAAGGGCTTCGTCAAGCCGATGGTCGCCTCGCTGGCCGGCGACATCGAGGTCGAGGAAGCCGCCGAGTATCTCTACCAGAACGGCATCCCGGCCTATGCCTATTCGACGGAATTGCCGGTCGAGGTTTTGGGCGCCAAATACAAATGGGCGCGCGGCGCAGGCCTTCTGTAAGAAGGTCCCTGCAAGAGGCCTGCTGTATCAATCAAACGCCAAAGTTAAAAAAGCCGTCCGGGTTCCCGGGCGGCTTTCTCTTGTGCCGCACTTGTCGCGTTCGGGAACCTCGTCGTCGCCTTGCGGCTTCATGTTGGAACCAGATCCAACCCGGAACAACTCTTTGCCCAGGTGGTTGGGGCTGTCGTGAACTCATTGGAGGATACGATGAAGAGACAGCTTACGGTTTCGTTGATCGCAGTGTCGCTGCTGGCCTCAGGCGCTGCCTTTGCTCAATCCACCACCGCCACCGGTGCGGTGAGCGGCGCCAGGACCGGCGGCGAGGTCGCGGGTCCGGTCGGTGAGATTGTCGGTGGCACGGTGGGCGCCGCCGTCGGCGCAGCGGTGGAAATTCCGAACGCCGTGATCACGTCGATCCAGGGCGAACGCGTTCCCTCGGTGACGGTGCAGGAGCGAGTCGTGGTAGGCGAGCCGTTGCCGCCGGCGGTCGAACTGCGGCCGGTCCCGCGATACACCGAATATCGCTACGCGGTCGTGAATGATCGGCGCGTGATCGTGGACCCGCGCACCCGCCGGGTGATCAGGATCATCGACTAGCAAAGTCAGCATCTTCCATTGCCTCGCGGGACCCGGGCCCGCGAGGATTCATTTTCTGGAGTCATGGTATTTGCCGGGCGCGCGACTGCCGCAAACGACGTGGGATCACAACGCTTCGCGCACGCCAAGACCGAGCATGAAACGCTCCCTGATCTGCGCGGGATCCCTGCGGGTCGCGCCGGTCCCCGGCTTGTCGTCGATACGCACCCCGATCAGCGTCGGGCCGGGAGCGGTCAGGGACTGCTCGACCAGCCGTTCGAAATCCTCTTCGTTCGCCGCCCAGGCGCTATTGGTGAGACCGCAGCCGATGGCGATCGCAACGATATCGGACACGGCGGCGGCCGGGGTCGGTTGTGCCCCGGTGATCTGGTAGATGCCGTTGTCCATCACGATCATGGTGAGGTTGTTCGGCTTGAGCGTCGCGATGGTCGACAGGCAGCCCAGTTGCATCAATAGCGAGCCGTCTCCCTCCAGCGCAAAGACGCGGCGTTTCGGCTGGGCCAATGCGACGCCGAGTGCGATCGGGAAGGCGAGGCCCATGCTGCCCAGCATGTAGAAGTTCTGCGGGCGGTGGCCGGCGGCCCACAGATCGAAATTGGTGTTGCCGATGCCGCCGATCACGGCTTCCTCGTTCTTCAGCTTCGCGACCAGCCTGGAGGTGAGATCGAACCGGTTCATCACCTTGGTGTTGCGGGCAGGGGCGCTCTCTGGCTTGTTCATGCGATAGCTCTCACTTGTCGAACACTTTGCCGCCGGTCAACAGCGGCGACAGGATCAGCGCCACCGGCGCTTGCGTCGTGATGGCCTGCTTGATGGACCGATCGATGATGAACTCGAACTCGTCGAGCCGGGTCGCGGTATGGTGCTCCATCGCCAGCGAGTCGAGCACCGGCCGCATCGTGCGGCAGACCAGCGACTGCCCGTAGTTGAATTCGCCGAGTGTTCCGCGCTCCGACACGAACATGATCAGCGGAATCTGGTAGGGGATCGCCAGCGAGGCCAGCACGTTGGCGAGCGTGGCGAAGCCGGATGTCTGCATCAGCACCGCGCCGCGCATGCCGCCCATCCACGCACCGGAAACGATACCGACCGCTTCCTCTTCGCGCGCGGTCGGGAAGCTGATGAAGTACGGGTCGGCGTGAATTTCCTTGATCAGCGTTGTCAGCACGCGGTCGGGGACGTAGGGCACCAGCCTGATGTCGTTGCGCTTGAGCGTTTGCAGCACCACCTGGTGCCAGGTCTTCGATTGAGACGTCTTCTCATTCAAGGATTGGGACGCCATTTGTCCCTCGGAAGCCGCCATCGAATTCTCCCTTAACTTCGCGAGGATCTTGGCTCGCAACGTGATCGCGACCGTCCCTTCGATGCGCCGAAACTTGACGCGATCGGCGGGATTGTCAACATGTCCCGATCGTTACGGTGATCTGCGCTGTACGGCGGTGCCATCGGCATGCAGGCGTGCGATAAAAAAGTAACAAAAATATCGGGAGGACGCCTTGAGCAGGTGGTTCTTGGGCAGCTTTGTGATGGCCTGCTCATCGTTGGGCCGGTTGTTTCTGACCGTCGCCGCAGCAGCGGCGATGTGCGGTGCAGGAGGCATCGCCTCGGCGCAGTCGCCGTTTCCGTCCAGGGCCGTGCATATTTTCGTGCCGTATTCGGCCGGCGGTGGGGTGGATATTCTCGCGCGCACCTTGGGTGATGTGGTCTCCCGGCAATGGGGCCAATCGGTCGTCGTGGAGAACCGGCCGGGAGCGGGCGGCGTTGTCGCCTCGCAGGCGCTGGTGACGTCGGCGCCCGACGGTTATACCCTCATCGTGGTGGCGAGCGGCCACGCCACCAATCCGTTTTTGTATCCCAAAATTCCCTACGACACTTTCAAGGACTTCACGCCGATTTCGCTGTTGGCGTCCTCCGCCAATATCCTGTTGGTGCGGGCCGATTCTCCGTTCAAGACGCTCGGCGATATGATTGCGCAGGCGCGGGCGAAGCCGGGAAGCCTGTCGTTCGGCCATGCGGGCAACGGAACATCGACGCATCTTGCCGGCGAGCTTCTGAAGAAACTCGCCGGGATCGATATTGACGCGATTTCGTACAAGGGCGGCGCGCCCGCGATCAATGATCTCCTGGGCGGACAGATTGCGATGTCGTTCAACAACGCGCCGGAAGCGACCGGACAATTGGAGGCCGGTACGCTGCGCGCGCTCGCCGTCACGACCGCATCGCGGACACCGTTTCTGCCCAATGTGCCTGCCATCAGCGAGACCGTGCCCGGTTACGATACGGAAGTCTGGTGGGGCCTGCTCGGACCCGCCGGCATGCCGCCCGAACTGCTCGCAAAACTCTCGCATGATTTCGTCGCGGCCCTTAATACCGAGCCGGTGAAGGAGCGCCTGTCAAAACTCGGCGCATCGCCGATTGGCAGCTCGCCGCAGCAATTCGACGCCAGGATTCGGACCGACT
>NZ_SSNA01000162.1 GCF_004799445.1 Bradyrhizobium sp.
GCACAAAGTGGGCTCCTGATTGCACAACATAAGAAAACGCAGAGAAAGCAAAGACGCAAAGGCGCAAAGAAAAACAGAGGTATTTTTAGAACGTATTTAAGGTTTTAAATTATCATTTTTTTCTTCTTTGCGTCTTAGCGTCTTTGCTTCTTTGCGTTTTTCTTATGTTGTGCATTCAGGAGTCCTCTTTGTGTCCTTTGTGTTCTTTGTTGTGTATTTTTCTGCGTTGCTCAGGAGTGCGGTGCTATGCACCGCTTTCAATGGCGTCGTTCTAAGATAAATGAGTTTAGCTCTCACAAAAATGAGCGGAAAGCTGTTTGCCCAAATTCATTTTACTTCATGGATTTTTCTCAGTACGACGCCATTGAAAGCGGTGCATAGAGGATGTGAAAAAATATAAAACCTTCAGCAATCTATATTCAAAAAAGTGTAAATTTTAAAAAATCAATTCAGGCGGTCAGGTGACTCTTTCGTAAAATTTTTACCCATCCCATCTTTTGTGGAAATTGTGTCTATTTTGTTCATATTTTTCTCGTATGTTCCGGAGAACATTTTCATAAATCATTAAATATTAAGAAAGATCGTTATATTGTGAGTTATTGCGTAAATCAGTGCTACACATTTTACTTTATCTAGTCCTCTCACTCGAAATTGCTGAAAACCCTTATTTCTCGATTGGGCATTTACATATTCAGCTGTTGCTGCACGCTCTTTATACTGTTCTTTAGCCTCTGCAGTACCCATCCTTACTCGCCACTCTCCTACTGCCGTGCTATCCTCAGGACGTTTTTCGTAAGGATTATCTACTTTGGAATTAGTTTCCACAGGCATATAAATTTTACAATTTTTATACTGTTCTCCAACTATATCCAATTGCTCGTGTGATTTGTACCCACCGTCTACAGACCAGGTTTTAGGCACTATTCCGTACATTTTTTCAACCTGCTTTATCATCTGTAACGCTTGTCCACTATCCGAGCCTTGTTTAATAACATCCACACCAACAATTGCTTTTCCTAGATTGGTAGAAGCAAACTGTACATTAAAGGCTGGACGATAGCCGTTACAGGCCATCTTCATTACTCTTGCATCGGCATCTGTAGTTGAAGCACGAGTTTTTTCAATATCTATGTCTTTAAGCTTTTTACGTTCTCTTTTTGCGCTCTTTTTTTTTCCGCTATGATTTCTTTTAATTCATTTTGAGCCAACTCTATTTTTTTTAATTTTTCCTCTATTGATCGACGCTCAGCGGCCTCTAATCTTGCTTTGCAATAACCAGGATCTTTTTTGGCTTCTTCATTTAGATCATTGAGCAACAGAGTTGCTAATACTATGTGTTCCCGTAAAGTTCCCTCTCGCCTAAAAGAAGAGGATCCTGCACTTGCTCGCACTCTCATTCCATCTTGCGATATTTTTTCTAGTGAAATGATTTTGTTCTTTGATAATATAGCCACAGTTTGAATCAATAGATTAGCTAGCTGATCGCCATGGTTAGATCTGAAATCAGAAATGGTGTGATAATTAACATTTACTCCACCACATATCCATTTAAAAGCATTGTGTTCGACGCAATATTCTGCAATCAATCTAGCACTCCCAATACTTTTAATTGTGGCGTAAATCCATATGGATAATAAAATTCTCGGATCTGTGGCTGGACGACCAACATTCCCTTCAACAGCATCGATTTTTCTTAAAACAATTGATAAGTCTAATCCTTCAACATATCGCCATACATCACGAGCTAAATGATCTTTTGGAATTAAATCATCCAAAATTCCTGATTTGATTTCATACTGATCTCGACACGCTTTGACAAGACGAGGTTTGCCTTTATATTCATGAAGAAGTGGCTCTAGAATATTTTCTGGAATTGGAAATAGTGTTTCTTGCTTGTTCATGCATAACCTTGAAGTGGCTATTCGTTTTAGATCTTGTCTGAAGTCGTTTCTGGAAAATTCGGAATGGTATATAAAACAAGAGTTATCTGCAATAAATATCTGAATATAAGATGCTTAAAATTTTTCACAGCCTCATAGCACCGCACTCCAAAGCGATGCCTAAACTGTGTTTGATGAGGTATGTATTGCGGCATCGCAAACAGCATTTATGGCAAAAATTATGGAAGCCTATCGAGAAGCTAGAAGTCTAGCATAATCTACTTCTGCAATTGTCTCGTTAGGGCGATTCAATCAATCACGATTGTCTGAATCGCCCTAACGGGCTCTTTGTTTTATATTGCTAACCCACAGTTCCCTCTGGTCACTGTGGGCTATAATCAGACGTCCTACCGGGCTTAGCAAGCGGCAGGATAATTGATTTAATCCCTCCACTAAAGCTGAGTGATTAAGGTTATATCGTGTGGAGGAATGAAGTCTATTATCCTGCCTATCCTGCCGCTTGCGATCCTGCATATCCTGTTCTTTTTTTGAGATTTTTGCTTTGTCTATTTTTCGTTATTAATTTGTCTTTGTTGTTGTCATCTATCGCAAATCTATGAATATCAATAATCTGCATGAATTCCTAAAAATTTTTAAGAGATCGGACCT
>NZ_SSNA01000163.1 GCF_004799445.1 Bradyrhizobium sp.
TCACTTCGCCAGTGACGGTGTCAACAAGCCGATCACCGGGGAGAGCACGAAGGAAACCGTAAAACCATTGCGCGGGGAATGCCGGGTGATTCCGGTGTGACCTGACCAACGCGTGTGCTTTTGTGCTTTCCACCCCCGCACGCGCGGTTGCGGGCGCATCGGGCGCCCGGCATTCCCTGCGCCCTCTGATGGGAGAGGGCGAAACGAGCAGGCCAAAACTCGCGCGAAACGCGCGGCTAGATCGCGAAGCTATATCCTGTCGTCATTGCGAGGAGCGAAGCGACGAAGCAATCCATTCTTTCTTTATGCGGTACGATGGATTGCTTCGCTAACGCTCGCAATGACGAGTTTAACCCATTGCTCTTGGCTGTTTGAAATTTGAATCCGCGAACGCCTCACGGTAGGTGTCGTCCCTGCGAACGCAGGGACCCATAACCACAGGTGTTGATTGGAGCAGAAGCCGTTAGCCACCGTGCCAAAACGCGAGGCCGCGGCGTCCCGATGAGCGCAATTGCGCTCACGCTGGGGTCCCCGCTTTCGCGGGGACGACGTTGAGGGTATGGGGGCGCAGCCGGTGGCTCGCCGACAGTCTCAAAGCCCCCCTTACGACCAGAGCGGCGGGCGTTCAGGCGCATGACGCGCGTTTTCGCTGTGGCGGGCGTTGTCCAGCGTGGCGAAGAAATATTCCTCGCGCTCGCGCTGGAATTTTTCCTGGGTGGCTTTGAAATTTGCCACGCGGGTGGCGATCTCTTCGCGCTCGCGAGCGCGGCGGTTTGCTTCCTCGGTCATGCCCATCCCTTTCGAGTCGTGTCCCGCGCTCATTTGCGCGGGAGATTGGGGCGCGAATTAGGATTTGGCGTTGCCGGATTGTGATTTCCCGGGTGCGAACCACATCGCGGTGGATAACAGTCGTGGCGCCTTGTCGCCGGTGCGCCTTCCCGGTAGCGACAAGGGAACAGGAGGCCTGCATGGCAAAAATCGATCTGGACTCGCTAACCATCGAAGAACTCGCCGCGTTGCGTGACAACGCAACCGACAAACTGGCTGAAAAGGTCGCGGCGCGGCAGGCCGAGCTCGAAGCCGAACTGGAAAGACTGTCGCTCTACGGCAAGCCGGCGAAAAAATCGCTCGCTGCGCCGGCCGTGGCGAAAGCCAAAAAGAGCGACGAGGTCGCCAGGAAAGGCGACGAGGCCAAGGAACCGATCGCCAAGGATCCGATCGCCAAGGCGGCGTAGGGCGGCGGCAGGTCCCGGCGCCGCCGGTTGACCGGGCAGGCGTCGAAAATCGCAATCCGGCCGGCCGTGCTATCATTGTCTCGGCTGAACTTTCGGATGATCCCAAGGTGATCGCGTCGGACCTTCGTAGCGGGGTGGAGCAGCTCGGCGACATGATCGCCGAGGCGTCCGTCATCGTTCCCTTCACCGGCGCGGGTATTTCGACCGAGTGTGGCATTCCTGATTTCCGCTCGCCGGGCGGATTGTGGACCCGCAACCGGCCGATCCCTTTTGATGAATTTGTCGCCAGCGCGGACGCGCGCAACGAGGCATGGCGGCGACGCTTTGCCATGGAGCCGATCTTCGCCGCGGCAAAGCCGGGGCGCGGTCACCGTGCGCTCGCCGCGCTCTACAAGGCCGGCAAAATTCCCGCCATCGTCACCCAGAACATCGACAATCTGCATCAGGTCTCGGGTTTCGCCGGCGATCACGTGGTGGAACTGCATGGCAATACCACTTACGCACGCTGCATCGGTTGTGGGCAGGCTTACGATCTGGCGTGGGTCAAACAGCGTTTCGATGCGTCGGGCCGAGCGCCCGACTGCGCCGTCTGCGACGAGCCGGTCAAGACCGCGACCATCTCGTTCGGGCAGGCGATGCCGGAACAAGCCATGCAGCGCGCCACGGAACTCGCCCAGCAATGCGACCTGTTCGTGGCGATCGGATCGTCGCTGGTGGTCTGGCCGGCCGCGGGCTTCCCGCTGCTGGCCAAGAATTCCGGAGCCCGCCTCGTGATCATCAACAACGAGCCCACCGAGCAGGACGATCTTGCCGATCTGGTGATCCGCCACGATATCGGGGAAACGCTGGGGCCGTTCGTGGGCAACTGATGCCTAATTGATTTGCGCCCGCGTGATTCGCCGCCCGCGCAAGACTGTTCATAGGTTCCCGGAGATTGGTTTTTTGTCTATGCGCCGCAAGCGGGAGTGTTATCTTTTGATTCGAGAGATTCGCGTTGCGTCATCATGAAGTGTCATGGATGGGCGCGTGCAGGCGCCGCCGCACGAAATGGCGGGCGGTAGATCATGTGTGGGGTCCGCGGTCATGGTGTCGGACGGATTTGAGTCCAAG
Source organism: Bradyrhizobium sp. (assembly GCF_004799445.1). Lineage (GTDB taxonomy): Bacteria > Pseudomonadota > Alphaproteobacteria > Rhizobiales > Xanthobacteraceae > Bradyrhizobium. The sequence goes on from NZ_SSNA01000163.1 coordinate 2,346, forward strand.
AAGCTTGGAGGCCCGCCGTCCGGCGCGGCGGGACCTAACAGGCTTGGGCCGGGCGGATTTTCAGCCGGCGTTGAGCGTGATCCCGCGATCGATGCCCTGACGGGCCTTGGCGATGCCGCCGCCAATCTGGTGGAAATCAGCGGCGTCATCAAATGGTTCGACGCATCAAAGGGCTACGGCTTCATCGTTCCCGACAATGGCTGGCCGGATGTGCTTCTGCACGTCACAGTGCTCAGGCGCGACGGCTACCAAACCGCCTACGAGGGCGCGCGGCTGGTTTGCGAATGCGTGCAGCGGGCGAAGGGTTATCAGGCGTTCCGCATCCTTTCGATGGACGAGTCGACGGCGATCCATCCGGCGCAGATGTTGCCGCCCCGGACCCATGTCAGCGTCACTCCGACCAGCGGTCTGGAACGAGCCCAGGTCAAGTGGTTCAATCGCCTGCGCGGCTTCGGCTTCCTGACCTGCGGCGAGGGCACCCCGGATATTTTCGTCCACATGGAAACCTTGCGCCGCTACGGAATGACGGAACTGCGCCCTGGTCAGTACGTCCTGGTGCGGTTTGGGCCCGGTTCCAAGGGCATGATGGCGGCCGAAATCCAGCCCGAAACCGGCTCGCCGGGGCTGTCATCGCACTAAGGCGCGCTTGCTCCTTTCCACGCTACCCGACCCCATCAGAACTCATGGGTTGCGCGCCGAAACGGGCGTGGTCTGGCTTACCGAGGTCTGGTATTTGGCCCGATCATCAGGCTACGGTCAACCGGCGCCGGTTCCGCCGAGGTGTGTGCCGCTGCGGCTCTGTCGAAATCTTCTGTCGGTGAGGTGAGCGTTGCTTGGAAATGTTGATCGAGTTGTTGGCCGGCGCGCGTGGTTCTGGATTTGCATCGCGGTAGCAGGCGCGCTTTGCGCATTCGCCGGCCTTGACGCCCGCGCCGCAAGCATCGGGCCGCTCGAGATCGTGACCAAATCCGGCGTGCACGTGTTCTCGGTCGAGATGGCAACGACCGAAGAGGAAAAAACCACCGGCCTGATGTACCGCAAGGAACTGGCGGACGGGAAAGGGATGCTATTCGATTTCTCGCCGGAACAGGAGGTGTCGATGTGGATGAAAAATACCTACATCTCGCTCGACATGATCTTCATCCGGGCCGATGGCCGGATTCTGCGGATCGCCGAGAATACCGAGCCGATGTCCACCAAGATCATCCCGTCGAGGGGCCTGGCCAAGGGGGTGCTGGAGGTGATCGCCGGCACGGCCCAGAAATACGGAATCGCGCCCGGCGATCGCGTCGCCCATCCGCTCTTCAATGGCCGCTAACCGGGCAAGGAAGCGCGGGCCGGACCGGTTCCGATTGAGTGGGAATTTGGAGCTCTAATCTTTTGTTTTGGCGCGTTTTCTTCACGTTAACCGCTGTTCACCGCTCGGATCAGGTCCGAAGGCTTGTTTCGCTCGAAAACGCTTCTGTCTTGCTGGCCGCGCTTGAAGCGTGTATCGACGACCTTTTCCAGAGATCGGGGTATAGCGCAGCCTGGTAGCGCGGCAGTTTTGGGTACTGCAGGTCGTTGGTTCGAATCCAGCTGCCCCGACCAATAATATCAATAACTTAGATCGATTTAGCAAAACCAAATCTTCCCATAAAATCGAATTGGGAAGGACATGGGAAGACACCAAAAAATATTTTTTGCGGATTTATCGATGAAGCCGCCAATCTTCTCAATCAGGCCGTCCGGGACCAATCCTCAGCAATACATGCACCGCGCGAGGCTGTTCAGAGACGCGGCGTCGAGACTGCCTGATTATTTAAACGGCGAGCAATATTGGCCGAAGTACGCGATGTTGACCCACGCAATCGAACTTGCGTTGAAGGCATTCGCTCAGTTTTCGATCGACAGCGGAATGACTCGAGGTGAGGAGCCGAAGCAGCACGACCTGCTAGGGTGGTATAGGCTAGCGCTCCAATATGGGCTCCCCGATGAGCCAGGTGTGGCGCAAAATCTCAACGTCTTAAATCGGCTGCACGTCACGCACTATACCCGGTATCCACAGGATCCGCCTACCGTAGTTCCAGACGCCTCGTCTATCGCGGACACCACGGTCGATCATCTGATTTTCACTTTCACGCAGTCTATCAATCCGCGCTGAAACCGATCTCCAAACGATGCTCGCGATCTCCGAGCGCTGGATCCGACCGGGCAATAGCCCCTCCATGACTCTAGGAAGGCCGCTGGTGAGTCCGGGGATTCGATCGGGCAGCGGCCTCAGAAAACGGCCCCAGCGCTTACTGGCCGCCGGGACCGTCTTGTTCTGGACGCCGTAGGTCGGCTGTG
>NZ_SSNA01000164.1 GCF_004799445.1 Bradyrhizobium sp.
GCCAACACCTATTACTGGATCGATCCGGCGCGCGACGTCACCGGCGTGATCCTGATGCAGGTGCTGCCGTTCGCGGACGGCCAATGCCTGGAAGCCTTCGCCGGCTTCGAGCGCGGCATCTATGCCGGGCTCGATGCGGCGGACCAGAAGGCGGCGTAAGGGGGCCGTCACTGCGAGCGAAGCGAAGCAATCCATCGTGCCACACAAAGAAAGAATGGATTGCTTCGTCGCTTCGCTCCTCGCAATGACGTTGATGGACAGGAGTCCGCATTCTCGCGGCGCGATCCGCCCGAGGTTTGCTTAGGATGTTTCGCGCCTTGAAATCAGAGGGCGCGGGGAATGTCGGATGCGCGCTGCACCCGCGGTCCCGTGTGCAAATGGGAGGAGGAAACGCACACGAGCAGACAGGTTCAGCGGAGGACATCCGACATTCCCTGCGCAATGGCTTTACGGCTTACTTCGCGCTCTCCCCGGAGAATCGGGCTTTTTTGCCTCCGTCGCCTTCGGATATGGCCTTTTCCGCGCCCGGTCGGGCCGACAGGCCTCCGAAGACTTGACGCCAACCACTGAGGCGTCAGGACCACACGACTTCACCGTACGCGGGCAGCACCGTTCGTCAGCGCGCCGTCTGATCGCTCACGGATCCCTAACGAACCCGCCCTGCCATCACGTGTCACGCCTGACGCTGCCGCGTCCACCGCATCCCGCCCCGCGTCAATGACGATGGCCAACGCCCCTCTGTGGGACAGGACGGGGAGGATTTTATCGGTGATTCGGGGGAGGGGTCAAGGGGATTTCGGAAAATCAGAACTTTTACGAGAGTAATCGTTACGACCGTTGTTTTCGCTTGCGCCAGTCCGGCTGCGACGCGAGCGCAACCGTGACGGCGAAGGACCAGGCCCGGGTATTAGCTGCTGGCGCGATGGCGCTGGTCAATTACCGCACGGAAACCTATTCTAGGCCGCTATTCCTCTGGTTTAAGGTGTCTCACTATGCTCGCTGAAGGCCATCAACGGCTTGCTGACAAAATCTGGTCCGTCGCCAACAAATTGCGCGGCCCCTACCGCCCTCCGCAGTACCGAAAAGTGATGCTGCCCCTGATTGTCCTGCGCCGCCTTGACTGCGTCCTGGAGCCAACGAAGGACCAGGTCCTCAAGCAAGTAGATGCATTGAAAGCCAAAAAGCTCTCGCCGGAGGCTATTGTAAAAGCCTTGGCAAAGGTCGCAAGCAAGGATCGGAAGCAAGCGCTTTTCAATACAAGCAAGTACACGTTTAGAAAGCTGCTCGGTGAGCCGCAAGGCATTGCCCGTATACGATCCCGCCTGCGGCACGGGCGGCATGCTGTCAGTCTCGGAACAGTACATTCGTGAGCAGAATCCCCAGGCTCACCTAACATTGTTCGGGCAGGATTATAACGACGAAGCCTACGCGATTTGCTGCTCGGACATGCTGATCAAGGACGAGCCTGTCGATAACATTGTGCCTGGCGATATTCGAAAGCGCCAATTTAAATCCATCTGCGGCTGTCTTCAAAGCAATCCTTGCGGCGCTATCAGAGCACGATCCATCGGCCGATATTTGTAGGGACAGTAAGGGCAATGCCGAGGCTGATCCCGAGCTTCGGAACACAGAGAGTGTGTCTCTTCCTCCCGTGCCCCTGCCCCTACCTATCGGTTACAAAGGAGCTAATGGAAAGGAACCTAGCAACGACGCATTAGTGGAATTGGTGAAGGAGCATTGTGACAGCTATTTTGAGCGGGAGGTGATGCCTCACTGGCCCGACGCTTGGATTGATTATTCCAAGACGCGGGTTGGTTACGAAATTCCAATCAATCGTCACTTTTACACATATGCCCCACCCCGGACTCTCGATGCCATCCAAGCGGATATTAACTCGGTCGAGGACGATATTGTAAAAATGCTAAAGGCTGTCGCATGACCGCCCATAAGGCATATCCCCACTATTCGGCAATGTCCGCTACGGGAGTGGCGGAGCTGCCCTCCAATTGGACGGCAAAACGGTTGCGCTTCGCCTGTAGCGTCAATCCGTCCAAATTACGTTATGACCTGCCATCGGATACACTGGTTACCTTTATCCCAATGGAAGCCGTGGGCGAAGGTGGCGGCCTCTCTCTAGCGACAGAATTGCCCATCAACGAAATCGGAACAGGCTACACGAAATTCGAGGACGATGACGTTGTCGTTGCAAAGATTACGCCATGCTTTGAAAACACCAAGGGAGCCATCGCCAAAGGTCTTAAGAACTATGAGACAACTGAAATCGGCGACCTTCCCGATCCGCAACAGCTCTACACTCTACAAAACGACCTTAAGGAAAGTCCGGTTGTTCACCCTTCGGATATCGAACAATTTGCCGAGGTCTGGTTCCGCAACCGGAAAGATTCGACCCCGGGTGAGCATAAGCAACTCAATGCGATTCTCGACCAGGCGGTTGAGCGATACAAGTCGCTGTATGAAGCCAATCAGGAAGAATTCAAAGTAAAGCTCGTCAGCTTCCGCAATCTGTATTCCTTCCTTTCGCAAATTATTCCGTATCAAGACTCTGATCTCGAGAAATTGTACACCTACGCAAGATTTCTTCTTCTTAAGCTACCGCGACGTGAGAGTGGGCTTGGCTATGAGATGGAAGATGAAGTGTCGTTGCGCTTCTACCGGCTACAAAAGATTAGCGAAGGCCGCATTGAGCTCGGCTTTGGCGAAGCGGACCCTTTGAAAGGCCCGACCGAAGTTGGCACGGGGAATTATGATGATAAGTCGGTAGTTCTCTCCCAACTCATCGACAAACTGAATGAGCGCTTCGGCACGGATTTCAAGCCTGCCGATCAGCTTTTCTTCGATCAAGTGACTGAGGCGGCTGTCGAGAGTGACACCCCGAGGACGGCGGCGCGCGCAAACACTTTGGATAACTTTAAGCACGTGTTTGAGCGCATGCTTGAAGGACTTTTCATCGATCGGATGGAAGGAAACGAGGAGATTTTTGACCGTATCATGCAAGATGCGTCGTTCCGGGACGTGGCATCGTCGCATCTAATGCGCGAGATTTACGAGCGGCTGCGAGCGGGTGCCAAAGCTGAAAGGAATGCTGAGTAGCGGCCCCGTCGCGCTGCGACTCCCCCTCACCCGAAATTCGCGCTTCGCCCGAATTTCGACCTCTCCCCGCATCCGCCTTCGCCCCAAGGCGGGCTTCGGCGGACAAGAGCGGGCGTGGTGAATAACGCTCCTACACCGGCAGCCCGTTCTGCTGCGCCAGTTCCTTCAGCGACACTTGCGGCCGCGCGCCGATGTGCTGGATCACTTCGGCCGCGGCGAGCGCGCCGAGGCGCCCGGCGGCCTCATGGCCGGCGCCGCGCGCCAGCCCGAACAGGAAGCCGGCGGCGAACAGGTCGCCGGCGCCGGTGGTGTCCACGATTTTCTCAATCGGAAACGCCGGCACCGCGGTGACGCCGTCCTTCGCCACCACCACGCAGCCCTTCTCGCTGCGCGTCACCACCGCGAGCCTGGCGTCAAGGCGCAACTGCTTCAGCGCGCCTTCGAAATCCGAGGTCTGGTACAGCGAATGCAGTTCGGCCTCGTTGGCGAACACCAGATCGACCGTGCCGTTTCGCATCAGCTCGAGAAATTCGTCGCGGTAGCGATCGACGCAAAAGGAATCCGACAGCGTCAGCGCCACCTGACGGCCCGCATCATGCGCGATCGCCGACGCCTTCACGAACGCCTCCTTGGCGTTTTTCGGATCCCAGAGATAGCCCTCCAGATAAAGCAGCGCCGCAGCCGCGACCTCGGCGGCGTCGATATCGGCAGGGCCAAGCTCCTGCGCCGCGCCGAGATAGGTGTTCATGGTGCGCTCGCCATCGGGGGTCACCAGGATGTAGGAGCAGCCGGTGGCCGGGCCGTCCGCCGCCGGTTTGGTCTCGAACGCCACCCCCGCGGCGCGGATGTCGTGGGTGTAAAGCCGGCCGATCTGGTCATTCCTGACCTTGCCGACATAGGCGGCGCGCGCGCCGAGATTGGCGACGCCGACAATGGTGTTGGCCGCCGACCCGCCGGACATCTCGGTGGCGGGCCCCATGTCGCGGTAGATCGCCGAGGCGCGGGCCTCGTCGATCAGCGCCATGCCGCCCTTGGTCATGCCGTGGCGGCCGAGAAAGGCCTCATCGGTCTGCACCAGCACGTCGAAAAGCGCATTGCCGATCCCGAGAACGTCGTATTTCGCTGAAGTCATCCAAAGAGTCCTGTTGCGTGTCCTGTTGGCGATTGCGATGGCGCGGAAAATCCGGTCCAACTTGCCTGATCAAGTCGCCCGATTTGATGCAGCGACCTATCACGATCAACCCAGCGCCAGCAAGCGGCGGTGCTATGGAACTGCTTCATGATCCGTTCCTTCCTCACCGTCTCCGCCGGCACGCTGGCCTCGCGGCTGCTCGGCTTTTTGCGCGACGCCATGATCGCCGCACTGCTCGGCGCGGGCGGCGTCGCGGACGCGTTTCTGGTGGCGTTTCAGCTCGTCAATGTCGTGCGACGGCTGTTGACGGAGGGCGCGCTGAACGCAGCACTGGTGCCGGCCTGGCTGCGCGTGCGCGAGACGGAGGGCCCCGCCGCGGCGGCCGCGTTTGCCGGCCGCGTGCTCGGCACCGTCAGCGCAACGCTGATTCTGGCTGCGGCCGTGATCGGCCTTTTGATGCCCCTGGTCATTGCCGCGCTGGCGCCGGGCTTTGCCGGACACGACACGCTGCGGCTCGCCGTCGACGACGCCCGCCTGATGCTGCCTTACCTCGCCTTCGCGGGACCGGCCACGGTGATGATGGCGCTGTTGAATGCGCAAGCCCGCTTCGCGCTGACGGCGTTCGCGCCGCTGTTGTTCAATATCGCGCTGATATCGGTGATGATCGGGCTCGTCTTCTTAGAAAAGGACGCGGCCGATGCCGCGCTGGTGATCGCGGCCACGGTCGGGATTGCCGGGCTGGTGCAGCTGCTGATGCTGGTCCTGCGCCCCGGCGGCAACCGCATCGCCACGCCGCTGCGCGTCGGATTCGATTCCCAGATGCGCGGCTTTTTCGCCAAGGCGGTTCCCGGCATGATCGCCAGCGCCGGTCCGCAATGGCTGGTCGTCGGCGGCGCGATCCTGGCGTCGTCGTCGCCCTCCGCGGTGTCGTGGCTGTATTTCGCCAACCGCCTGATCGAACTGCCGCTCGGCCTGGTCGGTGTCGCCATGGGCACCGTGCTGGTGCCCGAACTGACGCGCGCGCTGCGCCTCGGCGACCGCAAGGCGATGATGCATGCCGAGTCGCGCGGCCTCGAGCTCGCCGTCGGCCTGGCCTTGCCGGCGACGCTCGGATTGATCGCGCTCAGCGCGCCCGTGGTGCGGATGCTGTTCGAACACGGCGCATTCACCGCCACTGATGCCGCCGCCACCGCGCAGGCGCTGATGTGGCTGGCGCTCGGCCTGCCCGCCCATGTGCTGGTCAAGGCGCTGTCGCCGGCGTTCTTCGCGCGCGACGACACCACCACGCCGCTGCTGGCGACCGTGACGGGTGTAGCGGTCGCCGTCGTGCTGGCGCTGGTGTTGAGCCGATGGTTCGGAGCCAGCGGCATCGCCGCCAGCATCGCGATGGGGGCCTGGAGCAGCGCGCTGGCGCTGATCCGCCGTGGTGCCGTGACGTTCGGGTTCTCGATCGATACGGCGGCGCGGCGGCGACTGCCGCGCATCGTGGCGGCAGCACTTGCGATGGGCGGGCTGTTGTGGCTGGCGGCGCCGTTCGTGCTCGGCCCGGGTG
>NZ_SSNA01000165.1 GCF_004799445.1 Bradyrhizobium sp.
AACAAACGCCTCATCGACCTCGACGTCATTCGATCCCGTTCCCCGCAATCCGGTCGCGTTCCAGGTATCCTTGATCCTGTAGTCGCTCTTGTTGAGCAGGAAGATGCGGTACTCGATTCCGTCGGCTTCATCGTCCGATGACACCACGCTTGCCAGCATGTTCCATTCGCAGGAGTCCACCCCCGACGAGAACGGCCAGCTGCCCCGCAGCGCGTATCCGCCGTCGACCTTCCTGGCGCGGCCGGCAGGAAATATGAAAGAGGAGGCAATCAGGCAATTGGGGTCCTTGCCCCAAATCAGATCCTGAGCCTGTTTGTCGAACATGCCCAGCATCCAGTGATGGCTCGAAAGATTGGCCAGGTTCCACGCCACCGACGCGTCGGCCTGCCCGATCGCATCGGCGCAATCGACCAGCGCGACGTAATCAAGCTCGGAGCCGCCGATGCGCCTGGGCTGCACAATCCTGAACAGGCCGTTCTCGTGCAAATCGCGTTCGGTCTCCGGCGGCAGTCGCCGCAATTCCTCCGTTCGGGAAGCACGATCGCGCAGGCGCGGGATCAGGGCCCTCGCACGGCTAACCATGGTCGCATAGACGCGATCATCGGCATCCTGTCCCGAGGGCGGACTCGAATTTGGCTTCAGACCGGTACCTGTCATATCGCGGTCCTCGCTATCGCGCCCGGCCTGCGGCCTTCAGATGCGGCCGATCAAGATACAGCGAGGCGGCCAGGCCCTCCTCGTTCTGTTCGGCGAACTCCGTCAACAACTTCATCTCCGGAATTCGCGAGCGATCGAGCGTTCCGACGTCGGGCCAGTCGATCTCGATCAGATTTCCGGAAGGATCCCGCAGATACATCTGAACGCAGCCGTCGGGAAGCTCGTTCACGGGATTGCGAAACGTGGCCGAATCCAGCGCACCCATTGCTTTAGCCGCATCATAGGCCGCATGGAAGTCGTCGACGTCCAACGCGAAGTGCTGGTAAACCGGAACATGATCTTCCAGCTCGAAGATATGCAATTGCAGGTCGCCGCAGCGCAGATATTTCGTCTTGAAGCCAAAATTGTAGCTGGGGATGGTCTGCATGCCCAATACGGTCTCGTAGAATTTCACCGATTCCGCGAGGTTCTTCGTGCCGATCGAAAGATGGTTGAAGCCCGTAACTTTCATCCCTCGCCCTCCCTTTCGGATAAGCAGTCCGCGCCGCACTGCGACGAAAGCTGCTTGACCGGCCGACCATTTGACGATTGTTTATCGCCCGATCACTAATTAAGGCGCGGCCCGCGTTGCCCGTCAATCGAATTCGACAGGGGAAACGAACTCGCATGGACAAGACTGTTGGAATCATCGGCCTTGGCATCATGGGCGGCGCGATCGCCATTAACCTTGTCGATCGCGGCTGGCGCGTGATCGGCTTCGACACCGATGCCGGCAAACGCGCCGAACTTGCGGCTGCCGGCGTCATCATCGCCGACAGCGTGGAACAGGTCGCACGCGATGTGCCTGTCATCATGACGAGCCTGCCTACCCCCGCCGCGGTCGAGAGCGTGGCCAAAGCCATCGCCAATTCCGGCCAGTCGCCCCGGATTGTGATCGAACTTTCCACCCTCACGCTGGCCGACAAGCTCCGTTTCGAAACCATCCTCAAACAGGCCGGCCACATCGCGCTGGATTGCCCGCTGAGCGGAACCGGTGCGCAGGCCAGGATGCGCGATCTGATTGTCTATGCCAGCGGCGACAGTAATGCCATCGCCCGTTGTGCGGGACTGTTTGCCGACTTCGCCAAGCAAAGCGCCGACCTCGGCGTGTTCGGCAATGGCAGCCGGATGAAGTTCGTCGCCAATCATCTGGTCGCCATCCACAACGTCGCCACCGCGGAAGCGATGATCCTGGCCGAACGCGCCGGGCTGGACCCGAAGAAGGTCGTCGAGATGGTCGGTCCGGGCGCCGGCGGTTCGCGCATGTTCCAGATGCGCGCGCCGATGATGGTCGAGCGCAGTTACGAACCGGCGACCATGAAGGTTTCGACCTGGAAAAAGGACATGGCGATCATTGCCGAGTTCGCCGACGATGTCGGCTGCACAACCCCTTTGTTCACGCTGACGCAACCGGTCTACACCGAAGCGATGGCGATGGGACTGGGTGACCAGGACACCGCGGCGGTGTTTGAAGTGTTGAAAAAGCAGATCATCACCGCCCCTAAAACAGGCACCTCAAAACAGGCCAAATAGCGCAACGGGTTGGCCGATACTGCACTGCATCAAACCGCTTTTGCCGGGCATCCGCCATCCGGGATGACCGAAATGGCCGGCAACCGGGTCGACCGCGTGGTTATCACTTGATCATTTATGGCTTCCGTTCGATAAATCGTTTGATCAACGAAAAAACGAAGAATTGATATTCGGCTGAAACGCCCTGGGAGGATCCATGACGGTATCGCGACGCCAATTTGTCTCCAGTGTTGCCGGCGCGGGTATCGCCAGCATGGCGGCCCCAAGCCTTGTCTTCGCACAGAACAGCGGTCCGATCCGCATCGGCCTGCTGGCGGCCAAGACCGGGCCGCTCGCTTCCGGCGGCATCGACATGGAACTTGCCCTGACGATGTTTCTGAAGGAGCGCGATAACACGCTCGCCGGCCGCAAGGTCGAATTGATCGTGGCCGACACCGCCGGCGTTCCCGCCACCGCGCGCACCAAGGCGCAGGAGTTGATCGAGAAGAACAACGTCCATTGCATGATCGGTCCACTCGCAGCCTTCGAGGCGCTGGCCATCGCCGATTACCTCACCGAAAAGGAAGTGCCGACGCTCGGCGTCGCCGCGGCGGAGGACATGACGCAACGGCATCCGAGCCCGTGGTTTGTCCGCCTCACGTCAACCTCGGCGCAATGCGCCTACCCGCTGGCCGACTACTGCGCCAAGGAGCTGAAATACAAAAAGATCGTCACCATCGCCGATGATTTTGCCTACGGCCATGAAATGTGCGCCGGATTCCAGCGCGCCTTCGAGGACAATGGCGGCAAGATCATTCAGAAGATCTTCACACCGCTGGCAACGCCCGACTACGGCAGCTACGTCGCCCAGGTAAAAACCGCGGACGCGATCTTCCTCGGCACCGCCGGCTCAAATGGATTTCGCTTCCTGCGCCAATTCATCGAATACGGGCTGAAAGACAAGATGGCCGTCATCGGCGGCATGACCGCGCTCGACGAATCCGTGCTTCGCAACATGGGCGATGAGGCGCTGGGGATCCTGACCACGAGCTGGTATTCGGCGGAGCTCGACAATCCCCTCAACAAGGCCTTCGCGCCGGCATTCCGCAAGCAATTCAAATACGACCCCGGCTACTATGCCGGCTCTACCTACGTCTCCGGCGAGGTTCTCGAAGCCGCGCTCAAGACCATCAAAGCCAACGCGGAGGACAAGAAGGGGCTGATGGCGGCGATCCGCAGCAACAATGTGCAGACCGTGCGCGGCCTCGTGAAATTCGACGAATTCGGCAATGTGGTCGGCGACGTCTATATCCGCAAGGTCACCAGAAGCGATGGGCGGCTGGTCAATTCCGTCATCAAGACCTATCCCGATGTCAGCCAGTTCTGGACCTATGACAAGACCGCATTCCTGAAGAACCCGGTCTATTCGCGCGATTACCCACCGGCCAAGAACCTGGAGCAATAGCTTTGCCTGAGTTTGCGGGCCGACAATCCCGCAATGCTTCGAACAAGATCGGCAGCCGATGCAATTTTGGATTATCCAGGGTCTTAACAGCCTGTCGCTTGGTGGCCTGTTGTTTCTGCTGTCGTCGGGCTTCTCGCTGATCTTCGGCCTGATGCGGCTGGCCAACCTGACGCACGGCGCGTTCTTCATGCTTGGAACCTATTTTGGAGCGACGGCCCTGCGCGCCTATAGTGGCCTGAATATCTGGGTCACCGCGCTCGGCGCTGGGTTTGCGGTCGCGGCGATCGGCGGCCTGTTCGAGCGGCTGGTGCTGACCCGGCTGAAGACCAATCCGCTCGGACAGGTGCTGGTGACGCTCGGCATGTCCTTCATCATTTCTGACGCGTGCCTGGTGTTATGGGGAGGCGACTCCATCCCGGTACCGACGCCGCACAATCTGCAGGCGCCGACACGCGTGCTGGGTTTCGTGTTTCCGACCTACCGGCTGGTGCTGGTGGGATGCGCCATCGGTGCGGCGATCGCGCTGTATTTCCTAATGGAGCGGACGCGGCTGGGTGCGATGATCCGCGCCGGCGTCGATGACCGGCAGATGGCGCGCGCGGTCGGAATTCCCGTCTCGAATCTGTTTACGATCGTGTTTTGCCTCGGTGCCGGTATTGCCGGCGCTGGTGGTGTGCTGGGCGGGCCCATCCTGTCCGCCTATCCCGGGCTTGACGCCGACATGCTGCCGCTGGCGCTGATCGTGGTCATCCTCGGAGGCATCGGCAGCCTGCTCGGCGCGTTCGTCGGCAGTTTCATCATCGGATTCATCTATACATTCGGCACGGCGCTGTTTCCGGAGCTGGCCTACATCATCCTGTTCCTGCCCATGATCGTCGTCATCGCATTCCGCCCTCAGGGTCTGTTCGGGCGCGTCGGCGCATGAAGTGGATTGCTGCCGCCTTGCTCGCCGGGTTGCTGCTCCTGCTGCCGTTGTTCGCAGGCGATTTCTACATCAACCTCGCAAGCCAGATCCTGATCGCGGCGATCTTCGCGCTTAGCCTCAATTTGCTGGTGGGTTTTGGCGGAATGACCTCGCTTGGACACGCCTCCTATCTCGGCGTCGCCGCCTATATTTCCGCGCTGCTGACAAGCCGGTACGGATTTGGACATGGCGCGGCCGCGATCATCTCGATCGCAGGCACGATTGCGACGGCGGCCTTTTTCGGTATCATCGCGCTGCGTGCGACCGGCCTCGGGTTCCTCATGATCACGCTGGCGCTGTCGCAGGTGCTGTGGGGACTTGCCTATCGCATGTCCGACGTGACCAACGGCGACAATGGCATTGCGGGCCTCACGCGGCCGATGCCGTTTGGCATTTCACTCGACGGTGCCGCCGCGTTTTACTGGTTCGCCCTCATTGTGACGTCGATCGCGTTCCTGATGATGGCGATTTTCGTGTCGTCGTCCTTTGGCTCCTCGCTGAAAGGGGTGCGCGACCAGCCGCGCCGGATGGCCGCACTCGGCTTCAATCCCTGGATGATCCGCTGGATCACCTTCATCTATGCCGGCTTTTGGGGCGGCGTCTCCGGACTGCTCTATGTCTATTACAACAAATACATTCACCCGACCTCGCTTTCGACCACGAGCTCGGCCGAAGCGCTGCTCGGCGTGATCGCCGGCGGATCGGGCACGCTCGGCGGCCCGGTCGTCGGCGCCACGCTGGTGCTGTTGTTGAAGAACTACGCCTCGGCCTATATCGAGCGCTGGAACATGCTTCTCGGCCTGGTGTTCCTGTTCATCGTGCTTGTGATGCCGACCGGGATCGTCCCGGGCTTGAGCAAATTGATGACCCGTTTGCGGAGGGGACCGCGATGACCCCGCTGACGTCAGACTATGCGCTTGAGATCGTCGACCTCAACAAGGCCTTCGGCGGTCTTAAGGTTACGCAAAGCGTGTCGCTCGCGATCCGGCGGGGCGAACGCCGCCTGATCATCGGCCCAAACGGCGCCGGCAAGACCACGCTGTTCAACCAGATCTCAGGCGACATGCGGCCGAATTCCGGACAGATCAGGCTGTTCGGCACCGATGTGACGACATTTGCACCCTACAAGCGCGCGCATCTGGGGCTGTCGCGCACCTATCAGATCATCACGCTGTTTACGGGTGATACGCTCGAGCATAATGTCACGCTTGGCCTGCTCGGCCTGCTGCCGTCGCGCTGGCAGATGTGGCGGCCATTGTCGTTTTACGGCGATCTCGCGGGTGAGGCCCGCCGCACCCTCGATACGGTCGGGCTTCTGCACCTCGCCAACCATCCGGTGTCGGAGATCGCCTACGGCGAGAAGCGCCGGGTCGAACTGGCGATGGCGCTGGCGCAAAAGCCGCGTGTGCTGCTGCTGGACGAGCCGCTGGCGGGTCTCTCCAATACCGAACGCTCGACGGTGAAATCGCTGATCGCCTCGATCCCGCGGGAGACCGCCGTGATCATGATCGAGCATGATATGGATACCGCACTGGACCTCGCCGAAACCGTAACGCTGCTCAACTACGGCCGCGTCATTGTCGATGGCGAACGCGATGTGGTGATCGCGGACGAGCGAACGCGTGAGGTCTATCTTGGCAGCTGAGGCACTCAGTCTGACGAATGTGCACGCCTTTTATGGCGACAGCCATATCCTGCACGGCGTGGGCTTTTCGTTGCAGGCAGGCGGCGTGCTGGCATTGCTCGGGCGCAATGGCGCGGGCAAGACCACCTGCATCTCGACGATCGTCGGCTTCCTGAAACCGAAGGAAGGCGAAATCCGCCTGTTTGGCGAGCCGATCGGAGGGCTCAGCCCCGAACGCATTTCGCGCCTCGGCATCGGTCTGGTACCGCAGGGACGCCGGATATTTCCCTCGCTCACGGTTCGGGAAAACCTCATCGTGGCGCAACAGCGCGAACGCAGCACCGAAAAGCCCTGGAATGTCGAGAGAATCTACGAGTTGTTTCCAAGGTTGCGCGAACGCCACGCCCAATTCGCCGGCACGCTCTCCGGCGGTGAACAGCAGATGCTGGCGATCGGCCGCGCCCTGATGGGCAATCCGCGGGTGCTTTTGCTCGACGAGCCGTCGGAAGGTCTTGCCCCCCTGATCGTCGCCGAGGTCGGCCGCACCATCAAGCGGCTCAAGCAGGAAGGACAGTCCATCGTCCTCGTCGAACAAAACCGCCAACTGGCGCTCGATGTTGCGGATCAGGCGGTCATCCTCAACACCGGACGCTGCGTATTCGCCGGCAACGCCAGCGAGCTCTTGAACAACGACGCCCTGATCACGCAAAATCTTGGCGTCTTCCACGCCCATTAGGCTAAACAATCCACCCGTGAGGTCAAAACAATGAAAATCGGCGTATGTGGAACCGGACGAATGGGATCATCGATCGCGCAGCGATTGATGTCGGTCGGACATGAAGTCGGCGTCTGGAATCGCGATTCAGCCAAGACCAAACCGCTGGTCGATTCTGGCGCAAAGCTGTTCGCATCTCCCGCGGAGCTCGCCGAAGGCTGCGAGGTCGTCATCGCCATGCTGCTCAACGACGCGGCGACGGAGGCGGTGTATCGCGGCCCCAACGGCCTGTTGAAAGCGAAGCTCGCCGGCAAGCTTGTCATCGACATGAGCACGGTTCGCCCGGACACGATGATATCGGTCGGCACTGCGGTGGCGCAGCTGGGCGCTGCCTTTGTCGAATGCCCCGTCGGCGGAAGCAAGATTCCCGCGCGGGAAGGCAAGCTGTTCGGTCTGGTCGGCGGCGCGAACGCTGATGTCGCGCGGGCCATGCCGCTGCTCGAGCAGCTATGCCGCCGCATCGAACATGTCGGGCCACTCGGCGCCGGCGCGACCATGAAGCTTGCCGTGAATCTGCCGCTGCTGGTCTACTGGCAGGCGCTCGGCGAGGCGCTCACCATCTGCAAGCCGCTCAATCTTCCAGCCGATCGGCTGATCGATATCCTGTCCGATACCGCCGGCGCGCCTGCCGCCATGAAAGGGCGCGGCGCCATCATCGCAAAGGTCTTGGGCGGCGCGCCGCTTGGAGAGACCGCATTCGGCATCACGGCCGCGAAAAAGGATCTGGCCACCGCCGTGCAATTCGCCGCTTCAATCCATTCCGAGCTTCCGGTCGCCGCAAGCGCACTGGCGTGTTTCGAGGAAGCCGAAGCCGCGGGCCTTGGCGAGGCCGACGCCACCACGGTTTCCGTCCGCTGGACCCAGCGTCCGGCGTCCAAATCCTGAATCACCCACTTCGTGATCCCGTCCCGAACAACCCACGCAACAGCAGAGAAACTTCAATGATCGATCGCAAGAACCGCTATGGCCGCACCGCCGCTCGCACCCACGACGCAGACGGCCTCGCCCGGCGTCCGTCCTCGACCACGATCGACATCCACGCCCACATCGTCGTGCCGCAGGCCGCCAAGCTCGCGCAACCGCATGTCGATCTTGCTCGCGTTCCGCTGGCGCATTTTGCCGATGCCGCCACCAGGGAAATCAATGCGCAGCAGGAAAAGGACATCGGCGAGGTCATGACCACGATCGATCGCCGCCTGTTCGATCTCGACAAGATGGGCATCGACATCCAGGTCGTGGCGCCGGCGCCGCCCCAGTGCTACTATTCGGTCGATCCCAAAATCGCGGAAGCCGCCCATCGTCTCGCCAATGATGGCGTCGCGGAATATTGCGCGCGCAAGCCCGACCGGTTTGTCGGACTCGGCGTCGTCACCTTGCAGGAACCGGAACTCGCGGTCCGCGAACTCGATTACGTGATGAAGGACCTGAAACTGAAGGGCGTCGAAATCCTGACCAACGTCGACGGCCAGGAATTGTCCGATCCGAAATTCCGGCCGTTCTTTGCCAGGGCCGAGCAACTCGGGGCATTCATCATGATGCACCCGAACGGATTTACCCATGGCGAACGCCTGACCCACTTCTATTTCAACAACGTGCTCGGCAACCCGCTGGAGACGACGCTTGCGCTTCATAACCTGATCTTTTCTGGAACGCTCGCGCGCTTTCCTGATTTGAAGCTGATGGCGGTGCACGGCGGCGGCTATTTGCCGGGCTATTCCGGGCGAATCGATCATGCCTGGGGCGCGCGCCAGGACTCGCACGGCGATTTGCCGCTACCGCCGACGACCTATCTGCGGCAGGTCTATCTCGACACCGTGGTCTTCAGCTATCACCAGCTCGCCTATCTGATCGACGTATTCGGCCCCGATCGTATCGTGATGGGTACCGATTATCCCTTCGACATGGCCGAATATAATCCGATCGGCCACGTCGCAGGGGTAAACGGGATGGACGAGGTCACGCTCGCGCAGATCGCCGGCGGCAATGCCGCACGCGTGCTGGGGCTTGATGTCTAGCGTAAATCCAATCATCGCCCATCCGACGGCCCCGGGCTCGAGACGCGCGGCGTTGCCGCGCTCCTCACCATGAGGGTCCGGCAGACCTCATCCTGAGGAAGCCGCGAGGCGGCCGTCTCGAAGGATGAAGCCGTCGCACACGACAGAAAGCCGAAGCGCTGGCGCGCTCAGTGATGAGCGCCGGCGGTCTTGTATCCGGGCTGCTCGAACGGATGCGAGGTTGCGAATTCCGGCATTTTGAAGCAATGGCCCGCAAGACCGGCCACCAGCGGATACGCGCCTAGCTCAAGCTTGAGAAAATGCGCACCGACGACCTGGCCAGCGATGCAGATATCGGCAAGGCCGGGCTCGGTGCCGAGCGCAAACGGCGCCGGCGCGCGGCGGGCGAGCAGCCGTTCGTAAGTGGCAAGCCCTTCGGTGGTCCAGTGCTTGCCCCAATTCTCGATCGCCTTGGCGTCGGCGCCAAACGCCTTGGCGAGATGATTGCGGACACGCGGCACCACCAGCGGGTGGGCGTCGGCAATGTTCATCAGCGCCAGCGAGCGGGCATAGGCCCGCTCCTTCGCGTCCCGCGGCAATAGCCGAGGTTCGCTCTGGATATCGTCGAGATATTCGATGATCGCCATCGACTGGAACAGAGACTGGCCGTCATGAATGAAGGTCGGCACGACGTGCTCGGGATTGACCGCATCATAACCCGGATTGAATTGCTCGCCGGAAAGAATGTCGATCGGGATTTCCTCGAACGGCAGGCCCTTGAGTCTCAAGGCGACCCGCACGCGAAACGACGCAATCGATCGCCAGAACCCGTAGACCTGTATGCTCATCGGAGGATCCTTTGGTTGCCAGTATCATTGCCGGCTATTCTACCATATTGTGCTGCTGCCAGCGCAACAGATAGGCCTGCAGTCGCCGGATCATGGCGGAAAGTGCGACCCCCACCAGCATCAGCACGATCACCGCGACCATCATTCCCGACGCTTCGCCACGCGCCTCCGACTCGATGATCAGACGGCCGATTCCGCGTTCCGCACCGATGAATTCGCCGACGATCACGCCAATCAGCGCAAAGGAGATCGCCGGCGAGAGCGAGGCAAACACCCAGGCCATGGTCGATGGAATCACCACGGTGCGGGTGATCTGCCACTCGCTGGCGCCGAGTAGCCGCGCGACATTGACAAAGCCCTCGTCGATCGAGCGCGCACCTTCGAATGTGTTGAAGAACACCAGGAACACGACCACGATCCAGGAGGTCACGACTTTCGAGGTGTCGCCGATGCCGAATGCCAGCACGATGATCGGTGCCAGCGCGATTCTGGGAATCGAATTCACGGCGGTGATGAAGGGCTGGAAGATCGCGCTCAGCCGATCCGATCGCCCCAGAATCAATCCGGCCGCAAAACCGCTCGACACGCCGGTGACGAAACCAAAGAATGTGTTCTTGAGCGTGATGCCGGTGGCAATCCAGAGGTTGTTTTCGCTGCGAGCCATGCATTTGGCAAAGTCGCCGTTGAACCATCCATTGAATACGCCCAATTTGGACTTGAAGCAGCTCAGGATCAGAAAGTGCTCGAAGATTTCGGAGGGCCTGGAGACAAAATACGGATCGAGCAAATCAGGCACCAGCCAGGGCAGGCTGGCATGCAAATCATAACCCCATTGCCAGATCGACAACACGGCAATGCAGATCAGTGCCTGCCACGCCAATATACCGATCGGTCGGCGCGCCGTCCTCATGGCTTGCGGCCCCTGACGAACTCTTCCCCGAGCGAGTGCCAGATGTGCTGGAACAGTTCGGCGTAGCGCGGTGTCTCCCTCACCTTCACGGCATCGCGCGGCCGCGCAAAGTCTACTTCGAAGATATCCTTGATCTGGCCCGGGCGCGCCGAAAACAAAATGATGCGGTCGGCCAGCGTCAGGGCCTCGCCAAGATCATGTGTCACGAACAGAACCGTTTGCTGCTCGCGCTCCCAGATTCGGAGCAAGACCTCGTGCATGTCGATCTTGGTGTGGGTATCGAGCGCACCGAATGGCTCGTCCATCAGCAGGATCTGCGGCTCGACCACCAGCGTTCGCATCAGCGCTGCGCGCTGGCGCATGCCGCCAGACAGAGCCGAGGGGTAGGCTTGCTCGAAGCCCAGAAGGCCGGCTTGCGCGACGCAAGCCGCGATGCGCTCCTTGCGCTCGGCATCGGGACGGCCTGCGAGCTGCAGGCCGTAACCGATATTGTCGGCCACGGTACGCCAGGGAAATAAGGTATCGCGCTGGAACACATAGCCGACATTGGGCGTCGCCTTGCCGGAGACGACCGGCACGCCATCGATCAGGATTTGACCGCTGCTCGGCCTTATCAGCGTCGCGATCATGTTGAGGATCGTGCTCTTGCCCGAACCGGACGGCCCCAGCAAGGCAACGAACTCACCGCGTCGAACGCTAAAGGAGACATCGCGCACCGCCTCGATGGCGGTGCCCGCAAGCTGGAATGATTTGCTCAATCCCCTGACATCGATCCGATGAACCCCTGGCGCCTGATCAAGCGGCATTGCAGACCTGTGTTGGGCTCTCAAGTCCTGGGCTCTCAACTGGCGGGCCTTCAACCCGGATATGCTTTTCGCGCCGCCTCGGTAAAATCCGGGCTGACGACCTCGGCAATCGTCAGCGGCTTGATACCGGTCATTTCCCGGAACCAGACCTTTTCGCCGCGCGCGAAGCTCGCCGCGTCGACGGTACCTTGGTAGTCCGCGACCTTTTTCAGCGCCGAAATTTCGAGGACGTTAGCACCACGCGATGTGCTGCCGACATAGGGCTCGATCATATCATATACCTCGTCGGCCGAATGCGCCTTGATCCACTGGGTGGCGCGCCACAAGGCGGTGACGAAGGCCTGCATCTTGGGCGGGTCCTTGTCGATCGTCGACTGCACGGTGAAATGCGCGGTCACCGGCACCTTGCCGCCGATATACTTGTTCCAGATTGCTTCGTCTGTGCCATCGAACAAAAGCGTGCCCCAGCCCTGCTCCATCGAGTCATTCAGCAGTGACAGCGAGCTTACGAGAACATCGACCTGCCTGGTCTTGAGCGAGCCCAGCATGGTATCGACATTGCCGGTTCCGATCCAGGTGACCTTCTCGGCGAGCCCCATGGTCTCCATATAATAGGACGACCAGACGTGGTTGGTGCCTCCGAGCGACGACACCGAGACAATCGGCTTGCGGCCATCCGGCCTTTTCCATTCCGTCAGCTTCTCCAGCGTCGTGATGCCCTGGTCCCAGAGATCCTTGCGGATGATGAACATCACCGAACTGCTCCGCGTGTCGGTCGGCATCAGGATCCGACCAGCACGTCCATGGTTGCTGAGCTGCATCGGATGGGTGACATCGCCGATACCGATATCGCCCTGCGATGAAGCGATGATCTCCCGCGTCTTGACGCCGCTGCCGCCCTGGATCAGCTTGCAGTCGAGACGCGCTTCCTTGAAGAATCCGGCCCGGTCGGCCACGAACTGCGACTGATAGATCGGTACCGCGACCGGGTAAATGGCACGGCCCGACTTGGCCTCGGCCGATGCCCGCCCTGCTGCAAGCATTACACCGCCACCGGCAATGATCGTCAGCGCCGAACGTCTTGTGACGTGCCCCGCCATCACGCGTTCTCCCTCTCCTTGCCGGCGACTTTTTCCAGTGCATTCAGTACCGCATCACCCATTTCCCGGGTCGAAAGTCTGGGCCTGCCCGGCTCGGCAATATCGGCCGTTCTCGCGCCCGCCGCTAGCGCCATATCGACGGCTGTTTCGAGCAGGTCCGCCTCTTCGGGCCGATCGAGCGTCATGCGCAGCATCATGGCGACGCTGAGAATGGAGCCGAGCGGATTGGCGATGCCTTTACCGGCAATATCAGGCGCGCTGCCATGAACCGGTTCGTAAAGCGCCTTGCGGCGACCGAACCGGTCGACCGGCCCCAGCGACGCCGACGGCAGCATCCCGAGCGAGCCCGACGCCATCGCCGCGCAATCGGATAGAATGTCGCCGAAAATATTGCCGGTCACCATCACGTCGAACTGCGACGGCTCCCGCACGATCTGCATGGCCGCGTTGTCGACATACAGATGCGTGAGCTCGACATCGGAGAATTCCTCGGCGTGAAGCGCTATGACTTCCTCACGCCACAACACGCTGGTTTCGAGAACATTGGCTTTATCCACCGAACAGACCTTTCCCCTTCGGATGCGCGCCAGCTCGAAAGCCGAGCGCGCCACGCGGCGGACCTGGCTGGTGGTATATTGCTCGGTGTTGAACCCGCGGCGCTGCCCGTCAGGCAGCGTTTCGATGCCGCGCGGCTCCCCAAAATAGATGCCACCGGTGAGCTCGCGGATGATGACGAAGTCGACCCCCTTCAGGACACGCGCCTTGAGCGGCGCCGACTCGGCCAGCGCCGGATTGGCGCGAATCGGCCGCAGATTGGCGTAAAGATCGTATTTGCTGCGTAGGGACAGCAGACCGCCTTCCTTGCGCGCCGCCGCCGGCACTTCCTTAGTCTCCGGGCCGCCGGTTGCGCCCCAAAGGATGGCGTCGGCTTCTTCCATCGCCTCGGCGGTATCCGCCGGCAACACCTTGCCGGTCGCCAGATAGGGAATGAGCCCATATTGCGCTTCGCGCAAAATCAGGGGAATGCCGCGCCTGGCGGCGAACCAGTCGAGGATCCGGCGCGACTGTGCGGTCACTTCGGGGCCGATGCCTTCGCCGCCGATCACGGCGACCTTGATCATGTTCGACGCAGCGTTCATGCCGATTTCCCTGCAAAATGTATCCATGGCCGCTCGATGCGGTCAGCCGCCTGAAAGGCGCGGATTTCAGCGTCGCGCTGAAGCGTCAGTGCAACTTCGTCAAGCCCCTTCAATAGGCCGGCGCGACGGCGCGGATCGATCTCGAAGCTGTGCCGTTGGCCTGACGGTGAAGTGATCGTCTGCTCTTCAAGGTCGACACTGACGCGGCCGGCTCCCTGGGTGCTCTCGACCTCCGCCGCAAGACCGTCGACGATCACCTTGTCGACCACAATCGGCAGGATTCCATTCTGAAAGCAGTTGGCGAAGAAAATATCCCCGAACCCCGAGCCGATGATGGCGCGGATGCCAAGTTCCTGCAGTGACCACACCGCCCCTTCGCGGGACGAGCCGCAGCCAAAATTCGGACCGGTGATCAGAATTTCCGCCTGCCGATAGGGCTCGCGGTTCAGAATGAATTCGGGATTCTCCGAGCCGTCCGGCAGATAGCGCAGCGAGCCAAACGCCCATTTGCCAAGGGTTCCGCGAACGGAGGTGCCGACGAGGCGCTCGATGCGAATAACGACGTCGGTGTCGACGTTACTGCGCATGATCGGAGCCGCAATCGCGCTAAGTTTGGTGAAGGGTTTCGGCATCTATCGCTCCATGGTCCGCACGTCGGCGATGGCGCCCGAAATCGCACTCGCAGCCGCCGTCGCCGGGCTCGCCAAGTGGGTGCGGGCGCGCGGCCCCTGGCGGCCGATGAAATTGCGGTTCGATGTCGATACCGAGCGCTGGCCGGGCGCCACGATTTCGCCATTGGCGGCGAGACACATCGAACATCCTGGCTCACGCCACTCAAAACCCGCATCGGTGAACAGCTTGTCCAGCCCCTCGGCAGCGGCTTCCCGCTTGATCGTCTCCGAACCTGGCACCACCCAGGCGCGCACGCCCGGCGCGACCTTGCGGCCGCGTGCGATCTCGGCGGCGGCGCGCAGATCGCTCAGCCGGCTATTGGTGCATGACCCGATGAAGACCCAATCGACCGGCGTGCCGATGATCGGCGCGCCGGGCTTGAGACCCATATAGTCGATGGCGGTTTCAATCGCGGCGCGACGCGCCGGATCGGCAATTTCCGCAGGGTCGGGAACGTAACCGTCGACGCCGACGACATGCTCCGGGCTGATACCCCAGGTCACCTGCGGGATGATGGTCTCGACGTCGATGACGACCTCCCGATCGAACACCGCATCTGGGTCACTTGGAAGCTGACGCCATGCCTCGACCGCCCGCTGCCACATCTCGCCCTGCGGCGCGTAGCGCCTGCCGCGAATATATTCGTAGGTTTTTTCGTCCGGCGCGATCATACCCATCTTGGCGCCGAGCTCGATCGACAGATTGCAGATGGTGAGCCGCCCCTCGATCGGCATGTCGCGGATGGCGCTACCGGCATATTCGACAGCGTAGCCGGTTCCACCGGCGGCTCCGACATGGCCGATCAGCGCCAGAATGAGATCCTTGGCGGTCACGCCCGAAGACAGCCGGCCCTCGAACTTCACGCGCATGGTTTTCGGGCGCCGCTGGATAAGCGACTGCGTCGCCAGCACGTGCGTCAGCTCGCTGGACCCGATTCCGAAAGCCAGCGCGCCCAGGCCGCCATGCGTGCAGGTATGGCTGTCGCCGCAAACGATCAGGCACCCGGGAAGGCTAAGGCCGAGTTCAGGGCCTATGACGTGGACGATGCCTTGACCTGGCTCGTCGATATCGAACATGGCGATGCCGCTGGCCGACGTTTCCACCCGCAGGCCCTCCAGCAGTTCCTGCCCGGTCTTGCTGGTGCCGGCCCGTCCCCGCGCCGACGAAATCGCATGATCCGGCGTCGCGAACGTCAGCTCCGGATCGTGTACAGGGAGGTTGCGGCTCTTGAGATCGAGCAGGCCGCGCGAGCCGCCGAGATCGTGCAGCAAATGGCGATCGACATGCAGGAGATCGGTATCGTCACTGACATGAGCAATGACATGCTGGTCCCAGATTTTCGCCAGCAGGGTTCGGCCGCGTTTTTCCAACAGCTTGTCCTCCCTTTGCCTTTGCCAAGGCTTGACTTGGCCAAGACGTTCGCCGTTTCACACGGCTTGATTTCAGGGCTTCCTCAAGCCCCCGGCTTGGCCGCATCAAAGCATAACAGCCCGCTCTTCGGCTAGAGGCCGAAAAGATAGCAGCTGCGCAAGAAGTGACGCTCGCGGTCGCCGTGGCTACGGCAGGGAGACCTTCACCGAGTCATACGGGGGCAAGACGGCGTCCTTCGGACTGGTGCTCGGATCAGGCACCGCCACATAGTCGAGGGTGATATCCTTCCTTGTCACCGTGACCCTCAAATAGCCGTGCTCGGAATCGTTGAAGTTTTCCAGCAGTTCGGGTTCGCTCTCGATCTGAACCGGAAGCTTGTTCGCCGCCTTTGTCTCCTGAAAGACCTTGCCGAGCACGTGCAGCCGCTTGTTGTAGCCTCCAGCACCGGCGATAATGAATGGAACATTCTTTTTGTTGAAGAGCGGTGCCGAAAAGCGCTGGTAGTCGTGAACGTGTCCGGTCAATACGACGTCAGGCGCACGCTGCGCTTCGGTGCAACTATCCTCAAGGAATTTCTTCAATCGGGTGCTGCCGGGATGCGAGCCGTAGGCTGAATAGATCGGGTGATGAACCGCGAGAATGATCGGAAGCGACGCCGGCGCCCCCTTTAGTTCGAAAACGAACGACTGCCTCTGTGTTTCACCGATCTGGCCGCCTTCCGGACAGTTGCTGTACAGGCCTATGATCGTAACCAACGGCGTATTGAGGGTCCAGAACACATTGGGTTGCGTCATCGTGCGCCGCGGCGCATCGCGGTTATCCTGGCTGATCACCGCTGACTGGGAACAAAAATTTCGCACGAAGGCCTGGAGGCTCGTCTCTCCGGTCGCCGGATTGACATCACCGTCGTGGTTTCCTGGAATGGCGACAATGGGCGCAGGATATTGCAGGTAGGGCTCGTAAAATTCGGGCCAGTAGTTGGCCCCCTCCCCGTCATAATAAACGACGTCACCGAGATGATAGTAAAAGGACGGCCGGTCGGCGGCATTGGCGTTGAGCGTGAAATCGCATTCCATGAACCGGGTGACGCCGTCGATGTAGGTTGACGTATTCACCCCGCCGGTGTCGCCGACAGAATGAAAGACGAGTTTGCCTGACTTCCGGATCGTCGCCATCGTCGCGTCGTCGATGATGGTATCAAGGTTCATCCGGTACGGCGGCAGGCCGGGCGGCACCGGCAGATCCCGCCACGGCTGCGGCGGATTCTTGTCGGGATCGACGAGCGTATGGAATTTATCCGGCACCTTGTTGGGCGCGAAGGAATGCCCGTGTTGCGACTTCGGCAAACTCTGGTGATGCGCCTGCAAATTCGCCTGGGTCAGGACGGTTTGCCTCCGCGCTGCGTTGCTCTTCTTGGCCATTGCCGGTTTCCTCCATGACGGCGGTCGCCCCGGCCATTTCTTCCATCCTGGCCGTCTAGCCTCGGTGCATGCCGGGCCGGCAGGTGACGCCGCCGGGCCACCTGACGTTCGAAATCTATCGCGCTTTCGAGCGCCGGCAATCCGATAAGCACCCTTAAGTTGTATTTCGAGAAAATAAAAAATCCGGACCCTTTCCGGCTTGGCCGACGCTACGAGCTTGGGGTGACCTTATTTGGCTTCGCCCAAAATATCGGCAAAGGTCCTGGCGAAGGTATGGGCATCGCCAGGCCACCTCGCCGAAACATAGTTGCGATCCCGGACCACGAAAGCGGGTCTTGCGTCATCGATGGAATCGCGCTGCAGGCCGGACGTCTTCCGGCGGTAGTCCGGATCTGTCGCCGGAACATCCTTGAAATCCTGCGCGCGTGCAAGCGCGCGCGTGACTTCCTGCTGCACCGACATGAAGCCATCCGGCTGTCCTTCCTGCTCCAGGTAAGTCCGATAATAGTTGGGATCCCAAAACCGCGTGACGCGGGCGACCCTCCAGGCGCTGCGCTCCAGCGCCCAGGTCAAGGCGGTCGTTTGGTAGCCGTGAAGCACCGAACGGCCCGTGCGCTTCGAAATGCTTCGCGCGGCCAGCAGCACGCCGTGGCAGATCGCCGCCACCGGCTTCCCGGCCTCGAAAAAGCTGACGACAAGACGCTGCAACGCCTCGCTCTCGAGGTAACTACGCATGCCACGCGCGCGATGTCCGCCGGGTAACAGCAGCCCATCGAATGCAGACGCGTCGACGGCATCCCAACGCTGTGGCACGCCATAATTCGGATCGGCGATCATTCCGGCATAGGCCTCGCGCGCGTCGCGGTTGGCCCGCATCAGAAGTCCTATCAGCGGCCAATTCCGCAGCAGCGGGATCGCGCCCCAGGGATCCAGGCCTTGTCCCGTCAGCATCATGTCGTCGGCCACAGCGGGCCGTCCGGCCGGCGTCGCAAATGCAACGACATGGCCCGCGTTCACCAGCACCTGCCAGCTCACGGCGGCTTCGCTTGGATCGAAATCCCGCGCTGGCAGGAGGAAAAGAACGCTGGCCACGGCGAGCCCGCCTCAGACCAGTAACACCGTCGATCCCGTGGTCTTGCGCGCGGCGAGATCGGCATGGGCCCTGGCGACGTCCTTCAGCGGGTAAGTCTGGTGGACCTCGATCTTGACCGCACCAGAGAGCACCACCTCGAACAGCTCCTTCGCCATGGCAACAAGGTTCTCGTGCTTGGCGGCGTAAGTGTTCAGGGTCGGGCGGGTGACAAAGAGCGACCCCTTTTGTGCGAGCAGGCCGAGATTGAGCGGCTCGACACTGCCAGAAGACTGGCCGAACAGCGCGGCGACACCGAGCGGAGCGAGGCAGTCCAGTGATTTCAAAAACGTGTCCTTGCCGACGGAGTCATAGACCACCGGCACCTTCTTGCCTTCCGTGATTTCCTCGACGCGCTTCACGAAATCCTCGCGCGAATAGACAATCGTGTGCGCGCAACCATGCGCCTTTGCGAGTTTTGCTTTCTCGTCGCTGCCGACCGTTCCGATGACGGTGGCGCCGAGATGCTTTGCCCACTGTCCGAGGATCAGGCCGACGCCGCCCGCTGCGGCGTGGAGCAGGATCGTATCGCCTGACTTCACGCGATAGGTCTGACGGATGAGATATTGCACCGTCAGGCCTTTCAGCATCATCGCGGCCGCGGTCTTGTCATCGATGCCGTCAGGTAGCTTGAGCAGGCGATCGGCGGGAATCAGCCGCTCTTCGGCATAGGCGCCAAGCGGCGCGGCGCCATAAGCAACGCGGTCGCCCGGCTTCAGATCGGTGACCCCGGGTCCGACTTCCTCGACCACGCCGGCGCCCTCGCCGCCCAGGCCACTCGGCAACTGGATGGGATAAAGGCCCGAGCGGTTGTAGATATCGACGAAGTTGAGCCCCACGGCGGTGTGGCGGATGCGCGCCTCTCCGGCGCCGGGCCTGCCAAGCTTCACTTCCTCCCAGACCAGAACCTCGGGACCCCCGGTCTTATGAAAGCGGATGGCGTGCGTCATGGAACAACTCCTCAGATGAGATGACAGAAGGTGGCAGCCTCGCAGCCGGGCGATCGGTGCGGCGCTCGCACTTTCAATATGCGCCGAACCTGCGACGAGAAAAACCCTCCGGGCGGATCTTTTTGAGATTGGGCCTCATTCCTTGGATTGCGAAGACCGGGCGGACGAAGCCGCCTATCCGCCGGATGTTTGAACCCCGCCCCGGCTCTAAACGACATATTCGGTGCCGGACCTGCCGGCACATAGACGTGCCGGGGTAACATGGAAGACCTGCTCGAGTTCCTGTTCGGCGCCAGCGGGCGCATCAGCCGGGCCAAATACTGGCGCTCGGTTCTCATCTCTGTCGGCACGGGCCTGATGGCCGCCGTCATCCTGTTCACCGCTGCCGGCATCGCAGCACCACTATTCATCATAGCGGTTGTCGTCGTGCTGTTCCCTTGGCTGCTTTGGAATGTCTCCTTCACCACCGAGCGGCTGCATGACCGCGACAAGAGTGCCTGGTGGCTCGTCACGTTCTATGTAGTGCCTGGCGCGCTCGGTGAGTTCGCGAAGCTCATATCGTTCGCGGGAACCGTAGGCACGGTTCTGTACACCATCCTGGCGCTGGCGGCATTCGCGCTGACGATCTAGGGATTTGTCGAAATCGGCTGCCTGCGCGGTACCGCCGGCACGAACGGCTATGGTCCCGACCCGCTGTTGCGGTCCAAACAGCGAAACTGAAGGGCAACCGGCCAAAGCAGGGATTCAAAACGAAAAAAAGCCCGGCAGCCATCAGGCCACCGGGCTCGTATTGCAATCCAGAAAATATGTTCCGCGCTCGCAGGTACCCGACGAGCGGTGCCGTTCAAGCGTCAGCCGGCTCCAACCGTCGCGACCATCCCAAAAACTCCGGCGTCGGCAAGCGCTGTGATGCGCGCATCATCATAGCCGAGATTCTTGCGCAAGACCTCCCTGGTATGCTGGCCCAGCAAGGGCGCGGCGACGGGATCGATCA
>NZ_SSNA01000166.1 GCF_004799445.1 Bradyrhizobium sp.
CGTCTGAAGGCTTGGATAAGGGTGTCGGCTTCTTCTAACGAACCGCATTCCCGTCGCCCGCGTAGTGCCACCGCACCGGTGCGGGCGACGTTTCACTGACCGGATTGCGGTCAGTTGTCGACGCGCAGCTTTCTCTCGGATGACTGCGCGCGAGCAGCGAAAGTGCTTGCTGCGCGCGAACCATAAAAATTTGAGCTGGCGATCAATCTCGAGACCGCGAAGGCGCTCGGGACTATGATTTCACCCAGGGGTCCTCGTCCAAGCCAGCGAAGTGACCCGATGAAGCGGCGTGGACATTTTGGTTAATTGATTGTGAAGGTTTTAGGAGCAAGCTTGGAAATTATTGCCGTGATGCTTTTTCAACGACCGAAACGGTGCGCGACGAAGCTATCCATCGCCTTTGGCAGCCGTCGATTAAGAAGGACATTCTCCATGCGAACCTCTCCTCTTAAAGCGCTTCCCGTTGTAATAGCTGCCCTCCTCACGACTGGTGTTTCTGCATTCGCTGAAGATGGTGTCTCTGCCGACAAGGTCGTATTTGGCCAGGCAACTGCTCTCGAAGGCCCGGCCTCGGCTTTGGGCCAAGGCATGAAATTAGGTCTCGAAGCGGCCTTCACCGAAATAAACAAGGCCGGCGGCGTTAAGGGTCGGAAGCTCGAGCTCAAGAGCGTCGATGACGGGTACGAACCGAGCAAGTCCATTGAAGTGGTCAAGAAGCTGCTTGAGGAAGACAAGGTATTCGCTCTCGCCGGCGCAGTGGGTACGCCAACAGCAGCCGCCACCCAGCCGATCGCGACCGCAGGAGGTGCTCCCTTTATCGGCGCCTTTACCGGCGCCGAATTTCTGCGCGAGCCCTACAAACCCCTGGTGATGAATATCCGCGCCAGCTACTTCCAGGAAACGGAAGCCATGGTCGAACATCTGACCAAGGACATCGGCGCATCCAAAATCGCAATCATGTACCAGGACGATGCTTTCGGCCAGGCGGGCCTGGCCGGTGTCAAGAAGGCGCTCGACAAGCGGCAGATGCAGCTTGCCGGGGAAGGTACTTTCGAGCGGAACACGCTAGCTGTAAAAGCAGCGCTGCTGGCCATCAAGAAGGCTCAGCCTGATGCAGTCATCATGATCAGCCCCTACAAGCCCGCGGCCGAGTTCATCAAGTTGGCTAGACAGATCAAGCTCGACGCCACCTTTGTGAATATCTCGTTTGTTGGTTCCAATGCGCTTGCAAAGGAACTGGGCCCAGCGGGTGCCGGCGTCGTGATCACACAGGTCGTTCCCTTTCCGAATGACGCCTCGATACCGGTGGTCGGGCGCTACCAGGCCGCACTCAAGGCAAGCGCCCCCGACGCTCAGCCGGGCTTCGTCTCGCTTGAGGGTTACCTTGTTGGCCGCGCGATCATCGTTGCGCTGGAAAAAGTTAGTGGTGATCTTACACGGCAAGCTGTGGTCGAGGCCGTTCAAAAGGCCGGCACCATCGATCTTGGCGGTTTCAAGCTCGCCTACAGCCCCAGCAGCAATCGGGGCTCGGATCAAGTGTTCCTGACCGTGATTCAGGCGGACGGCAGCCTCAAGGCGGTCTCTCACCTTGAGAAACCCGGAACGTAAATAAGAAAGGCTGCGAAGAAAGCCCAGACTGTTCGCGTAACGATTTAGTGCGATTACTACCTGGAGATTGACGATGAAGGCTGCGATGTCGTGGTATCACCTTGGTCTCCGCGGTCGATTGTTTACAGCCTTTGGGCTCGTCGCCGCGCTCACCGTGCTGGCGAGCAGCAGCGCGATTATCTCCTACGGCAGCCTTGGGCGTTCGCTTGGTGCAATCGCCGAAAAGAGCTTGCCGGAGATCGCGCGCGCGTCGGAGGTCATCAGAGCCGCAGGTGAAGTCGCCGCCGCTGCGCCGCGCCTTCTCGCCGCAACAGATGCGGCCGAGCGCGAGCACGCCTTCAAGGTTATAACGGCCGCGCGCAAGGAACTCACGCAAAGCATTGGTGCGCTCACCGCCGAGGATGCTGCAAGGTTAAACAGGACCGCTGATCTCATCTTGGTGAATCTCGACCGGCTGGCGCAATCTGTCACCGAGCGCCACGCCATTGCCGCTTCGCGGAACGCACTTGTCACCAGCGTTCGAAAATCACATCAGAAGCTCGCTGAAAAATTGGCGCCGATGTCCGATGACGCCGGGTTCACCTTGACGATGGGTCTGCAGACCGCAGCGGACAACAAAGACCTCGAGGTCGTTCAGAAGACACTGGCTGCGCTTGCCGATAACGAACTCACGTCCCTGCAGGCAATCCTGGACCTGCGCGCCGAGTCCAACCTCATATTGGGGATCCTCGTTGAAGCGGCCGACCTGTCGTCCGCCGAACTGCTGCCGCCGGTCAAAGACCGGTTCGCCGCGACAGCAGGCCACCTTAAAAAGGCAGCGACAAACATCAAGGATCCCGAGACGTCGAAACTCGTCGATGAATTGGTCAAGACCGGCAAGGATGCTGGTAATATTTTCGAGCTCAAGCAAAGGGAGCTGGTTGCCGCCAAGACTGGTGCCAATGTGGTGATCGAAAATCGCGCGCTCGCCCAGGAGTTTGAGAAGGAAGTTGCAGGCCTGGGAACGCGCAGCGAGGTGGCGGCGGCCGCTGCGGTTCGTGAATCCGAGGCGGAGATCCGGCAAGGTCGGATTATCCTGATTTCCCTGGCGCTCGTCAGTCTGGTCGTTGCGCTCGCCATCGGCTGGTTTTACGTTAGCCGCGGGGTTGTACGTCGCCTTGTGCGTCTCCAGAACAGCATGAAATGCTTAGCAGCAGGCGATCTGGGTGCGGAAATCGCGACCAGCGGTTCCGACGAAATTGCCGAGATGGCTGAGGCGCTTCAAGTCTTTAAGGGCAACATGCTCGAGTCCAGCCGGCTTCGTGCGGAACGCTCAGAGACAGAAAAGCAGGCGCGTGCGCAGCGAAGAGCCGAGATGCAGAAACTCGCTGATGAATTTGAGGCCGCAGTTGGCGAGATTGTGCAGACGGTATCCTCCGCTTCAACGGAGCTGGAAGCTTCAGCGATCAGTTTGAGCAGGACTGCCGAGGAGACTCAGCAGCTGTCCGGAATGGTTGAATCGGCATCTGGGGAGGCCTCGAGTAACGTCCGATCGGTAGCGGCGGCGACCGATGAGATGACTGCCTCGATTGCTGAAATCAGCCGGCAAGTTCAGGAATCGAACCGGATTACCGGTGAGGCCGTCCGTCAGGCAGATGTCACCGATCAGCGCATCAACGAGCTGTCGAAGGCCGCTCTACGGATTGGCGATGTGGTCAATCTGATAACGACAATCGCGGAGCAGACCAACCTGCTGGCTCTGAACGCTACGATTGAGGCAGCTCGCGCCGGCGACTCCGGACGCGGCTTTGCGGTCGTTGCGCAGGAGGTGAAAGCGCTCGCTGCGCAGACTGCCAGCGCAACCCAAGAAATCAGTAGCCAGATTGCGGGAATGCAGGTTGCTACACAGGATTCGGTTGTGGCGATCGAGCAAATTGGAACCACGATCAGTCGGATTTCAGAAATTGCGGCAACGATCGCGACATCTGTCGAGCAGCAAGGCGGCGCGACGCAGGAAATTTCGCGCAATGTTGAGCAGGCAGCACAAGGTACCTCTGACGTCGCCACCAATATTGTCGACGTGAACAAGGGAGCTCGCGAGACCGGTTCTGCTTCGGCGAAGGTACTTTCCTCAGCACAGTCTTTGTCCGGGGAAAGCAATCGTCTCAAGTTGGAGGTCGCCAAGTTCCTAAACACGGTGAGGGCAGCTTAAAAACTCGAGATACAAGATCGATGAGTGCCAAGCGAGAGCAATATGAACAACGTGGTTCAATTGTTTAAACAACAGAAAATCGTAGGGCTATCGGACCCGGATATTATAGTGACATTCGCTCTCACGGAGCTTTTGGCGTCTCACGCCGAGCTGACCCTCACAATCAAAGCGCTTTCAGGACATCTCGATGCTCTCGATCATATAACTGATGCGCTGAGCGATTCCGACGCTCGAGCCCGGTTCAAGCAGGAGGCGAGACGGAGCCGCGAAAGTTGGCGAATGCTGTGCTCAATCTGTCCCGATAGGACGACTTGCCGGCGCGTCGGTGCAGGCGCAATGGCGCTGGTCGCCACGATGGTGTAGAAGGTGCATCCTGACCAGCGGTGCCCTCAGTGAAGCATTCAGAATTTCTCCCGCGCATTGAATCCTTACGTGGCATCGCAGCCCTTACGGTCGTCGGTTGTCACGTCAGCGGCCAGTTGTCTCCACTGCCGGGCGACGGCTGGTTGGACGGCTTCGCCAGTCAGCTAATCGCCGCCCTCTCAAACGGCACAGGCGCTGTCGTTACTTTTTTTGTCCTCAGCGGTTTTGTCCTAGCGCGCTCCCTCGACAGCAATCCCGATGCGGTGAGGTTCTTCCGCAACCGCCTTTTTCGGCTGTTTCCCGCCGCCATCGCCGTCGTCTCGTTGCTAACTGTGCTGCACTGGCGGTTCTGGTTGTTCGTCGGGTATCAGGCTTCATTCGATCCGCTCGACGTCATTCTGAATATGCTGATGATCCGAAGCGATATCAACGGCGTGATGTGGTCGATGACGGTCGAGTGCGCGGCAACACCGCTAATCCTGCTGAGTGTATGGTCCCTTAGCAAGCATGGTGAATCGCTGCTGTGGATCTTCATTGCTGTTCTTTTCGGTCTCTCCTTCTGGGGATCCTACGTTCATTTGCTCGGCGGCTTCACTAACCTTGTGGCATTTTATGCCTTCGTCGCCGGGGTACTGATCCATTTTCGGGGAGCCCGGAGAGCGCTGGTTGTCCCCCCGCAGATCGCGACCGCAACGGCGTTCGCTGCAATTGGCGTTTTTGTTTTCTGCGGTGCGAGCAAGCAGACCGCGCCGATTATAGCGCTCGAATGCTTAAGCGCATCGATATTGGTCATGCTGGTCGCCTGGCGCCAGGATATGTCTGTGTTTAAACTGCTCGATTTCAAGATAGTTCGGCTTTATGGCCGGATCTCTTACAGCTTCTATTTGTTGCACCCACTGGGCATGCTGTTTGCCTTCCGCGCTATCGATCCGCCGGCGCTTCAAGCGTGGGGAATGCCGCTATCCCTGACAATCGTTGTCACCACGTTTTTAGCAATCTTGTTCATCACGCCGGCGGCCTGGCTGCTATGGCGTTTTGTCGAGAAGCCTGCCATTAGCCTGGGAAGAAATTTGGGTAGACGGCCCAAGCTGCAGACAGCCAATTGAACTCGCTGTGACGAATGTCGGCTATTGATGGCACGAAGCAGACCTTTTTCCTCGCCACGAGAAATTCCAGCAGTCGAGATAAATGGGGACGTCGCCATTCCATAACGTCTCGTACGCGAATG
>NZ_SSNA01000167.1 GCF_004799445.1 Bradyrhizobium sp.
GGCGACAAATACCTGCGCAAGCTGGTCATTGTCGGCATGACGTCACTTGTACGTCGTGCAAAATACAATCCCGGTAAGATCGAACCACGCCTGGCGGATCTGCTGGCGCGAAAGCCCACAAGGGTAGCCACCGTCGCGATGGCGAACAAGACCGCGCGGGTCATCTGGGCGATCATGGCACGTGGCGAAACCTATCGTACGGGCCACCAGCCGACCCTGGCAGCATAACAATACAGGATTTAGCTGAAGAGGAGATCAGCTTCACGAGGTTGCGAGCGCGATGCGATGTGATGGCAGACCGGTCAGACCGGGAACAGGGACAACCTAACTTGAGTCTAAGGCGTCATAGCCTGAATAACAGAATGGGACCTTGTTCGCGGACTCCATCAGGGCCAGCAGTCTCAACCGACTGCATCAACAGGCCGGACAGAAGACTGCACCCGACGAATGCCACTGCGTCAATTTATCTCTTGCAACGCGGGAGCCATCCACAGAAGACTCAAGTCGGACATCGCGCCATGTCCGGTTCGTGCCATTAGCGACCGGTGCACCGCAGCAAACAGCATCTCTATTCGATCACCGCGGGCAATCACGGTACTGGTGGGTTATTGACCCATTTGAGAAATCGGCCAGCTAATCAGCCGACTATGCATGAACTGACATCCAGCCACTTCCAGTGTGCTGGTTTGTGACTCGTTGCGATACTCAATCCTGAGCCCTCGCGAACCCGGAGAGGTTCTCACGGAACGATGGGCGGATGATATTCGAGCGTATAGGCCAGTGCCCACAGCAGGAACAACACGACCGGCAGGTGCACCAACAACTGCAAGAATGTGAACCCTACTAGATCACGAGCGCGCAGTCCCAACACTCCAAGCAACGGCAACATCCAGAACGGATTGATCAGGTTGGGCAGCGCCTCGGCAGCATTATAGACTTGCACTGCCCACCCGAGATGCACCTTAAGATCGTTGGCTGCCTGCATCACATAGGGTGCTTCTAACAACCATTTGCCGCCACCTGAGGGTACAAAGAATCCCAATATCGCCGAATAGACACCGATCAGCAGCGGATAAAGGTGCTGGGTGGACATGCTCACGAAGGCGTGACTGATGTGATCGGACACAGTCACCCCGGCACCGTTCTTCGCCTGGGTCAGGATCGCGGCGATCGCGCCGTAGAGCGGAAACTGTATCAACACTCCCGCCGTTGCTGGCACTGACTTGGCTACTGCCGCCAGAAACCGCTTCGGCCGCCAGTGCAACAACAATCCCGCCATAACGAAGAGAAAATTGTAGGTATTCAGGTTCGAGATCGCGAGGATCGCACTTTGACGGGAGAATTCGTAGAACAGCCATCCGGCCGCGAGCAGTGAGAGAAGAATGGTCAACATAGGCGAATGCTCGAGCCAATCGCCGGGTTTTTGCGGCGGCAGTACATTGATTTCCTCTTCATGAGAAATCTCAATCCCCATCGCCTCCGCCGTCATGGCAGCGCTCGGCCCCGGCGCCGACCAAATCGCGATGCTAATGGAGATGACAAGCAGTACTGCGGTGATCAAGAACGATTGCCACATGAAGATCGTTTCGGTGAATGGGATCACACCGGTGATCGTCAGCAGGCTTTTGGGCAGGCTCGCGGCATTTGCTTGCAGCTGCGCCGCCGACGAAGAGAGGCCCATCGCCCAGGTCGCACCGAGCCCCAAATAAGCCGCAGCCCCTGCCGCGCGGTAGTCCATGTGCAACTCACGCCGCTCCGCCAGCGCGCGGACTAGCAAGCCGCCGACAATGAGGCTGAACCCCCAATTGAGCAGCGAGGCGATCATGGCAGCCGCGGCGACGAGTCCAACCGCCCCGGTACCGGTTTTCGGTAGTCTGGCAAGGCTGCGGATAAGTCGCTGCGCTGGCGCCGAGGTGGCAACGACATAGCCGCCGATCACGATGAAGGCCATCTGCATCGTGAAGGTGATCAGGCTCCAAAATCCGTTGCCGAATGCCACACTGACGGCTAGCGGCGACGCGCCATTCGCGATTGCGCCAACTGATACGACCATGACTGCAACAGCGACGAAGATATAGGCGTCGGGAAACCAGCGTTCGGCCCACGCCGTGAAGGCAATGGCTATTCGAACCAAGGCACCGTCGGTCGTAGTTGACCCACCGGAAACCGGACCTGAGGCCGCAGCTCGCGTTGTTGGCATCGCTAATCCCCCCAGTTTTTGTTACTGACCATGAACGACGCGCCGAATTCCACAGCTTAAGCTTATACGATCTACCGACAATTGACATCAAAGAAGACTGAGGACCGGCATTGTATCGGCTCAACCGAGCGCTTTGATAGGGCCTGAAACCGGCATCAAAACCATTGCCGCGGTACACAACCAATGTCGCTGTTGGTTAGAGTCGAGGATGGGCGCGGTAGCAATCGTGAGGTCCGGTTTACACCCGAAAGCAGACTCAACTCGGACATCGCGGCATGTCCGAAAGGTGCCACTTCCGGACTCATGCACTGCAGCAAATGAAACTCTTATACCGTCGGTGGGCAAAGCAGCGTCGTTGTGGGCGAGTGCTGAGAGGCTCCGAAGCCGACGGAGAAATCGGACCGCGCAAGTCTGGATTCGTTCGATAATTGGGATAAGGTTGCGCTACTTGCGCAGAAGAAAATGAAAACGACCCCCGGGAGGAAATGATGCTCGACACCACGCTTAACGCGCGCGTCCAAGTTTTTCTCGACAAATTCGACGCCGCGCTTGTGGCGGGCGATCTCGACGCCGCCATTGGAATGTTCGCTCCGGAATGCTACTGGCGCGACCTTGTTGCGTTCACCTGGAACATCAAGACGATGGAAGGCCGCGATCAGGTCCGCGACATGCTCGCGCATTGCCTCGCGCGCGTGAAGCCGCGCAACTGGAAAATCGCCGAGGCTGAGACAGCAACCGAAGCTGGCGGCGTGACCGAGTCCTGGATCTCGTTCGAGACCGAGGTCGCGCGCGGATATGGACTCATCCGCCTGCAGAACGGCCAGATATGGACGCTGCTGACAACGATGGTCGAGCTAAAGGGCCATGAGGAAAAGGCCGGCTTCACCCGACCGCTCGGCGCCCGGCATGGCGTCAATCCCGGCGCAAAAACCTGGAAGGAATTGCGCGACGAGGAAGTCGAAAAGCTCGGCTTCGAGACGCAGCCCAACGTGCTCATCATCGGCGGCGGCCAGGGCGGCATCGCGCTCGGCGCGCGGCTGCGCCAGCTCGGTGTGCCCACGATCATCGTCGAAAAGAACGCACGTGCGGGTGATTCCTGGCGCAACCGCTACAAGTCGCTCTGCCTGCACGACCCCGTCTGGTACGATCACCTGCCCTACATCGACTTTCCCAAGAACTGGCCGGTGTTCTCGCCCAAGGACAAGATCGGCGATTGGCTGGAGATGTACACCAAAGTCATGGAGCTGAACTACTGGACCAACACCGCGGCCAAACACGCAGATTGGGACGAAGCCAAAAAGGAATGGATCGTCGTCGTCGAGCGCGATGGCGAGGAGATCACGCTGCGTCCAAAACAGCTGGTGTTCGCGACCGGCATGTCGGCCAAGCCGAACATGCCGAAATTCAAGGGCATGGACAGCTTCAAGGGCGAGCAGCACCATTCCTCGCGCCATCCCGGTCCCGACGGCTACAAGGGCAAGAAGGTGGTCGTGATCGGCTCGAACAATTCCGCGCATGACATCTGCGCCGCGCTCTATGAGGCCGGCGTCGACGTGACCATGGTGCAGCGCTCGACGACCCATATTGTGCGCTCGGAATCGCTGATGGAAAGCCTCGGCGATCTCTATTCCGAGCGCGCCGTTCGCGGCGGCATGACCACCGCGAAGGCAGATCTGATCTTCGCGTCCCTGCCCTACAAGATAATGAATCAGTTCCAGAAGCCGGTCTACGACAAGATCCGCAAGGACGACGCCGGTTTCTATGTGGGGCTGGAGAAGGCCGGCTTCCGGCTCGACTTCGGCGACGACGATTCCGGCCTGTTCATGAAATATCTGCGCCGCGGCTCCGGCTATTACATCGACATCGGCGCCTCGCAGCTCATCATCGACGGCAAGATCAAGCTGGTCACGGGTCAGGTCGAGCAAATCACACCCAATGGCGTCAGGCTCGACAACGGCCAGGAATTGCCGGCCGACGTGATTGTCTACGCCACCGGCTACAGCTCGATGAACGGCTGGGTCGCCGATCTCGTCAGTCAGGAAATGGCCGACAAGGTCGGTAAGGTCTGGGGTCTCGGCTCGAATACGACAAAGGACCCCGGCCCATGGGAAGGTGAGCAGCGCAACATGTGGAAGCCGACGCAGCAGGAAGGCCTTTGGTTCCACGGCGGCAATCTGCACCAGTCGCGCCATTACTCGCAATTCCTTTCCCTGCAGTTGAAGGCGCGCTACGAGGGCATCCCAACGCCGGTCTATGGCCTGCAAACCGTCTATCACAAGGCCTGAGGTTGCAAAGCACACAGCGGGGCTCGCGGGTTGCGAGCCCCATGCCGATCCGAACGATGCCGTGTCGCTACCAGCCGGCAGCGAGCCGATGAATGCAATCGCTTCGTTCAAGCATTGCGGGCGCGCATCGGGCCGGCCTCACTCGCGTTCGGCTGGAGCGATTGCCGGGTGACGGCGTGGCTAAAGGCTGCTCTCTCACCCCTTCAATTTCATCTTGCCCATGAAATCGCGTTTTCCAAGCGGCGCGCCCTTGTGGCGGAGAATGTCGTAAGCCGTGGTCGCATGGAAAAAGAAGTTCGGCAGCGAGAACGACATCAGGAAGCCTTCCGCCGTGAACGGGAGCGCGCGGTCGCCGAGCTTGAAGGTGACATCGCGGCCGACGAGCGCGTTGACAGCCTCCAGCGTCAAGACTGAGAGCTCATTGCGCGCCTCCGTTACCAGTGCCTGAAGTGCG
The DNA here is from genome assembly GCF_004799445.1 of Bradyrhizobium sp. Taxonomy (GTDB): domain Bacteria; phylum Pseudomonadota; class Alphaproteobacteria; order Rhizobiales; family Xanthobacteraceae; genus Bradyrhizobium. The sequence goes on from NZ_SSNA01000167.1 coordinate 4,940, forward strand.
GCATAGTCGAGGTCTGGTTTGCCCGACGACGGGGCGAACACTCCGTTCTTCGCCGCCTCCATCGCACCGCGCGAATGATGTGCGACTGAGACGATCTGGAAACGGAACGGCAGCATGTCAGGTGCAAGGCGCGTCTCGACAATCTCGGCCGGATCGATGCCCTTCTCGCGGAAATGTGTGATGCTCTTCTCAAGGAAGCCGCCGACGGCGCCGAGAATCTGGAGGTAGTTGGCGACGGTTGCGTCGTAGAGCGAAAAGGCCATGGCGTACGTTTCCCATCACTTTGTGTGTTTATTGCGTGAGGTACAGTTCCCGGAAATTGCACGGATTGCAATCGGCGGAGAAGGAAACTGACGCACCGTCAGGGGTTGGTCGGCTGGTGAAGCCCGCTTCCCGTTGTCAGTTGGGAAGCTGCACCTGGTGATGATCGACCAAGGCCAGCAGCCGGAGGACATTGGGGAGCGACGGATGTCTCTTGTGGGTCCAGCCTGTGTGAAAACGGCCTTCAATGATATGATTCTCCTACGATTTGCCGGAGGATTCGATGACGCGCTTTGTCGTTGGCGATGATCGCAGTCAGAGCACTTTGTTTCCCGAGCGGTTGGATGACTATTTGGGCGAGGACAATCCGGTCCGGGCGATCGATGTCCTTGTCGATGAGCTTGATCTGGCCAAGCTCGGCTTTGGCGGTGTCGAGCCGGAGGCGACGGGAAGGCCGGCCTATCATCCTGCGACGTTGTTGAAGATTTACGTTTACGGATACCTCAATCGGGTGCAGTCGAGCCGGCGTCTGGAGCGGGAGTGCCAGCGCAACATAGAGCTGGTTTGGCTGACCGGCCGCCTGATGCCGGACTTCAAGACCATAGCCGACTTCCGCAGGGACAACGGCGAGGCGATCCGCAAGGTCTGCCGCGAGTTCGTGGTGCTGTGCCGCCGCCTTGAACTGTTCAACGAAGCGAGCGTTGCGATCGACGGCAGCAAGTTCAAGGCCGTCAACACGCGGGACCGGAACTTCACCCAGGCCAAGATGCAGCGGAGGCTGGCGCAGATTGACGAGAGCATAGCGCGGTATCTCACGCAACTCGACAGCGCCGATCGCCAAGGCGAAGCGGTACCGGAGGCAAAAATCACCCGGCTCAACGAAAAGATTGCGACGCTGCGTGAGGAAATTCAACGTCTGAACGGTCTGAACACTCAGATGATGCAGACCGAGGACAAGCAGATCTCGCTGACCGATCCCGATGCACGCTCGATGGCCACCAGCGGCAGGGGCAGCGGGATGGTTGGGTACAATGTGCAAAGTGCCGTCGACACCAAGCATCATCTCATTGTTGCCCATGAGGTGACCAATGTTGGTTCTGATCGGAGCCAGCTATCCCGCATGTCTGAGCAGGCGCGTGCAGCGATTGGTTCTGAGGCCATCGAGGCTGTAGCCGATCGCGGGTACTATAGCGGCGAGGAAATTGTGGCCTGCGAGCAAGCCGGCATCACAGTTTATCTGCCGAAGCCGATGACCTCGGGCCTTCTTGCCAAAGGCCGCTTCGGCAAGCAGGACTTCGTCTATGTCGCCGCGGACGACGTTTATCTTTGTCCCGCCGGTGAGCAGCTAACCTATCACTACACCAATGAGGAAGAGGGCAAGACACTACGTCGCTATTGGACCACTGCTTGTCAGGCCTGCGCACTGAAGAGCAACTGCACAACAGGCAAAGAGCGGCGAATCTCACGATGGGAGCACGAAGCCGTCCTTGAGGCTGTGCAAGCGCGGCTCGATCGGAACCCGACTAAGATGCGAGAGCGCCGCCAAACTGTGGAGCATCCCTTCGGTACGATAAAGTCCTGGATGGGAGCCACGCTCTTCCAAATGAAAACGCTCAAGAACGTCAGTACCGAAATGGCGCTACACGTCCTGGCCTACAACATGAAACGGGTAGTGCGCATTCTGGGTGTCGGCGGATTGATAGAAGCGATCCGAGCATGAAATCCGCTTCGCTGATCCGGCCCCGCCATCCCAACCAAAAAACCGCGTTTTTACACAGCCTGGGTCAATCGCGTCGGTTTAACGATGTCCCCGTCGCTTCCGCTTTACCCCTGATAGCCGACCTTCGTCGGAAGGGTCGGCATGTCTCAAACGTGCCAGGAAGAGACATCTCAACGAAGCACGCTCGCGATCTACACACCGGACTCCACCAAAAAAACCGGGACATTGCCCAAGGCTCTTTGCATTCCCTTGTTTGATCGCGCGTTCGGTATTGCGGGGCGGCAATCACTCTACTTCGCTTGCAGGCGGTAGACGTACTCGGTCAAAGCAAGAATTTTTCCACGCGCGAAGGCTTCGTGATCGTAGTAAGGACTGATGTTTGCGCTCATCGCCATGTAATCTCGGCCCCAAACTGGCATCTCCCTAGTGCCGTGGGCCTGTACCTGCTCCCTTCCATCAATAGTTTGATATACCCTTGCAAAAGGAAACACGCCGCCATTGTTTTTCGAAAGCGTCGTAAGGTTGGGAATAGTTTTACTTAGCAAACTCGAAAATGCTCCTTCTTCTTTAGCTGTGCCACTTAAACCGTGGCATATGGCGCAATGCGAATCGAATTCCCACTTGCCTATATCGACGCTTTTATCCGCGGCCATATTCTGTTGCGCATGTGCCGTCGTGACAACGCCGACCGCGACTACACCAATTGCAAACACTTCGACCAATTTGGAGTACATTTTGTCCTCCCGTCAGATCTGAAACTTATTATTATATGCTGGCGGGTTACTTCGCCTGCAGCGTGTAAACGTAGCCGATCAGTGCGATGATCCGGCCCCGTACAAATGAATCGTACTCTTTGGCGGTGCCCATTCCATCGGTTAATCCAACCGCATTCTCATTATACTCCTTTCCCCATACTGGCATATCGCGCGGTCCGTGAGCCGCAACCGCTTCCCGACCGTCAATGACATCGTAAACCCGTTCAAAGGGAAATACGCCCATATTGCCCTTCTGAATTTTTGTGAGGTCGGCAGGGCGCTTCATGAGAGACGCGACGAGTGGACCATCTCCTTTCCCACTGTCGCCATGGCACGTCGTGCAGTGCGCCATGTATTCATACTTTCCCGTATCGAAACGTTGCCCTGCGGGGCCACTCTTTTGCGCGTTTGCCGAAGTGACAACGCCGACCGCGATTACACCGATTGCGAGCACTCCGACCAATTTGGAATACATTTTTTCCTCCTGTCAGATGGGGCACGCCCGCGTCGGCTAATCGACGCTCTGCCTCAGAAGTGCATTGGTCCTACTTAGGTTGAACGTGCGGCGAGGAGTGGTGATGTGCAATGCGCCATTCCCCATCCCGCTTCGTAAGGAGCATAGTAAAGCGCGAAGGCCCGGGAACCGGCTGACCATCTTTCATTCGTGTAAACTCATAAAAACCGGTAACAAGAACGGCATTGTCGCCCAGCACAATCGTCCGTCGTTCGCCGATAGCATTCGTATTGCCGGTGAGCGGACCAAAATATTTGGTGATGGCCTCCGTTCCTTCCGAGATGACGGGGCTTACGGTGCCGAGCAGAATCGCGTCGGACGTGTAGAGTTTTACCAATGCGTCTCGGTCATTGGAGCTATAGGTCGCCGACCACCTATCAACGAGGCGATTTGCATCCTCTGCCGGGCCTGCGATGGCCCCCGATGCCACTAGCAGAAGAGAAACAGATAGAACTCTGGCTAGGTTCATATTTGTCTCCTCTTTCTCCTTGCAGCACGGATAAGACGAACCCGGAATGTTCCAGATCAAATGGTCAGTGGTCCTGATAGAATTGTTTCAGCCGCCTCATCCCTCCCGCCATTTGTCGCCTTTGGGTGTCATTCGCTATCGAAATGGAAATCGACCAGTTCCTTGCGATGCGCTTTCAGCTGTCGAAGGGTCCCCTCTTCGTCAACACCCATCAGCCGAATATTTTGATAGGGCCGAACCGACATCGAAAGCATTGTCGTGGGGCGCGCCGATGTCGGCTTTGGATCCAGGCTGTGTGAAAACACCATCAAATGATATGATTCTCCTGCGATTTGGCCGGAGGATTCGATGACACGCTTTGTCGTTGGCGATGACCGCAGTCAGAGCACTT
>NZ_SSNA01000168.1 GCF_004799445.1 Bradyrhizobium sp.
TCATCACTGAATTTATCGATCTGCAAGACATGTGCCGACAGGAAAACAGCGGCGGCGCGAGCGCCGCCGCTGTTTTGAACAGGGGCCGTGATCACTTCATCGGGCATTTGTCGTGGAAGCGATCCTGGTCGTCCTTGACGATGGTGGCAATGGTCTTGAGCGAGAGGGTGCCGTCGGCATCCTTCATCACGTTCTGCAGATAGAAATTCTGCACCGGGATGTGGTTGTTGCCGTATTTGAAGGGACCGCGCAGCGACTTGAAATCCGCCTTCTCCATCTCCGCCTTCATCGCGTCCTTTTTGCTGGTGTCGCCCTTGACCGCCACCACGGCGCTATTGATCAATTGCGCGGCATCATAGGCCTGCGCGCCGTAATAGGTCGGGCGCAGCCCGGGATACTTCTTGCGGTAATCCTCGACGAACTTCTTGTTCTGCTCGTTCGGCAGATCGTTGACCCATTCCTGCGCGCCGGGAACGCCGACCGCATTGTCCTTCTGCAGCGGCAGCGACAATTCGTCGATGGTGAAAGCGGTGTAGAGCGGGATCTGCTCCTTGATGCCGGCCTGCACATATTGATTGAGGAACTGGACGCCGGCAGCCCCGGGATAGAACACGAAGATCGATTCCGCCTTCGAGTTGCGCGCCTTGGTGAGCTCGGCCGAGAAGTCGAGCTGGCTCGGCCACACCGTGTATTCCTCGCCCAGCACCGCGCCCTTGAAAGTGCTCTTCACACCGGCCAGCATGTCCTTGCCGGCGGCGTAGTTCGGGCCGATCAGGAACACCGACTTGACGCCCCGTTGATTCATGTAGAGGCCCATCGCCGCCGGGGTCTGGTCGTTTTGCCAGGAGGTCGAAAACACGTAAGGCGAGCACAATTCGCCGGCGAGCTGCGACGGTCCGGCGTTGGCGCTAATCAGGAAGGTCTGCGAATCGACCGCGGTCTTGAGCGAAGCCAAAAGCACGTTCGACCAGATGTAACCGGCGATGAAGTCCACCTTGTCGGATTGCACCAATTTCTCGGTCTTCTGCTTGCCGACATCAGGCTTCTGCTGGTCATCCTCGTAGATCACCTCGACCGGCTTGCCGCCCATTTTGCGGCCGAGATGATCGAGCGCCAGTTCGAAGGAGTTGCGCATGTCGTTGCCGATAACGGCGGTCGGCCCGCTGAACGTGGAAACAAACCCGATCTTGATCGTGTCCCCCGCCAAGGCAGGATTTGCCAGGGCGAGAGCCGTCGCGCCCGCAAGCCAGAATGCTGTTCTCATATCCCGTTCCCTCCTCATTTTTTATCCCGCCAGCAAAACGAATTGTCCCGTCCTGGAGCGCTCTGCGTCCCCTTTCGCAGGCCCCCTCCCCCAGAAGTGACTTATTTTGTGCGCGAAATCTCCGGTCGGCAGCAAGCACGAACCGCCTGCTCCCGCTTAGAACCTTCGGCCCATGCCCTAGCGGCCATGCACCATAGTTCGCGGCCGATGTGGATGGCAAGAATTATAGTGCAGAATCGTTTCGGGCGCCGTCCGTCAGATCAGATACTCGGCCCCGTCGATGACGTACGACGCGTGGCGGAAGTCGCGGATGGTTGCGACCTTGTCGGCCGACCACTGCAGCAGCATGAAATATTTCGGCCCCGAACCCGGGTCGCCCGGATCGAACACCAGGATGGCGGCATGGCCTTCGACCAGCCCGGGCACCAAATGCCAATCCTTGACCTTCGAATAATTTCCGAAATATCTGGAAACCTCGGCCTTGCCGCTCAACCGGGTCCTGTTGACGAGGTCGAGCCGCACATCGTCAGCGATCATGGTGCGGATGGCGTCGAAATCCCGCGCGTTGAAACGCTCGACATAGACGCCAAGCCGATCACGGTCCGCTTCCGACAATTCCGGACGCGGCCAATCGTCGGGCTCGCTTGCCAGTTCGCGGAGCCGAGCCCGCCCGCGGTGCAGCGCCGCCTTCACCGCGGGCAGGCTGCAATCCATCACCTCGCAGACTTCCGTTAACGAATAGCCGAGCACGTCCGTCAGAACCACGCTGGAGCGCTGGGCGACCGGAAGGCGCATGAAGGTGCGCAGACTTGCGCTTGCGATCTGACGGCTGGTGATGGTATCGGCCGGGTCGGCGATCATCTCCACCTCCTCGCCCGCATGGAGGGCTTCCTGTCGGTTACGACGGCGCAGAAAATCCAGCGCGGCATTGTGCGCGATCTTGAACAGCCAGCCCTCGGGATTGCCGATGTCGCCGGCCGACGCCAACGACACCACCGCCTTGAGCAGCGCATCCTGCAGCACATCCTCGCCGTCGATCACCGAACCGACCATGCGGGCGCAATATCGATGCAGCTTCGGCCGCATCCCGACGATCAACCGATCAATAGCCGCCGCCGATGCTTCGGAGACCGGCTTCATGTTGCCTCGCACAATTCCAAATCCAAGGTCTATGGCTCGCTCAGCATGCGATAATTGCCGACGATTGTAACACCTCCCGCCAGCGGCGGCTCGGCACAACGTTCGCGAATCCCGCTCTGGAATGTCTTGAAGGCAGCCAGATTCGGAATCGCACTTGAACCGTCAGCGGCGTCGGTCTCGACGAAATGAATGAAGCTGTTGTCGTCAAGCCGCAGCGAAAGATAGCGCACGCCATCCGGCCGCGCGGATTTCAATTCCTCAAATACCGCCGCAATCAGCTCTGCGTTCTTGTCGGCCATATCGGGCCTGGTTTTGTACCTGATCAAGGTCCGTTTCATCGTTCACTCCATGGCAGGGTTCGCAAACTGAGATCGTCGCATCTCGCGCCCATAGACGCTCGGGGCCCCCCAAAGGATTCGGCCGAAAAAATTATTTCTAGGACTGTCTTCTTTGCCGCCTGCCTGACGTCAATCCGCTGACGATACGCTTCGGCTATCGGGCGATTGGGAATCCGGGCTTGGACCGAAGCGGATTAGCGCCTACTAATCACACGGAGGCAGAATTCCGACCGGGAGGTCGCCGTCCATGACGACAGAGCAGCCGCCACAGTCCAAGACGCATCGCGTGGTAATCGTCGGCGCCGGCTTCGGCGGGCTGGAATGCGCGCATCGGCTGGCCGGTGCGCCGGTCTCGATCACGCTGGTCGACCGCCGCAATCATCATCTGTTCCAGCCGCTGTTGTATCAGGTCGCGACCGCTTCGCTGGCAACTTCGGAGATCGCCTGGCCGATCCGCTATCTCATGCGCGACCGCCGCGAGGTGACTACGCTGTTCGCCAACGTGAACGGCGTCAACGCGCAGAGTAAGCGCGTGCTGCTCGATGATGGCGATACCCTGCCCTATGACACCCTGATCCTCGCCACCGGTGCGCGCCACGCCTATTTTGGCCATGACGAATGGGAGCCGTTCGCGCCGGGCCTGAAGACACTCGAGGATGCGACCACGCTCCGGCGTCGAATCCTGGTCGCCTTCGAGCGTGCCGAGCGCGAGACCGATCCGGAGCGGCGCGAAGCGCTGCTTACCTTCGTCATCATCGGCGCTGGGCCAACCGGCGTCGAACTCGCCGGCACCATCGCCGACCTGGCAAAAGACACGCTGGCGCCGGATTTCCGCAACATCGACACCCGCAAGGCGCGCGTGGTGCTGATCGAGGCAGGGCCGCGGGTGCTCGCAGGCTTTCCCGACGATCTCTCGGCTTACGCGCAAGCCTCGCTGGAAAGCCTCGGCGTCGAGGTGAGGGTCGGGCAACCCGTCACCGAATGCTCGGCCGACGGCGTGGTCTACGGCGACAACAAGCTCGAGGCCAGAACCATCATCTGGGCCGCCGGCGTGCGCGCCTCACGGGCCGCGGAATGGCTTAACGCCCCCGCCGATCGCGCCCATCGCTTGGAGGTTCTGCCAGACCTTACCGTGCCCGGTCATCCCGACATCTTTGCCATCGGCGACACCGTAACGATCGCCGGCCCCGACGGCAGACCGGTGCCCGGCATCGCACCGGCAGCGAAACAGCAGGGGCGCTATGCCGCGGCAACCATCAAGGCGCGGCTGAACGGCGGCACGCTGCCGCCATTCCGCTACAAGCATGCCGGCAGCCTGGCGCAGATTGGCAAGCGGCTCGCAGTGATCGACTTCGGACGCATCAAATTGCGCGGCACGATCGCATGGTGGATATGGGGCATCGCCCACATCTATTTCCTGATCGGGCTGCGCAACCGGCTCAGCGTCGCCCTCAGCTGGCTGTGGATACACGCCCGCGACCAGCGCGCGGCGCGGCTGATTACCCAGGGCAGCAGCAAGGTGGTGCGTTGAATTTGGTTCTCACTTGACCAGCGAACACCCGCCGTCGGCGATCGGCCGGAACGCCCGATCGGCCGGAATCGTCGAAACCAGCCGGTAGTAGTCGTAGGGATATTTCGACTCTTCCGGCTTCTTGACCTCGAACAGATACATCGGATGGATCACGCGGCCGTCCTGACGGATCGTGACGTCGCCGAACAATTTGTCCTTGCCGCTGAATTTCTTCATCTGCGGAACGACGTCCCTGGCATGGTCGCTGCCGGTCGCGGCCACCGCGTTGAGGTACGCCAGCGTCGAGGCATAGACGCCGGCCTGATTGCCGCTCGGCATCTTGCCATTCATGCCCGGCCGCGCACTAAAACGCCTGGCGAAGGCGCGGGTGTCGTCGTTCATATCCCAGTAGAAAGCTTCCAGAAGCTGCAATCCTTGCGCGACCTTCAGCCCCATTCCGTGCACGTCGTTGATGAACAGCAGGAAGGCGACCAGGCTCTGCCCACCCGACTTGATGCCGAACTCGCCGGCCTGCTTGACCGCGTTGATGGTGTCGCCGCCGGCATTGGCAAGGCCGATGACCCCGGCCTTCGAATTCTGTGCCTGCAGCAGCAGCGAGGCGAAATCGGAGGTGCCGAGCGGATGCCTGGCTGAGCCCAGCACCTTGCCGCCGTGCTTCTCGATATAGTTGGTGGCCTCGGCCTCGATGCCCTGGCCGAGCGCGTAATTCACCGTGAGAAAAAACCAGTCGGTGCCGCCGCGCGCCATCATCGCCGCCGCCGTGGTGTTGCCGGTGGCCCAGGCATCGTTGACCCACTGGATGGTGTTCGGCGAGCAAGCCTTTCCGGTCAGGTCCGAGCTTGCGGTTGAAGAGGCGAGGAACGTCATCGGCGAATCGCGCAGCAGCGCGTTGATGGTGAGGCCTACCGCCGAATTCGGTACATCGACCACCGCGTCAACCTTGTCGATGTCGAGCCATTTGCGCACGATCGCCGCGCCGACGTCAGCCTTGTTCTGGTGATCGGCGTAGACAATCTCGACCTTGATGTTCTTGCCCCCGCCGTTGAAATCCTCCGCCGCCATCCGCGCGGCTTCCACCGAGCCCATGCCGTTGGTGTCCTGGAAGATGCCGGAGATATCGTTGAGCACGCCGACACGGACCACATTGTCGGAAATCTCGGCCTGGGCCGGACCCCATGCGGCGCACGACAGCGCCAGCGCCAGACCAAACCTTGGACCCCTCATCGTCGCCCTCCCTGTTGTTCTGTTGTTTCTTCTTTTTCGTTACAGTCTGGGTATCCTATCTCTTCGACAGAAGCATCGCCTTCAGGCATCTCCAGGGACGTTTGGCGCGAGGCGAGATCTGGCGTGCTCGCCCGGCAAGGGCGCCTTGCAGCAGCGATACGGTATTGCTCATAAATTAGGCAAGTTCGATGGGCGCGGTCTCGCTTGCGCAGCCCAATTGGCGCTCTGAAAAGCCTCCAAGGATCTGATCTTTCATCCCTATTTTCAGAATAGGATATCGTCACGCCGATGTACACAATGGCACACCGCTTGCTTCGTTGAGTATGGATTTCCGCCTTCCCGGAGTGCAGTGAGTCATGGCGAACCGACCCTTCCTCTGCTGGATTCGAAAGGCGCCCTTGCCGCATTTGCCGATTGAACTCGTCTCCGATCGGAGCCGCGCGTGACCGAAACCGTCGCTGCAATTGTCGCCGCGCATCGCGCAGGCCAGCTGTCGCCTGCGCAAACCGTCGCGCGAAGTTTTCAGCGGATTCGCGATCACAACGATCCGGCCATCTTCATCAGCCTGCGCGACGAGGCGGACGCGGTGGCGGAAGCCGAAGCCTTGATCGCGAAGGATGCCGCACTGCTTCCGCTGTACGGGATTCCGGTCGCGGTGAAGGACAATATCGACGTCGCCGGATTGCCCACCACGGCCGCCTGTCCGGCTTATGCCTACATGCCGTCGCTCGACGCCACGTCGGTGGCGCGGCTGCGCGCCGCCGGCGCCATCATGATCGGCAAGACCAACCTCGATCAGTTCGCCACCGGCCTGGTCGGCGTGCGCTCGCCCTATGGCATCCCCAACAATCCGATGCGCGGCGATCTGATTCCGGGCGGATCGAGTTCAGGCTCGGCGGTGGCCGTGTCGGCCGGGCTGGTGCCGCTGGCGCTTGGCACCGACACCGCCGGAAGCGGCCGGGTGCCGGCGATGCTCAACAACATCGTCGGGCTGAAACCGAGCCTTGGGCTGGTTTCCACCGCCGGCGTCGTGCCGGCGTGCCGGACGCTCGATTGCGTCTCGGTGTTCTCGCTCACCGTCGACGACGCGATGACGGTGCTGAGAGCGATGGCCGGCCCCGATGGCGCCGATCCGTTCTCGCGCAACCGGGAGCTGGCGGGGGTTTCCGCATTTCCCGCCAATCTGCGGCTGGGCGTGCCGCGCGACGGCCAGTTGATCTTTTTCGGCGACAAGGCCTCGGAAGCCGCCTATGGCGCGGCGCTCAAGCGCTGGACCGCACTCGGCGCCACGCTGGTCGGATTCGATCTCGAGCCGTTCTATGAAACCGCGCGGCTGCTCTATGACGGGCCGTGGGTGGCGGAACGCTATCTGGTCATCCGCAATCTGTTGGCGTCATCGCCGGACGCGATCCATCCGGTCACGCGTGAGATAGCCGCCGGCGGAGCACGGCTCACCGCCGCCGACACCTTCGCGGCGCTGTACCGGCTGCAGGCACTGCGCCGCATCGCCGAACGGGCCTTTGCCAATATCGATGCGCTGGTGCTGCCGACGGCGCCGACCGTGTACTCGACGGCGCAGGTGCTCGCCAATCCGATCGAGCTCAACTCCAGGCTCGGAACCTACACCAATTTCGTCAACCTGCTTGACCTCTGCGGCCTCGCCGTGCCGGCGGCGATCCGGCCGGACGATATTCCGTTCGGCATCACGCTGCTGGCGCCGGCCGGCCAGGACGCGCGGCTCGCCAGCATCGGCCGTGTCTTTCAGGCCGACACCAAACTGACGCTCGGCGCCGGATGCGTGCCACAGCCGCAGCTCGCGGATCTTTCGGCGAGCCTGAGCGAAGACGAAATCGCGATCGCCGTGGTCGGCGCGCACCTTTCGGGAATGGCGCTGAACGGCGAATTGAAAACGCTGGGCGGACGATTGCTGGAGGCAACGGCCACCGCTCCCGACTACCGGCTTTATGCGCTGGACACCACGCCGCCGAAACCCGGCATGCTGCGGGTGGCGGCGGCAACCGGCGCATCGATCGAGCTGGAGATCTGGGCGCTGGCGGCCGCTTCATTCGGAAAATTCGTCGCCGCCATCCCGCCGCCGCTGTCGATCGGCACCGTGCGCCTCGCCGACGGCCGCGGCGTCAAGGGCTTCATCGTCGAAGCCGCCGATGTCGACGGCGCGCGCGAGATTTCCGCGTTCGGCGGCTGGCGCGCCTTTGTGGCGGAAGCCGCGGCGGGGTGAGTACGTCGTTGCGAGCCAACGGGTCGCGCGAATGCGCGCCCGATGACGGGCTCCGCGAAGCAATCCATCGCGACAACAAAGCTGGATTGCTTCGTCGCTTCGCTCCTCGCAATGACGGCATGACGTCACCGCCCTCGCGCGCTTGACCTACACCGAGACCGCGTAGATCTCGTATTCGTCGCGCACCAGTTCGATATGCGCGCGCATCGCCGCGGCCGCGCCGGTCTTGTCGCCGCGCAGGATCGCCACCACGACGCGGTCGTGCTCGGCGTGCGATTTCGCCAGCCGCCCGAGATTGCGGAACTGGGCGCGGCGGAACGGTTGCACCCGCACCCGCGTCGCCAGCGTGATCTCGGCGATATAGTCGTTCTGGGAGCCGGCATAGATCGTGTTGTGAAAGCGTTCATTGACCTCGTGAAACCGGTCGGGATTGCCGGCATGGCTCAGCACCCGCAATTCCTCGTGAACCGCTTCCAGCCGGTGCCGGTCCGTCGGCGTCATTCGTTCCGCGGCAAGGCCGGCGCACAGCGCCTCCAGCTCCGCCATGGCCTCGAACATCCCGGTCAGCCGCTCGATCGAGGGCTGCGCCACCACTGCGCCACGATGCGCCCGCGCCTCCACCAGGCCCGACGCGACGAGCTGGCGCAGCGCCTCGCGCACCGGCGTGCGCGATACGCTGAAACGTCGCGCAATGTCGGTTTCGTCAAGGGCTGCTCCCGGCGGCAGCGCGCCGCGCACGATTTCATCCGCCAATTGCAGGCGCAGTTCCTCGGCGCGCGTGATCTTGTCCGGATAGGGCGCGGCGCGGTCGACGCGGCGAACCACCGTCTTTGTCTCCTGGGCGGGTGCCAGCGGAACGCCGGTCGGAAGATCGTCCAGACTCATGTCTTTTGATCCGTCTTTTTATCCGCGGGATCGTCGACGATGCTGACATGCGCGGCGACGATTTTCCAGCCCTCCGGAAACCGCACCCATGTCTGCATCTGCCGCCCCACTTTGCCCGGCGCGGAGTCGCGATAAAACAGCGTCGAGGCCACGGCGGCGTCGCGGCCATAGGCCGTGATCACGGTCTTGGCGGTCCGCCGCATCAGCCCTGCCGGCGAGCGCGCAGCGCGAAACGCCATGATGGCGTCATAGCCGTAGAGATTTTCACCGATGCCGTAGCGCAGCGTGCGGGAATCGGCGCGGAACAGCTGGTCGAGAACGGCGACGTCGTTCGTCACCAGCGCCTTCTCATAGCGCGCGAATTGCTCGGTCACCTCGGCCAGCACGTCGGGAAGATCGACCTGCATGGCTAAATTCCCCTCGGCCGTGGCGCCGCAACCACGCCGGCGCGCTCCAGCGCATAGGCTACGCGCAGCGCGATATCTTCCCGCCAGGGCGCGGCAATGATCTGCACGCCGATCGGCATCGGCTCGAGCGGCACCGGCACCGCGACCACCGGAAGTCCGATGAACGAAATCGGCTGGGTGTGAATGCCGATATTGGCGCGCACCGGCAGTTCGACGCCGTCGAGCACGAAGGTTGCCTGCCCCAGTTTCGGCGCGACGCAGGGCGTTGCCGGCGCAATGATGACATCGACCGACTTGAACAGTTCCAGCACCTGGGTGCGGTACCAGCGGCGGAATTTTTGCGCCTTATCGACCATCGGTGCTGGAATCATCGCTCCCGCCAGCAGCCGGTCGCGCACGGCCGGATCGAAGTCGTTCGGCCGTTGGCGCAGGCGATCGAGGTGCAGCGACGCGCCTTCGCAGGTGGAAATGACATAGGCCGCGGCGCGGGCGCGCGCGGCTTCGGGAATTTCGACCGTTCGGGTCACGCCGAGCGCCTTGGCGATGCGGGCGACCGCCTCGATCGCTTCCGGGAAGACGTTCTTCTGGAAGTAACCACCGGCAACCGCAATCCGGACATCGCCGATACCCTGCGCCAGCGACGGCAAGACCGGCTCGGCCGGCCGTGTCGTGCAGGCGGCGTCGTCCGGGTCAGGCCCCTGCATCGCATCATAGGCCAGCGCAAGATCGCCGACACTGCGCGCAAACGGGCCGAGATGATCGAAGCTGGAGACGAACGGAAACGACCTCGCACGCGAAAGGCGGCCGTAAGTCGGCTTCAGTCCGAAAATTCCGCAAAACGACGACGGCACCCGGATCGAGCCGTTGGTATCCGACCCCAGCGCCAGCGGCACCAGGCCGCCGCCGACCGCGCTGCCGGAGCCGCCCGACGAGCCACCGGTCATCCGCGTCACGTCGTGCGGGTTGCGGGATGGCCCGTCGTGGATATTTTCGCCGGTGAAGTCATAGGCGTATTCGCCCATATTGAGCGCGCCGACCAGCACTGCGCCGGCCGCCTCCAGACGCTCGATCAGCGTGGCGTCGCGCGGCGACGGCGAACGATCGCGGTTGATCTTCGACCCGGCGCGGGTCGGCAGGCCCTGCACGTCGAACAGGTTCTTCACCGCGAACGGCACACCGGCAAGCGGCCCGGCATTGTTCCCGGCCGCGATGGCGGCATCGATCGCGCGTGCCTTGGCGCGCGCGCGATCGGCGGTGACGTCGGTGAATGAATTCAGGACCGGATCGCTTTTCGCGATCCGCGCCAGCGCGGCGTCGGTCACGCTGAGCGCCGACAGTTGTCGGCCTTTCACGGCCAGCGAGATTTCGAAGGCCGAAAGCCCGTCGCGGTCGGCGGTTGCGGCGATATCAGGCTGCAAAGACACTGGCCGGCTCGGTTTCGTCGGGTAGCGCGAACTCATCCACCAGCCGCGCCAGCTTCAGCGACACCTCGAGATTGGCACGCACCGCCGGCTTCCAGGCGTCCTCGACCGGCAGGCCCAGGATTTTCGAGGCGGCGTCGATATATTCGTCAAGCGGATCAACAGCCATTGTTCTTCCAGCGCTCAGTACTCTTGGTTTGAGCATGATCTCCACGCAAACGCCACGCGTTTGTCGCGAAGCAAAACCGGTTACCATTTTTCCGGATCATGCTCTAGTGAACCGGCAACGGCGGATGCGGAATCGCCGTCAGCAGTTCCCTTGTATAGGCATCCTGCGGATCGCCCAAGACCCGTTCGGAAGGCCCTTGCTCGACGATTCGCCCGGTTCGCATCACAATGACACGATCGCACAATAGCCGCACCACATTCAAATCATGCGAAACGAACAGATAGCTCATCCCCAAGGATTGCTTGAGGTCCTGCAGCAAATTCAGCACCACCGCCTGTACTGAGACATCGAGCGCGGCGGTCGGCTCGTCGAGGATTACAAGCTTGGGATGCAGCGCAATCGCGCGCGCGATACCGACGCGCGCCTTCTGGCCGCCGGACAATTGATGCGGGAAACGATCGAGCAGATTGACCGGCAGGCCGACCAGACCTGCCAGCTCCTCGCAGCGGGCGCGCAACGCGTCGCGTCCCTTGATGCCGCCAAGCTGCATGATCGGATCAGCGATCGCGCGCGCGGCGGTGAAGCGTGGATTGAGGCTGTCGGTCGGATCCTGAAACACCATCTGGATGCTCTTGCGCTGCGGCAGCCGCGCGAAGGCATTGGGCAATATGCCGCCGATCTCGTCGCCGTCGAACATAATGCGGCCCGAGGTCTGGTCCAATAGCCGCATCACCATCATCGAGGTGGTGGACTTGCCGCAACCGGATTCGCCGACCAGGCCGACGCTCTCGCCATGTCCGACGGCAAAGCTGATGCCGTCAACCGCGCGGAACAGTTCCGGCTCGGCTGGAGGCTTGCGCGAGAACAGTTTGGCCAGCGTCGCGGTGGCGCCCTGCCGCGGATATTCCTTGACGAGCTTTTCGATCAGAAGCAGCGGCTTTGCGTTGCCGTCGCCTGCAGATTTCTTCTCCCTCTCCCCGCTTGCGGGGTCGAGACGAGCGGAGCTCGCTCTCAGAGGGTTGGGGTGAGGGGCTATCTCGGCATGCCCGGTTCGCGGAGAGTCCCCCTCACCCGGATTGCTGCGCAATCCGGCCTCTCCCCGCACGCGGGGCGAGGTGGACATCCCCTCCTCCTCCGGAAGCAGGTCGCGCAACGAGACGCCGAGCCGGGGCGTCGCGCGCATCAGCTTCCTGGTATAGGCGTGCTCCGGCCTGGCAAAGATATTGGCGGACAGCGCGGTCTCGACCACGCGGCCCTTTTCCATCACCACGACGCGGTCGCAATAGGCCGCGGCCAATCCGAGATCGTGGGTGATCAGGATCGTCGACATGCTCCGGCGCTTGGTCAGTTCGACGACCAGGTCCATCACGGCCTTCTGCGTCGTGACATCGAGGCCAGTGGTCGGCTCGTCGGCGATCAGAAGCTGCGGATTGCAGGCCAGTGCCAGCGCGATCACCACACGCTGGCACATGCCGCCCGACAGTTCGAACGGATAGGCATGATAACGCTCGCGGGGACGCGCGATCTTGACCTGCTCCAGCGCCGCGATCGCCCGGTCGGTCACTTGGGCGCGATCGACCTGCACATGCTGCAACAGCACGTCCTCGATCTGGTGGCCGATCTTGCGGATCGGATTGAGCGCCAGCCGCGGGCTCTGGAAGATCATCGACATTTCGCGGCCGCGCAGGTCGCGCATCTGGTCCTCGGTCGCGGCCTTGACGTCGACGCCGGAGAACATCACCGAGCCTTCGGCGATCTTGCCGGCGCGGTCGAGAATCCGCATCACCGCGTAGGATGTGACCGATTTGCCGGAGCCGGACTCGCCGACAATGCCGAGCGTCTCGCCCTTGGCCACGGCGATATTGACGTGCTGCACCGCCTTGACGATGCCCCGCCGGGTGGCGAATTCCACGGTGAGATCGCTGACGTCAAGGAGCGGCGGTGCCGTCATGCCAGATCCATTTGTTTGAGCATGATCTTTTCGGAAGACCGGTTCCCACTTTTCCGGATCATGCTCATGTCCTCCGCTGCGGATCGACCAGATCGCGCAATCCGTCGCCCAGCAGATTGAAGCAGAACACCGCGATCATCAGCGCGCCGCCCGGGAAGAATGCCACCCACCACTCGCCGGAGATGATGTTGGTCGCGCCTTCGGCGACCATGATGCCCCACTCCGGCGTCGGCGGCTTGACGCCGAGGCCGATGAACGACAAGCCGGCCGCGTTCAGGATGGCGTACCCCATGGTCAGAGATATCTGCACCATCATGATCGGCATGATGTTAGGCAGGATGTGCACCAGCAAGATCCGAATGTCGCCGTTACCGGACAATCGCGCCGCCTGCACGAAGCCGGCCTCGCGCCGGACATTGGCTTCGGCGCGCGCGACGCGGACATAAAGCGGAAAATTGATGATCGCGGTGGCGATCACGATGTTGGTCACGGTATTGCCGAGTGCTGCGACAATACCCATCGCCAGCACGAACAGCGGAAACGCCATGATGGTGTCGGAGACGCGTCCGACGATGCGGTCGGTCCAGCCGCCGAAGAAGCCGGCGGCTATTCCGGCAAGTCCGCCCATCACCAGCACCAGCGCCACCGAGGCGATGGCGATGGTGAAGTCGAGGCGGGTTGCGGCCAGCACGCGGCTGAAAATGTCGCGTCCCAACAGATCGGTGCCGAACCAGTGGTGCAGCGATGGCGACTGCAACGTCGCGGATGTATCGCTGGCCAGCGGATCGTAGGGCACGATGTAAGGGCCGAACAGGGCACACAGCGCGATCAGGACGAACAGTCCGAAGGACAATCCGGTGACCGGATTGTCCGCCACCACATAGACCGCATGGCGGAAAATGGAGTTGGTGGGAGGCTTGGGTTGCGCCTCGGTCATCGGCGGCGCCGTCAGACTGGCTTCGGTCATGCCTCGAGCCTCACGCGCGGATCGATCACGCCGTAGAGCATGTCGATCAGGAGATTGAGCGCCACGTACAGCACCGCCATGGTCAAGACGAAACCTTGCACCGGCGCGAAGTCCGATTGCAGCAACGCTTCCACCGCATAGGAGCCGATGCCCGGCCAGGCGAATACCTTCTCCACCAGCACATTGGCGCCGAGCAGGAACGAGAACACCATGCCCAGCGTCGTCACCACCGGCAGCATCGCGTTGCGAAACGCATAAGTGAGGATCACCGTGCGGCCATTGAGGCCGCTGGCGCGCGCGGTTCGTATGAACTCGGACGCCAGCACCGCCAGCATCGAGGCGCGGGTCATGCGCGTGATCGGCGCCAGCGAGAACACCGCCAGCGTCACCGCCGGCAGAATCAGCTGGCTGAGCGAGGCGCGGAACGACTCGAAATTTCCGGTGATCAGGCTGTCGATCAGATAGAAGCCGGTGATGTCGGGCGGCGCCGTGGCGAAGGCATCGAGCCGGCCGATCGGCGCGGGCGACCAGCCAAGCTTGAAGTAGAAGATGTAGACCAGCAGCAGGCCGGTGAAGAATACCGGAAGCGAAACGCCGGCGGTGGCGATGATCCGGCACAAATGATCGATAAAGGAGCCCTGCTTGACCGCGGCGAAGATCCCGAGCGGCACCGCGATGACGATCGCGAGCAATAGTCCGGACAGCGTGAGTTCCGCCGACGCCGGCAGGCGGCTGGAAATTTCGGTCGCCACCGGACGTCCGGTGGACAGCGAATTGCCGAAATTGCCGTGGGCGAGATCGTTGACATAGCGGGCGAACTGGTCGGGCAGCGACCGGTCGAGCCCAAGCGATTTTCGGATTTCGGCGATCGATTGCGGAGTGGCGGCGGGTCCGGCGAAATAAACCGCGGGGTCGCCCGGCAACACGCGGGTGAGCAGAAAAGTGACGATCACGACACCGATCAAGGTCGGAATGACGGTCAACAGCCGCTTCAGGATCATCAACATGGTCTTCTAGCCCCAGAATTTTCGGAAGCCGCGTTGAGAAATGGTCCGGATATGGCGGTCGCGCAGCCCTGCTGTCGCGGTCCGCCTCACGCTTTGACGATCGAGCGGTAGTCGAGTTGACGGTGGAACCAGTAAACGTAGCCCGAGATGTTCTTCTGGGTGGCGACGTTCAGGAGAGGCTGAAACAGCGGAATCCGCGGGACGTCGTTGTAGGCCTTCGAGATGAACCCCTCGACGTCCTTGGCATATTTCTCCTTGTCGCCGATGGCCGCGGCGGCGCGCGCACCGTCGATCATGACGTCCATGTCGGGGTTCACGTAGCTTGAGGTGTTGAAGATGGCGTTCTGGCCGGAATAGCACCAGAAAAAGAAGTACTCGGGATAGTCGAGCCAGCCGGAGAAGAAGTTGACCATCAGCGGCATCGACTTCTTGGCCATCTCGCTGCGCCAGTTGGCGCCCGGAATCTTGTTGATCGCGGTCTTGATGCCGATCTGGGCCAGGCTCTCCTGCACCAGCACCGCAATCGGTTCACATATATCGCCGGCGCCGAGGTCAAAGGAAACAGTCGTGTCGATATCCGACGCACCGCTTTCGGCCATCAGCGCCTTGGCTTTGGCCATGTCGTTGACGTAGCCGGTCTTGGCCGGCCATGCGATATCGGTAACGCTGTTCGACGGCCCCCCGAACAGCGGATTGGCGAGACCGAACATCGCCGCATCCATGATCTTCTGATAGGGCAGCGCGTAAGCCACCGCCTGCCGGACTTTTGGGTTGTCGAACGGCGGATTCTTCACGTTCAACTCGACGGAGTACATGCCGTTGCCGATCGGGTTGGAGATGATGACGAGCTTGCTCTCCTTCTTCATCTCCGAGGTGTCCTTGCTCGAGAGATCGAACGAGATGTCGGCATCGCCGCGTTCCATCAAGGCGCGGCGATTGCCCTGCGAGGGAACGGTGCGCCAGATGATTTTCTTGAGCTGGGGCAGCTTGCCGCCGACCCAGTCGTCGTGGCGCTCATAAACCACTTCGACGCCAGGCTTCCAGCTCGTCACCTTGTAGGCGCCGCTGCCGGCGGTGTTGCTCTTGGTGTAATCGAGCGCCCACGGATCCTTTTCCGTGGCCTTCTTCTTCAACAGCTCGGAATTGTAGATGCTGGGCACGATCACCGCGAGATCGGGGATGGTCAGGCGGTCCTTCTTGGCGAAATCGATACGGACGGTGTTGTCGTCAACGAGAACGAACTGTTCCTTGTCGACCAGCGAGCCGGCCTTCATCTGCACCGTGGGAAAGCCGCCGACCGTCACCGAGCGATCCAGCGACCATTTGACATCCTTGGCGGTGACCGGCGTGCCGTCGTGGAATTTCGCGTTCTTCTTCAGTTTGAAGGTGACCGACATGTCGCCGATGTTCATGTCTTCGGCGAGTTCGGGTTTGAACTTGTCGCGATCGTAAGACAGCGTGCCGTCGGGCAGGGTCTTGGTTTCATGGCTGATCAGCCGGTCGTAGCAATTCCACGACGTCTCGTAGCCGGGACGGTTGGTGCCAACGCCATGGATATCGAGATTATTGGGACCGCCCTCCGTGACGACCAGCAGGGTCTCCGAGCGGCCGTCAGCCTTGGCGGAGGACCAGATCGCGGGGGCCGGCACCACGGCGCCGGCGGCGATGCCGGAGACGGATTTGAGGAAATCGCGGCGCTTCATCTGACGCTCCAACGCACGAGGGAATCGGCCTTTGCAGCAGCGTCGCAAGGTTCGTGCCATTTCTTAACGGATTCCTACTCAGGCGCTAAGCCTCTGATTCAGCTCTGGATATCGATCCTTAGGCAGCCAATCCGGGCAACTAAACGCAAAAATTCATTGCATACAAAGGGAAGCCGATGCCTATTTGATGAGCAGATATTTTAGCCGCTTTTTCCTTGCGCGATCCCGCCGGCGGAATGGCCATTGAATGGGGCGAAGACGGGCGCGCAGCGAGCACGATGGACCCGGTTCGCGCGGATCTCCTGCAGCAAAGCCTCCGCCAGATTCCGTTGAACCTTTTTTTCCAGCCATCGACATCTTCAAAGGGGGGCAAGTTGCCTGTGTACAGCCGCGCCTATCTTTCGCGGACCGTAGCAATCGTCGTTGCGCTGCTTTTGACAGCGGTCACGACGAACGCTTTGGCGCGGGAATTTCGCGCCGCCGATACCCAGAGCGAGGATTATCCGACCGTCCAGGCGTTGCGCTATATGGGCCAACTGATCGAGGAAAAGAGCGGCGGCCGGCTGAAGATCGTCGTGTTTCATTCGCGCCAGCTCGGCGAGGAAAAGGAGACCATCGAGCAGACCCGCGCCGGCGCCATCGATCTCAACCGCACCAACGTCGCGCTGATCGGGACCTTCGTGCCGGCGATGAATGTGCTGGCGATGCCGTTTCTGTTTCGCTCCATCGAGCATTTGCAGAAGGTGCTGGACGGCCCGATCGGCAACGAGATCCTGGGCAGCTTCGAGTCCTTTGGATTCGTCGGCCTGGCATTCTACGACTCCGGCGCCCGCTCGATCTACAACAGCGTCAGACCGATCCGCTCGATCGCCGATATCAAGGGTTTGCGGCTTCGTGTGCAGCAATCCGAATTGATGTCGGACATGATCAAGGCACTCGGCGCGGAGCCGATCGAGCTGCCCTATGGACAGGTTCGCACCGGGCTCGCGACAAAGCTGATCGACGGCGCGGAGAACAACTGGCCGTCCTTTGTCACCACCGACCATTACAAATATGCCGGCTTCTACACCCTCACCGAACACACGATGAGCCCGGAAGTGGTCGTCATGTCGCGGAAAGCCTGGGAGAGCCTGTCGCCCGAGGACCGGAAGATATTTCGCGAGGCCGCGCTTCAATCGAGCCGGTTCATGCGCGAGAGATGGAAGGATCTTGAGGAGCGATCGCGCCGGCAGGCGGAGGCTGCTGGCGTGACGATCGTGACCGACTTCGACCGCAGGCCTTTCGAAGCGGCGATGACGGCAATTTACGCGAAAGTGCAACGTGATCCTTCGGCCGCGGAGCTGATCGAACGGATTCGCAAGGTGGACTGAATTTGGTCTTTGGAACCAGCCAACACGACGAAGCTGCGGAACGGCGGGCGAGCCTTGCCACGCGGGGCCATTCGCGCATCGTCGGACTGGTCCGCGCGGTGCCTATCCGCTGGCGCATCCTGTCGATTGCGGCGCTGAACTCGGCGGTCGTCGTGGTGCTGGTCGCGCTGATATGGAACGGCGTGCAGGTGCTCGGTTCGGCCTGGGACGACGTGCGGCAGGTGCGGGAGTCCGACAAGGTGCTGGCGCGGCTGGAGACCGAGACCAGCCGCCTGCAGAACCTGATCCATCGCTACATCAATCAGCCGAACCCGGAATTATTCGCCGAGATATCGCATCTTCGCGAGGTCGTTCTCGGAACCCTCACCACGCGCGCCTCGACCGACCCGATGTTGTCGGGGTCGGTGCAGCAGCTTGAGCACGTCACCGAGCGCTTCCTCAACGGCTTCAGCGAATTGCGCCGCGTCCAGGCGACAATTTCGAAAACCTACGAGGACGATATCCTGACCCCGGCCAGGGACATGGCCGGCCTCTATTCGATCATCGAGGGCGCGACGGGACACCGCGATGCCCTGATCTGGCCGTCGCTTGGAAAATCCCGCGAGGCGTTTACCGCGATGCTGGTCGCCGCCAACGCCTATTATCTTTCGCTGGCCAGCGCTTCGGCCGAGGAAGCCCGCCGTAACACCGAGACGATCGAAAGGACGATTCCGGTGATGAGCGACCTCGCCGATAACGATCTGCAGCGGATGGCGCTGCAGCGATTGAACGCGCGGACGACGGCGCTGCGGGACGGCCTTCTCAAGCTGTCGGAGCAGTTGGCCAACCGAACCGAATTGTTGCGCAACACGATCGATGCCAGCCAGGCGGAAGCCAGCAGCGCCATAGATGAATTGTCGGTCAAGATGCGCCAGCGCGAGCAAAAAGCGCAGGAGACGTTCGACCAGACGCTGGCCGACATCTCTCGCAAGGTGCTGTCGATCGCCGTGATCTTTCTCGGCATCATCATCACCGCGGGTGTCCTGATCGCACTCTCGATCCGGCTGCCCTTGCATCAGATCATGGCGGCGATGCAGGCGATCACCTCGGGCGACTACAATCGGCGCGTACAGGGAACGGGCGCCAACGATGAGATCGGCGAGATGGCGCGCGCGGTGGAAGTGTTCCGCGAAAACGCCATCGCCAAGCGCGAGACCGAAGACGAGTTGCGCGCTTCGAAGGAGAAGGCGGAGAGCGCGCTGCTCGAACTGAACGCCGCCCAGCAAAATCTGATCGATGCCGAACGCCTGGCGGCGCTCGGCGGCCTGGTCGCCGGCGTCGCCCATGAGGTGAACAACCCGATCGGCATCAGCCTGACGGTTGCCTCCAGTTTTGCGCGCCGCGCCGAGGTGTTCGAGGCCGAGTTGAAATCCGACACGGGGCTGCGCCGATCGCAGCTGGAGGATTTCGTCCGGACCTCGCGCGATGCCGCCCAGCAGTTGGTGGGAAATCTGCATCGCGCCGGCGAGCTTATTCAATCCTTCAAACAGGTCGCGGTGGACCGCTCGCATGCGGAGCGCCGGCAATTCAACCTGAGCGAGGCGACCGACCAGATCGTCGCCAGCCTGCGGCCGGCCCTGAAGAAGGCGTCGATCACCCTGTCGGTCGAGGTACCGGACAGCCTGGTCATCGACGGCTACCCGGGCTCCTACGGCCAGATTTTGACCAATCTGTTCCTCAACGCCGCCAATCATGCGTTTGCCGACGGACGGTCCGGGGCGATCACGATTTCAGCCAAGGCCCGCGGCAATGACGACGTCGAGATCATTTTTGCCGACAATGGGGCCGGAATGACGCCGGACGTGCAGCGGCAGGCCTTCGACCCGTTCTTTACGACGCGCCGCAACGAGGGCGGCACCGGGTTAGGCCTGCACATCGTCTATAATCTTGTCACCCAGCAGCTCGGCGGCCGGATGATGCTGGATTCAAGACTGGGACAAGGCACCACATTTCGCATTATCATGCCGAGGGCCGCCAAAGGCGGCCCCGCAACCGAAGACCAAGCTCGCGACGGGACCCCTTCATGGCCGAACAGGACGATGTCCTCCATCTGATCGACGATACCGGCACCGCGCCGGAGGCATCGACCGCGCGCAAATGGAAGGTCGCGGTCATCGACGACGACCAGGCCGTGCATGAAGGCACTAGGTTTGCGCTGAGCGACTACAGTCTCAATGGGCAGGGGCTGGAAATCCTCTCGGCCTATTCGGCCGCCGAGGGGCGGGATCTGATGCGCGCTCATCCCGACGTCGCCGCCGTGCTGCTCGACGTCATCATGGAAACCGACGCCGCGGGGCTCGATCTCGTCGAATACATCCGAAATGAGATCAAGAACGAGACCGTTCGCATCATCCTTCGCACCGGACAGCCCGGACAGGCGCCGGAACGCCGCGTGATCGTCCAGTACGACATCAACGACTACAAGGCGAAGACCGAGCTGACGGCCGACAAGCTGTTTACCTCGCTGACCGCGGCGTTACGCAGCTATCAGCAGCTCGAGCGCATGGTTCAAACCCGGCGCGGGCTTGAAATCATCATCGATGCCGCCTCGACCCTGTATGATTTCAAATCGATGCAGCGCCTGGCTGAGGGCGTGCTGACGCAAATCGCGTCGCTGCTCAATGTCGATTGCGCCGGCATTCTGGTGCTGCGCGACGGCGGCGTGGTCAGCGATGATTTTTCCGTGCTTGCCGGTTCCGGCTGCTATAGCCGCTTCACCGGCGTCGCCGGTTCCAAATCGCTCGATCCCGACCTGCGGTCGATGGTCGAAGCCGCCTTCAGGCGGCGCAAGCATGAATTTGTCGATCACCGCACCGTTCTCTACGTTCGCACCGGCAGCGGACGGGAAGTCGTGGTGCTGCTGCAGGCCGAGCGCCAATTATCCGAAACCGACCGGTCACTGGTCGAGATTTTCGGCAGCCGGCTTTCGATCGCTTTCGACAATGTCATTCTCTATCAGCAGCTGCACGAGGCCAACACCCAGCTCGAGGACCGCGTCGCCCAGCGCACCCGCGCGCTGATGCAGGCCAACCGCAGGCTGTCGGCGCAGTGGCTGCGGCTGCAGCGCGCCAACGGTTTCAAGAACGAGATCCTCGGCACCGTCGCCCACGATCTGAAGAATCCGCTCGGCGTGATCCTCGGCCGCACCGAAATGCTCACCGAACTGATCGCCGCGGGCTCTTCCAGGGAGAGCGTGACGGCACAGGTCGAACATATCCGCGACGCCACCAAGCGTTTGACGCTGATGGTCGACCATCTGATTTCGGACGCCATGGCCGATGCCTTCGACATCACCATCCGCCGCGAACCGGTCGATATCGCGGCCCTGGTCAGCGAAGTCGCCGATGCCAATCAGCCTTTGGCCGTCAACAAGCAGCAGACCATCACGGTTTCGGCGCCGCCGAATTTTGTCACGATGTGCGACACCGACCGGATGCGGGAAGCGATCGACAATCTCGTCAGCAATGCCATCAAATACAGCCCGATCGGCGGCAAGATCGCGGTGCTGGTAAACCATGAGAAGAACAACACCGTCATCCGCATCGCCGACCAGGGCGCCGGCCTTTCGCCCGAGGACCTTAGCCGGTTGTTCGGCCGCTTTCAGCGACTTTCAGCCAAACCCACCGCCGGCGAAAGCTCGACCGGCCTGGGCTTGTCGATCGTCAAGCGCATCATCGACATGCACGGCGGCGAGGTGACCGCCGAGAGCGCCGGGCCCGGACAGGGGTCTACCTTTACCATCAAATTGCCGGCGACAGACGAATGATGACATGACCCAAAGTCCGCACATAATCATTGTCGACGACGAGGCGCCGGCCCGCGAGATGGTCGGCGACTATCTCAAGATGCACGGCTTTACGGTGACGCTTTGCGACGGCGGCAAGAGCCTGCGCGGGGCGATCGAAACCACGGTGCCCGATCTCGTGGTTCTCGATCTCAATATGCCGGAGGAAGACGGACTTTCCATCATTCGCGACCTGAAAGGCCGCACCAATGTCCCGGTCATCATGCTGACGGCCACGGCCAGCCCGATCGATCGCGTGGTCGGGCTGGAGCTCGGCGCCGACGATTACGTCGCAAAACCCTGTGAATTGCGCGAATTGATGGCGCGCATCCGTTCGGTGCTGAGGCGCAGCGCGCCGATCCGGGCGCAGGCCGCTGCAACCGAGGCCGGCGGTGCAAAGGCGGCGAAAGAGGCGTTGGTGCGGTTCGGAACCAAATGGCTCGACCTCGAGGCACAGGCGCTGCGCGACGACGAAGGCAATGAACATCCGCTGACCGCATCCGAATTTGGACTACTCAAGGTTTTTGCGGCGAATCCGAAGCGGGTGCTGTCGCGCGAGCGCCTGCTGGAGTTGGCCAACGCGCGTGACAGCGAAGCCTTCGATCGTGCCGTCGATCTGCGAATCATGCGAATTAGGCGCAAGATCGAGATCGATCCGACCAAACCGGCGGTGATCCGGACCATCCGCGGCGGCGGATATCTGTTTTCGCCCGCCGGCGACAAAGCCTAGCAGCGGACGGTTCGTGTAAGTTCGCTTTGCGACATAGTGACGTTTGGCACCCTTGGCAAACCGTTCCGGAGCGGAATGCGGCTTCTGGATTTCGGCGCGGCAATCCAGTAGTCACTAGCCGGCCATGCCCATGGTCAGCAATTTCGCCGGAACCACGGATAATTTGACCTGATGCTTCGTATTCTCGGCGCGATGTCGCGCCTCGCGATCCAATGCCTGCCCATCATCCTTTTCGTGTTTGGCGCATCGTCGGCAACCTCTGCTGCGGCGAGTCCCGGTATGCATCGAAAAGTCTATCTGCTGCGTGGCCTGACCAACGTCCTGTCGCCAGGGCTTGATCAACTCGCGGATGAGCTCGGCAAGAGGAATATCGACGCAACGATATCCAATCATGCATTTTGGGAGTCCCTCGCTACCGAGGCCATTCAGGATTGCAAGAGCGGCCGCGTGAGCTCCATTGTCCTGGTAGGCCATTCGCTTGGCGCCGGCGCGGCAGTCAGCATGGCAGAGCAGTTGCAGCGGGCCGGCGTCCGCGTCGCCTTGATTGTCACGCTTGACCCCGTCGCAAAGACTGCCGTTCCCGGCAACGTCCATCTTCTGAAGAATTTTTATCTTTCCAGCGGTGTCGGAACCAGGGTCGAGCGCGGCGGACATTTTCACGGCCTGCTGCAGAACGTGGACATGGGGCCCAATACCGAACTCGGACACGTCTCTTTGACGACAGCGCCCTCGATTCAAAAGCAGATCATGACGGATATTGTCGCCGCCAATTCCGGGTGCCGCTGAAGCATAGCGGCTGAAGAAGACCTCTTGAGAGTTTTACGGGCGTCGTCATCGACCGCACGCTACGCGACCGCACGGGACACGAATGCGGCGCAATTCCGGGCAACATGATCGTCGCTGTCGCGGACAGGAGCCCGACGACCTTCAGCCGTATCCAGCGTCCGGCCGACCTGTGTTTGAACGGTGAGTGCACGGATGCGAATGGTTGCCATGTCGAACAGAGTAACCTTGTTGCTTTGCGCGCTTGCCGTCGCGGGGGTCACCGCGTCGACCGCGCTAGCCGAGGAGGCAAGGTTCCAAAGCAGGCAACTCACGCCCGCCGGCGAATACACCTTCGGTATCGAGGGGCCGGCCGTCGACCAACAGGGAAATCTGTATGTCGCCAATTTTGGCAAACCGGGCACGATCGGAAAAGTGGCGGCTGGCGCCTCGCAATCGGAACTGTTCGCGATCCTGCCCGAGGGGAGCGTCGCCAACGCGATCCGCTTCGACCGCGATGGCCGCATGTTCGTCGCCGACTACAAGAAGCACAACATCTTCCTGGTCGGTCCGGACGGGAAAGACATCGCGACCTATTTCCACTCTGACGACTTCAATCAGCCCAACGACATGACGATCGCGTCGGACGGCACGATTTACGCGAGCGACCCGCATTGGAAGCAGCACGATGGGCAAATCTGGCGAATCCGGAAATCGGCCGCCGGCGAGGTCGTCGGCGAGAAGATGACCGCCGACCGCCAAATGAGCACCACCAACGGCATCGACCTCAGTCCGGACGGCAAGACGCTCTATGTCGGCGAGTCCGATACGCGAGAGATATGGTCATACCGGATCGACGGCACGCGGCTGCTTGCTCCGAGACTTTTCAAGCGGTTCGACGATTTCGACATCGACGGCCTGCGCACCGACGTCGAGGGTAATCTGCTGGTGGCGCGGATCCTCAAGGGTACCGTCGCCGTGCTCAGCCCGCAGGGAAAATTGAAGCGGGAGGTTCAGCTCAGCGCAAGACAACCGACGAACCTCGCCTTCGGCGGCGCGGATGGAAAGACGGTTTTTGTGACGCAGCGACAGGGCGGGTTCGTCGAATCGTTTCGCACCGACCATCCGGGCCGCGAGGCCTGCTTGCGGGGGTGTCCCGTGGGAAAGTAGCAAGCCAGGCCGCCCACCATACCGTCCGAACTCGGCCCTACGCAGAACTCCGTATTTGGTTCCCTCGGGGTCGCCGTCGCGGCGAAATCCACAACTTAAAATTTATCTCATTCAAATTGCTGGCTTTTCCTGCCCGAATGTTTCGTCGCCGAGGCTGCGACGAAACAATTCTCCTGCGCATGAAACCATTTTCCCCTTGCCGTGCAGACGTCCCGAAACGTTCGCTGACTATCAATCTGCCCAACGAAGCGCCGCCAAGTGGCGACAGGGGAGACTGTCATGCGAAACGTGATTGCCATCAATGCCGCAGCCCGCCAAGGCATCATCGCCGCCCAGGCGACCTCGGACGAAATGCTGCTGGAAAGTATTGCCGATGGCGGCCGGACCGCGATGCACATCCTTTACTCCCGTCACAATGTACGGGTTTACCGCTTCGTGCTGCGCATGGTGCGGGATGCCACCATGGCGGAAGACCTCGTCAGCCAGGTCTTCCTTGACGTGTGGCGCACCGCCAGCCAGTTCGAAGGGCGTTCCCAGGTCTCCACCTGGCTATTGTCCATCGCCCGCTTCAAGGCGCTGACCGCGCTGCGTCAGCGCCGGCACGAGGACATCGACCAGGAAGACATGCTTGAGATCGCCGACGATGCCGACACACCGGAAGCGTCGCTCGATCGCAGCACCACCAGCGCCATTCTGCGCGCCTGCGTTGCCAAACTGTCCCCGGCGCACCGCGAGATCATCAACCTCGTCTATTACCACGAGAAGTCGGTGGAAGAGGTCGGCGCCATCATCGGCATCCCCCAGAGCACGGTGAAAACCCGGATGTTCTATGCCCGCAAACAGCTCGCCGACCTGCTCAAGGTAGCCGGCGTCGACAGCCTGGCTGCGTGAAATCAGGCCTCGGATAGCCGGCTGAAGTTTCTTGGGCCCGAACTGACTGCAACGATCCGAGGAAGCCACCCTCTTCGGGTCGTTTGCGCGTTTGCGGATCGCCCCGAAACCAGCCGATCAGGACTCCCGTGCCACCGGCAAGAGGCGAAAATCACAAACATTCCAGCGAGATATTCGGATTGCTTGCCATCGCGCCGTCCCTGAGATTTGATGGCGCCGGTGATTTGGCAGACGGCAAAGCACGCCCGGCAACGCCAGACGACCGCGCTAAAAGGAGACGCTTGAATGACAAAATTTCGCCACCTGATCTGGATGGTGATTGCGGCAGCCGGACTGATGCTTTCGGTCTCGCACGGCCTTGCGCAGCAGCCCGATGTCGGTGACCAGCCTGGTCTTCTGCCGGACGATTCCGTTGAGCTTGATCCGGAATGGCAGAAGCAGATGGTGTATTATCGCACAACGGAAGCGCCGGGCACCATCATCATCGCCACGGCCGAACGCCATCTCTATCTGGTGCAGCCCGGCGGCCGCGCGATACGCTACGGCATCGGCGTTGGCCGCGACGGCTTCCAGTGGCAGGGATTGCTGAGTATCGCGAGAAAAGCGGAATGGCCGGACTGGACACCGCCGCCGGAGATGATCGAGCGCCAGCCTTATCTGCCGCGCTTCATGGCCGGCGGGCCCGGCAATCCGCTCG
Source organism: Bradyrhizobium sp. (assembly GCF_004799445.1). Classification (GTDB taxonomy): domain Bacteria; phylum Pseudomonadota; class Alphaproteobacteria; order Rhizobiales; family Xanthobacteraceae; genus Bradyrhizobium. The sequence goes on from NZ_SSNA01000168.1 coordinate 25,690, forward strand.
GCGCGCGGGCGATGTATCTCGGCACCACCGTCTATCGCATTCACGGCACCAACCGGCCGGATACGATCGGCACCAAGGTGTCGTCCGGCTGCTTCCGGCTGGTCAACACCGACGTCGCCGACCTCTACGATCGTGTCCCGGTGGGCACCAAGGTTGTCGTGCGGCAGAAGCCGGAACTGTGACCGCGACGGCTGCGTTCGCAGCCGTTCGATTTTCCCGATAGTGGTGAGAGACAAATCATGCGGACATTCCGAGGCGGCCTCCTGATTGGGCTGGCGGTCGCAGTCGCGGTCGCGGCCGTCGCCGCCGCCTATGAACTCTATGATACGCGCACCCTGAAACGGACGGTCCGTCGCGGCGAAGTGCTGTGCGGCGTCAACAAGGGCCTGCCCGGCTTCTCGATCCCCGACGACAAGGGCAACTGGACTGGCTTCGACGTCGACTTCTGCCGGGCGGTCGCGGCCGCCATCTTCAACGACCCCAACAAGGCAAGGTTCATTCCGCTCGACGCCAATGAGCGCTTCAAGGAACTGCAAAGCCGCAAGGTGGATATTCTTTCGCGCAACTCGACCTGGAGCATGTCGCGCGAGGAGAACTACGACCTTTATTTTCCGGCGGTCGCCTATTATGACGGCCAGGGATTCATGCTGCCGCGCTTGCGCAAAATCGATTCCGCGCTCGACCTCAACGACAGCAAGGTCTGCGTGCAGGAGGCGACGACGACGCAACTCAATCTTGCGGACTACTTCCGCACCAACAACATGAAATACCAGGAGATCAAGTTCGGTAAACTGGACGATGTCATCAAGGCCTATGAATCCGGGCAATGCGACACGCTCACCGCCGACGTCTCCCAGCTTTATGCGCTGCGGTTGAACCTCGGCAAGCCAGGCGATCACGTCATCCTGCCCGACGTCATTTCAAAGGAGCCGCTGGCGCCTGTCGTGCGCCAGCGCGACGACGACTGGATGATGATCGTGAAGTGGACGCTCTACGCCATGATCAACGCCGAGGAGCTCGGCGTCACCTCAAAGAACATCGACGAGGCGCTGAAGTCGAAGAAGCCGGACGTGATGCGGCTGGTTGGCACCGAAGGCAGCTACGGCGAAGATCTCGGGCTGACGAAGGATTGGGCCGCCCGCATCATCCGTCACGTCGGCAATTACGGCGAGGTCTATGAGCGCAATGTCGGATCGGAATCCAGGCTGAAGATTCCGCGCGGGCTCAACCAGCTCTGGAGCGCCGGCGGCATCCAGTACGCACCGCCGATCAGGTGATGGCCTTCGGGCTCGTCATTGCGAGGAGCGCAGCGACGAAGCAATCCAGTCTTTTCGTTGCTCTGGATTGCTTCGCTTCGCTCGCAATGACGGGTTAATACCCCTTCATCCGTGCCAATTGGTCGGCGTGGAAATTGCTGTCACCGAACATTTCCTGGCAGACCCGCGCCCGCTTCATGAAGAAGCCGATGTCGAACTGGTCGGTCATGCCCATGCCGCCATGCATCTGCACGCCTTCCTGGACCGCCAGTGTCGCGGTTGACCCCGCGCGCGCCTTGGCGACCGCCACCGCTGCTGCGGCATGTTCAAAATTCGCATCCAGCGTCTGCAACGCCTTCAGCACCGTGGCGCGGGTGATCTCGATCTCGATATAAAGCTGCGCGGCGCGGTGCTGCAGCGCCTGAAATTCGCCGATCGCCTTGCCGAATTGCCTGCGCTCCCTGAGGTAGTTGACGGTTCGCCCGAACACCTCCTCGGCGACGCCGACCATCTCGGAGGCGACCGCGCCGCGGCCGATGTTGAGCACGCCTTCCAGCAAAACCCCGCCCTGGTCGACGTCGCCGAGCACGCTATCGGCGTTGACCTCGACGTTATCGAACTTGATCCGCGCCGCATTGTGCGAATCGACCATCGCGGTGCGTTCGACATCAATGCCTTTGGCTTTGGGATCGACCAGGAACAAGGTCAGCCCATCGCGCTCGCCGGCCGCGCCCGCGGTGCGCGCCGCCACGATCAGAAGGCCGGCGGTATGGCCATCGATCACGAAGGCCTTGTCGCCAGCCAGCCTGAAGCCGTTGCCGGAACGCACCACCTGCATCCTTGTCATCAATGGGCGATGTTTTGTCCCTTCGTCGATGGCGAGCGAAGCGAGCAAGGAACCGTCGGCGATCCCGGGCAAATGCTCGGATTTCTGCGCGGCGCTGCCGCCGCGCGACAGCGCGGAAGCCGCCAGCACGGACGTGCTGAGAAACGGCGACGGCATCAGGTTGCGGCCGATCTCTTCCATCACCACGCCGGCCTCGACGCAGCCCAGGTCGCTGCCGCCGAATTCCTCCGGCACCAGCAAGCCGGAAAATCCCATCTCGGCGAAGGTCTTCCACAGCTCGCGGGAAAATCCGGTCGCGTCTTTGGCGTCGCGCAGCTGTCGCAGATGCGACACCGGCGCCTTGTCGCTGATAAGGCCACGCGCGCTGTCGCGCAGCATGGATTGTTCTTCGGTGAGGACGAGGGCCATGGGAGGTTCCGTTTAGACAGTTATTTCCAGGTTGTCATTCGGGGGCGCGAGTGAAACGAGCGAACCCGGAACCCTACGCCCGATGGTGGTTGTGGATTCCGGGCTCGCGACTTCGTCGCGCCCCGGAATGACGGCTTGCGGTGGCCGGCGGCCTCACGCCCCTGGCAGATCGAGAATCCGTTTGGCCACGATTCCGAGCATCACCTCCGAGGTGCCCCCCTCGATCGAATTGGCCTTGGTGCGCAGCCAGGCGCGCGGCCGGGCGCCGCCCTTCGAGCGCTCGCTCTCCCATTCCAGGGCATCGATGCCGCCCGCGGACATCAATATCTCGTAGCGGCGCTTGTTGAGCTCGGTGCCGTAATATTTCATCGCCGAGGAAAACGCCGGATGCCCCTCGCCCGCCTTGGCCAGGTCGACCGCGCGCTCGGCGGCGCAAGCCAGCGCCGCCTCGTCGATCTCGAAGGCGGCGATTTGTCCACGCAGGATCGGATCCTCCAGCCGGCCGTGCTCGTCGGTGCCGACCGAGTCCGCGGCGATCTGCCCGAGCGGCCGGCCAACGCCGCGTTCACCCATGCCCGATATCATCGCACGCTCATGCTGCAGCAGATATTTGGCCACGTCCCAACCCCGGTTGATCGTGCCGACCACATTCGCCTTCGGCACCCGGACATCGTCGAAGAAGGTTTCGCAGAATGGCGACCGGCCCGAGATCAGGAGAATAGGCTTGGTCGAGACGCCGTTTGAAGCCATGTCGAACAGAATAAAACTGATGCCGTCGTGCTTCTTGGCCGCCGGATCGGTCCGCACCAGGCAGAAGATCCAGTCGGCGTAATTGGCATAGGAGGTCCAGATCTTCTGGCCGTTGATGATGAAATCGTCGCCATCGCTTTCGGCGCGGGTTTGCAGCGACGCAAGATCCGATCCGGCGTTCGGTTCGGAATAGCCCTGGCACCAGCGGATCAGGCCCGCCGCAATCCTGGGCAGGTGCTCCTTCTTCTGCGCGTCGGTGCCGTATTTGAGCAGGGCCGGACCGAGCATGGAGATGCCGAACGAGGTCAGTGGCTGGCGCGCGCCGAGCGCGGCCATCTCCTGGCGCACGATCTTTGTCTGTTCGGGATCGAGGCCGCCACCGCCGAATTCTTTCGGCCAATGCGGCACGGTCCAGCCCTTGTCGCGCATCCGCTCGAACCAGACGCGCTGCGGCTCGGATGAGAATGTGGTGTTTCGGCCGCCCCAGAAGGTATCTTCCTCCGAGGTCATTGGCCGCCGCATCTCCGGCGGGCAATTGGCCTCCAGCCAAAGGCGGGTTTCGCGGCGAAATTGTTCCAGATCGGACATCGGCGTTTCCGTTGTTGTTTGGCGGACCTTAGCCCGCGCTTGAGGGAATTCAATATGTCTCGGACGCCGCCCATGCAGCCGCGGGATGTGGCCCTGATCGCCAATTCCGTGTATGCGCAGAGCCGCGAGCGATTGAAAAACAAGAGGAAACCCAAATGCGGCTGAAGTTGCTTTCGCCTGGCGAAATGAGCGCAGACCAAAAACAGACCTACGATGAATCCATCGCCGGCAAGCGCGGCGCCCCGCCGGCGCCGATGATGGCCTGGCTCAACAGCCCGGAGATGGCGCGTCACGCCACGCGCCTGGGCGGCGTTTTGCGGTTCGATACGATGTTTCCGGCCGAACTGTCCGAGATCGCCATCCTGGTGACCGCGCGGCACTGGACCTCGCATTACGAATGGTATGCGCACAAGCGGCTCGCGCTCAAAGGCGGCATGGACCCCAAAATCATCGAGGACATCCGAGACCGCCGCACGCCGCATTTCGATGACCCCACGGGCCAGATGATCTACGACGTCGCCAAATCGCTGCACGAGGGTCACGGGTTGACCAAGGCCCTCTACGAGGAGGCCGTAAAAGTCCTCAGCGTGCGCGGTCTGGTCGAAATCGTTGGCCTGTGCGGCTATTACACCATGGTCTCGATGACGCTAAACACGTTTGAATTTGACCTGCCGGAGGGACAAGTGTCCGAGCTTGCGTAGCGGGCGCCCGCTGCATAGATCGTCACGCAGCAACCAGCGCATCCGGAGCGACCATGCCTGAAAATCCACCTGTCATCGCGGGAACGCGGATCGGGCATGTCCACCTCAAGGTGGCCGATCTCGATCGCGCGCTGGGTTTCTATTGCGGCGTGCTCGGTTTCGAATTGACGCAACGCCTGAACTCCGGCGCGGCGTTCATTTCGGCCGGCGGCTATCATCACCATATCGGCCTGAACACCTGGGAAAGCAAAGGCGGCCATCCGCCACCCCCGGGAACGACCGGGCTGTTTCACACGGCCATTCTTTACCCGACCCGCGCTGCGCTGGCGGACGCGCTGCACCGCGTGATGGATGCGGGAATCCAGCTCGATGGCGCCAGCGACCATGGCGTCAGCGAAGCGCTCTATCTGCGCGACCCCGACGAGAACGGCGTCGAACTGTATTGGGACCGGCCGGAAGCGCAATGGCCGCGCAAGCCCGACGGCTCGCTCGCGATGTTCACGCACCGGCTCGATCTCGAGGATCTGCTTCGGCAGCGCGTGGCGTAGCCCTCATGGTGAGGAGGCGCTCTTGCGCCGTCTCCGGACGATGCTCCGCATCGCCTTGAGAACCATGAGGCCCGTGACCCATCCTTCGAGACGCGGTCTGCCGGCCGCTCCTCAGGATGAGGTCCCGCCCCGTCCCCGCACCATGATCAAGACGGCAGCGATCAGTTCGAGCCCGATGCAGCCGTAGAACGGCAGGGTGTAGCTGCCGGACGCATCGCGCAGCAGGCCAACGATGCCCGGCCCGAACGCATAGGTAACCTGGGTGATCGCCGTGGCCAGGCTGATCAGCACGCCAAACGAGCGCGGGTCGAATTCGCGCTGGATGATCAGGGAAGGCAATGTAATCATATTGCCGACCGAGAACCCAAACAGCGCGCAGGCCGCGATCAGCAGCACTTCGTTGCGCGAATTGATGATGACCGCCAGCGCCACGGCCTGACTTGCAAACGATAGCGCGGACGCCAGCCGCTGGTTGAGCCGGTCGATCACGGTAGAGAACAAGACCCGCCCCACCACCGCCATCGCCGTCAGCACCGCGACCGCGACGGCCGCGTGTTCGCGTCCGATCAAGGGATCGAGAAAGCTGATCAGATGGACGACGAACCCGACCTGCGCGCACAGCACCAGCGCGAACGCGATCGATACGGTGAGGAATGCAACGTCGCGGAGCGCCAGCGCGCGTATCCGCGATGCGGACGCGGCTTCCGGAACCGGCAATTCCGTTTCGACCCGGCAATCCGGTGGCCGGCCGACAAAAATAACAATGACAGGAATTGTCAGCACGAGCATCGCGATCGCCGCCGACATCATGGCGCCGGCAAACCCGAAACGATCGATCGCGACCACCAACAGCGGCACCCCGATAATGCCGCCGAAGCTTGCGCCGTTCAGCGCCAGGCTGATCGCCATGCCGCGCTTCTTGTCGAACCACAGACCGAGCGTGTTGGTGATGACGCCTATGCTGGTGCCTGCCCAACCCAACGCAAGCACGGCATCGGCGGCATAAAGCTGCCAGAGCTCGGTGACCCGGCCAATCAGCACGGCGGCGGCCGCCATCGCACATACGCCCGCCAGCAGGCAATTGCGCGGACCCAGGATGCGGATCGCCTCGCTGACGGAGACGATCAGCAACGCACCGAATAGATAGAAGAAGGTCGTGGCGGACGAGATCAGGGAAGTTGGCCAGCCGCGCAGACGGTGCAATTCGGCGACATAGACGGTCTGGCCGTAGAAGCCGAGACCCCAGCCGAAGATGGCCACCAAAAAGCACACCGCGACGATCCGCCAGCCGTCGTAGCGGATGGATGTTTCGTCGACGGCGGTGGGACTGGACGCTTCCATGCGAGTCTTTGCCCGGGATCAGACACCGCACGCTAGCGGATGGCAGATCGCAAAGCTTCGTCCATTACCGAAGCGTGCGATCGGAAGATCAGGTGACGATCTTGGTCGGATCGTAGAAGAAGCGCTCGCAGAATATCCTGTCGCCGCGCCATTCCTGCAAACTCACCTCGTCGAACCGGCCCACCTGGCCGGATTTGTCGGTCAATTCGAAATTCCAGTGGATGGCGACGTGGTCGCCCTCGACCACCGACGATACCGCCTTGGAATAAACGTGCGACATCCGCGCCAGGACACCGCGCTCGTGGGCGACCAGCACATCGCGGCCGACGCGCGGCGGCGCCAAGTTCTCCTGCATGCTGGAATCCTCGGTGTAATAGCGTTCGATCGCGCCGGCATGGTCGCCGGCTTCGACGACCGCAATGAACTCATCGAGACGGGCTCGCGACGGCATCAAAGACCTCCTCCAACATTTCGGGCGAAAGCTTGGTTCAGGATCAAATGCTTGGATCAGGAAATTCCGGAACCTGCTGCAAGGCCGCCCGCCGCTTCGCAAACGAAGCCGCCGCCAGCACCGCCAATCCCAACAGCACCGGCGGATACACCACCAGGTTCACCGCGGACCAGCCATAATTCGCCAACAGCTGGCCGGAGGAAAACGAGCCCAGCGCCATCATGCCGAAAATCAGAAAGTCGTTGAAGGCCTGAACCTTGTTGCGCTCCTCTGGCCGGTGCGTCTCCAGCACCAGCGCGGAAGCCCCGACGAAGCCGAGATTCCAGCCGATACCGAGCACGATCAGGGTAGCCCAGAAATGCATGGCCGTAATGCCGGACAGGCCGATGGTGGCGCCGGCGGCTTCGAGCAGCAGGCCCGCTGCGACGATTCTTGGCGCGCCAAATCGTGCGATCAGCGAGCCGGTAAAGAAGCTCGGCCCGTACATCGCAACGATATGCCACTGGATACCGAAATTTGAATCGCTGACGCCCAATCCGCACATTTTCATCGCCAGCGGCGCCGACGTCATCACGAGATTCATCGTGGGATAGCTGATGACGCCACACAGCGCCGCCGCGATGAATCGCGGCTGCCGTACGATCTCGAACAGCGGACGGCCCCGATGCAGATCCGATGGGGCGGGTTTCGGCGCATCGACGCCTGCGAGAACGGCCATTGCGACCAGCGCTATGATGGCCTGCACCACGAAGCTGAAGGCGAACAGATAGGGCGACCAGACATCCATCGTCCATTGCACGAGCTGCGGGCCAAGCACCCCGGCGAACACCCCGCCGGCCATCACCCACGACACCGCCCGCGGGCGATACGCCGCGCTCGCGCCGTCGGCGGCCGCAAAGCGGTAGGATTGCGACACCGCGCCATAGAGTCCGCCGAGGAATGTCGCACAGCAAAACAACGGAAACGAACCGCGCAGGATCGCGAAGGCGCCGAGCAAGCCGGTCAGCACGCCGCAGCCGGTGCCGATGATGAAGGCGACGCGGCGTCCAAAGGCACGCGAGATGGCGCCGGTCGGCAGGGTGCCGGCAGCAAGCCCCACCACATACATCGACAGCGGGACGGTCGCGAGCGAGATGCTAGGGGCCAGCGTCGCTCCGACAATCGAGCCGGTGGCGAAAATGACCGCCGAGTTCGCACCGGTCAGCGCCTGCGCCGCAGCCAGGCGCAGCACGTTGGAACGGACGCGGGCATCGCCGGAAATTCCGTCAGCAGCGGTCATGTCGATCATCGGCTGTTTCCACCCAAAAGGCGGCCGGATAGGTCGGGGCCTTGTTGATTCCTCGTACCATGCAGGGAGGCCCAAGCTCAATCAACCGACGCGAACGGGCAAGCGCCATGCAATGTCGCTCAGGCCGTGTTTGATCGGCCGAACACCAGAATGAGATTGTTGGCCGGCATCTCGGCGATATCGACAAGCCGCAAACCGGCACTCGCAGCCAGCTCTTCGAGGGCCTCGATATCGCGCACGCCCCATTCGGGATTTCCTTCACGAAGACTTGAGTCGAACGCCGCATTGCTGACGGCGGTATGCTCGCCGCCGCGCTTGAACGGACCATAGAGAAACAGCCGCCCGTCGGGGCGCAGGTAGCGCCCGGCGCCGGCCAACAATCCCTCGGTAACGCGCCACGGCGCGATATGGATGACATTGGCGCAGAACACCGCCAGCAATGCGCCGGGGCCGCTCCCGTCGTGCATCTCCGGGCACCAGGAGGGATCCGACAAATCGATCCGCAACGGGATGCGAAGATTCGGAAGCTGCGCATGCGCGCGCCAGGCTTCGATGCTTTTCAGATGCTGCGGATTGAGATCGCTCGGCCACCAGGTGATTTCGGGAAGATGGCGGGCGAAATCGACCACGTGCTGGCCGGTGCCGCTGCCGACCTCAACCACATCGCCGGTTTTGCCGGCAAGGAATTGCTGCAGCACGGCCCGGATCGCCTGATGGTTGCGGTGGAATGCCGGCGCGTCGAGCCGGCCATCGGGTTCGACTGGCCGGCCATCCTTGCCGAACTCAACGACATATTCAGCCACGCCAGACTCCCGGATAGTTTGGATGGACGGAATATTCGACGTTTCCCCGGTGCGCCGCAAGGTCGCGCCGGCACGCTGATTCGCCGCCCGCGTTGTCAGCTGATAGCGTTTATGGCTCGACCAGCTATATTCAGGGCCAATGATCGTGGGAACCGCGCCTTGACCGACCATTCCGCGGCAAAATCTGGGCCGTTGCCGGCACTCGCATGGGCGCTCATGATCGGCACTGCCGTGCCGGTAACGACGGCCAGCGCCCAATCGGGCGCGGCCGACGGTCAAAGACTGGCTTTCGATCGCGGCAAGGGAAACTGCCTGAGCTGTCACGAGATCAAGGGCGGCGATCTTCCCGGCACCATCGGGCCGGCGCTGAAGGATATCCAAAGCAAGTATCCTGACCGCAACGATCTCGTCGCCATCCTCACCGATGAAACCAGGCGCAATCCGCAAACCGCCATGCCCCCATTCGGGCGGAATCGCATTTTGACCGAACAGGAAATCAACGCGATCGTGGATTTCCTGCAGACGCTATAATGGTACGCGATTTAGGAGACTTGGGATGACGACCCCTGACAATGGTTTTCCGGCCACGCGGCGGCTGATCCTCAAAGGCGCGGGCACGGTCGCGCTGGCAAGCCTCGGCATTGTCTCATTAAGCCGCACCAAGG
>NZ_SSNA01000169.1:0-90000 GCF_004799445.1 Bradyrhizobium sp.
GGACTGGATGGTGGGCGCGACAGGGATCGAACCTGTGACCCCCTCGATGTCAACGAGGTGCTCTCCCGCTGAGCTACGCGCCCTTAACCTGACGTGACGGGTGGGGTCCGTATATCGGCTCCAAAGCGGGCAGGCAACCCATAGCGTTTTCAAGCGAAGTGGGTGCCGGTTCGCGTCAAGAAAACGCGTCAAAACAAAAAGCTAGGCCAGATCCTGGCCCAACAGGCTTTGGCCCTATTCAGGCCGCCAGCATCTTATTCACTTCGCTGACCAATTCGCGAAGATGGACCGGCTTCGACAGCACTTTTGCATTTTTGGGCGCATCGGAATCGGAGTTCAGCGCCACCGCGGCAAAGCCGGTGATGAACATGATCTTGATGTCGGGATCGAGTTCCGAGGCGCGGCGCGCCAGCTCGATGCCATCCATCTCGGGCATCACGATATCGGTCAGCAGCATCTCAAACGGCTCCTCGCGCAGCCTTTGATAGGCCGACATGCCGTTATCATGCGGGGAAACCTGAAAACCGGCGTTTTCCAGTGCCTTGACCAGGAAGCGGCGCATGTCGTTGTCGTCTTCGGCGAGGAGGATTTTATGCATGGCGGTTGGTCGTAATCCCGTTTGGAGGATCAATCCGCTCACTAAGCCCGATAGAGGGTAAATTTCGGGTGAAAGGGAACGGCGTGCGGCCGGCGGTTGACGGTGTTCTTTCTGGACCGGAACGCGCCTCGAATCAATGAAGCCGGGCATTTTCCGCTGGCAAGAGACGTTCCAGCCGGATCGCTGTTTTTTTCACTTGGCAGATCGACCGCGATTACCGACAATGAGTCCTCATAAAAACTCCGGTTTTCTGGCAGGAATGACGTTTCCAGAACGGCGGTTTCGAGGGACGGCGCCCGACAATGACCCTGTTTGACGGAGAACTGTCGCCGCCGTTCGAGATCGTGGAGCCGGCCGCCTGGCGGGCCCCGATCATTTTCAACTCTCCGCATTCCGGATCGGTCTATCCGGACGAATTCCTGAGCGCGTCGCGGATCGACCTTGCGGCGCTGCGCCGCTCCGAAGATTCGTTCATGGACGAGCTGATCGCCGGCTTGAGCGGGCGCGGCTTTCCGACCGTCAGCGTCAACTTTCCCCGCTCCTATGTCGACGTTAACCGCGAGCCCTATGAACTCGATCCGCGGATGTTCCTGGGGCGCTTGCCGAGCTTCGCCAATACGCGGTCGATGCGGGTCGCCGGGGGACTCGGCACCATCCCGCGGGTGGTCGGCGACGGCCAGGAAATCTACCGCGAGCGCCTCTCGGTCGACGACGCCCTGGCGAGGATCGAGGCGCTCTACAAGCCCTATCACCGCGCGCTGCGGCGGCTGATCAACAAGGCGCATCAGGCGTTCGGGACAGCGGTCGTGGTGGATTGCCACTCGATGCCCTCGATCGGCGTGTCGCGGGATGAGCCGCGGCGGCCGGACGTGGTCATTGGCGACCGCTACGGCACCAGCTGCGCACCGCTGCTCGCCGACGTGGTCGAGGAGACCATGAGCCGGCTCGGCTATTCGGTCGGACGCAACAAGCCCTATGCCGGCGGTTTCATCACCGAGCATTACGGCAATCCGGCCTCGGGGCTGCATACCGTCCAGCTCGAACTCAACCGTGCGATCTACATGGACGAGCGGCGGCGCGAACGCAGCGCGCGGTTCGCGCAGGTGGCGAGCGATTTCGTGATCCTCGCCGAAGTCCTGGCCGCCGTTCCGCTCGACGATCTCGGGCCGTTCCAGGCGGCGGCGGAGTAGATCTCGCTTCACCCAAGAGATAAATGACGGCTTCAAGAAAAAAGGGCCGCTTGAGTAAACAAGCGGCCCAAGTCTAGGGAGGAAACGCCCAAGGAGGGCAGCGATAACGCCAAAGCGCTACCGCACCGCACCAATATGCGACCGCGCTGCACAAAGTGCAAGGGCTTTTCACTCATTTCCAGTGCATAATGGGTAAGCTTTACACGCAGGCCCAAAGAAGCCCGGTCAAGCCATTTTCCATCATTATTTCAATTAATTGGGCGCCAAAACGGCGAACCGTACCCCGCCTGGATCGAAGGTTATCCCGGCGCTCTCGAATTCGTGATCGGGTGTGTCATCATAAAATACACCTTCGCGCCGGCTGATTCGAAAACGAAATAATCACGGCCAGGGCCCGGCGCGCGGTGCGTTAACCGTGCGCAATTTGCAGGATTGCGCTAGGCAGGAGCCGCGAGATGTTTCGCTCCCGCGCCATACCCCAAGGAACCGCCGTGACGGTCATCGATTTTACCGCCTTCATCGGCCGCCTTGCGACCGCCTCCGGTGAGACCATTCTGCCGTTCTTCAGGACGTCGCTCAGCATCGACAACAAGGGCGCGGCCCATGATTTCGATCCGGTGACGGAGGCCGACCGCGCGGCGGAAGCGGTGATGCGCCGGCTGATCAAGGCCAACTTTCCCCAGCACGGCATCGTCGGCGAGGAATTCGGCAGTGAGCGCGAAGATGCCGAATATGTCTGGGTGCTGGACCCGATCGACGGTACCAAATCCTTCATTTCCGGCTTTCCGATCTGGGGCACGCTGATCGCGCTGTTGCACAAGGGCACGCCGGTGTTCGGCATGATGCACCAGCCCTTTATCGGCGAGCGCTTTTCCGGCGACAGCGGCTCGGCGCATTATTCCGGGTCGGCCGGGATGCGGAAACTGGCGGTGCGGCGCTGCGTGTCGCTGCAGGATGCGACGATGTTCACGACCAGCCCGCTATTGATGAACGCCGCCGACCGCGCCGCCTTCGGCCGCGTCGAACAAGCGGTGCGGCTGACGCGCTACGGCGGCGACTGTTACTCCTATTGCATGCTCGCCGCCGGACATCTCGATCTCGTGATCGAGACCGAACTGAAGCCCTATGACATCGCGGCATTGATTCCGATCATCACCGGCGCCGGCGGCGTCGTCAGCACCTGGGACGGCAAGCCGGCCCAAAGCGGCGGACGCATCATCGCGGCGGGCGACCCGCGCGTGCATGAAGCCGCGATCAAGCTGCTCAATGGTTAGGTCGGAGTTTGCATGAGAGTTCCAGGCGCGCTTGCTACCGGATTGTCCCTGCTGTGGCTGTCGGCATCGGTTGCAGCTGCGGAGTTTCCCGACCGAGCGATCCGGCTGATCGTGCCGTTTCCGGCCGGAGGCCCCAACGACATCATCGCGCGGGTGATCGGCCAGCGCATGTCGGAACTGACCGGGCAGCCGGTGTTGATCGACAACCGCGGCGGACAGGGCGGCGTGCTTGGAACCGACGCGGTGGCGAAGGCGAAACCGGACGGCTACACCATCGCGATTTCGAGCGCCGGTGCGCTCGCCATCAGCCCCACCATGGAGAAGGTCGCCTACGAGCCGCTGAAGGACCTGCAGGCCATCACCCTGGTCGCGAAGGTGCCGGAAATGCTGGTGGTCGCGACCAATGTTCCCGCCAAGAACATGAGCGAACTGGTCGCGCTGGCCAAGGCGCAGCCCGGAAAACTCAATTTCGCATCGTCCGGACCCGGCAGCCTGCCGCATCTGGCGGGCGAGCTGCTCAAGCTGACGGCGAAAATCGACATCGTGCACGTGCCCTATCGGGGTGCGGCTCCGGCCGTCAACGATATGCTCGGACAGCAGGTCCAGATGGTGTTTCTCGATCTCCCGATCATCCTGCCGCAGATCAAAGCCGGCGGGTTGCGGGCGATTGCGATCGGCGCGCCGGAGCGCGCGCCCACGGCGATGGACGTGCCGACCACGGCCGAAGTCGGAATGCCGGATCTGCAGGCGGAAAACTGGTACGGCATGGTGGCTCCCGCCGGCACGCCGGCGGCGATCGTCGCCGCCCTGAACCGGATCGCGACCGAGGCGATGCGCGATCCCGTCGTCAAGGAAAAGCTCGCCATTCAGGGCGCCACGCTGATCGGCGACAGCCCGGAGCAGTTTCACGCCTTCATTGCAACCGAGATCGAGAAATGGGCGAAAGTGATCAAGGACGCCGGCGTCGCCACCGAGAAGTGATCTATCGAAGCACGATTTTTCGGAGACCCTTCGTGGACCTTCACCAATTCGCTAACGCGCTTCCTGCGATCAACAACATCTCTACAATCACCGCTATTGGATGCGTGTTTCCAACATATTTTCTTTATCTTCGCCCTCCGACCTATAGACGGATTTTGTCCTTGGGTATCCTCTGCGGCCTCGCGACGTTAGCGGTCGCGATCACGACGACATTCTTTCATCCGGCCCCAGCCCAGTATTCTCGATTTGCAGCGCTCTTTCCTGTTCTCGTTTTTTCGCCTCTCGTCATTGTATTGATCGCAATACAAACACGCATCAAACAGGTAACCCGCGTAGGTTTATGGAGCACGGTGGTCTTGGCATGTGTCGCTGCTGACTGGGTAGGAATTTATGTTTTTACTCTGGTTCTTCAACCGTAAGGGTCCGCCAACTGATCTGAAGCTTCATACGAACTCTCTTACCGCGCCGCTTTCCGCAAATGATCGACGAGAAGTTTGGCCGGCCTTGGCAGGGTCGCAAAACTGCGGGCGCAGATCACGAGCTTGCGGTTGGCCCAGGCGTCGTGGATCGTGAGGTGCGTGATCGGCATCGATCGCGCGCAACGTCTGGCGGCGGCCTCCGGCACCACGGCAATGCCGACACCTGCGCCCACCATCTGGCAGATCGCGTCGAAATCCCTCAAGCGCGCCCGGACCCGCAACCGCACCCCCAGCCGCGCCGCATGCTTGGCGATATGGACCTGGAGCGCGGTCGAATTGGTCAGTCCGACGAAATCGCGATCCGTCACCTCCGTAAAATCGATGCCGCGCCGATTGGCAAAATCGCCGCGCCGCGGTGCTACCAGCATCAAGCGGTCCTCGCTGAACAGGAATCGCTCGAAATTCTCGGGCACGGCGTGCTCGGCGGCAAAGCCGAGATCGGCCGCACCGCTGGCGATCGCCGCGACGATATCGGTGCTTTCGCGTTCCTCGACGTCGAGGCTGATGTCGGGATGTTCGCGCAGGAATCCCGCGAGCGCCTTCGGCAGGTGCTCCGATAGCCCGGAGGTGTTGGCGAGCAGATGCACGCTGGCCCTGACACCACTGGCGTAAGCGGCGAGATCGCCACGCATCATGTCGACATTGTGCATGATCAGCCGGGCGTGATCGCGCAGGCTTTCGCCGGCCGCGGTCAGCTCGATGCCGCGGCGGCGGCGCTTCACGAGCGCGACGCCGAGCGCGGCTTCCAGGCCCTTGATCCGGGCGCTTGCGGAGGCCAGCGCCAGATGGGCGCGCAGCGCGCCATGGGTAATGCTGCCCGAATCCGCCACCGCGATAAAGAGCTGCAGGTCAACCAGATCGAAACGCATGGCGGATCTCTTTAGCCATCTGCCTTCGTCGTGGCCGAAGGCTTATTCAATAAGCTCCAGATTGTGCCGATCCGCCCGATCGGTCAATCTGGCGGCATGTCCGAATCTCTCCTGCTTTTCATTACCGCGGCATTCCTGCTGGCGGGTTTCGTCAAGGGTGCGCTCGGGCTTGGCCTGCCGACGGTGTCGGTGGGCCTGCTCGCGGTCACGATGCCGCCGGCGCACGCGCTCGCCCTCGTCATCGTGCCCGCGATTCTGACCAACATCTGGCAGACCTTCGTCGGCCCCTATCTGCGCGACATCATGCGGCGGCTGTGGCCGCTGCTGCTGGGTTTGGCTGTCGGCATCCGGTTGAACGCGGGATCGATGACCGGTCCCTATGCGCGCTACAGCACGATCGTTCTTGGCGTCCTGCTGATGATCTATGCGGTCATCGGCCTGCGCAAATTCGTCTTCAGCGTCGCGCGACGCGATGAAAAATGGATCGGCGCCATCATCGGCCTGATCACCGGCGTCATCTCCGCGGCAACCGGCGTGCAGGTCATTCCGTCGATGCCGTACTTTCAGGCGATCGGCATGGAGCGGGACGAGCTGGTGCAGGCGCTCGGGGTGTTCTTCACCGTCGCGACCGTGGCGCTGGCGTTCAACCTCTCGAGCGCCGGACTGCTCGACGAATCGACCACGTGGCCCGGCGTCATCGCACTGGCGTGCTCGTTCACCGGCATGGCGGTCGGGCAAGCGGTGCGCTCGCGGATGCAGCCCGATGTCTTCCGCCACTGGTTCCTGATCGCGATGATCCTTCTCGGGATCTATCTGTCAGGCAGCGCGATCTACAATCTCGCGCGGCCCTGATCGGCCTTCACCCGAACAGCGGCGTGCCCGGCACGAAGGCGTCGAACGCCGCCCAGAACTGGGCGCGATAGCGGTCCTGCTCCTGCAGGATTTCGTGTTTGGCCCCGGCGATCACCAGATGCGAGCCGGCACGCAAATGATAGGCGAACTCCTCGATCGCCGGCGTCGAGACCACGGTGTCGTTGGAGGCCGCCAGCATCAGGATCGGTTGACGAATCTCGAGCGGATAGTTCGCGGCACGAAAGCTGTGCATCGCCGTGAGCGCGGCATCGGCCCAGGCCACCGTCGGCGACGCGAGGCCCAGCGTCGGATCCTCCTCGAGAATGGCGGCGTTGCGGGCGTAGCGCACGGGGTCGCTGGTCAGGGGATTGTTGACGAACGACTCAGTGCCGGACAGCGCGTCACCGCCGCCGGGAATGTAGCGGCCGCCCAATCCCGCGAGCCGCAGGACGCGCAACAGCGCGCGCGCCGGCAGCGAGGTTTGGTATCCGGGAAGATCGATCATCGGCGCCGACAGCACCATGCGGTCGAACCAGCGCTTGCCGGCATGGGCGACCCGCAGCATCACCGCGCCCCCCATCGAGTGCGCCAGCGCAAAATACGGCGGCGGGCAATCCGGCAGCACCACCTGCTGCACGAAGGTTTCGACATCCACTTCGAAGTCGGAGAAATTGCGGACATAGCCTTTGCGTGGATCGCGCAGCCGCCGCGACGAATGGCCCTGCCCGCGCCAGTCGATCATTGCCACCGCGAAGCCGCGATCGCGCAAATCGCGCACCGTCTCAAAATACTTTTCGATCGGCTCGCTGCGGCCGGTGAAGACGCAGACCGTACCCTTGCGGCCGGCGGGCGGCGCCCAGCGCGCAAACCGCAATTCCGCGCCATCCGGTGTCTTGATGGTGCCGGAGACGACGTTCTCCGGCACGGGATTGGCGGGGATCGAGACGAGCGACATGGGCGGCGGACCGGCTAGGTGAAAAGGCCTGAAAATCAAGGGGCGGGCGTATCAAAAAGGGCGACGTCGCCTACTCTTGAACGCGTTTGGGCCCCTCCCATATCACCTTCGTGCAGGCCGCTACCAGTGTTTCGGGAACCCCGAAGCGTAAGGCTGCACGATAGACGAAGGCCCGGCCCGATGGCGGGCGGGTTCACTTTAACAGTCGCTCAATGGAGGACTACCCATGCGTACCTACGATCTCGCCCCGTTTTATCGTTCCACCGTCGGCTTTGACCGGTTCTTTTCCCTGCTCAATCAGGCGACCGCCGACGGCAGCCCCGGCTATCCGCCCTACAATATCGAGCGCACCGGTGAGAACACCTACCGCATCAGCGTCGCGGTCTCCGGCTTTTCGCAGGGCGAGCTTTCGATCGTCGCCAAGGAAAACACACTGACGATCAAGGGCGAGAAATCCGCCAATGAGAACGGCAAGGACAAGTCCGAGCTGCTCTATCGCGGCATCGCGGCGCGCGCCTTCGAACGCGCCTTCCAGCTTGCCGATTTCGTGGTGGTGAAAAACGCCTCGCTGGAGAACGGTCTGCTCCACGTCGATCTCGTGCGCGAGATTCCCGAGGCCAAGAAGCCCCGCAGCATTCCGATCGCCACCAACGTCCAGTCGGCGCCGGCGATCGAAGGCTCGGCCGAGAAGGCCGCCGCGTAACGCGCCGCCTTCGCGCCAGATTTACGAATATGAAAACGCCCCGGGAAACCGGGGCGTTTTTTGCGATCGCTTCTCCATCGTCATTCCGGGATGGTCCGAAGGACCAGACCCGGAATCTCGAGATTCCGGGTTCGATGCTGCGCATCGCCCCGGAATGACGATACTCGATTTCACTCCAGCCCCTGCACGTTGGGCATTGGCTGGGTCGGCTGAATCTGCGCAGCCGGCTTGGCCTCGACGACCGGGGGCGCGGCCTGCGGCGTTGCCGGCGCATCAGCCGGTTTTGTCTGCACGGCGGCCGATTGCTGTTTCGGCTGCACCGGCGGCACGACAGGCTTTGCCTCGATCACGGCAGGTGCAACCTGCGGCGTAGCCGGTGTATCGGCCGGTTTTGTCTGCACCGCGGCCGACTGCTGCGCCGGTTCGGGCGCGGGTTTCTGGGCCAGCGGCTTTACCTCGTCGATGTGCCGCGGCGACGCCTTCGGCATCGGCACCGTTGCCGGCATGCGGCTCGCCACCTTGGGCACGGAAGCCGGCGGCCGCGGCACTCCGCTCAGATTGCCGACCGGGGGCGGCGGCCCCGCCGGCCCGCGGGTTGTCGGCATATCCTCATTGAAATTCACACCCATCCGGTACGCCGCCGGCACGAAGCGGACGATCTGCCCATTGCGGGCGTCGATCACCAGCCGGCCGTCGTCGCCACGGCGGTCGATCACCGAAATGACGTAGAACAGACCACGCTGCCGCGGAATTCCAAGCGGCGAAAACCCGCTCTCGCGAACGACGGTGTAGACTTCCTGCGGCGGCAGCAAAGTCGGGCCGTAACCCGGCACCGGGACCTCCGGCGGCATCGCCGCATAGGGCCCGCCGAAGTCGGAGACGACTGTATACGGCGAGCGGCCGATTTCACCCGGCGCAACCCCTTGCGCATTCGCGGCCACAGCCGTGAGAACCAACCCGGCCGACATGACCCACCCTGTGAGCAATTTCATTGTCCGACGCTCCTGAAACGCCCCCATGCCCAGAGCGTTTCCGCTCTCTTTCCCGGGGGCGAATTTCATGGCTGAATCCGGCGGACCTTGGGCCGGATCACGGCGCGCTTGCCTCAAATCAGGGGCGAGGCCACCATTGTGATCATCGGGCCCTTGGGAACAGTCGGCGAGCGACTTTCACGCGCTTGTGTGATAGAAAAAAATTTGGCATGGTCGATGTTAGGACAGCAAGGCTGTCTTAATTTCGGCTGCAAACCCGGCACGGGGATTGCAGCGCAAAGTTGGGCGTCGAGACGCCCTTGGGTTGAAGGCAAGGCCGTTCGTCGGGGACGCTGAACGCCCGGGCCTGAATTTAGGAAATCGAGGCTCGCGGAGGACGAGCGGTGGCCCGGTGGGTGCCGCAAACGCCCAAGGTGCGCCGACGACGGTGAGGCCCTTAGCCTTATTGAGAGGACTTGAGATGAGCGGGTCGGAGTTCGAGCGCGAAAACATCGTGGCGGATGCGCTGTCGGCGGCTCCGGATTCGAAACCGGCCGAGCCCGCGCGCGAACACAGCTGGCGGCCGCCGGCCGAAGGCATGTACGATCCCAGCCTGGAGAAGGATTCCTGCGGCGTCGGCTTCATCGCCAATATCAAGGGCAAGAAGTCGCATCAGATCGTGTCCGACGCGATCAGCATTCTCTGCAATCTCGAGCATCGCGGCGCGGTCGGCGCCGATCCGCGCGCCGGCGACGGCGCCGGCATCCTGGTGCAGATTCCGCACGCTTTCTTCGCGCGCAAGGCCAAGGATCTCGGCTTCGCGTTGCCGCAGCCCGGCAACTACGCGGTCGGCGCGCTGTTCATGCCGAAGGAAAAGGCCTGGCGCAAAGTCATCCAGAGCATCATCGCCGACCAGATCAAGGCCGAGGCGCTGACGCTGCTGGGCTGGCGCGACGTGCCGACCGACAATTCCACGCTCGGCGAAACCGTCAAGCCGACCGAGCCTGCCAACATGCAGGTGTTCATCGGCCGTGGCGCGCACATCAAGAGCGATGAGGATTTCGAGCGCCGGCTCTACATCCTGCGCAAGTCGATCTCGCAGGCGATCTACCTGCGCCGCGACCGCGGCCTCGCCGGCTATTACCCGGCGTCGATGTCATGCCGCACCATCGTCTACAAGGGCATGTTCCTCGCCGACCAGCTCGGCACCTACTATCCCGACCTGCATGAGCCCGATTTCGAGAGCGCGCTGGCGCTGGTGCACCAGCGCTTCTCGACCAACACCTTCCCGGCCTGGTCGCTGGCGCACCCCTACCGGATGGTGGCGCATAACGGCGAGATCAACACGCTGCGCGGCAACACCAACTGGATGGCGGCGCGGCAGGCCTCGGTGCATTCCGAACTCTACGGCAAGGACATCAGCCGGCTGTGGCCGATCTCCTATGAAGGACAAAGCGACACCGCCTGTTTCGACAACGGCCTCGAATTCCTGGTGCAGGGCGGCTACTCGCTGCCGCACGCCGTCATGATGATGATTCCGGAAGCCTGGGCCGGCAATCCGCTGATGGATGAAGAGCGCCGCGCCTTCTACGAATATCACGCCGCGATCATGGAGCCGTGGGACGGCCCCGCCGCGATCGCCTTCACCGACGGCCGCCAGATCGGCGCCACGCTCGACCGCAACGGCTTGCGCCCGGCGCGCTATCTCGTGACCTCTGACGACCGCATCGTCATGGCCTCGGAAATGGGCGTGCTGAAAATCCCCGAGGACCAGATCGTCACCAAGTGGCGGCTGCAGCCGGGCAAGATGCTGCTGGTCGACCTCGAACAGGGCCGGCTCATTCCGGACGACGAGATCAAGGCGCAATTGGCCAACAACCATCCCTATCGCGAATGGCTCGACCGCACCCAGATCGTGCTGGAGGAACTGCCGGACGCGCCGACCAAGGGCATGCGCTCGAACCTGCCGCTCTTGGACCGGCAGCAGGCGTTCGGTTACAGCCAGGAAGACATCAACATCCTGATGACGCCGATGGCGTCCACCGGCGAGGAAGCCAACGGCTCGATGGGCAACGACACGCCGATCTCGGCGCTGTCGGACAAGCCGAAGCCGCTGTTCACTTACTTCAAGCAGAATTTCGCGCAGGTCACCAATCCGCCGATCGATCCGATCCGCGAGGAACTGGTGATGAGCCTCGTCTCCATCATCGGCCCGCGGCCGAACCTGTTCGATCTGGAAGGCGTCGCCGGCACCAAGCGTCTCGAAGTGCGCCAGCCGATCCTGACCGACGCCGACCTGGAAAAGATCCGGTCGATTTCGGATATCGCGGACACCCATTTCAAGTCGCGCACGCTCGACACCACGTTTCATGCCGGGCTGGGGGCGGCGGGACTTGAACAGGTGCTCGACGAATTGTGCGCGCGCGCCGAAGCCGCCGTTCGCGAAGGCATCAATATCGTCATCCTGTCTGACCGCATGGCGGGCACCGACCGGATTCCGATCCCCTCGCTGCTGGCCTGCGCGGCGGTGCATCATCATCTGATCCGCACCGGGTTGCGCACCTCGGTCGGGCTTGTCGTCGAATCCGGCGAGCCGCGCGAGGTGCATCATTTCGCCTGTCTCGCCGGCTACGGCGCCGAGGCGATCAATCCCTATCTGGCATTCGAGACCATCATCGCGATGAAGGACCGGCTGCCGGCGGCGCTGGAAGACTATGAAATCGTCAAGCGCTACATCAAGTCGATCGGCAAGGGCCTGCTGAAGGTGATGTCGAAGATGGGCATCTCGACCTATCAGTCCTATTGCGGCGCGCAGATTTTCGACGCCGTCGGGCTGAAGGTCGATTTCGTCTCGAAATATTTTGTCGGCACCCACACCCGCATCGAAGGCGTCGGTCTCGCCGAAATCGCCGAGGAAACCGCGCGCCGCCATGCCGACGCGTTCGGCGATTCAATGGTCTACAAGAACGCGCTCGACGTCGGCGGCGAATATGCCTACCGCACCCGCGGCGAGGATCACGCCTGGACCGCCGAGTCGGTCTCGACGCTGCAGCACGCCGTGCGCGGCAATTCGCTGGAGCGCTACCGCGCGTTCGCCAAGATCCTCAACGAGCAGTCCGAGCGGCTGTTGACGCTGCGCGGCCTGTTCAAGCTCAAGACCGCCGAGGACGAGAAGCGCAAGCCGGTGCCGCTCGACCAGGTCGAGCCGGCCAAGGAGATCGTCAAGCGCTTCGCCACCGGCGCGATGTCGTTCGGCTCGATCTCGCGCGAGGCGCACACCACGTTGGCGATCGCGATGAACCGGATCGGCGGCAAGTCCAACACCGGCGAGGGCGGCGAGGAGAGCGATCGTTTCAAGCCGATGCCGAACGGCGATTCCATGCGCTCGGCGATTAAGCAGGTCGCCTCGGGCCGCTTCGGGGTCACCACCGAATATCTCGTCAACGCCGACATGATGCAGATCAAGATGGCGCAGGGGGCAAAACCCGGCGAAGGCGGACAATTGCCCGGCCACAAGGTCGATGCGACCATCGCCAAGGTGCGGCATTCGACCCCCGGCGTCGGCCTGATCTCGCCGCCGCCGCACCACGACATCTATTCGATCGAGGATCTGGCGCAGCTGATCTACGACCTGAAGAACGTCAACCCCGACGGACAGGTGTCGGTCAAGCTGGTCTCCGAAATCGGCGTCGGCACCGTGGCCGCCGGCGTCGCCAAGGCGCGCGCCGACCATGTCACCATTGCCGGCTTCGAAGGCGGCACCGGCGCCTCGCCGCTGACCTCGATCAAGCACGCCGGCAGCCCGTGGGAAATCGGCCTTGCCGAAACCCACCAGACGCTGGTGCGCGAGCGGCTGCGCAGCCGCATCATCGTGCAGGTCGATGGCGGCTTCCGCACCGGACGCGACGTCGTGATCGGCGCGCTATTGGGTGCCGACGAATTCGGCTTCGCCACAGCGCCGCTGATCGCGGCCGGCTGCATCATGATGCGCAAGTGCCATCTCAACACCTGCCCGGTCGGCGTCGCCACGCAGGACCCGGTGCTGCGCAAGCGCTTCACCGGCCAGCCCGAGCACGTCATCAATTACTTCTTCTTCGTCGCCGAGGAAGTCCGCGAGATCATGGCCGCACTCGGCTATCGCAGCTTCAACGAGATGGTGGGCCAGACCCAGATGCTCGACCAGTCCACCCTGGTGGCGCACTGGAAGGCCAAGGGGCTGGATTTCTCCAAGCTGTTCGTGCGGCAGAAGGAAGAGAAGGGCCAGAAGATCTATCATGCGGAAAACCAGAACCATCACCTGGAGGCCGTGCTCGACCGCACGCTGATCGAAAAGGCGCAGGCCGCGCTCGACCGCGGCGCGCCGGTTAGAATCGAGATGGAAATCAACAACACCAACCGCAGCGCCGGCGCGATGCTGTCGGGCACGCTGGCGAAAATCTACGGCCATGCCGGCCTGCCGCACGACACCATCCAGGTCAGCTTCAAGGGCACCGCGGGCCAGGCGTTCGGCGCGTGGCTGGCCAACGGCATCACCTTCGACCTCGAAGGCGAAGGCAACGACTATGTCGGCAAGGGCCTGTCCGGCGGACGCATCATCGTCAAGCCGCCGCGCAATTCCGGCATCGTGCCGGAGGAATCCATCATCGTCGGCAACACCGTCATGTATGGCGCGATCGCGGGCGAATGCTACTTCCGCGGCATTGCCGGCGAACGCTTCGCGGTGCGCAACTCCGGCGCGGTCGCCGTGGTCGAGGGCGCCGGCGATCACTGCTGCGAATACATGACCGGCGGAATCGTCGTAGTGCTCGGCAAGACCGGGCGCAACTTCGCGGCCGGCATGTCCGGCGGCATCGCCTATGTGCTGGACGAGGCGGGTGACTTCCAGAAGCTTTGCAACATGGCGATGGTCGAACTCGAGCCGGTGCTGTCGGAAGAGATGATCAACGAGAATGCCTACCATCAGTCGGGCGATCTCGAAGCCCATGGCCGGGTCGACGTGTTCCAGAACCTGCTCGATTCCGATGTCGAACGGCTGCACATCCTGATCACGCGCCACGCCAAACTGACGGGCTCGCGACGCGCCGCCGAGATTCTCGCGAACTGGACGGCTTGGCTGCCCAAATTCCGCAAGGTGATGCCGGTGGAGTACCGCCGCGCGCTGAAGGAACTGAAGGCGAACGCCGACGCCGAGCCGAAGATCGCGATCGGGGCGTGAGCAAGCAGCGGGAATTTCTCAAACGTCATTGCGAGCGCAGCGAAGCAATCCATGGACTTTTACGCGGATGCCAATGGATTGCTTCGTCGCAAGCGCTCCTCCCAATGACGCGGAAGGGCCGTCAGCACTAACGAACCATCCTTCAACGGGTGAAGACCAAGTAGAACGCAGGGGCGTCGGGGTTTAATGGGCAAGATAACAGGCTTTCTCGAAATCGACCGGCACGACCGCAAATACGCGCCGGTCACCGAACGCATCAAGGGCTATCGCGAATTCGTCATTCCCTTGAGCGAGAAGGACACCCGCGACCAGGCGGCGCGTTGCATGAATTGCGGCATTCCCTATTGCCACGGCACCGGCTCGGTGCAGCCGGGCACCCCGGGCTGCCCGGTCAACAACCAGATTCCGGATTTCAACGATCTGGTCTACCAGGGCAATTGGGAAGAGGCCTCGCGCAACCTGCACTCGACCAACAATTTTCCCGAATTCACCGGCCGCATCTGTCCCGCGCCTTGCGAGGCCTCCTGCACGCTCAACATCGACGACAATCCGGTCACCATCAAGACCATCGAATGCGCAATCGTCGACCGCGCCTGGGAGAACGGCTGGATCAAGCCGGAGATCGCGGCGACCAAGACCGGCAAGAAGGTCGCGATCGTCGGTTCGGGCCCCGCCGGCATGGCCTGCGCGCAGCAGCTCGCGCGCGCCGGTCACGACGTGCATCTGTTCGAGAAATACGCCAAGGCCGGCGGCCTGCTGCGCTACGGCATTCCGGATTTCAAGATGGAGAAGCACGTCATCGACCGCCGCGTCGCGCAGATGGAGGCCGAGGGCGTCACCTTTCACTACGGCTCCCCGGTCGGCGGCACGGCGCCCGGCGCAATCGATCCGCAAGGCATGCTGAACGAGTATGACGCGCTGGCGCTGACCGGCGGCGCCGAAGCCGCGCGCGACCTGCCGATCCCCGGCCGCGATCTTAACGGCATTCACTTCGCGATGGATTTCCTGCCGCAGCAAAATCGCCGCGTCGGCAACGAACCGCTGGGCGGCGTGCCCGACATTCTCGCCGGCGGCAAGCATGTGGTGGTGATCGGCGGCGGCGACACCGGATCGGACTGCATCGGCACCTCGTTCCGGCAGGGCGCGCTGTCGGTGACCCAGCTCGAGATCATGGCGGCGCCGCCCGAGCACGAGAACAAGGGCCTGACCTGGCCGAACTGGCCGCTGAAGATGCGGACCTCCTCGAGCCAGGCGGAAGGCGCGCGGCGCGAATACGCGGTGCTGACGCAGCATTTCTCGGGCAGCGACGGCAAGGTGGAAAAACTGCATTGCGTGCAGGTCGACGACAAGTTCAAGCCGATCCCCGGCAGCGAATTCGAACTCGATGCGCAACTGGTGCTGCTGGCGATGGGTTTCGTGCACCCGGTGCATGACGGCCTGTTGAAGACGCTCGGCGTCGAGCTCGATCCGCGCGGCAATGTGCGCGCCGACACCGTCGAGTATCTGACGTCGCGCCCCAACGTGTTCTCCGCCGGCGACATGCGCCGCGGGCAATCGCTGGTGGTATGGGCGATCCGCGAGGGCCGGCTCTGCGCCCGGGCGATCGACCAGTTCCTGATGGGGACGTCGGGCTTGCCGAGGTGACGAAACTCGATCGGCATCTTATATTGGGCCGATTGATCTGAGACCGCATATTTTATGAAATTCCGGAGACGGGCAGTCTCGATCCGTTTGGACAGTGCTCGATTGGCCCCTCCGGCAAATCTGTTTGAAGTGATTCTAATATGAATAATGTTCCTGAACGCGACTCCAGCATCGCCGCCGCGCCGACGGCGGTCAGCCTGATTATCGCGGTCTTCAACTCGGAAATATCGCTGCGTCGGCTGCATCAAGCCATCATCGACCGCGCAACATCGCCGGAGTTCGACTTCGAAATCGTTTATGTCGACGACGGAAGCACCGATGGCTCGCTTGAAATCTTGCACGATCTTAAGAAGAACACCGCCAACGTCGTCGTCGTCGAGCATCCGGGCAATCGCGGCCAGTCCAGGGCCGTGCTGACGGGGATTCATGCAGCGCGCAGCCCGATCGTGGTCACGCTCGACGACGATCTGCAGCATAACCCCGCGGATGTTGCGCGCCTGCTTGCCGTTCTCAAGGCGGGCGGCCCCGGCAACCTGGTGATGGGGGTTGCCGATGCGTTGAAGCGGCCGCTATGGCGCGCCTGGGCCGGCCTGTGCGCCAACGCCGTCTCAAACCTTTTTCTTGCCAGGCCACTGCCGCTGAAGCTGACGACGTTCTGTGCCTTCCGCCGGCAGCTTTGCGCGGATCTCGATCCCGGTTCGGATCGGGATCTGCCGCTGGTGACGGCGCTGGTGCAGGCCGCCGATGTGACACGGACGATCCCGGTGCAGCTGGATTCCTTACAGCGGGATCGCAGCCGCTACGACCTGGCGGCGCTGTTTCGTTTGTTCATGAGCCGGTCGCGCTATTACAAATTTTCCCGTGTGCTGGCCGCTCTCGCCGGCGCGTCGTTCCTGATGCTCGCATGCGATGCGCTGCTGCTGACGCAAGACGTGGCCGGCCACCCGATCCTGACCGCGTTGTTGCTGGTTTTCACCGCCACGCCCTGGCTGCTGCTGGCGTTACTGACGATCCGGGTCGGGCGCGACGCCGATGTCCCGGCTCTCCAGGGCGCTAATCGATCGGCGTGACGGCGCCGGTGACGCGCGCGGGCACGCCGGCAACGATGGCGAACGGTGGCACATTCCTGGTCACCACGGCTCCCATGCCCACAAGCGCAAATCGTCCGACGGTTATTCCGTCGCGAACGATCGCGCCCGGCGCGATATGGGCGCCGGTTTCAATGCGGCTGTAGCCCATGACGACGCTGGTCTGGCCAAGATAGACCTGGTCGGAAATCACCACGTCGTGCGAGACGATGGCGCCGGCCCGCAGGAAGCAGTGGGAGCCGACCGATGAATCCGGGCCGATTTGTGCCATCGCCGATATCACCGAGCCTCCACCGACCGGCACATTGTCGGCCACGTTCGCCATGGGATCGATAAGGCCGCCCCAGCGCGAGCTGGGAATGCCGAGACCGGCAATCCGGCGGGCGTTCGCCTGCATCGCGCTGGGCTTGTGCAAGGGCGCGACGAAGACCACGTCGTCGCCGAGACGCGCCCAGTCGTCGAACCGCCCGAGGACGGCGCCGCCAAACAGCGGCGCCCCGATCTCGATCCGGTCGTTCAGATAGCCCATCAATTGATGCGATCCATGCACGCGCGAAATCGCCAGCATGGTCTGCGCAGCCAGCGTTCCGCCGCCCTTGCCGCCGAAAATAGCCAGTTTGATCACGACATAAATTCCGTTCTATCCTCTTAGCCAATGGTTGCCGCAATCTAGCTGCTTTCAACCGGTCTCAGCCAAGGTGTTTAGCGTCGACGCCGCCTGGTACGATCGGATGGGAACGGCGATTGGCTTGGCTTATCTCTGATAAGCCTGACGAATTTGCCCGCAAACGACCGGCGTCGGGCGGGGCTCCGCCGGGTAAAGCCGGCAGCGGCAGGCGAGATAAAACTAGGTCGATGCCTTCGTTCGCGATAGCGTGCGGCCCACCCGTCCATTTCCAGGAACGAACATGAGCAACGACAATTCGCTTTCGGCATCGGAACTCAACGACCGCATCGCCATCCTTCGGGACAATATCCGGCAGCTGGTCGAACAGGCTGCGGCCTCTTCGGGCGCGCAGGACGAAGAACGAACATCCGGGCGCATTGCCCAGCAGCAGGCGGAACTCGACAAGCTGGTCCAGGAGCGGGACGCGTTGTTGAAGAAATAGCTGCGAAGCGCGGGATCCAGGTTTCGTTCCCAGTGCAGCCATTTCCCGCAAAAATGGCGCGAGGCAGGCGAGGCTAATTCTGCAACCGCACGCCGAGCATCATCACCGTCGAGGCTGAACTCGCAAGCGGCACGTTGGAGTTGAGAATATTCCGCTGCAGTGTGGCCTTGAGCCAGAGGTTGCGGGTCATCTTGTAGATCAGGTCGCCCTCCAGCGAATAGGTTTGGTCGGTGCGCCCGTCGCCCTGATAGTCGTAAGTGCCGTAAGTGAACTTGCCGATCGCGGTGAGCCAGCGGCGGAAATCGTGGTCGACCTCGAAGGTGTAGGTGTGGGTCAGCACGCCGGAGACGCCGGGCACGATGGTCTCGTCGATCGAGGTGGTGGAATAGAATTTCGCTGATGTCAGCGGCGTCGCGGTCCAGGTCAGCGAGGATGCGGTGAGCAGCCCCGACAGCCGGTCGAGGCGGGGGTCGGCATAATTGCGCTCGGCGAAACCGACCGAGATCTCACCGGTCAACAGCCGCGAGAACTCGAACGACGTGCCGGCCTTGGCGTAGCCGCCGCTGGAATTGCGCGCGAAGCTGAAATTGTCGACCTGCTCATCGTGGAAGCGGCTGTCGCCCTCGACCTCCACGAACGGTTTCAGCCCCGGCATCAGGTCGTAGCTGACCCGGCCGATGCCGCCATACTGGTTGAAGGCGCGGTCGGCATTGCCTGAGATGGAGCCGTCGGTCAGCGTGGAGTTCTGATAGACGGTGCGGTCGACGGTGCCGCCGGCGGAAAACTGCAGCCGGTTGAACCTCTGATCGAATCCGAGTGTGCCGCCGAACGTCGCGTAGACGGGATAGCTGGCCAGGCCGGCCTGAATGTTCGGGCTGCCGGGATTGTCGGTGGCCACGCGCAGGCGCATTTGCGAGGTGACGTCGGTATCTTCGGTGACGTCGAGACGGCCATCGACGTGACCGAGGAAATCCGGCCGGTTGATATTGGTCGGCGCCGGCGAAATCCCGCCATCGAAATTGGACGGAAGACTGTTGCCGTAGCCGGTGAACGATCCCCGCAAGTCCGCGACCAGCGCGTGGCGCTCCCAGTCGGAGACCGCGAGGAATTCCGGCGCCACCACCCAGAACGGCGCAGCCACCGGCGTCGGCAGCCGGCCGGGATTGGTGTCGTAGCCGCCGCGCAGCTCGACCGCGGACTTGATGAGAAAGGCGCCGGCATAGTCGCCGACCGCGCCGAACGGATCGTCGTCGATCTTGAGGCGCTTGCGCGGCGGCTGGCCCTCGACGGTGCCGGCCATCGCCGGCGGAATCGGCGTCTTGTTGGCGCTCTCCGACGGTGGAATCGACAACCGCACCCGCCCGTTCGAAATCGCCGGCATGTTGGTCGCCGCCGCCGGACTGCCCGGTCCTGGCGGCGGCTTCGGCCTGGCCTGGCCGGGATAGAATTTCGGCTTCTTGCGCGTGCGGTTGAGCGAGTCGTAACCAGAGTCCGACGCCCCATTGGCGGCGGGAAGGCCGTAAGTGGGGATATTGCCGATTCGCGACGGCGCAGGCCTGTCCTTGTCGCGCAGCCGCTCTTCGTTGGCGGCGTCGGAGGTCTTGTCGGCGGTGTTCTCGCTGGTCTTTCGCAGCGGCGAATCCTGCGGCGTGATGAAGCCATCACGAACCGGGCGCAGCAGATCGGGGGTCAGGGTTTGGGCGCGGGCGGACGGCATCTCCAGGGCGATCAGCGCAAGGCACGGCAACAAGGCGCGCAAAGCATATGCGCGCTTGCGGCGGCCCGTTGCTGGACCCGACATCACGATGGAAATACCTCAACAAATTCATACGCTTGGCGACCGGGTTCCAGAGCCGCCGACCCGCGCTTCCGGAAAACGTCGTTAACGGAGTTAAAACAATTATGGTTAATGAGCCGTTGAGAACCGGACCCCGCGTCGCCTCGCCGGTTTGGCCATGCTAAGGAGAGGCAAGGGGCTCGACGCGCCAGCTCCCACGGAATCAGACATGCCCAAATCGAAACCGCTGATGGCCAAATCATCCGGGACCGACGCTGTGAGCGCCGCCGTTCAATCGGCCTTGCGGACGCTGGACGCGGAGGGCAGCGGGATTGCCGCGATGTCGGTGGCGCTGCAATCCGACCTCGGCGGCGCATTCGCGCGCGCGGCCGATCTCATCCGCAGCGCCAAGGGCCGATTGATCGTCACGGGTCTCGGCAAATCGGGACATATCGGCCGCAAGATCGCCGCGACCTTCGCCTCCACTGGCACGCCGGCGTTCTTCGTGCATGCCGCGGAAGCCGGCCATGGCGACCTCGGCATGATCACCACCGACGACGTCATCCTGGCGCTGTCGTGGTCCGGCGAGCAGCCGGAGATGAAGACCCTGATCACCTACGCCAAGCGCTTCCGGATCGCGCTGATCGCGATGACGGCGGAGCGCGACTCCACGCTCAGCCAGGCCGCCGATATCGCGCTGACGCTGCCGAAGGCCCGCGAAGCCTGCCCGCACAACCTCGCGCCGACCACCTCCTCACTGATGATGCTCGCGCTGGGCGATGCGCTGGCGATCGCACTGCTGGAGGGCCGCGGCTTCACCTCGGTGGACTTCAGCGTGCTGCATCCCGGCGGCAAGCTCGGCGCGATGCTGAAATATACCCGCGACCTGATGCACACCGGCGACGCCGTGCCGCTGAAGCCGCTTGGAACACGGATGTCGGACGCGCTGGTCGAAATGTCGTCGAAGGGTTTTGGCTGCGTCGGAATTATTGATCCGCGCGGCGCGGTCGCCGGCATTGTCACCGATGGCGATTTGCGCCGCCACATGCGCCCGGATCTGATGACCGCGCTGGTCGACGACGTGATGACAGAGAACCCCAAGACGATCCGCGGCGACCTGCTCGCCAGCGAGGCGCTGGAAATCCTCAACTCGTCGAAGATCACCGCGCTGATCGTGACCGAGGCCGGCAAGCCGGTCGGCATCGTCCACCTGCACGACATCCTGCGCGCCGGCGTGGTGTAAGGGCGCGGTTCTCTCCATCGTCATAGCGAGCGTCCGCGAAGCAATCCAGAACGCCGAAGAAACAATGGATTGCTTCGTCGCTAACGCTCCTCGCAATGACGGCTACTTTACATCCGCGCGCGAAAACCTCGCCGCCTTTTCCTCCAGCGGCAGATCGAGCCCGTTGGCCAGATACGACACGGTCCGGTAAAGGCCGCAGAGCAGGATGATTTCGAAAATCTTCGCATCGTCGTAATGCGCTGCCAGCGCCTTGAATTCGCTGTCGCTGAGGGTCGCTCTCACATGCAGCGCGTCAACCGCGCCGATTAGCGCCCTTTCGGCCGGCGACCAGCATGGCGCATCGGCGCCGTCGAGCACCGTGGCGCGGACCTGCGCATCGTTCAGCTGCGCGGCTTGCGCGAAGATCGCGACATGCACGCCCCATTCGTACTCGCAGCCCGTCAGCGCGCAGGTACGGTCGATGACGATTTCACGTTCCCGCAACGTCAGCGGACCATGGTCCAACAGGCTCCCGGCGCGGAATTTTTCCCAGGCGCGCGCATTGGAAGCCATGACGCGAAACAGCATCAGCGGCGGGGCACGGCGCATGATGCGGTCGAACTGACCCTGGATCTCCGGTTCATAAGGCGGCTCAAGCGGGGCAATTCGTGACATGGCCGGCTCCTGTGCTACACTAAACGTAGCAGCATGCTACATTATTTGTAGCAAGCCGCAAGCCGTTGGATTTGGGAGCCCGATGCCGAAACAGCCTTCATCCCCGAAACGCCGCCGCGTGCGCGGCTCGCGGTCGGGCCGGCCGATCATGGTGCTGCTCGACCTGTTGGGGCGGCGCTGGAGTTTGCGGATCTTGTGGGAGCTCCATGCGCAATCGCTGACCTCACGCGCCTTGCGCGCCGCTTGCGACGAAGCCTCCCCCACGGTGCTGCAGGCGCGGCTGTCGGAGCTGCGCGAGGCCGGTTTCGTCGAGCTTGATCCGGCCGGCGGCTACGGCCTCACGGCACTGGGCAGGGAGCTGGAGGAAACCTTCCTGCCGCTGCATCGTTTTGCCGAGCGCTGGAGCAAGCGGCAAGCGAGCTAGCTGTTGGAGTTACCTGAGGGAGAAGAGTCCATCGCCGCACGCTCTACGCCGCGGCCACCGTCAGGCTGGCGCCGTCGGCCTGCACGATCCGGACCCGGCTGCCGGCCGGGGTGTCGGGCCCGGCGACCCGCCAGACCGTATCGTCGATCCGCACCGTGCCGGCGCCGTCGATGATCGGCTTTTCCAGCGTAAACACCCGGCCGACCAGCGCGTCGGCGCGCTTGTTGAGAAAGGGATTACTAACGCTGACGGCGGCATTGCTGCGCGCGATGCGCCGCCACAGCGGCACCGCGGCGGCGGCAAACACCGCAAACATCAGGATCTGAAGCTGCCAGGACGGATTGAACGCGAACGACAATAGCCCCACCAGCAAGGCGGCCAGCCCCAGCCAGAACAGGAAGACCCCGGGCGCCAGCAGCTCCAGCGCCATCAGGATGACGCCGAAGATCAGCCAGTTCCAGGTGCCCAACGTGGCGAACATCTCGGTCATGGTGTGAGCCTCTCTCGCCTCGACGGAAGCGTGCTCCCTCCCCCCTTGCGGGGGAGGGAACGGCTACCTGGTTGCTCTTCACTACTTCTAGCCCGGCGGCGGCACCGGTGGAACGGTGCCGACGCTCGGCACCGAGGATCGCCGCGCCGCGGCCTGCGCGGAAGCAGCACTTTCGCCGAAGGTCGCCTTGGCGATCTCGCCGATGCCGGCCAGCGATCCCAGAATGCTCACCGCCTCGATCGGCAACATGATGATCTTCTGGTTCGGCGAATCCGCCAATTGCCCGAACGCCTTGATGTATTTGTCGGCGATGAAATAATTCAGCGCGGCAACGTCGCCCTTTGCAATCGCTTCCGAGACCATCTGCGTTGCCTTGGCTTCGGCTTCGGCGGAGCGCTCGCGCGCCTCGGCGTCGCGGAACGCGGCTTCGCGGCGGCCTTCGGCCTGCAGGATCTGGCCCTGCTTCGCGCCCTCGGCGCGAAGGATCTCGGACTGCCGCTGGCCCTCGGCCTGCAGGATGTCGGCGCGCTTGACGCGCTCGGCCTTCATCTGGCGACCCATCGCCTCGACGAGGTCGGCGGGCGGCACGATGTCCTTGATCTCGATGCGGTTGACCTTCAGCCCCCATGGCGAGACCGCCGCATCGACCACGCGCAGCAGGCGCTCGTTGATCTCGTCGCGATGCGACAGCACCTGGTCGAGGTCCATCGCGCCCATCACCGAGCGGATATTGGTCATCGTCAGCACGATGATCGCCTGGTTGAGATTGGATACCTCGTAGCTCGCTTTCGCCGCGTCAAACACCTGAAAGAACGCCACGCCGTCCACCGTCACGGTGGCGTTGTCCTTGGTGATCACCTCCTGCTCCGGAATGCTAATCACCTGCTCCATCATGTTCATCTTGCGGCCGACCCGGTCGAAATAGGGGATGATGATATTCAGCCCCGGCGCCAGCGTGCGGGTGTATTTGCCGAACCGCTCGATGGTCCAGTCGTAGCCCTGCGGCACGGTCTTGATGCCGGCGAACAGCGTAACGATAACCAGCAGAACGAGTGCAATGGCGAAAATATCGAAACCGGTCATAAATCCTCCAAAGCGGGACAGCGAGCGCCCGCACCTGTTTCCCGCCAGAGCTGTTCACCGGCGCCGCTAGCGTTGGTCGGCGCAGCCGCAGCGCCGGTTCAGCCGGCTGTTGTTGCGGCCATAGCTATGTATTCGGTTGCCGGGTTCCAGATGGCCGCGGTCCGAACGCGGCAAGTGGCTCGCCGGCTTGAGGAAAACGCCCGGCTTCGCGGAAGGTGAATATTATTCGATCACCTCGTCGGCGGTCGCCAGCAGCGCCGGCGAGATCGTGACGCCGAGCGTCTTTGCGGTCTTGAGGTTGATCACTAGTTCGAACTGGGTCGGGTTCTGCACCGGAAGATCGACCGGCTTTTCGCCCTTCAGAATACGATCGATGTAAGCCGCCGCATGACGAATGATATCGCTGTTATCGGTGCCGTAGGACATCAGCCCGCCATCGGTCACGAACGCCCGGTTCCAATAGATCGCCGGCAAGTTGGCGTGTGCCGCGGACGCAAGGATGGGCGCGCGATTGGCGATGGTGAAGAAATCTGGCAGCACGAGCAGCGCCGTTGCCTTTTCGGCCGACAGCGCCGCGATGGTCGGCGCGATCCCGGCCACGTCGCGCAACGGTACTGCGCGCACAGTCACGGCCAGCGACGACGCTGCCTCCTGCAGGGTGCGCATCATGATCTCGGCGAAGGGCGCCGTTGAGGGATTGTAGAGCACGGCCACACGGGCAGCGGGCGGCGTGATCTGCGTCAGCATCTCGAGCCACTTGCCGGCCATCGGCAAGTCGTAATCGGTGAATCCGGTGATGTTGCCGCCGGGGTGCGACAGGCTTGCGACAAAACCCTGGTCGATCGGGTCGGTGACGACCGCAAACACGATGGGGATCGTGCTGGTTCGCCGCCGCAATTCCTCGACGCACGGCGTGCCGATCGCGAGCAGGACGTCGGGGGCGGAGGCGACGAGTTCCTCCGCCGAGCGTCCGATCAGCGCGCGGTCGCTATTGCCGTCGCGCCAGTCAATGCGCAGATTGCCGCCTTCCTTCCAATCGAGCGCGGCCAGGCTGTCCTTCAGGACTCTGGCGCGCGCCCTGGAGACGGGATCATCGGACGCAGTGACCGAAAGCGCGCCGAGCCGGCGCATGCCCTCGCGCGGCAGCTGGGCCCGCGCCGCGAGCGGCACGGTTGCGCCGATGACAAGGCCGATAAACTCCCGCCGTTGCATGGCGATCCCCGATAGGCCCGACCGCGCCGTCAAATCCAGCCCTGAAGCTCGCGCAGCACGAGCTGGCGGATCACGTCCATGCCGGGCTCGCTGTCGTTCAGGCACGGGACGAAGGCGAATTGCTCGCCGCCATTGTGCTTGAAGATTTCGGCGTTTTCCTGCGCGATTTCTTCCAGCGTTTCCAGGCAATCGGCCGAGAACCCCGGCGTGACGACGGCGATCCGCCGCACGCCTTCCTTGGCCAGCTTCTCCATGGTCTTGTCGGTGTAGGGCTGAAGCCACGCATCGAAGCCGAAGCGCGACTGGAATGTCAGCATCAGTTTCGAGGCATCGAGCCCCATGCGCTTGCGCAGGCTTTCCGTCGTCGCGATGCAGTGGGTCTGATAGGGATCGCCCTTGTCGACATATTTCTGCGGCATGCCGTGGAACGAGGCCACGATGATCTCTGGCTGAAACGGCAAACTCGCGAGATGCGCGTTGATCGAAACCGCCAGCGCCTCGATGTAGTCGGGATCGTCGTAGTAGGGCGGCGTCACCCGCAGCGTCGGTTGCGCGCGCATCTGGCCAAGCACGCGAAACACTTCGTCGCACACGGTGGCGGAGGTCGCCGCCGAATATTGCGGATACAGCGGCACCACCAACAAGCGGTCGCAGCCCTGCGCCGTCAGGGCGTCGATCCGCGAGGCGATCGACGGATTGCCGTAGCGCATCGCCCAGTCGACCACGACATGGTCGTGGTCCGATATCGCGGCGGCAAGCTTTTCCGCTTGCGCGCGCGTGATGGTCTTGAGCGGAGATTCGTTGTTCGCGGTGTTCCAGATCTTCAGGTAGTCGCGGGCCTTGCGCGCCGGGCGGATGCGCAGAATGATGCCGTTCAGCACCAGCTTCCACAGCAGGCCCTGATCCTCGATCACGCGGGGGTCGGACAGGAATTCCTTGAGATAGACGCGCACGCCACGGCTATCCGCGGTGTCGGGGGTGCCGAGATTGACCAGGAGAACGCCGACGCGTTCCGGTCGGACGTCCGCGGCAGGCTTTGCCTTCTCGATGGGAACGACGGCTGTCATGATAGCGATGGCTTGGCGCGTCGGGCCATCCTTGTCAAGATAACGGCAGTTTCGATACTGTCGCTTTTTCGCGCGGCGATGCCAGGCATCGGCGGCGGCCGCGAGGCGGGGGAACCATGACAATCGCCGAATGGTGCGTTTTTGGAGCGGTGATGCTCTATTTGCTGAGCATCGCACCGGTAAAGTGGATCAGGTTTCGCCGTTTCGACAACTCCAAACCGCGCGACCCCGCCTTCTATGAGGATCCAATTGCCGCGCGCGCGCTGGGCGCGCACCAGAACGGCATCGAGGCCTTTCCATTTTTCGCCGCGGCCGTGCTGCTGGCGGAATTTCGTCTCGGTCCGCAACGCCTGATCGACGAATTGGCGGTGCTGTTTCTGATCGTGCGGATCGCCTATGTCTTCACCTATCTCGGCAATCGCCCGACGCTGCGGTCGATCCTCTGGAACATCGGCTTTGCGATCAATGTGGCCATCTTCTTCATGCCGGTGCTTCGCCGCTTCTTGCCGATCTAGAACGTCGGCTGGGCAAAGGCGCGCTTGCGCCGTGCGCACCCCTGGTTTGGTTGGCTGAATTGGTGGGCACGCTTCCGCCTTCGCTCGTTGAGCTTCGGCGGGCGCGGTCGCTTTGCCCACCCTACAGCTACGGCTTCGCGGATAGCTTCGAGCTTCGAACATCGGGGGCGCGAAGCATCCTGGGACCGGCTGGTGCGGCCGCCCGCGATTGTTGGCATTGGCGCGTGCGGCACCTATAGTTTACCCGATCGAGGGCATCGGGGAACAAGGATCCATGCGCGTTTCAATCATCACCGGCGGCGGGTCGGGGATCGGCGCCGCGGTCGCGCGCCGGTTGGCAGCGCCGGACCAGTGCCTGATGCTGCATGGACAAGGGGCCGACGCGGCGGGGCAGACGCGTTTGAACGCGGTGGTCACGGAGTGTGAGCGTGCCGGCGCCAAGGTCGCGTGGTGCACCGGCGACCTGGCAAATGCCGGAACGGCATCCGAACTGGTCGGCGCGGCGCGCAACGCGTTCGGAAGCATCGACGCGATCGTCCACGCCGCCGGGTTTGCCGATCGACGCGATTTCACGAATTTGCCGCGCGCGGCGCTCGAACGGTCATTCGCGGTGATGGCATTGGCGTTTCACGAATTGGCGGCCTCGGCGTTGCCGGATCTGACCCGGGGACCACAGGGACGCGCCGTCGCCATCTCAAGTTTCGCCGCCCACAGGTTCACGCCCGAGGCGACCTATCCGGGCTCCGCGGCGGCCAAGGCCGCGCTCGAGGTGCTGGTCCGGTGTCTTGCGATCGAGCTTGCAAGCTCGGGCGCAACAGCCAATGTCGTCATGCCCGGCTACACGCGCAAGGATGCCGGACTGATGGGGGCATTGGACCAGCAGAGCTGGCAACTGGCCGCCAGGGCCAATCCGCAGGCACGATTGGCCGAACCCGACGAAGTGGCCGCGGTGGTCGCCTTCCTGTTGTCGCCGGAGGCTGGACACGTGACGGGAGCGCTGTTGCCGGTCGATGGCGGCCTGACACTCATCTAGCGGCGCTTGAAAGCAGGACCGATGCCGGACAATTTCACGGACAAGCCAACGGATGTCATCGTGCTGGGCGCAGGCATCGTCGGGGTGTCTGCGGCCATCGCCGCGCGGCAGAGGGGCCTGTCGGTCGTCCTCGTCGATCGGCGCGAGCCCGGCAACGAGACCTCCTATGGCAATGCCGGCATTCTCTCCAGCGGCTCGATATCGCCGCTCAACAAGCCGTCGCTCTGGAGCGCGCTGCCGACTTACCTGACCAACCGGCACGCGGCGCTGCGCTGGGATCCCGTCTGGGCTATCAGGAATATCGACTGGATCATCCGCTTCCTCGCCAATGCGACACCCTCTCGCACCAGGCCGCGGGCGACGGCCCTGCACGGGCTGATCGGCGCATCGCTGCAGCTGCATCGGGAATGGATCGTGAAAGCCGACGCGGCGCAGCGCATCCGCGAGACCGGCTGGCTGAAGGCGTGGCGCAGCGACGCCGTTGGTGCTGCGAAGGCAGAGCAGGCCTTTCTCGCCGAATACGGCATCGCCAGCCAGCTGCTCGACCGTCAGGCCATTTCCGCGCTCGAGCCGAACATCGTGCCCGTCTACAAGGTCGGCCTCCTGCACACCCAGACCGCCTCGGTGGACTCGCCGGGCGCCGTGGTCAAGGCCTATGCACGGATGTTTGTGGGCTTGGGTGGCGAGATCCGTCAGTCGGAAATCAGGGCGATCGTGCCCGACAGCGAGGGCTGGCGCGTGGTGCTCGCCGACGGCGGAATTTCGGCGCGCCATATCGTGGTCGCGCTGGGACCGTGGTCGGCGGACCTGTTGCGGCCGCTTGGCTATCGTGTTCCCCTAGCCTTCGAACGCGGCTACCATCGCGAATTCAAGCCGAACCCGGCACGTTCATTGCAACGTCCGATCCATGACGCCGAAGGCAGTTTCCTGATGACGCCGATGGAACAGGGCATCCGAGTCACCACCGGGGTCGAGCTGACCGCCCGCGATGCGCCCTCATCGTTCGTCCAGCTCGACCAGGTGGTGCCGGCCGCGCGCGGCGTGGTCGAATTCGGCGCGGCGGTCGGCGAACCCTGGCGCGGGGCGCGGCCGACGCTGCCCGACAGCCTGCCGATGATCGGGCCCGCGCCACGTCATGCCGGCCTGTGGCTCGCTTTCGGCAACCAGCACATCGGCTTCACGACCGGCCCTGCGACGGGAGCGGCGATCGCAGCGATGATCGCAGGCACGCAGCCAGGCTTCGACGCGGCGCCGTTTTCGCCCGGCCGTTACCTCTGATGGCCGACCTCCGGCAGGCAAGAGGGTAAGCGAGACCGGACATGCCCTACGTTTGGGATTTCGCGATCCTCGGCAAATACAGCCACCTGTTCTGGCTCGGGCTCGGCTGGACCATCGCCTACACGATCGGCACCGTCTTTCTCGGGACCGTGCTCGGTCTGGTGGTCGGCATCCTGCGGCTGAGGCGCTGGCCCGTGATCGACTGGCTTCTGCTCGCCTATATCGAACTGTTCCGCTGCACGCCGCTATTGGTTCAGATCATCTGGTTCTATTACGCCTTTCCGGTCGTCATCGGTGTGAACATCCCGGCGCATGTCGCCGCCGTCACCGTGCTGTCGCTCTATGGCGGGGCGTTCTATGCCGAGATTGTCCGCGGCAGCATCGAGAGCATCCATCGCGGACAATGGGACGCGGCGCGCGCCCTGGGACTTGGGTCATGGCGCGTGCTGAGATTGGTGATCCTGCCGCAGGCGCTGAAACCGATGCTGGCGCCCTACGTCAACCAGTCGGTGACGCAGCTGAAGAACACCTCGCTGGTGTCCATTATCGCGGTGCCGGATCTCGTCTACAACGCGACTCTGATCAACGCCGACACCTATCGGCCGCTGGAAGTATATACGATCGTCGCTTTGATTTACTTCGCGATCCTGTTCCCGGCCACGCTGGTAGGACGCAGGCTCGAGCGCGGCCTGACCTACGACAAGGCGTGAGCGGGGCGTGGACTCGTCGGCACGCAGCCGAATTCGGATTGATGTCGCAGCATCAACCCGCGGGCGGCCTGTCGCGGAAGCCGCCAGCGCCCGAGGAATGCGTCGCAGGCCTCGGACGCACGAAAATAGCTGGTGCTATTCGCGATCCCGATCCCGGCGGCTACGGAACTGGTCGAACTTCTCTTTCTGGTCTGCGTCGAGGCTTTTGTAGAACGCCAGCAGCTTCGGATTTTCCTCTTTAAGCGCGGCGACCCGTGCCTCCAGCATCTTCTCGTGGAACGTGAGCCGGGATTCGAACGTCGACAGATCCGGCTTGGTGGCGCAAAGGTTGGTCTTCATGTCGTCGACGGCCTTGGTGCGCGTATCGACGAATTCCTTGTAGGCGGCCTTCTGCGCGTCGGTGAGATTGAGGTATTCCGCCAGTCGCTTCGCCATCTTGTGGTGATGGCCGTGCTCGGTCGACGCCGAGCAAATGCGATCATAGACCGACCCGCGGCTCCCTTCCTTCTCGGCCCGGGCTGGACCGAAGCCGGCGGCGAGAATCGCCGATGCGATGACGAGAGCGCAAACTTTCAGGTATTGCATGTGAAGCTCCAAAGCTGGAATGGATAAAGCGGTTATGGGATTCGATCGAGGGTCTCGGCCACCTCAGGCCGTCGGCCAATCCTGGACTTACGTGCGATGACACGCGGTCCGAGCTGCTAACGCCTGCCGTGTCCACCGCCGCCGGCATGGCCGACGTTGACATGACCGCCACCGCCGCGTCCGCCGCGATAGCCACGGCCGCCGCCTACATATCCACCGCCGACATATCCACCGCCGCCGTAGTAACCGTCGCCGTAGCCGCAGTCGTTGTAGTAGCAGCTGCCGCCGAGCGCGCCGCCGATCACGCCGGACACGATGCCGCCAAGGATCGCCGCGGGAACAGCCGCGTCATTTCGATAGTAAATCTGCTCGACGGAGGCGTGGGGCCCGATTGTTTGCGGTGCGGCCGGATTGATCGGCGCCGCCGAGGCGGGCGCGAGGCCGAGGAACAGGCCGGCGCCGGCAGTTGCTGCAATTCGAATGAGAGACATGCGACAATCCTTGGTTCTGGGGAAACGCCATGATATGGCGCGGGTATTGCGCGACGACCGCTTCGAGGATGTGGTCTCAGAGCTGTTCCTGTACCGTGACCCGCTCCTTGCGCGGTATCGTCGCGGTTCGGAGCGGAGCTTGCCGCCGATCTGGCCGACCAGTAGCCTATGTCAGATACCGCACATAAAGGCATTGATCTGCGTCAACTTCCCTGCGCTGAAGGGTCTGTGTCCTGGCTCTCCGAAGACCGGTCCGACATTCCAGTCGAACCCTAGAGAACCGGCGCCAGCACGGGGAATGCTGAGGGCGTTATTCATCGGGCGCCAT
Organism: Bradyrhizobium sp.; assembly: GCF_004799445.1. Lineage (GTDB taxonomy): Bacteria > Pseudomonadota > Alphaproteobacteria > Rhizobiales > Xanthobacteraceae > Bradyrhizobium. The sequence continues at coordinate 30,819 of NZ_SSNA01000169.1, forward strand.
GGGGGATGGCATCCGGTATTGCATCAACAGGTTGCTTCGAGCCCGAGCCTGTGAAGCGAGGCCGTTAAATCGTTTGATCTTGATCGTATCAGACCTGATCAATCACACCGAGCACGGTTCCCGGCTCGACGGTCTGGCCATCTTTCATCAACACCTTGGACAACACCCCGGTTGCAGGCGCTCGAACTTCATGCGTCACACCATCGGCAAAAATTTCGACCAACGGCTCTTGCACGGTAACGGGATCGCCCACTCGCTTGAACCACCGCCCAATCGACAATGTGGTGCCAGCGCCCGCAGTCGTTGGGACTTTTATTTCCGCCATCGCACTGATCCTAAGGTTCTAGTGGGCAATTCTGCAGCGCCTCAGATGTTGAGTTCGACCGGCACGTCTTCCGGCTTCACGCCAGCAAGCGTCAGCCCCTTGACGAACCATTCGCGCATCTGCCCGATGCCGCGGTTGTAGTCGACCCACACCGACAGGAAATCGCGCCAGCGCTTGTCCTGTTCGCGCCGCACCGCCATGCTGGAGGGAATCGCGACCGAGGGCGATTGCAAAATCTTGTAGCTGCCGAGGTTCGGATTCTTGGCGATCGCCGTCAGGCCCAGCACCAGCGCGTTGACCACGCAATCGACCCGTCCGGCCGACATCTCGAGCATCACCTCGTCGCGCGACTTCATCGACTTGATCGTCGCATTCGGCGCGAAGCGGCGGGCAACCGTCTCGTTGGCTGAGCCGACATCGACCGCAATCCTGACCTCGGGCTTGCTGATGTCCGCCCAGGTTCTGGCTTCCAGTCCCTTCCTGAGCATGGCGCCGAACGGATGCGGAAATACGGTCGCGGTGAAATCAACGACCAGCGCCCGCTGCGGGGTCGGATTGAGGGCAAAGCCGAGATCGATCTTGTTGGATTGCAGGTCGAGGATCGAGTTTCCGTAGGTCGATTCGATGTATTCGAGCTTGACGTCGAGAAGCTTGGCAATGTCGTTGGCCATCTCGATCGAGAAGCCGGACCAGGTCCCGGTGGCGAGATCCTTGTTGAAATAGGGCAGCTCTCCCGGCAGCACCGCGATGCGTAGCACCTTGTTGGCGCGGATGCGGTCGAGCGTGTTGTCCGCGCTCGCCTGCGCCGATGCCGGGCTCAGGAGGGCGGATGCCAGCGCCGCGCCACTGCCAACCGCCAAGGCGTAGCGCAGCGCTTCGCGGCGATCCCCAGAAATCTTGCTGTCGTCCGATGTGGTCACGCGGTCCTCCTGCACCCATTCGACCGAGCCTAGCGCGCGTGCCGCGACGCAGCAATAGCATCAGGGTATCCCGGCCACGGATGCGCGCGCGGAGCTTTTTTCGATCCCGCGGTAACAACCGCGATCCCGGATCGTCCCTACCACAGGGATAGGCCGCTTGAGAGAGCCGGGGATACAAGAGGGAAGACCATCCATGAACGTCAGCACCCGCATCGTGCCTGGTATTTCGGCTGCCGCACTTTGGCTCAGCCTGGCGATCGCTCCGGCCGCCTTCGCCCAGGATCCCATGTCGCAGGACATCGACTTTAGGAACGGTCTGTCCAGGGACATTGGCGTGAAGAGGGACACAGTGTCCAGGGCCCCAGTTTCCAAGGACCCTGCGAAGAAAGACGACGGGACAAGGAAGCACGATGTACCGAAGTAGGGCGGCGCGGGCAAATCGTTCCGGGCGATTGCTGGCGGCAATCAAGGCGGCTTCATTCTCGCGATACTAATTTACCCTTCGGCGCTTTCCGCGTGTCGATGATTTGGTGAGTTGCTCCGCGCAAACTTCCCGAACGCATCCGCGCAGCCAGCGATGAGCCGGATCGGCATCCAGCCGCGGGTGCCAGAGCAGCGAAATCGTGACCTCCGGTGTGGCGACCGGAAGCGGAAATCAGCGGATGCTCTGCATGCCCGATTGATATCGAGAGATGAATCCTTGCTCCAACACTCGCGTGCACTTTAGCGCAGAAATGAGCAAGACAGGACAAAGCTACTCCTCAAGACCCCCCGCGAGCGCCGCACCGCCCGCGCCGGGGGTGGTGTTAGACGGAGCATCAAGCCGGCCGGGTCAGGTCAGTCAGCCCGGCTTGCGGACCTGCTTGTCTCTTCTGCAAGCCAGCTTTCAATTTCCGACGGCCCGACAATTCTTTTCGGCGCATGGGGATTTAGCGTTCCCGCACTGACTTCGGCGCCTGCCGCGATCCTGGCCGCCGCAAACTGTTTGGCCTCGGCCTCGCTGGCAAAGGTCCGGGAGCGACGAGCGTAATGTCCGGTCTTCTTTTGCTGCGGAATATGGATTGAAACGAACCAGGTATGCGGATTTTTTTTGATCACGACGGGCTGGGGGCCTTTGCCAATATTGGTCGTGAGGTTTGTCGCGGTGGCTCGGCTCCCGGTTCATATTCATATCAAGGGGTCACGCCATCGGTCAGCAGCAACAATGGCGCGAGTTGCTTGTCGCCGGCGATGAGCGCGGCCAGACTAGAAGCAGGTCACCCGCTCGGCGGCGAGATAGCCGAACAGCAGGCCGACACCGAACAGCAGCACCAGTCCCGCCGCGCCGAATTCCACGCCGCGCATGAACAGCGCGCCGCCGCCCTCCTTTGTGCCGCTCAGGCGGCGAGCGAGATCCTTGGCCGACACCGCGATGACGGCAATGGCCGCCACCGTGATCGCGGTGCCAAGCCCCATCACGAAGGTCGCGGCGACACCGGCCCAGAACAGCCCCTGCGCCAGCGCGAATACCAGCACCAGGATGGCGCCCGAACAGGGCCGCAAACCCACCGCGAAAATCGCGCCAAACCCTCGCCGCCAGCCGCCGGGGCCGGCCAGCTCGCGGGGAACCGGGCCGTGGGAGTGGCCGCAATGCTCGTCATGGTCATGGGCGAGATGCGCGACCTCGGCGTGAGCAGGGGCATGTTCGTGGTGATGATGGTGGTGTCCGTGGCCCGCATGATCATGGGACGCGGCCGCCGCCCTCGCGAGCGCCGGCCGTTGCACCTGCAGCGCCCGCATAAAACCGCCGCCCTTGGTCCAGACCAGCCGGGCGCCGAACGCCGCGATCAGGGCGTAACTGACGATCTCGATGGTCCGTTCGGCTCCGCACATGGTCCTGGCGGTGGCGTTGAGCAGCCAAGCGCAAACCCCGACCATCACCACGGCGACCAGCGACTGCAGCAATGCGGAAGCGAACGACAGCACGACGCCGCGCCGCGCGGTTTCCTGGTTGGCGACCAGATAGGACGAGATCACCGCCTTGCCGTGACCGGGGCCAGCGGCGTGAAAAATGCCGTAGGCAAAGGAAATCCCAAGCAGCGTCCAGACCGCATGGCCGTCGGACTTGGCGGCGCGAATCGTCGCGGACATCTCGCGGTAGAATTCCGATTGTTTTGACAGCAGCCAACCGACGACGCCGCCCACCTGCGGCTCGGCGCCGCTGGCGCGCGAACCGCCGAACGGCGTCTGCGCCATCAGGGCGTGGACGGCACCGTCGAGCATGAGAACGGCCGTCAGGGCCAAAACCCAGATCGCCGGTCCATGCGCGATATCTTGCCAGGATGCTTGTCGGGATTTCCGACGGAATTTCAACTTCACGGGCAGGTCACCGTGATCTTGTTGGCGAACATCGCCCCGAAGTTTGAATTGTCGCCGTTCGTGAAGGTCTGCTCGCCCAGCGCCTGGGCGTTGACGGTGCCGTCGTTCGGCCGCTGGAAGTTCACCTGACAGGTGGCGGGAGCGCCGACCAGCCTGACCGGGTCCTTGTCGGCGAACTTGAAGTCGACAAAGAACGAGGGATCGAACACCTCCAGCGCCAGCTCCTTCGGTTTCACGGGCGTCTTCAGCGGCAGCGTGAAATGCAGAATGAGCAAACCATCCTTGACCTCAAGGAAGTAATCGACCGGCTCCTGGAATTTCTCCTTCTTGCCGTCGGCCCTGGCGAAGGTGAAGAAGCCGAATTCCTTGAGCGATTCGACATTGGTCTGCGCCAGCGGCCCGAGCTCCTCGCGGCTGTAGACGCCCTGGGTCTTGGTCTCGATGCCCTGCAACGCATAGGTCGAGAACATATCGTCGAAGGTCCAGGCGTGACGCACGCCGGATATCGAGCCGTCCGGGACATAGATCAGCTCGCTGCTTGCCGTGATCCAGACATGCGGATGCGCCTCTGCCACCCCTGCCCCGAGCGCCAGCGCGCCGGCCGACAGCAGCAAACCCAGCACGCGGCGGATCGCCTTGCCCACGTCAGGCGGCCTCGGGTGTATCGAGGAGGCCGCGGCGGCGCAGCAGGGCGTCCGGCTCCGGCTCCCGGCCGCGGAACGCGACATAGGCGTTTTCCGGATCGCGCGAGCCGCCCGAGGCATAGATGTCGTCGTGCAGGCGCTTGGCGGTCGCCGGATCGAAAATGTCGCCGGCCTCCTCAAAGGCGCCGAACGCGTCGGCATCCATCACCTCGGACCACATGTAGCTGTAATAACCCGAGGCATAGTGATCGCCGGCGAAAATATGGCCGAATTGCTGGGGCCGGTGCCGCAGCGAGATCTCCGCAGGCATCCCGATTTTCTCAAGCTCACTGCGCTCGAACGCCCGCACATCCCGGGTCGCCGAAGCCGGCTGGGTGTGGAATTCGAGGTCGATCAGCGCCGAGGCGACGAATTCCACCGTGGCAAAGCCCTGATTGAATTTGCGCGCGGCGAGGAAGCGCTTCAACAGGTCGTCCGGCAGCGGCTCGCCGGTCTGGTAATGCCGGGCGAATTGCCGCAGCACCTGCGGCTGTTCCTGCCAGTGCTCGTAAAGCTGCGAGGGCAGTTCGACGAAATCGGTGAACACGCTGGTGCCGGACAGCGACGGGTAGGTCACGTCCGACAGCATTCCGTGCAGGCCGTGGCCGAATTCGTGGAACAAGGTGCGCGCGTCATCCGGCGACAGCAGCGAAGGCTCGCCGTCCGCCCCCTTCGAGAAGTTGCAGACATTGATGATCTGGGGGGCGATGTCGCCATCGAGTTTTTGCTGGTCGCGCAGCGATGTCATCCAGGCGCCGGAGCGCTTCGACGGCCGGGCGAAGTAGTCGCCGTAGAACAGCGCCTTGTGGCGGCCGGCGCTATCCTTGACCTCCCAGACCCGCACGTCCGGATGCCAGACCGGAACATCCTTCCGCTCGGAGAAGCTGAGACCGAACAGGCGGCTGGCGCAGTCGAAAGCGGCCTCGATCATGTGGTCGAGCGCCAGATAGGGCTTGATCGCGGCATCGTCGAAATTGGCGCGGCGCTGCCTGAGCTTCTCGGCGTAGTAGCGCCAGTCCCATGGCGCCAGCGCGAAATTGCCGCCCTCCTCGGCCACCAGCGCCTGCAGGGCGTCGCGATCGGCCAGCGCGCGGGCCCGCGCCGGCTTCCAGACCCGCTCCAGCAGGCTGCGCACGGCTTGCGGCGTCTTGGCCATCGAGTCCTCCAGCCGATAGGCGGCGAAGGTCGGATAGCCCAGCAGCCTGGCGCTCTCCTCGCGCAGTTCCAGGATCTCGACAATGCTCTCGGTGTTGTCGTTGGCGTTGCCGTTGTCGCCACGCGCGATGAACGCCTTGTAGACCTTCTCGCGCAGCTCGCGGCGGCCGGAGGTCTTCAGGAACGGTTCGACCGAGGACCGCGACAGCGTCACGATCGCCTTGCCGGTCATGCCGCGCTCATCGGCGGCGGATTTCGCGGCGGCGACGAAGCTGTCGGAAAGGCCGTCGCGATCGGCCTCGCCGAGTTCCATGAACCAGTCCTGTTCGTCGCCGAGCAGATGGTGGCTGAAGGTCGTGCCGAGGCGGGCCAGCCGCTCGTTGATCTCGGCCATCCGCGTCTTGGCCGCCTCGTCGAGCCCGGCGCCGGCGCGGTGGAAACGCGTATAGGTGCGCTCCAGGAGCCGCATCTGCTCGCCCGTCAGCCCGAGGCTGGCGCGGTTGTCGCGCAGCAGCGCAATGCGGCCGAACAGCACCGCGTTCATCATGATCGGGTTCCTGTGCCGCGCCATCCTGAGCGACACCTCCTTGTCGATCTCGAGCAGCGCCGGATTGGAATGCGCCGACACCAGGTCGTAGAACACGGCCGAGACCCTGGACAGCAGCTTGCCCGAGCGCTCCAGCGCGGTGATGGTGTTGGCAAAGTCCGGCGCGGAGGGATCATGCTCGATCGCGGCGATTTCGGCGGCATGATCGGCGAACGCCTGCTCGAAGGCGGGGAGGAAATGCTCCGGCGCGATGTCAGCGAATGGCGGCGTCTCGAACGGCGTCTGCCACGGCCGCAGCAGCGGGTTTGCCTGAGCTTGCGCGGTGGCCGTGATTTCATGGGTTTCTGACATACCAATTCCCGTTTGCGTCCCAAATTGATTGGCGAAGCTATATCACGCGATCGGGCTTTTTTGGGCCTTTTGCGCTTGATAGCGTCGGCCTTTTCATAGAGATTGCGGCCCTTAAACAGGATCCAGACCATGAGTTCGCAAGCCTCCCCGACCAGGGCCCGCCAGATCGTCTGGCCCAGCGTCATCACCATCATCAGTGCGGCGATCCTGATCGGCGCCGAGGTGTTTGGCGCGGCCTTCGCCGGTGGTTGGGCGCTGGCGATCCTGTTCGGTCTCGACGACACCGGCGCGCATATCCTGCAGGCGGTGCTGTTCGCGATCGGCGTCTTCATCATGGCCGCGTTCATCCGCGCCGCACAGCGCGTCGAGCCGTTCACACGCCGCGCTTAAGTCGGCTGCGCGACGGAGTCGCGCGGCGCTTCCCGTCAAATCCTTACGCATCGTTAAAGAAACTTAACGCCTGTTCATTTTCAGCGCCGCTTTCGCGCGCCGGGCGCGGCGACGTAAGCACGCGTTAGGGAAATTTCTCCTCAGCCTAAAAAAATTGTTGCGAAGCAGACTCAAAACCCTTATGTGCAGAATTGCCCAATTTCGCACGTGCCTGTGGTCGTGTGTCAGTCGGTAGGTATCCGGACAAGAGGCCGGACAGCCGCCAAGGGATGAAGAACCGAGGGTCGCTCAAGTCAGAGACTTCGTAAGTCGAAGACTTGATAGGCCAGCATCTCTCTCAAGAGATGCCGTTGAAGGTCTCTTCGCTCCTTGCAACCGTGACTGGCAGCCGGAGGCGAACCGGCGCACCTCGTTCTCAACGGGGGACGCGACTTAAAGCAACGACGGATCGGGCTTTTTTGGTCTCTGCCGGCTTTCCACCAGCCGGCGCGAATACCGAAGAGGCTTGTCCTTCATTGCCAGGTGTGCGGGCGGGATCATTCCCAACCAATCCACGGCAGCACAATTCGGTTTGAGTTTCCTGGTCTCGTCGCGCCTCCATCGCGCAACGTGGCCGGAGCGCTCTTATCCGAGATCATTTTTGAACGTGTCCCGTCGCTGGGCCGTTTGGGAGGGTGCTACTATGACCGAACGTATTCAGGAATTCCTGCGCAACCGCCGTAACGAGGGCCAGGACCTCGAGCCCTGCCTCGTCGTCGACCTCGAAGTCGTGCGCGACAACTATCAGAGCTTCGCCCGGGCGCTGCCGGACAGCCGCGTGTTCTATGCGGTGAAGGCAAACCCGGCGCCGGAAGTGCTGTCGCTGCTGGCCTCGATGGGGTCGTGCTTCGATTGCGCCTCGGTAGCCGAAATCGAGATGGCGCTGGCCGCGGGCGCGTCGGCGGAGCGGATTTCCTACGGCAATACGATCAAGAAGGAGCGTGACATCGCGCGCGCCTTCGCGCTCGGCATTCGGCTGTTTTCGGTCGATTGCGCCGCGGAAGTCGAGAAGATCGCGCGCGCCGCGCCCGGCGCCAAGGTGTTCTGCCGCATCCTCTATGATTGCGCCGGAGCCGAATGGCCGCTGTCGCGCAAGTTCGGCTGCGATCCGGAGATGGCCGTCGATGTGCTCGACCTCGCCAAGCGCCTCGGCCTGGAGCCCTATGGAATCTCGTTCCATGTCGGCTCGCAGCAGCGCAAGGTGAAGGCGTGGGATCGTGCACTGGCGATGGCCTCGACGGTGTTCCGCGACTGCGCGGAGCGGGGCATCAACCTCTCCATGGTCAACATGGGCGGCGGATTCCCGACCAAGTACCTGAAGGACGTTCCTCCGGTGCTGCAATACGGGCGGTCGATCTTCCGCTCGCTGCGCAAGCATTTCGGCAACCAGATCCCGGAGACCATCATCGAGCCGGGCCGCGGCATGGTCGGCAATGCGGGCATCATCGAGACCGAAGTCGTTCTGATCTCCAGGAAGAGCGACGAGGACGACGTGCGCTGGGTGTATCTCGACATCGGCAAGTTCGGCGGTCTCGCCGAGACCATGGACGAGTCGATCCGCTATGCCATCCGCACGCCGCATGACGGCGCGGAAATGACGCCGTGCGTGCTCGCGGGCCCAACCTGCGATTCCGCCGACGTATTGTACGAGAAGATGCCGTACCCGCTGCCGGTGACGCTCGAGATCGGCGACAAGCTGCTGATCGAGGGAACCGGTGCGTATACGTCGACTTACTCGTCGGTGGCCTTCAACGGCTTCCCGCCGCTGCGGACCTATCACATCTGATCCTGCCTCTCCGAGGCTCGATTTAATCGGGAGCCGGTCCGCCGGCTCCCATCCTTCTCACACGCGAATCTGCCGACAACGCTTCCCGCGGCCTGCTGCCGTCCGGAGCGAGGACTGACGTGCCATGACCGCTTTGCGGAACACCCCCGTTGCCCTCACAACCGACGCCACTCCGTTTGCGATCCGCGACGAGCGGGCCTCGGATGTCGTTGCGCGCGAAGCGCTGCTCGATGCCTGCTTTGGCGCAAACCGCCAAACGCGCACCTGCCAGCGCCTGCGCGACGGCCGCGCGCCCGCCGAAGGCCTCGCCTTCTCGGCCGTGCGCCAGGGCCGGCTGGTGGGAACCGTGCGGTTGTGGCACGTCAGCGCCGGGGGTGTGCGTGCGCTGGTGCTCGGCCCGCTGGCGGTGGATAACGCCTGCCGCAAGCTCGGCGTCGGGGCTGCGCTGATGGACCACGCGCTGGCGGCGGCGAAAGCGCGCGGCCATGGCGCGGCGATCCTGCTCGGCGACGCGCCGTATTACGCCCGCTTCGGCTTTTCGGCGCAAAAGACCGGCGAATTGTCGCTGCCCGGCCTGTTCGAGCGGGACCGTCTGCTCGGCCGCGAACTGCGCGAGGGCGGACTCGACGGTGCCTGGGGCATGATCGTGCCGACGGGCGCCCCGAAAAGAACGGCGGCGCGCGCCAAGAAGGCCCTGCCGCCGCTGCAGCGCGCGGCCTGACCATGTCAGACAGTCTGCCCGCACCCGGCGATGCTGCGCGCCCGCGATTCCGCGGTATCGTCACCACCCTCCTGGTGATCATGATCGGGGTCATGATCGTCAGGGATATCCTGGCGCGCCGCTGGGGCGCTGCCACACCCCCGGCGAGCGACGTCACCCAGCGTTCCCGGTGACACTGCGGGGGTTGCGCCAACCGGCAAAAAGCCCGTAAACCGCACGAAATCCTGCAATCGAGGTCTCGATGTCCCGCCGTCTCATTTCCACCGGCTCGCCCTTTGAAAAGACCGCCGGCTACAGCCGCGCCGTGGTCGACGGAGATTTCGCCTTCGTCGCCGGCACGACCGGCTACGACTACGCCACCATGACCATGCCGGCGGATGTCACGAGCCAGACACGAAACTGCTTCAAGACCATCGAAGCCGCCTTGAAAGAAGCCGGCTTCGCGATGGCCGACATCGTCCGCGCGACCTACTACATCACCGACGCCAGGGATGCGGATGCCCATTTCGCGGTCTGCGGCGAAGTCCTCGGCGAGATTCGCCCCGCCGCAACGCTTCTGGTCGTCGCCGGTCTCTACAAACCCGAGATGAAGGTCGAGATCGAAGTCACCGCCAGGCGGCGTTCCGTCTGATCCCTCGCCCTTTTCGCTGTTTTCTCCCTTCACCTCACTTTTTCCTGTTCCGGAGACCTTGCCATGAGCCCGCCGATCCACGCGAAAATTTCCGGCCCCATTGTCATGATCGGGTTCGGCTCGATCGGCAAAGGCACGCTGCCGCTGATCGAACGGCATTTCGACTACGACAAATCGCGCCTGGTCATCATCGATCCGCATGAAGACGGCGAACTCGCCAAAGCGCACGGCGTGCGCTTCATCAAGCAGGCCGTGACCAAAGAGAACTATCGCGACGTGCTGGTGCCGCTTCTGACCGCCGGCGGCGGTCAGGGTTTTTGCGTCAATCTGTCGGTCGATACCTCCTCGGTCGATATCATGACCCTGTGCCGCGAGATCGGCGCGCTCTACATCGACACCGTCGTGGAGCCGTGGCTCGGATTCTACTTCGACAAGAACATCGGCCCCGAAAAGCGCTCCAACTACGCGCTGCGCGAGACCCTGCTCGCCGCCAAGCACAACAGCCCGGGCGGCCCGACCGCCGTCTCCACCTGCGGCGCCAATCCCGGCATGGTATCGTGGTTCGTCAAGCAGGCGCTGCTCGACATCGCCCGCGACACCGGCACGCCCTTCAACGAGCCGAAGAGCCGGGAAGGCTGGGGCCAGCTCGCCCACAAGCTCGGCGTCAAGGGCATCCATATCGCCGAACGCGACACCCAGCGCTCCAAGCGGCCGAAGCCGATGAACGTGTTCGTCAATACCTGGTCGGTGGAGGGTTTTGTTTCCGAGGGCATGCAGCCGGCCGAGCTCGGCTGGGGCACCCATGAAGCGTGGATGCCGCACAATGCCGGCATCCACAATTACGGCTGTGGCGCTGCGATCTATCTGGCGCAGCCCGGCGCCAACACCCGCGTGCGCTCGTGGTGTCCGACGCCGGGCGCGCAATATGGCTTTCTCGTCACCCATAACGAGTCGATTTCGATTGCGGACTATTTCACCGTGCGCGACGGCAGCACCGTGATCTATCGCCCGACCTGCCATTATGCCTACCACCCCGCCAACGACGCGGTGCTGTCGCTGCACGAGATATTCGGCGCCACCGGCAAGATGCAGCCGAAATGGCACATCCTGGACGAGAACGAGATCGAGGACGGGATCGACGAACTCGGCGTGCTGCTCTATGGCCACGCCAAGAACGCCTATTGGTACGGATCGCAGCTCTCGATCGAGGAAACCCGAAAGATAGCGCCCTACCAGAACGCCACCGGCATGCAAGTGTCGTCGGCGGTGCTGGCCGGCATGGTGTGGGCGCTGGAGAATCCCAATGCCGGGATCGTCGAAGCCGATGAAATGGATTTCCACCGCTGCCTTGAAATCCAGCGGCCGTATCTCGGCCCGGTGAAGGGTTTCTACACCGACTGGACACCGCTCTCCGACCGGCCCGGACTATTCCCGGAAGACATCGACACGTCGGATCCCTGGCAATTCAGGAACGTGCTGGTGCGATGAGCGAGACATCGTATCAGCCGTCGCGGAATACGATTCACAAGCGCTGGTCAGGTTACCGGCCCGGAATGCCGGCCGAGGCGCAACGCGACTCTTTCATGAGCAGCAGCGCCATCACCGTGGCAAGACTCGCGGCCAGCAGGTAGGCGGGGGACAGGTTCCAGCCGGGATCGGCCAGGATCAGATAGGAGAACAGCCCCGCCGTCGACGCGGCGAAGCCGAGCCAGGCCAGCTTGGGAAAGCGAAATCCACGCTCGCCGCGCCAAAGGTCGAGCACGAGATAGAAGCCGATAAAACTGTTGCAGAGCGCGGCTGGCAGCAAGCCCATGGCGATCCCGCGCTCGAACCCGAGATAGGACAACACGCCGTCGACCTGGGCGACCGCCGCGAGCGGTAGATAACGCGGATTGAGACAGGCCAGGGCGATGGAGGCGAGTTCGAACGCGTAGAAATAGCGGTCGTGCATCTTCGGGAGCAGGTAAGGCATCAGCATGAGAGATGCGCACGCGGCCAGCAGAATGAAGTCCGGCCCCTGTTGCCTGGAACGCACGATGAAGACCGACAAGGCAAGCCCAGCTGCCGCCGCCAGCAGGAGGCCGACGGCGACGCCGATCGCGTAGGGCGCGCCTCCCGCGAACACCCAGATGTTCGCGGCATTCATGGTGAGGCGATGGAAGGTGTCGGCTTGGTCCATATAGACCCTGAACACCGAGGCGATGGGCCTGCCGGCGACGAGAACAGGAATGGCGAGGACCACGTAAACCCCGGGAACGGCGGCGAGCCACGCCCAGTGAATCCTGCGGCGCAGCATCATGCCCACTACGAATGGCCCGAGGAAAACCGCCTGGGCCTTCACCGCGAAAGCCACGGCGAAAGGCAGAACGCCATTGCGGTCCCGCATGAACAACGACACGGACAGCAGCGTGAAGAAGGTCCAGATCGAATCGGCCTGCCCCCACACAGCGCCGTTGAAGATCACCGTCGGTGCCAGCCAAACGCCAGAGAACGCCATGGAGGCGCGCAAGGGCGCCCTGGTAGCCCGCCAGACGATCCGAGCCACCACGATCGCGCAACCGAACTCGAACACCGCCGAGATCGCCTTCACCAGCGAAAGCGGCTGGCCCAACCCGTCAAATTGGGCTGCGATCAGCAGGAGGTAGCTGTAGAACGGCGTGTAGTTGGTGAACGCTTGGCCGAGCCCGCCAACGCCGTGATCCCGAGCAAAGGCATACCAGGGGATCAGGTAGTCAACGGCGTCGGAGGTGGCGTGCTCCCGAAAGAGGTAACGGAGCGCGAGGCCGGCAAAAGCGCAGCCGACGGCTACCGCAATCGCAAGCCGCCGGCTCTCTTCCGCCGTCGCGTCAGGGTTGACGCAATCACCAGACCCGCCGGTCAAGCCGATCCCGATACTGTCTCTTGTCACACGATCACCCGTTCTTGCCGGGTCTTGGCAGGGTTCTATCGCGCGGCGAACGCGATTGTTTGCGCCGGCAATTCAGCAATATCTCTGACCGAGAGCGGGAAAGCCACATCTTTGACTGCGCGTGTCGGGTGGGCGCTGCTACCTTGTTGGGATTGCGGTCCATGACCAATGTCAGCCGCAACAACCGTCGCTGATGATCCCGTGCGGACTGCGATCAGGCGAGGCGGGCGCTGGGGTCAGGCGCCCTTCTTGCCGCGGGCCGCACCCTTTTCGAGCAGCCAAGCCACAACATCGCTGCGTGCCGCCTTCTCCGCGACGTCGAGCGGCGTTTGCCCTGACCAAGGCGCGGGCCAGTTGAGATCGGCACCGTGCGCCAGCAGGTACTGCGCGGTGCCGAGTTGCCCGCCATGGCAGGCGTTCCAGAACGGTCCCGAAAGCGCCTCGGGTCGTGGCGCCGGCTCGGATTCGAGTCGACGCATGATCGCCGGCATCAGCCCAAGTGCCGCTTCGTGCCAGAGCAGGGTTCGCGCGCCGCGCTCGACCAGCCGCCGCGCCGCCGCCCATTGGCCGTAGCCAACGGCCGAGGACAAGGGCGGACCACCATCAATCGATGACCCTTCATGCTCGACATCGGCGCCAGCGTCGAGCTGGGCATCGATCAGCACCACATCGTCGTTGCTCGCCGCCCAATGCAGCGGCGTTTCCCGGTGCCGCATGCCGACGGCCGGCGCGTCGAGATCGGAGCCGGCCGCGGCGAGCGTCTGCACGATCGCGGCGGCGTTCGGAGCGTGCCCGGGCCAATCGGCGAACAGATGCAGCAGCGTCCGCCCGCCGCCTTCGGGATTCTCGACCACGCAGTCGGCGAGCCCTGGCTCGGCCGCAAGCAGCCGGCTCAGCAGCTCTACCTCGCCTTGCTTGAGCGCTGCCGTGACTTCCATGGCAAGCGGCTCATCGCTTCTCAGCCTGCGGGAATCGGTGCTCATCGCCGGCTATCCTCGTGCGAAAACAGATCGGGGAACCCGCCGGCAGGCCGGTCATTGCCGATGACGGCGAAGCCGATCGCCATTTCGGTTCACCTCCACACAGATGCGTCCGATTCCCGATAGTGAATGCGCTATTCTGATTATTTCGTGGCAAATGGTATGGCCGCGCTTATGCGCCAAAGCTGCGAACTCGACTACTTCGCCAGATAATCGAACGCCACGGTCCCGAGCCCGAGCGTGAGGTCGGCCTTGAAATGCGTGGCCGAGAGCACCTCGCGCACCGGCAGCCGCCGCGCCACGTCCGCGAGCGCGTGCGGGAACAGGCCGAGCGCCGCCGGGCCGGTCCAGGCCTCCTTCAAGACGATGTCCTCGAGATGGAAGCGCACCAGTTCGCAGATCCGGGGAGACCCATCGACATGCGGAATGATCTTCAGGATGAAATTCGGCGCTTGCATCCCCTTCACCACGATGTCGTGATCGACGGGACGATGCTTGTACCCCATCGTGCCGGAGGCGCAGAGCACCGAACCGTAGTGCAGCGTTCCGACCAGCACGTCGCTCTCGACTTCGATCTTCGGCGTCGCCCGCTTCTTGGGAAATCCCCAGAGCTCGCGGCCACCCGCGATCGGCGCATCGTCGTCGAGATACATCGCATGGGTATAGACACCCTCCTCGCCGTTCAGGCGGACCGGGATCACCTGTCCGGTTTCGGTGTAATCGCCGAAACCCGTTGAATCGGGCATGCGGATGAATTCGTACTTGACGATCGGCTCGGTGATTTCCAGCGGCTCCGGCACCACGGCGGCGAGCGCTTCCGGGTCGGTACGATAGGCGATGACGAAATATTCACGGTTGAAAAAGCGATAGGGCCCCGGCGGGAACGATGGGCTGGTCAGCGGCATCGAATAGGCGGTTCGCCTGACATCGTCGATCTTCATCCGTACAGCCCCCGCGTCATCGGTGCATTGTCACGATGGCGGATTATGCGGCAGCAAGGTGACACAAGCGAGACTGTAGAATCGGCAGCGAAGTCAAAATGGCGTTAGACGTCGCGTTCCGTCATTCCGCGATGGCCGGTGACTCGTTCGCCACGACCGCCGCGGAATACTGGACGTCAAGCTTTCGCGGGGCGCATGACGGAGAATCCCGGTTGGCGCTATTTTTGCTGAATCGGCGGCGCGATCTTTTCAGCTGGAGCCGGCGGCAACGTAGGGGCTGCGCCTGTCGTCTGGGCGGCGGCATTTGGCTGGGCGGGTTCGGGCGCCGGCGTGGTCGGACGCGCGCCGCCGGGCTTCGACTCGGCCGGCTCGCCGTTCGGTGCGGCCGCAGGCGAGGCTTGCAAGGGTTGCGTCGCTTGCGCCATCTGGACGTTGCTCTTCGCAAGCTCCATCAGCGAAACGCCGGATAAAACAAGTCCCGCCGTCACCAATAGAGCCGCGAGAAGGAAATCCTTACCTAAGGCGCGATTTCTTTGGTTCGGGTTCATGATGATCAGCCCTCGTTGGCAGGAACAACGAAGGCTGGGGCGCATTGTTCCCCGGTAACGCCGCCAGGACCCGACCGCTACAGTGGCAGCAGACCTGCGTCGCCCTCCTCGTCGGCGAACGCCAGTAGTGTGCCCTTCGTATTCCAGGCCAGCGCCGCGACCGGCACGGTACCGTTGCGGCGGACCAGAATTTCCGCCCCGTCGGCCAGCCGCACCATCAGAATGGTGCCGTCGCCATAGCCGGCGGCGAGGATGTCCTGCTTCGGGTGGCAGGCAACCGCGCTGACGCGGGCCTGCAATGGCGCCAGCATCGCGGGCTCCTTCCCCATCGGGCCGTCCTTGCTGGCGAACGGCCACATGATGACGGTGTCGGCGCCCGACGTCGCCAGCCCCTTGCCGCCGGCGCTCCACGACATCGACCGGACGCGGCCGGGATAGCCGGTCATGCGCATGTGCCTGTTGTCGGCGAGCCGCCAGCCATGCAGCGCCGGCTCGTGCATCGCGGTGACCAGGAATTTGTTGTCGGGGCTGAAGGTGACGGCAAGATGCGAGCCCGCCCATTCCAGAACGTCCGCCGTCGCCACCATGTTGGGAAACCACAACGTCACGCCGTTATAATGCGCGATCGCCAGCCGCAGGCCCTTCGGCGCAAACGCCAGACCCCCGACCGTTGAGGGCACGTCGAAGGATTTGTCTTCGGCCTTGCCGCTGCGCACGAAAGCGGTTTTGCCGGCCGACCACGCCACGGCGCCATCGGGATGCAGCGCGACATTGTCGATCCAGCGCCGTTTGGCGTCGGTCGCCAGCAGCGTGACCTCGCCTTTGGCATCGAGCGCGACGAGCTTGCCGTCATCGCCGCCCATGACGATGCGGGCCCCGTCGGATGCGGCGCACAGGATGCCGCCGGCATGAACGGCAACCTTGGAAATCTCCGCCTCGCCGTTGACAAGGAAAACACTTTCCTCGGCGCCGACGAAGGCCGCCCGGTCGCCGAGAAAGTGCACGGCAACAACGGGCGCACCGATCTTCACCGGGCGCACCTGGTCGGTGACGGAAATGATGGAGGCGGATTCGCCGGGATCGAACGCTGTCATCACGTGGTGATACAGCGCTCGAAACCGTCGCGAATCATCTGCTCGGGCAATTCGCGGCCGATGAAGACGAGACGGCTCTGGCGCGCCTCGCCGTCCTTCCAGGCGCGCTGGTGATCGCCTTCCAGCATCATGTGCACGCCCTGGAAGACGTAGCGGTCGTCGTCGTCGCTGAAGGAGAGGATTCCCTTCGAGCGCAGGATCTTCTGACCCTCGCTGGCGACCAGCTCCTGCAGCCAGGGCATGAACTTGGTGGCGTCGAGCGGCTTGTCTGATCGCAGCGACAGCGACTGCATGTCCTCGTCATGGTAATGTTTCAGGCCGCCGTGGCCGTGATCGTGATCATGATGATCGTGGCCATCGCCGGCGTCGAGAAATTCCGGCTCCAGTTCAAGAATGCGGTCGAGATCGAACGCGCCGCGCTCCAGCACGTCCGACAGCGCGACCTGGCAGCGCTCGGTGCGATGCAGCTTGGCGTAAGGGTTGATGGCCCTGATCCGCGCCTCGACCTCGGCCAGTTCGGCCTTGGAGACGAGATCGGTCTTGTTGAGCACGATGACGTCGGCGAATGCGATCTGGTTCTTGGCCTCCGGCGCGTCCTTCAAACGGTCGCTCAGCCATTTCGCATCGGCCACCGTCACCACCGCATCCAGCCGGGCGTTCTTCTGCACGTCCTCGTCGACGAAAAAGGTCTGCGCCACCGGCGCCGGATCGGCCAAACCAGTGGTCTCGACGATGATGGCGTCGAATTTCCCCTTGCGCTTCATCAGACCATCGAGGATGCGCACGAGATCGCCGCGCACGGTGCAGCAGACGCAGCCATTGTTCATCTCGAACACTTCTTCGTCGGCACCGATGATCAAATCATTGTCGATGCCGATCTCGCCGAACTCGTTGACGATGACGGCGTATTTCTTGCCGTGGTTTTCCGACAGGATACGGTTGAGCAGCGTGGTCTTGCCGGCGCCGAGATAACCCGTCAGCACGGTCACGGGAATTTTTTGGGACGTCAATTCTGGCATGGTGGCTCCGAAAAACGCGACTATATTGCGAGGCGCTGGGATTTGGCGCGGCAACAGGGAGGGCCCCTGCCCTAATCGGCCAGCGCGCTGGTCAGAGCCTTTATATTGTGCCTGACCATGTCAATGTAAGTGGGGGCATCGCCCTTTTCGGCCGTCAAACTATCGGAAAACAGCGTCCCGCCGACCCTGGCGCCGGTCTCAGCCGATATCCGTCGGATCAGGCGGGGATCGCTGATATTTTCAAGAAAAACAGCCGGAATTTTTTCGGTTTTGATCTGGGTGATGATTCCGGCGATGTCGCGGGCGCTGGCCTCCGATTCGGTGGAAACGCCGAGCGGCGCGATGAACCGGATGCCGTAGGCCGCGGCAAAATAGCCGAAAGCATCATGGGTCGAGATCACCTTGCGGCGGTTTTCCGGAATTTGCGTGACCGCTGCCCGCACCTCGCGGTCGAGCGCATCGAGCCTTGCCAGATAGGCTTCCGCTTGGCTTCGAAAAGCCTCGGCATCGGCCGGGTCGGCGGCGGCCAGCGCATCGCGAATATTGGCGACATAGTTTTTCGCGTTGGCCACGGATTGCCAGGCGTGAGGATCGGCGCCGGAGCCTGACTTGAGCGGCGCGATGCCCCGGGTCGCCGTGACGATCGGCGCCTTGCCGCCTGAAGCCTGCAAAAGCCGCGGCAGCCAGCCCTCAAGGCCGAGACCGTTGATGACAAGCAGCTTTGCATCGGCGATCTTCCGGGCGTCCGCCGGCGCCGGCGCATAAACGTGCACGTCGCCGTCGGGGCCGACCAGCGAGGTCACCTCGACGCGTTCGCCGCCGACATTTTTCACGAAATCGCCGAGGATCGAGAAGCTCGCAACGACCTTCAGGGGATCTTGCAGCCGGTCCTGCGCGCGCAGGGTGACAGCCGGCATCGCCAGTGCCAGACAGATCAACCCCAGTTGAAAACACCGCGCCACGCGCATGACTACGCCTCGAGATGGCGGCCGGGAAACATCTGCCTGATGACGCCGCGGACGTTGCCGAACAGGATCGAGCCGACATAGAGCACGGTTGCCACCAGAATGATCGCCGGGCCCGACGGCACCCTGGTCTGGAACGACAGCACCAGTCCGGCATAGCCCGAGACCATCGCGCTTGCGACCGCGATGCAGATCATGCCGGTGATATCGCGCGACCAGAACCGCGCAATCGCCGCGGGCAGGATCATCAACCCCACCGCCAGCAGGGTGCCGAGCGCCTGAAAGCCGTTGACGAGGTTGACGACGACCAGCGCGAGAAACGCCAGATGCGCCGGCGCGCCGGCCCGGCTCACGGTGCGCAGAAACAACGGATCGACGCTTTCGATCACCAGCGGGCGGTAGATCACCGCCAGCACGACAAGGGTGAGAGTCGCGTTGAACGCGATCACCAGCAGGGTCGGGTCGTCCATCGCCAGGATGTTGCCGAACAGCACATGCAAGAGATCGATATTGGTGCCCTTGATCGAAACAATGGTCACGCCGAGCGCAAGCGACGCCAGATAGAACGTGGCCAGCGAGGCGTCTTCCTTCAGCTCGGTGGTGCGCGCCACGACGCCGGCCAGAATCGCAACCGCAAAGCCGGCGATCAACCCGCCTGCCGTCATCGCGAACAAATTGAGGCCCGACAGCAAAAAGCCGATCGCCGCACCCGGCAGGATGGCATGCGCCATGGCGTCGCCGACCAGGCTCATTCGTCGCAGCATCAGGAACACGCCGATTGGCGCGCCGCCCAGCGCAAGCGCGATCACGGCCGCCAGCGCCCGGCGCATGAATTCGAATTCGACAAAGGGCGCGATCAGCGCGTCATAGATCATCGCAGCATGGATCCATGATTTCAGGCGGCCCGTGAAGGCACTTCGTCGGCAGCGCAGGCGGCGGCGCTGTCGTCGAAGGCTTCGCACATCCGGCGCGCTTCCTTGAGGTTCTCCGCCGTCAGCACCTCGGAGGTGGTCCCCCAGGCGACCTCTCCCCGGGCCAGCAGCAGGGTTTCGGGAAAATGGGCACGCACGAGGTCCATGTCGTGCAGCGCGGCGAGCACGGTACGCTGCTCGGCATGCCAGCGCTGAACCAGCGCCAGCAGATCGGCCGAGGTCTTGGCGTCGATGGCGTTGAACGGTTCATCGAGCACGATCAGGCGCGCGTCCTGCAACAGCACCCGCGCAAACAACATGCGCTGCATCTGCCCGCCGGACAGCGTGCCGATGGTGCGGTTTTCGAAGCCGCTGAGGCCGACGGCCGCGAGCGCCCGCGCAATCCGGTCGCGCGCGTCCTTGCCCATGCCGCCGAAAAACCCGGTTTGGCGCCACAGCCCGGTGCCGACGAAATCAAACACCGAGATCGGAAAGCTGCGGTCGATATCCAGGGTTTGCGGCAGATAGGCGATTTCCCTGACATCGAGATCGCCCGTCAGAATCGTGCCCGCCAGGGGTTTGACGATGCCGACGATGCCTCGAAACAGCGTCGACTTGCCGGCGCCGTTCGGGCCGACGATCGCAAGCAGCGCGCCGGGCGCGACTTCACCGTCAAGGTGATGCACCGCCGGATGCCGGTCATAGCCCAGCGTGACGTCGCGAAATTGCAATTGGGCTGCCATGCTTACCTCATCGCCAGCCAGACGACGGCCCAAAGCGCGGCGCTGACCGCGATCGCGGCAGCGAGCCGGGAGATCACGGTCATGCGCAGGATCGACCAGGCTACCGCCTGCGCCGGATGCGGCGAAGCCGGCCCGTGGCTGTGGGCGAGCCCGTGGTCATGGACGTGCCCGTGGTCGTGGATGTGAGCGTGCGGCTGGGGGGTGGGCGTCATGGACAAATGTTATATTATAACATAACGGGAGTCCACCGAGGCCACCCGGCTCTATCGCCGCTCGGTCTTTATTTTTGGGGCGCTTTCCTGCCACGCCCCGTATCTATCCCGCATCGATCCGCGCGACCGGCTCGCCGGGAATCGCTTCCGGTTTCACGTCAGTCGGCGATCCAGCAAGCACCACAAAATACCACGACAAACGAAAAGGGCGGCAGTTGAACGCTGCCGCCCTTTGGATCTGCAGCCGGAAAGATCAGGCTTTCGAGAACAACTGGTCGACATATTCCCAGTTGACGAGATGATCGACGAACGCCTTCAGATAATCCGGGCGGCGATTGCGATAGTCGATGTAGTAGGAATGCTCCCAGACGTCGACGCCGAGGATCGGCGTGGCGCCATGCACCAGCGGGTTTTCGCCGTTGGGGGTCTTGGATATTTCGAGCTTGCCGTTCTTCACCGACAGCCAGGCCCAGCCTGAACCGAACTGGCCGACGCCGGCGGCGGCGAAATCGGTCTTGAATTTCTCGAACCCGCCGAGGTCCTCGGTGATCTTCTTTTCCAAACGGCCGGGCAACTTGCTGCCGCCGCCGTTCGGCTTCATCCAGTTCCAGAAATGCAGGTGGTTGTAGTGCTGGCCGGCATTGTTGAAGAGCGGCGCATTCTTGCCGAACGAGCCCTTGACGATCTCCTCGAGGGACTTGCCCTCGAATTCGGTCCCCTTCAAGAGATTGTTGCCGTTGGTCACATAGGCTTGGTGATGCTTGTCGTGATGATATTCCAGCGTTTCCTTCGACATATGGGGCGCAAGCGCGTCATAGGCATAGGGAAGGTTGGGAAGCGTGAAGGTCATGGGGTGATGTCCGAAATGATGGGAGACGTGGCTTAACGAGAACCCTTATAGAAGGTTCCATCGGTGTTAAACACCGCAATTTGGGATGATCAGGCCGCCCGGCCCGCAAAGGCGCCGAGCGGATCGTCTCGCGGGATAATTTCTTCGTGACCTGGAATTTGGCCTGCTTTGGCACCGGAGTCGGTAATTTGCCGCGCGCCCTGCGCCTATCAAGGGCGCGCGCAGCGCGAGGTGGGTGAAATGAGCATCGAGATCGACATTCTGAACGGCAACCAATCCTGGCCGCTGGCAAAGCCGTTGTTCGAGGCGGTCTGGCCGCGAGACGTCGTCGAAAAGCTGCCCTGGGGCCACATCAAATGGGCCAATGCCGACCTTCGCGCGCTGATCGAGGCGCCCCACGAACAGCCCGAGGGCGGCCTTGCCTGTCACGTGGGAATCTACTTCAGGACGGTGACCTGGAACGGCCGCAAGGTTGATATCGGCGGCATCGGCGGTGTCTCGACCCGCGTCGATTGTCGCCGCCGCGGCTATGCCAGCATCGCGCTCAATGCAGCCGTCCAGACCATGCGCGATCACGAGGCCGTTCAATTCGCGCTTCTGTTCTGCGAACCGCATAATTCCGCCTTCTACCAATCGCGCGGCTGGCACCGGTTTACTGGCGACATCCTCGCCGAGCAACCGGACGGAAAAATCCGCTTCGAGGCCATGGCGCCCCATGTCTTCGATCTCGGGCGGCGCGCGCCGCTGCAAGGCACCATCGACCTATGCGGCCTGCCCTGGTGACCCCTGCACCGGCCGGGGTGGCATTCGCTTTGGCCCGGTCCATAATATGTCGATCATAATCTAATTCCGCCCAGGACCAGGCCTCACGGTGACGCATGACCATTGACGCCCCGCTCGACGCGCCTGCGCTCAGCGCCCCCCTGAACAGCCTCGTGACATCGCCGATCCTGCCGACGCTGTTGCGGCTCGCGCTTCCCAACACGGTCGCCATGTTCGGCTCCACGCTGGTCGCGGTGGCGGAAACCTCCTACATCGGCCGGCTCGGCATCGAGCCGCTGGCGGCGATCGCGCTGGTGTTTCCGTTCGCCATGCTCACGCAGATGATGTCGGCGGGCGCCATGGGCGGCGGGGTCTCCTCGGCGGTCAGCCGCGCGCTCGGGGCTGGCGACCACGACCGAGCGGCCAGCCTCGCGCTGCACGCCGCGATCATCGGCGTCGGCGGCGGGCTGTTCTTTACGGTGATGATGCTGCTGTTCGGCCGGCACTGCTTCGCGATGCTGGGCGGGCAAGGTGCGGTCCTCGACCAAGCCTGTGACTATTCGAACGTGCTGTTTTCCGGCGCAATCGCGATCTGGCTGGTCAACACGCTGGCATCGGTACTGCGCGGCACCGGCGACATGCGATTGCCCTCGGTCATCCTGATCGCCGCGGCGATGGTTCAGATCATCGTTGGCGGCACGCTGGGACTGGGCTTGTTCGGTGTGCCGCAGTTTGGAATGCGCGGCGTTGCCGCGGGCCAGCTCACGGCGTTCTCGTTGGGGGCCGCATTTCTGCTGTGGTATCTCGCCAGCGGCCGCAGCCGGCTGAGACTGAAGTTTTCCGCCTTCAGGTTCCAACGCGGTATGTTCATCGATATCCTGAAAGTCGGCGCGATCGCCTGCCTGTCGCCGCTGCAAAGCGTGCTGACGATCCTGATTTTCACCAGGATCGTCGCCGGCTTCGGCACCGAGACGCTGGCCGGCTACGGCATGGGTTCACGGCTTGAATTTCTATTGACGCCGATTGCCTTTGCGATCGGCGTCGCCTCCGTGCCGATGGTGGGGATGGCGATCGGCGCCGGCCTCGTGACGCGGGCGCGCCAGGTCGCATGGACCGCCGCCGCCATGGCCGGCCTGACCGTCGGCCTGGTTGGATGGGTGGTGGCGGTCAAACCCGCGCTCTGGGTGTCCCTGTTCACGACAGATCCCGGCGTCACGGCTGCGGCAAATTCCTATTTCGCATGGGCGGGGCCCACCTTCGCCTTTTTCGGGGTCGGCGCCAGCCTCTATTTCGCCTCGCAGGGGGCCGCAAAGGTCGGAGGTCCGGTGCTGGCCTACACCGCGCGGCTGGCAATGGTCGCGATCGGCGGATGGTGGCTGGCCACCATCGATGCCCCGGCCTGGACGCTGTTCGCCCTGGTCGGCGCCGGCATGATCGTGCTGGGCCTCGGCACCGCGCTGTCGGTTCGGCTGGCCCGCTGGGGTAAATGACCGCTTTGCGCGGCCCGCACCCACGCGAGGTGGAAGAGATCTGCAAAGCGCCCGGCGACCGCAGATATGGCATTGCACAAATGTGAATTATTGTTATGCAAGCCCGTTCTCTGCGAGAGGGGCCGATGACGTACAGGCTAGCTATTTTTGTTATATTTTTGGCGGCGATGTTTGCCGCGGCGCCGGCAAGAGCCCAGGCTGGGGCCGGACCTGACGGGATCTGGCTGACGCAGGCGGGCGATGCAAAGGTGCGCGTCAGCAAATGCGGCGGAGGGATTTGCGGGGTCGTGGTCTGGCTGAGGGACCCGATCGATCCCGCCACCGGAAAGCCGCAGGTTGACGACAAAAACCCCAACCCGGCCCTGGCGCGGCGCCGCGTCATCGGGCTTCCGCTGTTCTCCGGCATGCGGCCCGCCGGTCCGAACAAATGGTCCGGCCAGATCTACAACGCCGATGACGGCAAGACCTACGCAAGCCATATCTCCGTTGCCGGACCGGCGACCTTGAGGGTCGAAGGCTGCGTCGGCGGGCTCTGTGGCGGCGAAGACTGGTCGCGAGCCTCGCAGTAGGCGGCAGCCGAGACGCCGTCAGGCCGCCGTTGCCTTCAGCGCCGTCGCCGCCGAGGCATAGCCGCCCCGCGCGCCGTCGATGAAGTGCACATGGTCGCTGCGAAGCGCCGACGGCGTAAAGCAGGTCATCATCGCGGCATCCTGCCGGTGCAAGCCATATCTTGCGATGCCGGCCGAAGCAGCCATAGCGAGCCGCTCGGTCAGCACGCGCTCCAGCTCCGGCGTGCAATCGAGGACCATACGCAATCCATCGTCGTATTTGCGGAAGTCGGAATTCTCCACCACCTGCTGCACGTAGGCTTTCGGCACAAAGCCGCCGACCTTGATGCCAAAGCGCATGATCAAATAGGCAAACAGCGTATGCGCGAGCACGCCGGCGCGCCGCCTGAACAGTGACCCTCCGCGCCGCGCACGCGCCTCGAATTCGACGCCCTGCGGCGGCCAGCGAAGCGGCGGGCCGCCCGGCGGCACCGGCCGCCCGGAATCAGGGCTGCGCTCGACCTGCGCGGTGACGTCTTCGATCAGCTTGCGAAACGCGGAAGCGTCGGCGCCTTGCGCCGGCACCACCAGCACCGAGAGGATGAGACCGCGCACGGAGGGAATTTCCTCGAACCGGCACGAAAGCCCGGAAAGATCGGGCTGTGTGCCTGGCGGCGCCGTCGGCACGGCGAACTCGCCGCGCTTCATCGCGGCTTCGGCCCAGCCGAGACCGCCGCCGGAAAACATCGCATAGGACAGATTCGGCGACGGACCGAACCGTGCCACGCGGACGTCGAGGCCCTGGGCGCGCATGGCTGCGATCGGCACCAGCGCAACCCGCATCACGAGGTCAAGGTCGTCCTTGACCCAGCTCGCGGTCGCCGCCAGGGCCTCGCGGGCGCGCTCGACATCGTCCGGCGCCACGGCAAAGCTTGCGCCGTCGCCGCCGAACACGAACGGAAATTCGCGCCCATCGAGGGCATTGGTGACGGCCGCGATGACCGCGGCGCCGGCCATATTGACCGCCTTGTAGCGCGCTTCCGCAATCGCCCTGGTCGATTCCACGATATCGGCGACACCGATACTCCAGTGATCCGGCAGCCGCGAATAGAGCGCCGGGTCCATCAGGCGGGCGAACCCGCGAAACACCGGAATGCTGCCGTAGAACGTTTCGCTACCGAGCGTGGTCATTGGCGGGGGATCGTCCGGAATTTGCAATCGTCAAGCAGATACGCATGAGTTTGAAGATGGGTTCGCGGGCCGATCCAGTGGCGCGCCTCATGATTGATCGGGATCAAATCATCGGGGGCGAAAGCAGGTAAAAAGAACCCTATTCCGATGATCGGCGGATTTGAAGGTGCCTGAGCCTCCCAAAAAGCGTCCAGACCAGCCGATTCGTCGTCCGACTTCAGCTCGCGATGCGGTTAGCGCCGTGAAGATGTCGGAAAAACTGACCGCGGAAATCGACGCATGGGCTGAGGCCCATGGCATGGTCCGGTCCGACGCCATTTGTCAGCTGGTTATGCTCGGGCTGAGCGTCAGGCCAGCGGACGTCGGTCCGGCCGCCGCCCCGGGCGACCCTGCCAAGCTCAAGGACCTGGCAGCCAGGCAGATCAGCCAATTGCTCGATCCATCGCTTCCCGCTGCCGAACGCGAACGCCGCATCCGCCGGCTTATTGAGGGGCCGCCTGAATTCTCGGCCGAGCGCAAAGACCTGCCGAAGCCGAGAAAATAGACCGAAAGCTCTCGCCAATTCCGTAGCTCGTTCCGCGCTGGCCGCGCTAGAGCCTTTTCCGTTCCGATTGAATCGGACCGGAGGCTCTAGCTTTATGTTTTGACGCGTTTTCTTTACGCGAACCGGGGCCCACTTCGCTGGAAAACGCTCTAAGCCGCCGTCCGCGCCGCCACCGCTTCATAAATGTCTTCCTCCTGCGCCGTGTGCATGCGCACCAGCGTCTCGATCGCCTCGATGATCCGCTGGGCGTCGCGAAGCAGATAGCGGTCGACCTTCTCCGCGGGCAAATCCTCGACCACGCGGGCAAGCAGGCGGGCGAGATGCAGGATCTCGCGGTGGGCCCGGCTCATCGCGGAAAGGCTGTGGCTCTCCCGCAGCATCCCGGCAAGCCGCGGATAGACACTCCCCTCATCGTCACGTTCATGCACGACCACCTGCTCCTGGACCACGAGGTTGGCCTCCGCGATCAGCGCGGCGCCGCTTTCCGGGCCGGCGTCGTCGAGCGCGTCGGCGATCGACCGCAGCCGATCGAGACCGCCGATCAGCGCCAGATGGTTGCGATGCAGTTCGCGGCCATCCGCGACTGCCATGCGCCTGCCGCCACGGCCACGGCCGGGTGCCAGCGCACGCAAAGCATTGAGAATCACGGCAACATCGATCACCTCCTGGACGATGGCCGCCGGCACCGGCAACAGCCAGCCGAGGGTCGCCGCCGCCATCGCCAGGATCGAAAGGCCCATTCCCGCGATGATGCTCTCGACCGCGATCCGCCGCGCGCGTTGCGCGATCACGATCGCCTCGCCGACGCGATCGAGACGATCGGCGAGGATCACCACGTCGGCGGCTTCCGACGAGGCGCTGGCACCGCGGGCGCCGAGCGCGATGCCGACATCGGCGGAGGCCAGCGCCGGTGCATCGTTGATGCCGTCGCCGACCATGATGGTCGGATGCAGCCGTTGCTCGGAACGCACGGCGTCGACCTTGTCGGAAGGCACCCGGTCGGCCAGCACCGCGTCGATGTCGAGCGCTGCGCCGATCGCGTTGGCGGCGGCGGCGCGGTCGCCGGTGACCATGACCATGCGGACAATGCCGGCCTCGCGCAGCAACCGGATGGCCCGCGGCGTATCGGAACGAAGCTCGTCGGCGAGCAGCAAGGCGCCGATCGGCCGTCCCTCGACCGCGACGAAAACGACAAGCGCCGAACGCCAGGACGCGCGGCGGATCGCCCGCGACGCCCATTCAGTCACGCGGGCACCGCCATAGATCATGTCACGGGATCCGGCGGCGACCCGCCGACCCTCGATCACGCCGTGCAGCCCCGAGCCCATGGATTCGCGTACCTGCTCGGGCACCTTGAGGCCAAGCCCACGCGCGATCCCGGCCTGGACGATGGCGGCGGCGAGAACGTGGTGCGACGCCTGCTCAAGCGAGGCGCCGAGCATCAACACTTCATCCGCCGACTCTCCCGGCGCCACTTCGACGGAAAGCAGCCGCGCGCCGCCGACCGTCAGCGTTCCGGTCTTGTCGAACAGCACGGTATGGGCGCGCGCCAGCGCTTCCAGCGGGCCGCCGCCCTTGACCAGGATGCCGCGCCGGGCCGCTTGCGCGACCCCGGCGATGAAGGCGACCGGTGCCGCCAGGATCAGCGGGCACGGCGTCGCCGCGACCAGCACCGCGAGGCTGCGGATCAGATCGCCCGAGATCAGCCAGGCGACGAAGGCCAACGCGAGCGTCACCGGCAGGAAGATCAGCGCGTAGCGATCGGCCAACCGCACAAACGGCGCTTTGGCGGTCTGCGCCGCGGTTACCATCCGCACGATGCCGGCATAGGTGCTTTCGCCGGCTGCCGCGGAGACCGTCAGTTCGAAGGTCTCGCCGGCATTCAGCGAACCGGAGAGGATGGCCGCGCCGCGCGCCTTGACCACCGGGATCGGCTCGCCCGTCAGGGCCGACTCGTCGACGGTGGCAGCGGTCGAGCCGACCACGCCGTCGACCGGAATGATTTCGCCGGCCCGCACCAGAAGCCGGTCGCCAACAGCGACGGCGGATATCGGCACCTCCTCGATATGATCGTCGATGCGACGATGCGCCTCGCGCGGCGCGCGATCGACCAGGGCGCGCAGGTCGTGCTCGGCGCGGGCAACCGCGATATCCTCGAGCACGTTACCGCCGGAATACATCAGCGCGACGACCGCGCCGGCAAGCGGCTGGCCGAGCGCCAGCGCCGCGCTCATCGAGACCAATGCGATCGCATCGACACCGAGCCGGCCCGCCAGAAAATCCCGGACGATCGAGACGGCAAGCCCGGCCACCACCGGTGCGGTCGCCAGCGTCCAGAACAGATCGGCGAGATCCGGCCGGTGAGCGAGGTGGGCGGCAATGCCGGCCGCCAAGCCCGTCACCGCGATCGCGACCAGTGCCCACCGCAGCACGCGTTCATATGGCATCGACCGACCTGTCCCGTGCTCATGCAATTTCGCGGCGTTTGTCGCCGAAAATGCGCATGTTGGGCTTGAGGGAAATCAAGCGCGGGCCGACGAAGCGCCGCGATCTGCGAGCGAGAATGAAATGCAATCAGGCGGTATTGCCGGCGTCGATGGTCAGCACGCTGCCGGTGATGTTGCGGCCGCCTTCGCCCAGCAGGTATTCCACCATGCGGGCGACATCGTCGGTCTCCGGCAACCGGCGCAAGGCGCTGCGGCCGGCGATCCGCTTGCGCTGGTCCTCCGAGAGGCTTTGGGTCAATTCGGTGTTCACAAAGCCGGGCGCGATCGCGTTTACGGTGATCCCGAGCTTGCCGACCTCGCGCGCCAGCGAGCGGGTAAAGCCTGTTGCGGCGGCCTTGGTCGCGCCGTAGACCGACAGGCCGTTATATCCAGTGGACGCGATGATCGAGGACATGTTGATGATGCGGCCGGCGCCGTCGGCCATCATGTGCCGCACCACATATTTTGTGAGAATGACGGGCGAAAGGACGTTGAGGCGCAACAGCGCCTCGATCTCGCTGTTGTGCATGGTCGCCAGCAGCCCTTCCGTGCCGATGCCGGCATTGTTGACGAGCCCGTAGATCGCGCCGAACTCGTCGCGCAGGCTCTTGACGAAAGCCGGAATGGCGTCGGTCTCGCCGAGATCGAACGCCCTGAAGTGAAGGCCGCCGATTCCTTGCTCCACGACGCTCCGGATCGCCTCGCGCAACTCGTCGCTTTCGCGCCGTGCCACCGCGATCACATTGTAGCCGGCGCCGGCTACCCTCCGCGCGATCGCGAGGCCGATACCGCGGCTTCCGCCGGTCACCAGAACATTATGCATCGTGTCGGGCCAGCTTTCCTGCCGTCGTGACGTCGAGCTCCGCCACGAACTTGATCATGGCGGGCACCTTGTGAGGCGCCAGAGAGGCCCGGCAATCGGCCAGAATCTTCTCGCGAAGATCGTCGCTGCGGCCGACGTCGCAACCCTCGGCCAGGATGACGTCGGCGACCACGATGGCCCCGGTGATCGGGCTGCGGCGCGATCGGGCGCGGGACATGCGCACCTCGGCATGCCGATTGATGACCGCTTCGATTTCCTCGGGATGAACCTTCAGCCCCCCGATATTGATGATACCGCCGCGCCTCCCGACAAAGTGGTAGCGGTTCCCGCGCAGCTCGACCATGTCGCCGGTGTCGACGAATCCATCGCTGTCGGTCAGGGCGGCCGCTTGCCGGCCGACATAGGCATGCGCGGCCCGCGTCGAGCGGATCCGCAGCGATCCATCCACGACTTTCATCTCGACGCCGTCGCGGCTCTCCCCGATCATCGCAGCCGGAAAGCCCTCAAGGCCATCGTTGACGGCAAAGCCGACGCCCGCCTCGGTCGAGGCATAGGCGTGACCGATCGAAGCTTCGGGAAACGCGCGGCGCAAACCGTCCAGCACCGCCTGATCGGCAATCTCGCCCGACAGGCGAACGTAACGTGGAGAAAAGCCCGAAGCCGCGCCGCTCATCAGAAGCTTGCGCCAGTGCGACGGCGTGCCCGATATGTGGGTGACCGCCTTGTCCCGCAGGCGCGCCACATGATCGGCGATCGGCTCTCCCGGCTCCGACAGCACCATCGATCCGCCGCCGACGACGGCGCGCAAAAATATCTGAAGGCCGCCGTAGCGCCTGATGTCATAGAAGGTCGCCCACACCGGCGGCGCGCCGCGGGCCGGACCGTCTGCGACAATCGCGCCGGTCAGTCCCTCGAGGCTGTGGTTGACGATCTTCGGAACGCCCGAAGTGCCTGATGTCAGCATCAACCATTCGGTCGGCCGTTCGGTTCTTGCCCGCGCGGCCGTGCGCACGGGCGCGCGAGCCGCCACCACCAGATACACATCGGCGTCGGTCCAGCGCGCCGGTTCGTCGGTCACGATGGCATCGATTTCCGCATCTTCGATCAGGGTCTTGACGTGATCGGCCCTGAGATCCGGTGGACACAGCAGCATTCGCCGGGCCACGCCGTCGATCTCGATCATCGCGAGGGCGGATAGCAATTGATCCGCGACAGCAAGCAGCACCGAGCGCCCCGAGAGCTGGCGTGGACGGCCTACCAGGCAGGTTTCGCCGGTAATATCCGTCAGCGACACGACTCGCCGCGCGTCCGAGAGGGTGCGGCCCTTCAGGCTCGGATCAAGATAGTCACGCAGCACGAAGATTTCACGCGGGGACATTTTCGTAGGCCCTGATGAAGTCGCCTATCGTGAGAGGGAAGCTTGCATCCTCCGATATGGTAAACGGATCGATGCCAAGATCATCTTCAAGCCGCGCGACCAGGATGGCGAAACCAAGCGAATCGAAACCCGTCTCGTGCAGAGACAGGGCATCATCGAGCGGCGGCAGGTTGACCTGCTGCTCGACGGCGATCTGCTGTATCGCTGAAATAATCCTTAACCTTACCGACATGGATTGCTTAGCCTTCTCATTAAATTGTGAGAGGCCATGATAGAGCGCAAATGTGAAATAAAACCCTCTTTTCCGCGATCTTTTACGTCCTTGGTAAACATCATGCTCGCCGTCAAACCGCATTTTCGCGAAATACTGGAGAGCGATCTTGACGCGATCGGCGAGCTGCTGACCAGGGGCTTCGTGCACCGCAGCCGCGAATACTGGATGCGTGGCCTCCATTATCAGGGTGCGCGGGCTCTGCCCCCGGGCGCGCCGCGCTACGGTTACCTGCTGGAGCATCAGGGCGTGCCGGTCGGCTGCCTGCTGTTGATCTATTCGAGCAAGATCATCGACGGTGAAGCCACAGCGTGCTGCAACGTGTCGAGCTGGTATGTCGATCCGGCATTCCGCAACTATGCGGCGCTGTTTGCGTCGATGACCCAAAAACGCAAGGAGGTCACCTATTTCAACGTCACGCCGGCGGTGGCGACGTGGCCGATCCTCGAGGCACAGGGCTTTGTGCCCTATTGCCGCGGCCTCTATTTCTCGGTTCCGGCTCTCACGCGAGGCGGGCGCGGCATCACGGTCGAAACCGTCACGCAGGACACGACCTTCGTCGCGGGCCTGGCGGATGCGGAGCTGGCGATGCTCAAGCGCCACGCCGAATATGGCTGCCTCAGTCTGGTATGCAGCACCGCCGACGAAGCCCTTCCCTTCATTTTTTTCTCGCTGCGAAAGCGCCGCGGGATCATCCCCCTGCCCGCCATGCAGCTCGGTTATTGCCGCAGCACCGCCGACTACGTCAAATGCGCAGGCGCGATCGGGCGCCATCTGCTGTGGCGGGGAAAGCCGATCGTCATCGTCGACGCCAACGGCGCGGTGGCAGGCTTGCCCGGCGTCTACAGCGAGGCGCGCGGCCGCAAATATTTCAAGGGCCCGCACCGACCCCGGCTCGGCGATCTGGCCGACACCGAACTCGCCATTTACGGCATGTGACCGCTGGCCCTGCCTCGGTGCGATCAAGACCGCCTGCTTCATTGTGATCAATATTGCTCACTCGACAGCACAGCCGGACATGCTCCGCTGAAGCAGACATGGCGTCGGGGAACCATTCACAGGGCAGTTGATTGGATTGGTGCAGCCGCGGTCTCGTGCGCTCCACCCCCAAATTCAGAAGTTTTGGTTTGGCGCCCGTGCGACGACCGGCACGTGGACTGCTGCGTAAAGAAAGATCGGATTTTCTCTTCACAAGCCGCCGCTCCGATTTCAATCGGGCCGCAGGCTGGAGGGCAAAGCGTGCTCAAGGTCTTGATTGTTGAAGACGATCTCATGCTGGCGGATTTCGCGGAGGAGATCCTCGTCGAACACGGTTACGAGATAAGCGGCATCGCCCGCACCGTCGCCGAAGCCGTCGCGCTCGCACGGCATTCCGAACCTGACCTTGTCATGCTCGATCTAAGGCTGGCCGACGGCGGGCTCGGAACCGACGTCGCAGTTCAACTGGCAGCCCGTGACAGGCCCGGTATCCTTTACGTCACCGGCAACATGTCACAGGTCGCTCTGATCCACGGCGACGCCTGCCTTGCCAAACCCTATCGCTCCGCCGATCTGCTGCGCGGCCTCGCAATCGTTGCCGAGATCGTCGCCACCGGCAAAGCGCGGCCTCCGTTTCCTCAAGGGTTCCAAGTGCTGAACCCGGCGGCAGCGAGCCAGGCGGCCCTCTCATGAAGAACAACGGCACAAACGCCACACAGGTCCGCAAGCTTCTTCGCCAGCAGGCCGCGGTTGCCCACTTCGGCAGCTTTGCCCTTCGCGAGAACGACGTATTGAAAGTCCTGACGGAAGCGGCGCGAGTCTGTGCCGAATGCCTCAGCGTGCCGTTTTCCAAGGTGTGCCACTACCGCGAAAGGGAGAACGATCTCCTCATTGAGGCCGGCTACGGCTGGCACGCTGGCGTCATTGGAAATGTCGTCTCGCGCGCCGACGTCACCTCGCCGCAGGGGCGCGCCTTTATTACCGGCAAACCATCGATCTGCAACGATTTGCGCAATGACAACGACTTCGAGCTGCCGCCTTTCTATGCCGAGCACGGCATCGTCTCGACCATCGACGTCATCATCAAGGGCAGCGACGAACAGCCTTACGGCGTGCTCGAGATCGATAATAACGAACAACATGATTACGATCAGCACGACGTCGATTTTCTGACGGGCTTTGCCAATGTCCTAGCGGAGGCTGTCGCGACATCCGCGCGAACGCGCCTCCTGCAGCACACCATCGACCGGATGAAGGTCCTTGTTCAGGAGAAGGATCGGTTGCTGGAGCAGAAGAAGGTGCTGGCCGAGGAGCTGCAGCACCGGGTACGGAACAATCTGCAACTGGTTTACGGGATGCTGAGCAAGCAATTGGACGACACGCCGGACACGCTCGGGCAACGCGGCATCAAGGCGATCTCGCGCCGGGTTTCGACCCTGGCGCAGGTGTATGACCATCTGCTCGGAAACGAGATGACGCGAACGACCGATTTCGGCAGCTACGTAAAGTCACTCTGCGTCAATCTCGCGGAAATTCAGGCGGCGCCGATCGGTAGCGTCACGCTTGCTTGCGAGAGCGATGCGATCGCCCTCGATCTCGATGTGGTGACCGCGCTTGGCATCGTCGTCGCCGAGGTGGTCACCAACAGTTATGACCACGCTTTCCCCGGCGGCAAAGGCTCAATTGTCGTGTCGGTCCGCCGCGCCGAGGGCGATAACGCGACCATAACCATCAGTGACGACGGCACGGGCTTCATCGCCAAAGCCGAAAGCAAGCGGCATGGACTGGGATTGGTGCGGCGACTTGTCCAACAGGTGCGCGGAAGCGCCATCGTCGACTCCGGTCATGGCACGGTTTGGACCATCAAGATTCCGGTCGAACGCATCGCATTTTCCGTCTAATCCGAGCCGCCCGCGGCCAAGACGATCAAACAGGGCTCGCTACTTCAGAAATTGGGCAACGATGAAAATCACGCCTCCGCCGCCAAGCTGCAGCCATTTTCAAACCACCGAGCTGCCGTGCCCCACATGCGACAGGTGGATGAAGTTGACTCTGATAGAACCGAGCGGTCCTAACATCGACTTGCGCACCTATGAATGCATTGCGTGCGACTCAGGCGCCAGCTTTCTGATAGCCATATAGGCGCCTTACAACCGGATCGCTGCTTCCGATATCCGCGCATAACAGGCAGCATCGATCGGAACAAAAGCGCCGGACTTGGGATCTCTGAAGAACAGCGGATCCGCGATGCGGCCTGGGTCGAACCCGGCGCGGATCAGGTCCTGCTTTTTTTGCTTGAAGGTTTCGGTGCTGTCGAGTGCCGTGCAAAGACGGACGAAAACCGGGCAGGCATAGGCCGGCAGCCGGCGCGCGAGATGATCCCTGAATTTCCCGAAATCAAAGCGGTCGTCGGTCACGATCGCAACCATTCCGGCGCGGCCATCGGCGCCCGGGACGGTGACGCCGTAGGTGGTGGCGTCGACCACGCCCGGGCAATCGGCGACCGCCTCGTTCACTTCGGAGGTCGCGACGTTCTCGCCTTTCCAGCGGAAAGTATCGCCGATCCGGTCGACGAAATGGAAAAAGCCGGCGTCGTCGAGCGTCATCAGGTCGCCGGTGCGAAACCAGGCGTCGCCTTTGGCGAGCACGTCGCGCAGCACTTTCTTTTCGGTTTCGGCCGCGTTGGTGTAACCCTCGAAACGGCCGCCACCGTCATCGGCGCTTCCGATCCGCCCGATGGCTTCGCCGACCTCGCCGCGGGCGCAAGCGACACACAGACCGTCCGCGGAGCGCACGGGAACGCCAAGCTCGGCATCGACCCGAACGATCGCCGCCGGAAAGCGATGCGCCAGCAACGGCGGAATCCGGCCAATCGCGCCCGGCTTGCCTTCCACATTGTAGAGCGAGAAATTGCCTTCGGTCGCCGCGTAGAATTCAAGTATTTGCGGAATCGAAAACCGCGACTGAAAGGCTTCCCAGATATCGCCGCGCAGACCGTTGCCGCAGGCGAGTCGAAGCCGATGCCGGGTCTCGAATTCGGACACAGGCGCTTTCAGAAAATACCGGCAAAGCTCGCCGATATACTGGAACAGGGTGCAATCCCAGCGTACGATATCGCGCCAAAAGGCTCCGGCCGAGAATTTGTCCGATAGCACCACCGATGCTCCCGCGGTCAGCATGCTGCATGGCGCGACCACGCCGCCGACGCTGTGAAACAGCGGCAGGCAATCGAACAACCGGTCTTCGGGCGAGGCGCCGGTCAATCCGGCAAACCAGCCGCCCCAGTTCAGGATGCGCCGGTGACTGACGCTGGCGGCCTTCGGCAGGCCGGTCGTCCCCGACGTGTAGATCAACAGCGCCCGATCGTTGATGGTGACCCCACCTCGCTCGGCTGGCGTCAGGGGACTGCCGTCCAGTCGATCCAGAGCCGCATCAATGCCTGCTTCGCTCGCGATACCGCCGTGCAGCCAGATTTTCGGCGCCCGCTTCAAATCAGGCCGTGCCGTCTCAAATACCGTTGCGAGATCATGGCCGAGAATGATGTGGTCCGCGGCCGCGACGTTGATGCAGTGCGACAGCGACGACCCTACCAGTTTGGTATTGATGAGCGCCGCGACACCGCCGACCTTGGTGATGCCGAGCCAGGCGGCGATGTAGTCCGGACGGCCCGGCATGAACAGGCAAACGGTATCGCCGGCGCCGATCCCTGCGGCCAATGCCCAGCGGGCATAGCGGTTCACCCGGTCGGCCAGCGTCCGGTAGCTGAACGTCTCAATGTCCGATATCAGGCCGGGCCGCTCCGGCTGTCGAGCCGCCCAATCCTCGACAACGTCCGCGAACAATCGATCGGGGTTGGCCTCGATGCGGGAGGTGAGCTCAATGGCCTTCAGCCAGCTCTTGGCGGCCGACGGTTTGCCCCGCGGCCGCGGGCTGCCTGTCGGTTGCTCAATGACGCCTGCGTTCATGGCCGAATACTTGTTGATCGGGCGCAATGTATAACCCGCGTCGGCCTGACCAGGCGTTAATCGGCACGGTTAAAGGTGGCGTCGCGGTTGTCAGCCCGCAGGAACGGAAAACCCCTCCGTTCGATGGCGGATGGGTTCGTCGACGATTTTCCGCCGAGGACTAGTTGGCGTGGACGACCAGCTTCTCTTCCGCGAAAAACTGCAGCGCGCCATAGCCTTCCATATCGACGGCATAGCGAAAATTGCCGTCCGTGGTTGGAAACACGGCGATGATGACGCCGCCTTCATGGTCGTCGGCAGCTTTATCGACCCTCTCGCCAATCGCAAATTTGGACATCGCGAACTCCTTCTGGAATCGTTGATGCGATTATCCGCCCAAATTGGTTAACGTATCTTAAGCAAGGCGGCGCCGGGTCAGCTGCCCGTTTCAGCGCCATCGATCGGCTCAAACTGCGCCATCTGCGGCCATAAGCCCTTATGGACGCGCATGAATTTTACCGCGATGATGGCACGCCGTGCGGGCCAACCGGATTCCAGCGATGTCTGCCGATCCCCATTATCGAGAGGCCGCCATGATCGGCAGGCGAGCCTTGCTGCGTTCCGTGGCCCAGGCCGGGGTGGTGTGGCTCGGCATCGGACCGCTGGCGTCGGCGCGGGCCGACTCCTATCCGTCGCATCCCGTGCGATGGGTGGTCCCCTACACCGCAGGCGGCGCCACCGATGTGCTTTCCCGCTTGATCTGCCAGCGCCTGTCCGAGCGGATGGGCCAGCCGTTCATTGTTGAAAACAAGCCGGGCGCCGGCAGCAATATCGGCACCCAGGCCGTCATCAGTTCGCCGCCGGACGGATATACTTTGTTGCTGACGAGCACCGCCAACGCCATCAACGCCTCGTTCGATCCCTCGCTGCCCTATGATTTCGCCAAGGACATCGTGCCGGTCGCGGGCGTCGCCCGCATTCCGCTGGTGCTGGTGGTCAACAACGACCTGCCCGTCCGCAGCGTCGCGGAATTTATCGCCTACGCCAAAGCCAATCCGGGCAAACTCAGCATTGCTTCATCGGGTATCGGCACCTCGCTTCATCTGTCCGGCGAATTGTTCAAGGCGATGGCCGGGATCGAGTTCGTTCACGTGCCCTATCGCGGCTCGGCGCCGGGCCTGTCCGACGTCATGGCCGGCCAGATCCAGGGCATGTTCGACAATGTGACATCCTCATTCGAACTGGTGCGGTCGGCAAAGCTACGTGCGCTCGGCGTGACCACGAAGGAGCGATCGGAAACGCTGCCGGAGGTGCCGCCGATCGGAGACACGCTCGCCGGGTTCGAAACCAGTTCATTCTACGGCGTCGGCGCCCCGCGCGGCACGCCGCAGCAAATCGTCGATCTCCTGAACAGGGAAATCAACGCGGCGCTCGCCGATCCCGTCATCCAGCAGCGGCTCGGCGAGCTCGGCGCCGTTCCGATCGCCGGCAATGCCAGCCAGTTCGGCGCGATGCTCGCCGTCGAAACCGAGCGCTGGCGCAAAGTCGTGGAACTATCCGGGCAAAAGAAGGAATGAGGCCGGGCGGGATTGGCTTCCGGGTGATCGCACGCCCGAACCGGACAGATCTTCCCCTCCGCTTGATCTTGGTCAACAATCGGCCAGGTTGGTTTGGTACCCAGATCACATGATCAAACACAGCGACCCATGGCATACCCGCTCCGCCTTCAGCAGGTGGGCGCACGTCCTTGAACGGATCGGGCTCGCTTTGACCGGAGCCTCATGCGGCCTGTTCGTTGCCGCGCATGTCGGAAGAGCCGACATCGACCTGATCGGTTCAGCTGCGGCCGTGTTCGCCATGATGCTCTACGGAGCCGCCGGCTTCTATCTCGGAATCGATCTGCCCCAGGCCCCGGCCGATCACCGCATGCACCTGCCGCTGCAGCACGGGCTGGGCAGCAGGGCGGACATCGTGGAGTTACTGAGCGCGGCCGGCACTTTCCTCGCCGCAGTGGCGGCGGTGGTGTCCGTCTCCAGCATCGTTCTCGACGAAACCGCGCGCGCCGGCACGGCTCTCCTGATCTCTCTCAGCTGGGCGATCGGCGCCACCATGCAGATCGCCGCCGGTATCATCGCGCGGGTGAAGGCCGAGGCTTCCGACAAATTATAGCGGTCGTCGGCGGACGGGTCCGAAAGGCAAACGGCACCTGCTCGGAATTCCCTGGCGAGATAGCCGTGGTTGACCCTGATCAAGCCTTCAGCGTCCGTTTCCAACTAGCCTGACCCCGCATTTTCGAAGAACGGGCTTGGAGGCCACCGATGCGCGTGAACCAGATCATGACCCCGGAGGTGATTACGGTCGGCGCCGATACCACGATCCTGGAAGCCGCCAACACGATGCTGCGGCATCACATCGGCGCCCTGCCCGTGGTTGACGCGGCAGGCCGGCTGATCGGCATCATTTCGGAAGGTGATTTCATCCGTCGAGCGGAGATCGGGACCCAGCATAAGCGCGGCCGATGGCTGACCTTCCTGGCCGGCGCGGATCGAATCGCGACCGAGTTTGCCCATGAGCGCGGCCGCAAGGTCGGCGAGGTCATGACGCCGGATCCCCG
This sequence comes from Bradyrhizobium sp., assembly GCF_004799445.1. Lineage (GTDB taxonomy): Bacteria > Pseudomonadota > Alphaproteobacteria > Rhizobiales > Xanthobacteraceae > Bradyrhizobium. The sequence goes on from NZ_SSNA01000169.1 coordinate 68,925, forward strand.
TACCGTGGCCGAGGACACGCCGCTCGATCGGATCGTGCAGATCATGCAATCAAGCCGCGTCAAGCGCCTTCCCGTCATGCGCGGCGAGCGGATGGTCGGCATCGTCACCCGTTCGGACTTTCTTGCCGCGGTCGCCGGCCTTGCCCGCAGCATTCCGGATCCATCCGCAGCCGATGACCGAATTCGCAGTGACGTCATGGCCGCCATCGGGCAGGCTCCGTGGCGGCCGTGCCGACTTAACGTTATTGTCCACGATGGAATCGTGAACCTCAGCGGCGTGGTCAAGAAAGAGAGCGCCCGTAAAGCCTCGATCGTCGCCGCCGAAAATGTCGCCGGCGTCAAGGAAGTCCGGGATCACCTGTGCACTGTGCCCAGCTGCCCGCCTCCGGAGGAGGATTTGGGCGGGGGCGACTTCGTTTCACTGCAGGAGGAGCCTTCGACCGTGGATGATGAACCGCTTTGAGAGACGGTCAGCGATGGCACGGAACCAGGGAAATCAGATGCGCATGTTGGCAACACAGCTTTCTGCCGCGCTGACGCTGCTCGGCGGAACTGGCGCCGCCCTCGCGCAGGATGTCGAAAACGGCCGGCGGCTATCGGCGCGCTGGTGTTCGGAGTGTCATGCTATCGAGCCGGTTCAGGGCAAGGGCGGCCGAACGATTTCCTTCGCAGCCATTGCAGGCAGACAAGACATCACCTCCGATATGATTACCTCGTTTCTGCTCATGCCGCATGCCACCATGCCCAACCCGCCGCTGAGCCGCAAAGACGCACGGGATATCGCCGCCTACATGATGGAAATGAAAAAGTAGCAGCAGACATCCTGTGCCAATCAACAAGGCGGAATCGTCAATCGGGAGCGCGTTGCGCGGTAGCAAAAAGCGCATCGCGCTTTTCGCGAATTTGCTTTGCATCGACGCCACAACCGGACAGATCGAGGACGAGCTTGTTGAAGGCCGCCTCCGGCGTCCCGCCGATGTCGGCGTCGATCAGCGACCGCGCGTAGTCTTCCGCGGCCTTCCCCGTCTCGCCAAGCTTGTCGGCGGCCCATAGTCCCAGCATTCGCAAGGCATGCGCCCGCACCTTGAAGGCATTCTCTTCGTCATGTGCGAATTTCGCCTCGAAGGCTTCTTCTCTGCGGTCAAAGCTCGTCATTTATGTCCCCGTCCGGTTCATGTCATCATCCATCGACGCCGAAAGATGCGAGATCATTGATGACCGCGGGCCAGTTCGGTTTGAGGTGGATCAAATCGCGCCGGCATTCTTGCCCAATAATAGCAATCAAGCGACCGCAGCCCGCGGCGCCATCCAGAACAGGCGTAGAGAGCGGCCATGCTGAAAAATCTCCTGGTCCACATCCCTTCGGAACGTCAGGTCCGTCCGGTCATCGACAGCGCGATCTCGCTGGCAGTGAACTGTTCAGCGCATCTCGACGCGGTATCGATCGGCTTTGAAAGCGCAAATATAGGTCTCGCCGTCGACGGCGCCGCCGCGGTGGCAGCCGTGTTCGATCTCGAACGTGAGCGTGCATTGGCGCGCGCCAATGCCGCGATCGCGGTGTTCGAAACCGAAGCGCGCAATGCCGGGATCGCCTATCGCTGCCAGGCGCTCACCGCGGTCCCCGTCGAAGCCTTCGCAACCCTCGGCGCCATGGCGCGGCTTTATGACTTGAGCATCGTCCTGCAGCCGGATCCCGATCACACCACCTCCGACAACACGATGCCGCAGGAAATCCTGTTCATGTCCGGCGGACCGGTGCTGTTCATTCCCTATACCCACAAGGGTACGTTTCAGCCCCGGCACATCGCCATCGCCTGGGATGGCAGCCGCCTGGCGGCGCGCGCCCTTCGTGACGCCGCGCCATTTCTGGCCCATGCGGCCACCATCACCATCATCAGCGTCAACGAGGCGCAAAACCCGCCGGAAGCCAGCGCGGCTGATCTGGTGACGCATCTGGCGAGGCGCGGGCTGACCGCGCGTGTCGAGAGCATGAGCATGGACAATGCAGGGATTCAGCCGGCCATCCTGTCGATTGCGGCCGATGCCGACATCGACCTCATCGTGATGGGCGGCTATGGGCATTCGCGACTGCAGGAGCGAATCCTGGGCGGCGTTAGCCGCGGCATGCTGCAGTCCATGACGGTGCCGACACTGATGTCGCACTGACGGCGGGCCACTGTCCGGCGGCGGGCGGGTTCCGCCGGCGGAACAGGTCGGCTTTCATTCGCGGCGCCGGCGGCGTGCATCCAGTTTGGGCAACGACGTTGTCGCAAGCGGAATTCCCATGCCGGCCGCGCCGCGCGCAGCCGGGGCAGAGAGATTTTTAACGAGTTGTCCCTAAAGGTAGAGTGACACCCGACTTCGGTCATTTCGTCCCGGTTATCAATGCCCGCCACCGATCCCGACGATGACGCCAAAATGTTCGACCTCGCGCCGGTTTCGCTCTGGATCGAGGACTTCAGCGCGCTCAAGGCGCTGTTCGAGCAGTGGCGAGCCGACGGCGTCACTGACATCAAGGCATTCTTCGCCGCCGACCCCGACCGCGTGCGGCAGTGCTCCGAGCGCATCCGTATCCTCAAGGTCAACCGCAAGACCCTGTCGCTGTTCGGCGCCCGCGACCTTGCCCATCTGACGGCCCATCTCGGCCAGGTGATGCGCGACGACACCTTCAAGAGCTATCTCGAGGAGCTTGCCCAACTCTGGAACGGGCAAACCAGTTTCGCCAGCCACACGGTCAACTATGCGCTGACCGGCGAGCGTCTCGATATCCAGCTCAACGGCACGATCCTTCCCGGTCACGAGAACAGCTGGGACCGCGTCATGATCGCGATCGAGGACGTGACCGAGCGGGAAGACGCCCGGCGCCGCCTCACGGACAGCGAGAACTACGCGTTCGGCCTGTTTGCCCATTCACCGGTCTCGCTGTGGGTGGAGGATTTCAGCTCCGTGAAACGGCTGATCGACGACGTGCGCGCCCGCGGCGTCGAGGACTTCCGCGTCTTCACCGACGTGCATGAGGAATTCGTCCCGCGCTGCATGAACGAAATCCGCGTGATCGAGGTCAACAGCCGGACGCTCGAACTGTTCGGCGCGCCCGACAAGGAGACGTTGCTGCGCAACCTGTCCACCGTGTTCCGCGATGAGATGGAGCCGCATTTTCGCGAACAGCTGATCGATCTGTGGGACGGCAAGCTGTTCCAGCAGCGCGAGGTGGTGAACTATGCGCTCGACGGCACCAAGCTGCATCTGTTGCTGCAATTCTCCGTGCTGCCCAACCATGAACGCGACTGGTCGCTGGTGCAGGTCGCGCTGACCGACATCACCGCCCGCAAGAAGGCGGAAGCCTACCTCGAATATCTCGGCACCCATGACGTGCTGACCCGCACCCTGAATCGCTCGTTCTATGTCGACGAGCTCAATCGGCTTGAGCGCAAGGGGCCGCAGCCGGTCACCATCATCATCGCGGACCTCAACGGGCTGAAGACCGCGAACGACGAACTCGGCCATGGCGTCGGCGACGCGCTGTTGCGCCGGGCCGGCGAAGTGTTCGGCTCGCTGGTCGAGAAGCCGGCCTCGGTCTCGCGGATCGGCGGCGACGAGTTCGCGGTCCTGCTGCCGGCCACCGACGCCGCCGGCGGCGAAGCCGTTCTCACCTCGCTCGCCGAGCTGATCGAGGTTAACAACCAGTACTATCCCGACTTCGAGCTGAGCATCTCGACCGGGATCGCCACCAGCCGGCCGGGCGACCGGCTGGAACAGGTGGTCAAACGCGCCGACCTGAAGATGCTCCACGCCAAGCGCTTGTATTACCTGGCGGCCAACCGCGACCGCCGCGGAACAGGCGCTGCGTGAAGGGCTTGCGGCCGGCGCGGACAAACCGACGCGACATCCCGCCTCAATAGCGCGGCCCATGCCGCGAGACTTTCCCGAAATCGCGGATCGTGCTCCAGCCTCGCACGCGGTGCGACGCAAGCGACGTCGATGGTCCCGCGCCCCTTGTCAGCAGCCGGTATTGAGGCTTAGGATTGCCTGCAATTTCAGGAAGAAATAAATGTCGGATGCAGCCGTGACGGCGCATCGCGGGTCCGGTTTTTCGGAACGAGGGTGATGGTGGCAGGTCCTGACGGACGGCCATCGACAGAGCAGTCATTGCCAGAGCAGCCGCGGACAGAGCAGTCATATTTACAGAGCAAGCCATGGGCCTTCTGCAAAAGCACGCGATCCTCACGGCGGTTGGACTGGTTTTATCGGTCCTTGCCATTGCCTGGCTGCAGCCCAATGAGACCGGCGGAACGACGCTGGTGGTGGTTTTTCTGCTGATCCTGGTCAATGCCGTCGGCGCCATTTTTATCCGGACCGGCCCAACAGGCGGAGAATAAGCGACGCCGCGGCAGCACGGGACGAAAGGCTTCTCGAGTGAGGGATGTCGGACGATGGAACAGAGAAAGTTACGTCGCTTCACGCTGGCAGTGCTGGCCAGTCTTTTCTGCCCTATCAGCGCCCATGCACTGATTTGTCCTCCCGGGCAAAAGGAGGTGTCTGGCCGCTGCGTTGCCGTTCATCACCATCACAACTGGAACGGCAGTCGCCCGGCGGCTGACATCGTCCTCCCAGGCTCCGCGCCCGGCAGCCGGCCCGACACCGAGCTTGCCCCTGCGGCCGGACATGCGCCTCCCCTTCCATCCGGTGCTGCGTCCGGAGGCGGAGCGGCAGCGAATTCCGCTACCGCCACGAAGGAGGCGTCGAGCAACCGAAAGCTGGTGCCGGTGCGGGCCTACTTGCGCAGTTCGGAGATCCCGCCGCCGACCGTCGGGGCCTATGGCGTTGTCGCGTTTCGCGCCAAACCAACGCCGGCGAGCCGCAGCCGGCTGCTGATGACCTGCACCGCATTCGTGGCGTCGATCGAGGCGCAGAAATCCCTGCCGAGCACGGTCGCGGTCAGCGACCAGATGCTGACAATCTGGCCGCTTGACGACCCCTCCTCGCCCAATGCCGAAAAGGACGATTGCGACTTCGCGATCGATCATTACGACCTATATGCCGCCGATACGGCGATCGCCGACGCCGAAACACAGGGCGCAAAATTTGGTGACGACGGACCGTTTCTGATCGGCTGGTCGCCGTCGAACACCCGGGGCGTTCCGGATAAGCTCGTGCTGGTCGTCGATATGTCCCGCTACAGCAGCCAGGACAGCTTCGACCATGCGTTCCAGTTCTGGAAACAGGAGATCGTCGAAAACCCCTCGCTCTGGCGTACCGGATTTTCGATCGAGGCGATTCGCCTCGCCGCGCGCGATTTCGCCGATCATTACGGCGATACGATTTTGAAAGCGGCGGTCTCGGTGTGGAAGAAATAGCGCGGGCGGTGAATGAAAAGGCCCCCGAAAACAACAATGTTCTCGGGGGCCTTTGTGTCTGGTTGCGGGGATAGGATTTGAACCTATGACCTTCAGGTTATGAGCCTGACGAGCTACCGGGCTGCTCCACCCCGCGATAAACCGTTGCGCGCCTTACCGAAAAACCTGATGCCGAAACGGGTCTGGCCAACGCCGAGGCGCCGTTTCCGTCTGGAGGCTTCCTGAGAAGGCAACCCTTGGCAATTGCCCCGGGGTCGCGGTCGGTATGTACCAACGCGCGCCTGCTTTGGAAAGGGCCGCGATGCGACTTTTGAGGAATTTATGACGGCAAAAATCGGCCAAATCGCGCTTTTCACGGAATAAGCCGGCCCGCCACGGCGCTCTTGCCACAAGTTCCATAAAAGCAGAGCCTTGACGCCAAAAAGCCGCCCAGGAAACCTCGAGGGAAACGCCATGGACCAGCCGCTGAAAAGCCCGGGGCAACGCGCCCTGGATGACGCCTTTCACGCCATGTTCGAACTGACGCGGACGAGGCCGGCACCCGCGCTTGCCGAGCGGCTTGACGCCCTGGCGCGGCTGCGCGCGGTGATCTCGGACAACGAAAGCCGTTTCGAAGCGGCGATCTCGGCGGATTTCGGCCATCGCTCGGCGACCGAAACCACCATCGCCGAAACGTTGCTGGTGCTCGGCGAGATCAGGCATGCCGCCGGGCATCTGAAGAAATGGATGGCGCCGCAGCGAATTTCGACCGCGCTGCAATTCATGCCCGCCAAGAACCGGCTGATGCCGCAGCCGCTCGGCGTCGTCGGCATCATCGCGCCGTGGAATTACCCGCTGCAATTGACGCTGGCGCCGGCGGTGGCCGCGCTCGCCGCCGGCAACCGCGTGATGATCAAGCCGAGCGAGCTGGTGCCGCGGTTTTCCGCGCTGCTGCGCGAGGTGATCGCGGCCAGATTCGATCCCACCGAGATGACAGTGACCGCTGTCGACGACGACATCGCGCAGGCCTTCGCATCGCTGCCATTCGATCATCTGATATTCACCGGATCGACCCGCGTCGGCCGGCTCGTCGCCGAAGCCGCGGGCCGCAACCTGACGCCGGTCACGCTCGAGCTCGGCGGCAAATCGCCCGCCATCGTCGACCGCTCCGCCGATCTTGGGCAGGCCGCCGAGCGCATCGCTTATGGCAAGCTGCTCAATGCCGGCCAGACCTGCATCGCGCCGGACTACGCGCTGGTGTCGGAAGCCCAGGTGCAGGATTTCGCTGACCGGCTGCAGGGCCACATGCGACGGATGTACGGCACCGATCCCGGCAACGCCGACTACACCTCCATCGTCTCCGACCGGCATTACGCGCGGCTCGAGGGCCTCGTGGCCGACGCCGCCGCCAAGGGCGCGCGGATCATGCAAGCCGCCAAGTCGGACGATCCCGCCTGGAAATCGAAGCGCAAATTCCCGCCGACCATCCTCGTTGGCACCACCCCTGACATGGCGATCATGCAGGAGGAAATCTTCGGGCCGCTGCTGCCGATCATCGGCTACCGGGATGCCGCCGAGCCGGTCTCCTATATCAACCGGCACGACCGGCCGCTGGCGCTGTACTGGTTCGGCAGGGACGATGCGGCGCGCGACGAGGTGCTCGCGCGCACCATTTCCGGGGGCGTCACCGTCAATGATTGCCTGTTTCACTTCACCCAGATCAATCAGCCGATGGGCGGCATCGGCGCGTCCGGCACCGGCGCCTATCATGGCGAATGGGGCTTCAAGACTTTAAGCAAACTGAAGCCGGTGTTCTATCGCTCGCCGTTCAACCGGCTGGCCGATCTCTATCCGCCCTATGGCGCCAAGATCGCGCGGCTGGAAAAGCTGCTGCGATGGATGTCGTAGCGAATCGTCATTCCGGGATGCGCGAAGCGCAGACCCGGAATGACGGAGGCTGAAATCGCTGCTCGCAATGACGAGAAAGCGGAATGACAAATGTGGGGGGACACGCGTGATGGATACATTCGACTTCATCGTCGTCGGCGGCGGCTCCGGGGGCTGCGCGGTGGCCAGCCGGCTCTCCGAGGATCCCGCCACCTCGGTGGCGCTCCTGGAAGCCGGCGGCAAGGACGACAATTGGGTGGTGACGACGCCCGGCGCGCTGATCCTGATGGTGGCCGGCAAGGTCAACAACTGGGCGTTCGACACCGTCCCGCAGGCGGGCCTCGAGGGCCGCATCGGCTATCAGCCACGCGGCAAGGGCCTCGGCGGCTCGTCCGCGATCAACGCGATGGTCTATATCCGCGGCCACCGAAGCGACTACGACCAATGGGCCTCGCTCGGCAACACCGGCTGGTCCTATGCCGACGTGCTGCCCTATTTCAAACGTTCGGAAGACAATTCCGACCTCGACGGCGCGTATCACGGCAAGGGCGGACCGCTCCACGTCACGGGATCGCGAACCGACAATCCGGTGCGCGAGATCTATCTGCAGGCCGCGCGCGAGGCCCAATTCCGGATCCGCGAGGATTTCAACGCCGAGGAGCAGGAAGGTCTCGGCGCCTATCAGCTCACGCAGAAAAACGGCGAGCGCTGGAGTGCGGCGCGTGGCTACATTCACCCCTTCATGGCCAGCCGCGCCAATCTGCGCGTCGAGACCCACGCGCACGCCACCCGCATCCTGTTCGAGGGCAAGCGCGCCGTCGGCGTCGAATTCCGGCAGGGCAAGGAGATCCGGCAAATTCGCGCCCGCCGCGAAGTGATCCTGTCCTCCGGCACGTTCCAGAGCCCGCAGCTATTGATGCTTTCAGGGGTTGGCGACGGCGCCGCGCTGGCGAAACACGGCATCGCGACCACCCATCATTTGCCCGGCGTCGGACAGAACCTGCAGGATCATCCTGATTTTGTGTTCGGCTTCACCTCCGACGCGCCGCACTTCGCCGGCCTTTCGTTCGGCGGCATCGCACGGATCTTCAAGGGTATCGCGCAATACCGGCGCGAGCGGCGCGGGCCGATGACGTCGAACGTCGCTGAATGCGGCGGCTTCCTCAAGACCCGGCCCGACCTCGACGTACCCGACATCCAGCTGCATTTCTGCATGGCGATGGTGGCCGATCATGGCCGCAAGCCGCGCTGGGGCACCGGCTTCTCCTGCCACGTCTGCGTGCTGCGCCCGAAAAGCCGTGGCAGCGTCTGGCTGCAAAGCGCCGATCCGCATGCCGCGCCCGCGATCGATCCGAACTTCTTCGGCGAGGAGGCCGATCTCGACACCATGGTCGCCGGCTTCAAGCTGACGAAGCGGCTGTTGGACGCGCCCGCGCTCAAGGCGCTGCAAAAATCCGATGCAGTCACGGCAGGTGTCGAGACCGACGACGAGATTCGAAAAGTGCTGCGCCAGAATGTCGATACCGTCTATCACCCGGTCGGCACCTGCAGGATGGGCGTCAACGATCCCCTGGCCGTGGTCGATCCGAAACTGCGGGTATACGGGCTGGAGGGCTTGCGCGTCGTCGATGCCTCGATCATGCCGAGCCTGATTGGCGGCAACACCAACGCGCCGACCATCATGATCGGCGAGAAGGCCGCCGACATGATCAAGGCGGAGCTGCGCGCGGGTTGATTGAAGGACAGCGTCATCCTGAGGTGCGCGCTCTTGCGCGCCTCGAAGGATGCCAACGAGTCCGGGGCTCATCCTTCGAGACGCGCGCAAGGCGCGCTCCTCAGGATGACGGTCACACGCGGGCGAAGCATCACGTCAGCAAAAACCCGCCATCGACGGTAACGACGCTGCCGGTCATGTAGCGCGAGGCGGTCGAGGCCAGCAGCATGATGGCGCCGTCGAGATCGGACTCGGCGCCGACCCGGCGTTGCGGAATCCGCTTGGTCAGTTTCTCGCCGCCGGGCGTCGACCAGAAATCGTGGTTGATTTCGGTATCGATATAGCCCGGCGCCAGCGCATTGACCCGGATGCGGTTGCCGGCCCATTCCAGCGCCATCGCTTTGGTGGCCTGGATGATGCCGGCCTTGGAGATCGCATAGGGCGAGAGAAATTTCATCACGCCGGTCCCGAGCACCGAGGCAATATTGACGATATTGCCTTCCTGCTGGCGCGCGATCATTCGCCGCGCCATTTCGGTGGCCGCGAAATACGCGCCCTTGAGGTTGGCATTGATGACGGAATCCCAATCCTGCTCGGTCTGATCCACCGCGAGCTTTTCAATCGCGATGCCGGCATTGTTGACCAGTACGCTGATTGGGCCGAGCGCGGCCTCGGCGGCGTCGATCGCTTTGCCGATCGAGGCGATGTCTGTCACGTCCATTGGTACCGCGACGGCGCGGCCGCCATTGGCGCCTATCTCGTCCTCCAGGCTCTTCAGTTTTGCGGTCTGGCGCGCCGCCAGCGCGACCGAAGCGCCATGCGCGGACAGCACGCGCGCGAATTGCCGGCCCAGCCCCTGCGAAGCGCCGGTAACAAGAATGATTTCTTTACTGACGTCGAATAAACCGGCCATAGCCAACTCCGCGAGGTGAGCCGTGCGGAGATATTGATACAGACGATTTTAGGGATCGCAAACCCGATTCGTTGACCAACCCGCCACACCGCAAAACAGGCAGAGAATTCTCGCCTATGAACAGCTTCGACGCAGTTGTGTTCCTCGCATTGGTTGTCGCTACCGTCAGCGGCTTCAACGCCGGATTGCTGCGCAGCGCGGTGACGATCCTGGCCTATCTGTTCGCGATGCCTATCGCGGTCTGGGTGATGTCGCTGGTCTCGGTAGGTACCGACAGCAAGCTTGGTTCGCCATTGACGCAGAGCTCGCCGCTGTTGTTCGGTATTTTTCTGGTCACAGGCATCGTGCTCGGAAAAATCATGCGAATGGCGCTCGACGACACCGTCGGACCGCAGACCGGCGTCGGAGATCGCCTCGCCGGCGCAGCACTTGGCGCCGTGCGCGTCGGTCTTGTCGCCGTCGGTTTTGTCCTGATTTTCGAGCAGTTCGTGCCGCTGGATCGCGAGCCAGCCTACCTGAAAGGTTCGCGGCTGCGGCCGCTGCTGTCGGTGGCCGGGCAGCGGGGCTTCAAGTCCCTGCCCCCTGATATCGTGGCCTATATCGATCGCCTGAAAAGAGACCGGCGGATTTGAGGCTGGGACTACCTCTGATATGCATTTCGGCAGGAACCGGTCACTTATCAGAGACGGCGGGCTTGGCTACAGTGGCCGGACCGGATAACAAAAATCATCTGAACCGACGGGAGTGAGACAGTGGATCTTGGGATCAAAGGCCGCCGCGCCATCGTTTGCGCATCCAGCAAGGGCCTGGGACGGGCCTGCGCCATGGCGCTCGCCGCCGAAGGCGTGGATGTCACCTTGACCGCGCGCGGCGCCGAAGCGCTCGCCAAAACCGCCGCCGAAATTCGCAAACTTTATCCCGGCGTGACCGTGACCGAAGTATCCGGCGATATCACCACGCCGGCCGGCCGCGAAGCCGCGCTGAAGGCCTGTCCGGACCCGGATATCCTGGTCAACAACGCCGGCGGGCCGCCGCCCGGCGATTTCCGCAACTGGACCCGCGACGACTGGATCAAGGCGCTCGACGCCAACATGCTGACCCCGATCGAACTGATCAAGGCCACGGTCGACGGCATGATGGCGCGCAAGTTCGGCCGCATCGTCAACATCACCTCCGCCGCGGTGAAGGCGCCGATCGAGGTGCTGGGCTTGTCCAACGGCGCCCGCGCCGGCCTCACCGGCTTTGTCGCCGGCGTCGCGCGCAAGACCGTGATCAACAACGTCACCATCAACGCCCTGCTGCCGGGCCCGTTCAATACCGATCGGCTGCGCGGCGCGGTGGCAAAGGCGGAAGCGGAGAAACGCGGCGTTAGCATCGACGCCATGCTGGCGGAGCGCGCCAAGCTCAATCCCGCCGGCCGCTTCGGCGAGCCCGAGGAATTCGGGCTGGCCTGCGCGTTTCTGTGCGGCGCCAAAGCCGGCTTCATCACCGGACAGAACATCCTGCTCGACGGCGGCGCGTTCCCCGGCACGCTGTAGATCAAGCCGGACGGCGCCGGCGCTGACGTTCAGCCGGCGCCGGTTTGGCCGCGAGGGGAAAACGCCGCATGCGCTGGACCGTAGGCCGGGTTCAAATCACGAAAATCGTCGAACTGGAGACGGTCGGCAGCACCCGATTCATCCTGCCGTTGGCCAGCAATGAAGAAATCCGGAAATTGCCGTGGCTGATCCCCGATTTCGCGACGGAGGAAGGCCGCCTGAAGATGTCGATCCACGCGCTGGTGGTCGAAACCCCGACGCGTCGCATCGTGGTCGACACCGGGCTTGGCAATGACAAAGAGGGCCGCAATGTGCCGACCTGGAATAACCGGAAAACGCCCTTCCTCGAAACCATGACTGCGGCCGGCTTTCCGCCCGACAGCATTGACACCGTGCTCTGCACGCATCTGCACGTTGACCATGTCGGCTGGAACACGCGGATCGAAGGTGGTCAATGGGTGCCCACCTTCGAGAATGCGCGTTATGTGTTCGGCAGCACCGAAGACGAGTACTGGCGCGATCACAGCGTAGAGCCCGATAAAGCGGCGGTATTTCACGACTCCGTGAAGCCGATCATGGATGCCGGCAAGGCCGAACTGGTCGCCAGCGACATCAGGCTTTGCGAGGAGATCACCCTGATTCCGACCCCGGCACACAGTCCGGGGCATCTGAGCGTGCACATCAAATCCGCGGGCGAAGAGGGCCTGCTCACCGGCGATGACGCCCACCATCCCTGCCAGATGGCGCATCTCGACTGGTCCTCGACCGCCGATTCCGATCCCGTGCAGTCGACCGCGACCCGGCGCGATTTGTTCGCGCGCTTTGCCGATCGACCGGTCCTGGTGATCGGCGGGCATTTCAATGCCGGCCATATCCACCGCGACGGCGATGCCTTCAAATTCGTCGTTTAGGAGTAGTCCCGAGCCAGCCCCTTATGAGGGGCTGCAATGCCTCGGCCAGTCAGCAGTTGAATTTCACCGCGCCCTGTTCCATGAAGCATCCAAGCAACGGAACCGCCCCAGGGAGTGATGGCAAATGAAGCTTGTTCGTTATGGTGAAATCGGCAAGGAGAAGCCCGGCCAGGTCGATAAATCGGGTCAACTGCGCGATCTGTCGGCGCACCTCCAGGACTTCGCCGGAGACGCCTTTTCGCCGGCCTCGCTGGCCAAGATCGCCGGCCTCGACCCCGCCAAGCTTCCCGCCGTCGGCGGCAACCCCCGGATCGGCGCGCCGGTCGGCGGCCAGCCCAAATTCATCGCCATCGGCCTGAATTATTCCGACCATGCCGCGGAAGTCGGAATGCAGCTTCCGACCGAACCCATCGTCTTCATGAAGGCCAACAACAGCCTGTGCGGGCCCAACGACGCGGTCGAGAAGCCGCGCGGCTCGACCAAGCTCGATTGGGAATGCGAACTCGCGATCATCATCGGCACCCGCGCCAAATACGTCTCCGAGGCCGACGCCCTCAATTACGTGGCCGGCTACAGCGTCTGCAACGACGTGTCGGAACGTTTCTTCCAGATCGAACGGCTCGGTCAGTGGACCAAGGGCAAGTCGCATGACACGTTCGGCCCGCTCGGCCCCTGGCTGGTCACCAAGGACGAAATCGCGGACGTGCAGAAGCTGCCGATGTGGACCGACGTCAATGGCAAGCGCTGCCAGACCGGCTCGACCGCAACCATGATCTTCGGCGTCAAGAAGATCGTTTCCTATCTCTCGGAAATCCTGACCTTGATGCCCGGCGACATCATCGCGACGGGTACGCCGCCCGGGGTCGGCATGGGCATGAAGCCGCAGAAATTCCTCAACGTCGGCGACGTGGTCACGCTCGGCATCGAGGGGCTCGGCGAACAGCGCCAGCAAATCATCGCGGCGTGATCCTCGCGGGCACATAGAGGCGTCATTGCGAGCGAAGCGAAGCAATCCAAGGGGTACCGAGGAAAACTGGATTGCTTCGTCGCTTCGCTCCTCGCAATGACGAAGTTCAGTTTTAGTACCGCTTAGGGAAACTCGCATGAAACTCACATTCTCTCCGGCCTCGCCGTTCGCCCGCAAGGTCCGCATTGCCGCGATAGAACTCGGCCTGATCGACAAAATCGAATTCGTGCCGACGGCGGTGGCGCCGGGCCAGCCCAACGACGACTATTCGCGCATCACGCCGGTGAAAAAACTGCCGGTGCTGATCCTGGACAATGGCGACGTCATCCTCGATTCCTACGTGATCGTCGAATATCTCGACGAACTCGCCGGTGGCGGAAAGCTTATTCCGGCCTCCGGCGCGACGCGATGGAAGGTCAAGAGCGACCATTCGCTGCTGCAGGGCATGCTCGATTCCATGCTGTTGTGCCGCTACGAGAAAATGGTACGGCCGGAACCGCTGCGCTGGCAGGCATGGGCCGACGATCACTGGAATCGCGCCTGGAACGGAATGGCGCGCTTTGAGAACCAGCCCGACATGCTGTCGCGCCCGCTCGATATCGCGCAGATCGCGCTGGCTTGCGTCCTCGGCTATGCCGATTTCCGTTTTGCCGACTGCGGCTGGCGCAAAGCCTATCCGAAGCTCGACGCGTTCCACGAACGCATGCTGAGCCGGCCTTCGGTCAAGATCTCGGTGCCGCCGCCGGCCTGAGCCAGGAAGCTGTCATGAGTCTCAAATTCGCCATCGGCGATCTCACCATCCATCGCATCATCGAGCAGGAAACCACCTTCCTGCCGGCGCTGGATTTGTTGCCAGCGCTGACGCCGGACCTGCTCGCGACGAACAGGCCGTGGATGCGAGAGGCGGGCGCGCTCGACGGCGATGACGTTCTGATCCTTTGCTTCCAGTCCTATATCGTCAGGACACCGCATCACACCATCCTGGTCGACAGCTGCATCGGCAACGACAAGCCGCGGCCGCTGCGCCCGAAATGGAACATGAAGACCGACAACACCTATATGCGCGGGCTGGCAGTTGCGGGTTTTTCGGTCGGGGATATCGACTTCGTGATGTGCACGCACCTGCACGTCGATCACGTCGGCTGGAACACGCGGCTGGAGGACGGCCGCTGGGTGCCGACCTTTCCCAACGCGCGCTACGTGTTCGGCAAGGCCGAATTTGATTACTGGACCGAGCAGAACGCCAAGACCCCGGTGCCGCCCTTCGGCGACAGCGTATTGCCCGTGGTCGAAGCCCAGCGGGCCGAGATCGTGGGCAACGATTACGAGATCGGCGATCATGTGCGCATTCTGCCGACGCCGGGCCATACGCCGGGGCATGTCGGGTTCGCTTTCGGCCGCGGCGGGGACGACGCGGTCTTCAGCGGCGATTTGATGCACTCGCCGCTGCAGGCGCGCTATCCCCACCTGTCGGCCAAATTCGATGTCGATCAGGCGCAGGCCGCCGCGACGCGGCGCCATTTCCTGGAACGCTATTGCGACACCGATACGCTGTGCTGCACCGCGCATTTCCCCTCGCCCTCGACCGGGAAAATCCGGCGCCTGGGCGACGGATTTAGCTGCGAAGCAGTGGCAAGCTAGAGCGGGATGAGTTTAGGTTGAGGTGCAGCGGCGATCAGTCGCTGCTCCCTCTCCCCGCTTGCGGGGTCGAGACGAGCGAAGCTCGCTCTTAGAGGGTTGGGGTGAGGGGGACTCTCGTCGAAACCAGACTCGCGGATAGTCCCCCTCACCCGATCACTTCGTGATCGACCTCTCCCCGCATGCGGGGCGAGGTGACCGAACTCGCGCATGCGCCGATTCAACTAAAAGCCATCAGGCACTAGGCAACTGACACAGCTCAGTCAAACAAACTCGGGGTGTGATTGACCACCGCGCCTTCGATGGCGAGCATCTTCAGCTTGGTGACGACGCCGCCATTGGCGGAAAATCCGCCGGGCTTGCCGCCGGCGGCGAGCACGCGGTGGCATGGCACCACGATCGGACAAGGATTGCGCCCGAGCGCCTGACCGACATCGCGCGACAGTTCGACGCCGCCGAGCCGCTTGGCGATGTCGCCATAGGTCAGCGTCTTGCCCGGCGGGATATTGCGCGCGATGTCATAGACGCCGCGGTGGAATTCCGGCACGCCGTCGAGATCGAGCACGACGTCTTTGAGATCGTTCGGCTTGCCCGCGAGCAACTCGACGATCCCCTCGATCGCGCGTTCCACCTCAGCCGGCGGCTCCGCCTCCGCGAGGTCGCCATAGCGCTGGACGATGCGGGAACGGGTCTTGCCCTCGTTGCCCATCGGCAGCTGCACCCCGTTGATGCCGCGCGGGCCCCAGACGATGCCGCAAGCGCCGATCGCGGTTTCGAAGATTGCAAAACAATAGCCGGTCATGGCTGGCTCCTAATCCGATCGCCCCGTCCTGTGAGCGTGATGCTGGTTCGAAATCTAGGCTTGGAAATTGTTGCGATCCACCCGGATTCCGGGGGAACTCGTCCGCCCGATGAAAAAAGCCGGCATATCATTTGGGTGATTTGTCATCGCCCTTGAGAAAGGCTTCTTGCCAAGTGGCCTAAATAACTGCCACGGCATCGACCTCGACGTCGAACGGCCCGGGCCATGACGGAACGTGCAGAAAGATGCGGGCGGGCGATTCGGTCGGGAAATATCGTGCGTAAACTGCATTGAATTTGTCGAAATGCGATGGATCTGGCGTGCAATAGACGTTGCATTTGACGACTTGCGCAAGCGACGAGCCGGCCGCCTCCAGGCACAGCTTCATTTGATCGAGCACGAGTTCAGCCTGGCGCTCGAACGGGGCCGGCTTGACGTCGCCAGTCTCGGGGTCGAAAGGCGGCAGCCCGGACAGATAGACGAAGCCGTTGGCGACGATTACGGGGTAGATCGGACCCTTGCGGCGCCGTTCGAGATAGTTCGATATTGGTTCCACGCGCAGTCGTTTGATCATGTCACCCTCGTGCATTGGAGCGGGCTGCCATTCTACCGCGCCATTTTCAAAGATGGTTCGACCGCGGACGAACTATCTCTTCTGGCCGCGGTGCGTGGGGCGCGATGAAATCGTTTGGATATGGTTCGTATCGCGCTGCACCGTCATGGCGGTACCCGCGGCGCGGGTTGGTAAACCCCTCTTCCCGGTGTTATCCTGCCGGCAACAAAATAGGGGCTTGACCCGAACAGCATCAGGAGGAACCGCCATGAAGCTGACCCAGCAGCAGATCGACGACTTCAACCGGGACGGCTGGTTGTTTCTGCCGGAACTGTTCAGCCCTGAAGAGGTCGATCTGCTGGCGCGCGAGGCGGAAGGCATCTACGACACCAAGCGGCCGGAGGTATGGCGCGAGAAGAGCGGCGCCCCGCGCACCGCTTTTGCCGCCCATCTTTATAACGAGGCGTTCCGCCTGCTTGGCGCCCATCCGCGCATGATCGACCCGGTGGAGCAGATCTTCGGCGAGAAGGTCTACATGCACCAATACAAGATCAACGCCAAATCGGCCTTCACCGGCGACGTCTGGCAGTGGCATCAGGACTACGGCACCTGGAAGCGCGACGACGGCATGCGAGAGCCGCGCGCGATGAACATCGCGATTTTTCTCGACGAGGTGATGCCGATCAACGGGCCCTTGATGCTGGTGCCGCGAAGCCAGCACGCCGGCGACCTCAAGGCCTCGCACGATCTTGCGACCACCTCCTATCCGCTGTGGACGCTGGACGAGGAAACCGTGACGCGGCTGGTCAGGGAAGGCGGCATCGTCGCGCCGACCGGCAAGGCCGGCGGCCTTCTGATGTTCCACGGCAACTTGGTGCACGGCTCGGCCGGCAACATCACGCCCTATCCGCGCAAGATCGTCTATCTGACGCTGAACGCGGTCTCCAATTACATCCGCACTCCGACGCGGCCGGAATACATCGCCCACCGCGATTTTACGGCGATCGAGACGGTCGATGACGACGCGCTGCTTCGGCTGGCGCGCGCCCAGCGCCAGGCCGCGGAGTAAGGTGGCTCTCGTGCCCCGGACGCAGCGCAGCGCGCCGCTCTCGCGGCGTGGTGCGCTGCTGATCCGGGGCCTACACGGTACCCACCATTCCCATGGGTCCCGGCTCTGCGGAGCAGCGCGTGAGCGCTGCACCGCGTCCGCGACCCGTCGGCTTCCCGGACATCCCCTTCCATGAACCTTTCTCATCTTCTCAACGCCCGCCGCGCCGCCGGCAAACCGGTCCGCGTCGCGCTGATCGGCGCCGGCAAATTCGGCTCGATGTTCCTGTCGCAGGTGCCGCATACGCCGGGGCTGGAGGTGCCGGTGATCGTCGATCTCGATCCGGAACGGGCCCGCGAGGCGTGCCGGACCGTCGGCTGGGACACAGCAAGGATTGCCGCGACCACATTCACGGCCGACGCGGCCAAGGCGACATCGGGGAATATCGACGTGATCGTGGAAGCCACCGGCAATCCCGCCGTCGGCATCCGGCATGCCCGCGCGGCGATCGCGGCGGGCAAACACATCGTCATGGTCAATGTCGAGGCTGACGTGCTGGCGGGGCCGCTGCTCGCAGAGGAGGCGCGGCAGGCCGGCGTGGTCTATTCGCTGGCCTATGGCGACCAGCCGGCGCTCACCGCCGAGATGGTCGACTGGGCGCGCGCCACCGGTTTTCGGGTGGTCGCCGCCGGCAAGGGAACCAAATACCTGCCGGCGTATCATGACGTGACGCCGGCCGGTGTCTGGGGCCATTACGGGCTATCGGCGGACGAGGCGCAATCGGCCGGCATGAATCCGCAAATGTTCAACTCGTTTCTCGACGGCACGAAATCGGCGATCGAAATGGCGGCGATCGCCAATGCCACGGGGCTGGATGTGCCGACCGAGGGGCTGAAATTTCCGCCCTGCGGCGTCGACGATCTGCCGCATGTGATGCGGCCCCACGACAAGGGCGGCGTGCTGGAGAAGGCGGGCCTGGTGGAAGTGGTGTCGTCGCTCGAGCGCGACGGCCGTCCGGTGTTCCGCGATCTGCGCTGGGGCGTCTATGTCGTGCTGGAAGCGCCGAACGACTATGCCGCTGACTGTTTCAGGCAATACGGGCTGAAGACCGATTCGAGCGGCCGCTATGCGGCGATGTACAAGCCCTATCATCTGATCGGGCTCGAATTGAACATTTCGATCTTGTCGGCGGCGCTGCGCGGCGAACCAACCGGACAGCCGCACGGGTTCCGCGGCGACGTCGCTTCGGTGGCAAAACGGAACTTGCGCGCGGGCGAAATGCTCGACGGCGAAGGCGGCTATACGGTGTGGGGCAAACTGCTGCCGGCCGCGGCCAGCCTCAAGGCCGGCGCGCTGCCGATCGGGCTAGCGCACGGGGTCAAGCTGAAGCACGACATCGCCCATGGCACGGTGGTGCGCTGGAGCGACGTCGAGATCGATGCGAGCAACGAAACGGTCAGGACGCGGCGGGCGATGGAAGCGAAGTTCGGCGCGGCGCAATGAAGCGCGCGGCGCGTTTCTCGCAACTGCGTAACGCCATACCACCCTTGATTCCCCGGACCTGATTGGTCATCCTGACCGCGATCCGGGGTTGCATTCCGCAACGTCCGTTCAAGGTCAGCCGTCGGCGAAACAAAAAGCGACAGTCAAGATCGTTGTCCCTCGTCGAGTGATCGGCACCAACAGAGGGGAAGCGCATGAAACGTCGTGAATTCCTTAAAGCCGGCGGCATCGGCCTTGCCGCGAGCACCGTTGCCGCGCCCGCGATCGCGCAATCGATGCCCGAGGTGAGATGGCGGCTGGCCGCGAGCTGGCCGAAGTCGCTGGATACGCTCTACGGCGGCTGCGAATATTTCTGCAAGCGCGTCGCCGAACTCACCGACAACCGTTTTCAGATCCAGTCCTTTGCCGCCGGCGAAATCGTGCCGGGCCTGCAGGTGCTCGACGCGGTGTCGAACGGCACGGTCGAGATCGGCAACACCGCGCTGTATTATTACTGGGGCAAGAACGCCGCCTTCACCTTCGGCACCGCGCTGCCGTTCGGCCTCAACACCCGCCAGCATATTTCCTGGTTGCTGTGGGGCGGCGGCCAGGACCTGCTCAACGACCTCTTGCGGGAGCAGAACGTGCTGGGGATTCCGACCGGCAGCACCGGCGCGCAGATGGGCGGCTGGTTCCGGAAGGAGATCAAGACGATCGAGGATTTCAAGGGATTGAAATTCCGCGTCGGCGGCTTCGCCGGAACCATCATCGCCAAAGTCGGCGGCGTGCCGCAGCAGATCGCCGCCGGCGACATCTATCCGGCGCTGGAGAAAGGCACCATCGACGCCGCCGAATGGGTCGGCCCCTATGACGACGAAAAGCTCGGCTTCGTGAAGGTCGCGAAATACTACTACTATCCGGGCTGGTGGGAAGGCACCGGCCAGGGCCACAATGTCATCAACATCCAGAAATGGAACATGCTGCCGAAGGCCTATCAGGCGGCCATCACCGCGGCGTCGAACGATTGCTTTACCTGGGTCACCGGCAAATACGACTACGTCAACCCGCCAGCCTTGAAACGCCTGATGGTCGCGGGCGCGATCCTGCGCCCGTTCCCGCAGGAGGTGCTGGAGAGCTGCTATGGCGCCGCCAACGAGATCTATGCGGAGCTCTCGAAGAGCAATCCGCATTTCGGCAAGATGTACGCAAGCCTGACCGCCTATCGCAGCGATTCGTTGATGTGGATGCAGGTGGCCGAGCTCAGCTTCGACAGTTTCATGATGCGGATGCGCACGCGCACCTGAAGTCGATACCCGCAACGAAAAAGCCCCGGAGCATGCTCCGGGGCTTTTGTCATGATAGCCGGTGCCGGCTTCGGCGATCGATCGGGCGCAGAGACGATGGTTGCGGATGCCGCCGGCGAGACGCTCTTACTGCTGGTCGTCGCCCAGGATGGCGGCGAGCTTGTCGTAATATTTGCCGACGAGATCGATATTTCCCTTGTTCTCGATCTGCGGCTCGGGAGCCTTCAAGGCCTGGCTGAGGTCGGCGAGCGCGTCCTTCTTGTCCTTGGCGGACATCTTCTTGTCGGCCTGGACCTGGGCCATTTGCGCCTTGATGACGGCTTCGGTGCCGACATATTTCTTGGTCGCCGGATCGAAGCCGCCGAGCACGATGCTGATGTTATCGACGACAGTGTTGTAGTCATCGTAGCTGGCAAAGCCATTCTTCTTCGCCACGGCCTCGAGCTGCGCGGTGACCTTGGGATCCGGCTTGGCGTTCTCCGACAGCTTCTCGGTGATCGCGTCCATGTCCTTGGCGGCCGCGATCACGCCCTCGATCTGCTTTTCGGTCAGCGCGATCTGCTTCAGGGCTGGCGGCTGCTGCGGCGCGGCCTGGCTGGGCGCCATCTGCTGCTTGGCCTGCGCCAGGGCGCTGCCGGTGGCTGCGATGGTCAGGGAAGCCGCGAGGCAGGCAACGCTCAACGCGGCGGCGACGGGACGAACGAATTCACGCATGGGGGGCTCCTCGGGCTGTGGAAACGTTTTTCGGCTTCCGGGGTGGGATCAGTAAGGCTGTCGAAATGAACGGCCCATGAACTCGGCAAAGTCCCGGTTCCTCCGGCGGAAAACCCCTGGGCCGGCCGGCGTCGAAAATATTACGCCAAAAACAAAACGCCAAAAACAAAAACGCCGCTCTCCCGGAGGGAAAGCGGCGTTGTCGTTTGATCGTGACACGTAAAGAGGAATTGCTTTGTCCTTGGCAGGCCTGGCAGCGACCTACTCTC